>JAZGEY010000030.1:0-2310 GCA_036478985.1 Rhizobiaceae bacterium
TTCTAACAGCTGACGCATGGTGAACTCAGGAAGAGCCATGTCTTTCTCCTTTTACCGGTTGAACCTCCGCAAGTGCATGAACAACGAATTATTTCGTGTCACCGGATCGCCATGTGATCGTTGCCAAGATTAGAGGCTGAGCCCTGTCCGATGTGGACAAGGATGATCAACAGCGCAAACCTGCGTGTGGAATGAGCGTGCATATAGAGGAGATTTGGGGATGGTGCAAGGGGTATTTTTTTGGGGGAGTGTGGATATCTGCTATGCAGGCAAGCATGCCGATGAGCGATGATAATAGAATTTCGGGTTAAAGCTCATTCAATTACAATCTTCGTGAGTAATAACAAACATTGGCTTCGTTAACTATTTGCTTTTGGCTTCATATTTTTTACGAGCCGCCGTTACGGCCTCAAATTTGTTTTCTGCCCACAAAGCGACTGGCTTCCATATTTCCAGAAACTCATGCCCCAGTGGGGTGAGTTGATAAGATACCGCGATAGGTGGCCCATGGCTGACAGTTCTGGTGATGTGCCCGTCCCTTTCCAGCGTCCGCAAGTTCTGAGTAAGAACGCGTTGGGAAATATCACCTATCACGCGCTTAATCTGGTTAAAGCGCAACGGCCCGTCTTCTAAGCTAAGGATGATGAGGGATTGCCATTTTCCACTAATGCCGACAAGAACATTGCGAATTGGGCAAAGCCCGCTTTCTTCATCTGTAGAAACGGTGATCTGGAGCATACTTAGTTCTCTTTTGGTACGTTATTGACATTAAGTATCATTTATATACTTAAATAATCCACAAACTTCAATCACCTCGAAATGGATTAATTATGAAAAAAACACTTCGCAACACAACCGCCGCTATTCTGGTTTCAGCTGTTTCAGCAACCGCAGCACTTGCGGATTCCGCTAAGGAAGTTGCTGTCGCCGAGATGGCAGCATTATTTGTGACATTCGATGCAGCTGCCGCTGAAAAAGTGATGGCCAAAGATCTCATTCAGCATAACCCATCAATTCCATCTGGAAGTGCCCCACTGATAGGTTTCATTCCTGCTCTAAAAGAAAGTGGAATTTCTGCAACTACCCATAGGCTAATTTCAGAAGGTGATTTGGTAGTCGCACACAATGAGTACAAAAATGCAAAACTCTTTGGCGGGGACCATTTGGTTGCGTTTGATGTGTTCCGAATCAAAGATGGTAAAGTGGCCGAGCACTGGGATAACATTACTGCGTTCGCCAAGCCGAACCCATCTGGGAGAACGCAGTTGGATGGCACAACCAAAATCACGGATTTGGACAAGACAGTCCAAAACAAGGCGATGGTTACTGATTTCATGAACACAGTCATGATAGGTGGTGACGGAAGCCGCATTACGGACTTTATCTCAACCGAGACCTATATTCAGCACAACAGCGGCGTTGCCGATGGCTTGTCCGCGTTAGGAGGCGCACTTGCTGCAATGGCTGCCAACGGTCAACCAATGACTTACAGCAAAACCCACATTATCGTCGCTGAGGGCAACTTTGTTTTCGCGGCTTCGGAAGGATCATTCTTGGGCAAGTCTTCGGCTTTTTACGATCTGTTTCGAATTGATGGTGGCAAGGTTGTTGAACATTGGGACGTCATTACCGACATGCCAACGAAGTCAGCCAACGACAACGGAAAATTTTAATCCAAAGTTAGAATTAACACAGGCGCATTAATGCGCCTGTGTTTCCTTGCATATGTATATGTTTCAATCCATTCGCTATGCGGCCTTTCGCCCCAATTTAGGGTGCGGTAAAAGGGATTCAAGGCCGCCATTCAACCTGAACCACACCACTTCACTTCAAAAACAACAAGCACAGTCTATATTCAAACAACCCCCAAAAACACCCCACCCATCAGGCTACTTTATCTAGCAACGGATGCAGCAACGGGTGAATATCCAAACTATCCTCTTTGATAAACTCAATCAGCGCTTTTTCGTTGTCGTGTAGTTTGCCGTCGCGGCCTACGCGCTCGACTAGCCATTGGGCTTCGTTTTCATCGACGGCTTGGGCAATCTCGGTTTTTGCTTCCGTCGCTTCGTTGCGATCTGCCCATTCTTCTTGCGTGCGTTGGTGGTCGGTTTTGAATGCGTCTGTGAAGCCGCCGGTGAATAGGCCGCCGAAGGACGTTAGCGATTTCTTCAATGCGCCAGCGACATCGACTTGCGTATCTTCAAGCCATTTTTCGCGTGCCAGTGCGGTTTTGCGGTCTGGTGAGTGGTAGCCTGAGGCGACTAATAAATGATGAGCGATTGCTTTGACGAATAGATCGTTCCACGC
>JAZGEY010000031.1:0-17217 GCA_036478985.1 Rhizobiaceae bacterium
CTGCGCTCAACTCGTCCCAAAGCTCTTGACCACCACCGTATTTAATCCACGCGTCCATTTCAGTATAAGTCATACCGAATGGGATAGCTGTGAAAGGTGAGAAGCCAGCGTGCTTACCTTTCCAGTAGTACTCAGCAGCCATGTAGGCTTGAGCGTTACCGGAAGCAACTTCGTCAAATGAGTCAAATGCACCAACACGTTCGCCAGCAGCGAAGTATTTAGTTGTGATGCGGCCTTCAGTCAGCTCGGTGATACGGGCAGCAAGACGCTGAGCCGGAAGACCGATGCCTGGAAAGTCACGTGGCCATGTTGCAACAATAGCCATCTCTTTGATGCCCTGCGAAAGTGCAGGTGTAGCGAGCGTTGAAGCAGCGCCAACTGTACCGACGAGGCCGGCTTTCTTGATAAATGAACGTCTATCCATGGATTATCCTCCCATTGTGTTCACAAAATATACCCCAATGGGAAAACCCACTTTGGCAGTTAAATACGTTACGTTAGCAGTCACCCTTTGATAGGGTTTACACCGTGCAATCCGCGCGACTAAATAGGCGCGGGACTCCCCTGCACGCGCAAGCGACAGCGGAACGTAGGAATGTTACAAAGGAATTACGCCGAAAGTTCAAGGGGCTTTTTCGAATCTTTGGGCTTTACACGCAGATTTGGTTTTATCAAAATTGCAATTGAGAGTGATTGCGAGTGCAACTGCTTTGGATTAAACCTAAGGCAGCAACCAACCGAGCCATAACAAATGTCAAAACCTATCATCGCCGTTACCTCTGATTATCGCCACATGGAACCCTATATGTGGCACTGTGTTCCCGCTCCTTATGTGAATGCAGCTACTGATGTCGCCGACGTACTTCCCTTAGCTGTACCAGTTACCGGTTCACGGCTTGATATTGATAGCTTGCTTGGTCGGGTTGACGGTCTGCTCGTTACTGGTTCTCGCACCAATGTGCATCCTTCAAATTATGGTGAGGAAGAAACAAAAGACCACGAACCCTTCGATCCCGATCGCGATGCAACAACCCTGCCGCTCATCCGCGCCGCCATTAAACAGGGCGTGCCTGTGCTAGCAATTTGTCGCGGCATCCAAGAGTTGAACGTCGCCATGGGCGGAACCCTCACCGCTGAATTTCAAAAGAAACGTAACATCGACGACCACGGTTATCCGTGGGAAGGCACACCAGACGAACGCTTCGCCCTCGCCCACGGTTTGAAAATCAAACAAGGCTCCTGCATCGCAGAAATATTGAAAGACGAAATTGAAGACGATTCCGTTGAGGTCAATTCGCTCCACACCCAAGCCCTAAACGAGTTGGGAAATAACGTTGTTGTTGAAGCCACTTCCCATGACGGAACAATTGAAGCCATCACCGTAAAAGGCGCACCCGGATTTGTGGTCGGAGTTCAGTGGCATCCAGAATATTGGGCAGCAACAGATAGCCCATCAGCAACTATCTTCAAAGCGTTTGGTACTGCCGCGCGCGAATATTTGGCCAAGAAAAATGGTTTACTGGAAGCAGCAGAATGAGCGAACACTCTCATGACCACCCTCACGATCATGGTGACCACTCGCACCTAAGCGAAATGGACGCCCGTGTTCGCGCACTCGAAAGCCTACTCGTAGAAAAAGGCTACATCGAAAGCGCCGCCGTTGATGAAATAGTGCAAACCTACGAGACAAAAATTGGCCCTCAAAATGGCGCCCATGTTGTCGCCAGAGCTTGGAGCGATCCGGCCTTTTCAAAGTGGCTGATGGAAGACGCAACCGCCGCTATCCATTCTCTCGGCTACACCTCACGCCAAGGGGAACACATGATCGCGGTCGTCAATTCTGATGACACCCACCACCTTGTCGTTTGCACTCTTTGTTCGTGCTACCCATGGTCGGTACTAGGGCTTCCCCCCAGCTGGTATAAATCACCGCCTTATCGCTCACGGGTCGTCATTAACCCACGTGGCGTTTTGGAAGATTTTGGTATTTCATTACCAGAAACAGTTGCTGTTGAAGTCCACGATTCCACCGCCGAAACCCGCTACATCGTCATCCCCCAGCGCCCCGATGGAACTGATGGAATGAGCGAAGACGAGCTCGCGAAACTAGTCACCCGCAATTCGATGATCGGCACAGGCTTTGCTAAAAGCCTGAAAGAAACAACATGAACGGCGGCGCAGACTTAGGCGGCATGCAGGGCTTTGGCCCCGTTGTTGATGTCCCCGACGAGGGCAATTATCACGCCGAATGGGAAAGCCGTGTCATGGGCATGGTCGTCGCGCTCGGAGCCTGCGGTCAATGGAACATCGACCTCTCCCGCCACGCCCGCGAAAGCATTCCTCCTGCCGATTATTTAAGCTTCCCCTATTACAAAATTTGGACAGAAGGGGTGCAAAAACTTATGCTCGAACGGGGCATGGTGACGGCAGAAGAATTAAGCGACGGCAAGCTCCGCACCCCCGCAATTAAAGTGCGCGGAAGACTAGAAGCCAAAAATGTTTGGGACGGATTGCACTCCCTTTCAGGCGCAGCAACCCGCCCAGAAGAAGGTAAGCCCGCCTTCCAAATTGGCGACAAAATCCGCACCATAAAAAGTCACCCAGAAGGCCACACTCGCTTGCCGCGATACGCCAGAAATTGCGAAGGCGTTGTCACGCAAATTTTGGGTTTCCATGTCTTCCCAGACAGTTCCGGCAACGGCGAAAACCCACACTGGCTTTATCAGGTGCGCTTCACCGCCCAAGAACTTTGGGGCCCAGACAAAAATCCACGCGATACCGTCACCCTCGATCTATGGGAGCCGCACTTTGAAAAAGCCTAACCTCAAATCCCTTCCCGACATGGTGCTGGTTGGTGATGAACCCATCTTCAACGAACCATGGGAAGCCCAAGCCTTTGCCATGGCCGTGAACCTCCATCAAAAAGGCCTATTCACATGGGAAGAATGGGCAACCGCCCTCTCCTCAGAAATCCACAGCGGCACGGACCGGGAATATTACAACCACTGGTTAGCCGCTCTCGAAAAACTAGTAGCCAGCAAAAGCCTTACCTCAATAGAGGCCATCGAAACCCGCGAAAAAGAATGGCACGCAGCCGCCGCAAGAACGCCCCATGGGGAACCGATATTGTTGTGATGAAACAGAATAAATAGGAAATTATTATGGTCGAAATAGGAACAGTTGGTGCCGTGCTATCAAGTATCAAAACAGCGATTGAAATAAGTAAAACTCTCAAAGAGAGCGGCTCTTCTCTTGAGAAGGCAGAGATCGAACTGAAGTTTGCCGATTTAATAAGTGCTCTCGCTGACACAAAAATAGAAGTTGCCTCAATTCAGGAAATCATTCTAGAAAAAGATCGGCAAATAAAAGAACTCGAAACTTCACAAGCATTAAGGGTTTCAATGAAGTGGCGTGATCCCGTTTATTCTCAGCTAGATGACAATGGAAACGAAAGCCTTTTCTGTCAGCAATGTTACGACAATAAGAAGACAGCCATTCGCTTGCAAACTATCGACCCTGGTCATTGGCATTGCCTAACTTGTAAGAATAGTTATTTTGGGAAAAACTATTCTTCCGAAACAGTTATTGTCGATACAGGTAATGGGTCAATTTGGGATGCTTGAAATGCAACAACCTACCCCATAATACCCCGCGCAATTTCAATCAAACGCTTGTCACTTCCCCTTGGCCCCATCAAGCTGATGCCCATTGGCGCGCCGTAAACTTCGCCGAGTGGGAGGGTAATTTGTGGCAGGCCAGAAAGCCCTGATAGACACAGCAACCGAATAGCGTGTTCGCGGAAGGCATGGAGGGTTTTGTAGTCTTCGGATTTCAACGGCGCGGCACTCGGCACTGTTGGGAAAATCAACAGGCCATCATCGCCAAGCATATCTTCAAGCTGCAATCGAACCTGTAGCCGCTCCCCTGCCGCCTTTTCATATTCCGCCTTTTCCACCTTCGAACCAAACTCAAACCGCTGCTTAATTCCCGGCCCCAAATCAGGCTGGTGTTCCTCAATCCAAGACCCAAGCCCCCGCCACGCTTCAAACGCGCCAGTCGTGTCGAACATCCATGGCGTAGCATCTAAATCAACGGGCATTTGAATGAACTCCCGCTCATCATCGAAGTAGTTTTCAACTTGCTCGGCGGCTTTCATAAAACCTAAATATTCAGCATCCCCCAACAGTAAAGAATCCAAATCTGGGCTGCCAATTAACCGCGTGAGTTTTGTCGAACTGGCATCATCTTCCAGCAACACATCCCCCACTTTGGCATAAGTCTCAACGTCCTTGGCAAACCAACCGAACACATCAAGGCTCGGTGCGAGCGGCATGGTTTTCTCTAGCGATATACGCCCGTGGGTAGTGCGCAGTCCGATCAAGCCGCAATAGGATGCGGGGCAACGAACCGACCCGCCCGTGTCCGACCCCGTGGCCACATCAACAACACCCGCCGCCACAAGCGAAGCGGATCCAGAGGACGAACCACCTGTTAGCCGATCAGGTGCCGCCATATTGTGGGGCGCACCGTAGTGGTGATTATCCCCTGTCAACGAATAGCAAAGTTCCTCGCACTGGGTTTTACCAGTTACTTCGATCCCTGCATCCAACATTTGCTGAACAGCAGGCTGTGTTTCCGTATCCACATCACAGGTTGCCAGACGAGTCGGCTGCCCCCAACCATTTTTATAACCTGCCACCTGAAAAATATCTTTTACCCCAAGGGTCAGCCCCGCAAGCGGCCCGCTTTTGGCATGGGCAACTTCGACCTGCTCGTAATCACACCAAGCTTTGAGTTCTGGGTTTTTCATTTTTCAATCCTATCCGCTCACGTCTATTAAACCAGCTTCACCTTCTTCCGAACCGAACACCAGTCGCGTTCCACCAACATCCCAAGCAAGCGAACTGATCGCCCCCTTACCGCCACGTCTCAACAACGCTTCGCCGCCGTCTTCAATTTTTACAGCCATCACCATGCCGTCCGTATAACCAATCGCCACCACGTCTTCGCTAGGGTGACAGGCCACCTGCATGACCATGCTATCGCCGCGTGTTCCAAGTTCTTTTGGGGCTTTCCCCATCGGCCCATCTTTACTTGAGAACGGCCAACAAACCGCAGCCTGCGCACCAGAACTTGCGAGCCATTTCCCCTTAGCCGACCAAGACAAGCTTTTGGGTTTAGCAGGATAGCCCTGCATCCGCATATGCTTTCCTTCGCCCGTTTTCTTATCATCTAGCCGCCATCCGTGCAGCGCATTTTCAGCCATTGATGTAACAATAAATTTCCCATCGGGCGAAAACAGCACCGCCGTGTGTGCCCCGTCCCAATGCAAATCAACGGGCTTCGCTTGCCCCGCAACCCAGTGCAAACTCACCCCGTTATAACGACCGCAAGCAATCCGCATGCCCTTCGGAGCGAAAGCGATTCCCTCCACCGCCCTCTCATGGTCAAATTGTCTAAGCGCGTTATCGGTGGCCACCCAAACGGTACGACCCGATGCAAAACCAACCGCACCATTTGGCCCAGCCTGTACAACATCAATCCACTTACGCGGCTGCTCCGCCACCAGTTCAGCTTGGCCCTCGGTAACCCGCATCACGCGCCCGTCTTCACCACCCGTAACAATGCTTTTGCTATCCAGCGCAACACAGGCACTCAGCAATCCATCGTTAGCCTCTACAGTTTTTTGAACCGCCAAGGGGAAATGAACCGTGCCATCAACCAGCGCAAAAATCGGCTGGTTATCAACAAAAGTTGCAAGCTCCACATGTTCATCGAAATCATAATTAGCAATTGTTGCCATGGCTATTTTGCAACGCAGGCGTTGAAGGTGCGCTCAATTTTTTCTTTATCCAAACCGCGCCCGATAAATACCATCCGCGTTTCGCGTTTCTCATCCGCTTTCCATGGCCGTTGGTGGTCGCCCTCAACAATCATGTGAACCCCTTGAATAACGAATCGGTCAGCATCGTTTTTGAACGCGACAATTCCTTTCAATCGCAGAATATTGGCCCCATCAATTTGGGTGAGTTTGTTGATCCAAGGAAAGAAAAACTTCTCGTCCATCTCGCCCGCGCGGAGTGAAATTGATTCAACTGTGGTGTCGTGGGTGTTGGCATCTAATTTGCTGTGACTATGATCGTGCCCATGGTCGTGCCCGTGATGATCGCAATGGGAACTACACTCGTGGTCAGGATGATCGTGGTCGTCTGCATGAAGAAAATGCGGGTCGTCTTCCAATATCCGGTCCAGATCAAATGACCCGCGATCCAGCACATGTTCCAACGGAATATTTGAGCGTTCCGCCGTATGAATAACCGCATGAGGATTTATCTTTCGCACCGTTGCACGAAGCTTTCCCAATTCTTCCGCACTCACCAAATCCACCTTATTTATAATCACCACATCTGCAAAAGCCACTTGGTCTTCGGCTTCTGGTGCATCCTTCAAACGCAATGGGAAATGCTTGGCATCGACCAGTGCTACCACCGCATCAAGCCGCGCTTTGGCGCGCACGTCATCATCCATAAAGAAGGTTTGCGCAACGGGCGCAGGATCAGCCAACCCCGTTGTCTCTACCAAGATCCCATCGAACCGCCCCTTGCGTTTCAACAGACCTTGCACCACCCGAACAAGGTCGCCGCGAACGGTGCAGCACACACACCCATTGTTCATTTCATAAATCTCTTCATCGCTCTCCACAATAAGATCATTATCAATGCCAATTTCGCCAAACTCATTGACGATCACAGCAAATTTCTTGCCGTGGTCTTCCGATAAAATTCGGTTGAGAAGCGTTGTTTTTCCAGAACCGAGGTATCCAGTAAGAACAGTAACGGGGGTAGTTTGGGGGGCTTGGTCTGCCATGGGTTAACTCACAAAATTCAATCTATAAAGGAACATAAGCCTCAATTATCGCGCAACAAGGTCAAATCGAATTGAGCCACATCTTCTAACAATTCATTCAAGCCTGTTACAGCTAAATCAAGCAAAGCCTCACCTTTTTCTGACGTCGCCATGCCTGCATTTCCATTCACACCAAAGCGGTTCAAATCCGCAGCCTTCCAACCAAATGCATGGGGGCCATAGGCTCGGAGGTGTTTGTGGTTCAGCGTCAGAGCCTCTTGTAAATTCGGAAAGTCTTGCGCCGTATTCATATCGACTAACTCAGGATGTAACGCCAACATTACACTGGTTTCAATATCACCACCGTGGATACCGAATGCCTCTTCATTGGCGCTTACAATTCTGCTGCTTTTAATAAACCGTGTCCAGCTCGTCGCCACCGCAAGCATAGAACAACGAACCCGTAGCTCCTGGGCAACAATTGTCATCAGGGGCGAGTTACCACCGTGAGCATTCAACATAACAAACCGCCGAATACCAGCTTTTGCAATCTGTTCACCAATACCAGCCCAGCGATTTACGGCTTCTTCGAAAGCAAGCGTTTTACTACCCCCGTGGTCCATATGTTCGAGCGAATAACCCACTTCTTCAACAGGTAAAAACCGAACATCACCAACAGCTCTATTCATCAAACGCTCGCTCACACCACGGGCAATGAAAGTGTCCGTTTCAAACGGCAGATGCGGCCCATGCTGTTCAGTCGCACCAAGGGGTAGAACAACAATCGTGTTCTCGTCCCCATCAACGATATTGGGAATCCACTCGGCCATTATAGGCTTTCCAAAAATGCTTTCGAGGCTTCGCCGTGTTCATGGCGCAGCTTCGCCACATCCATTTTTACGGGCATTGTGTCTTCCACTTTCCAAACGCCGCCAACCATCACCCGATCAGCCTCATGTGCCCCACATAGAACAAGTGCCGCAAGCGGGTCACCAGCGCCTGAAAAGCGTAAATCATCAAGCTTATACATGGAAAAATCGGCCTGTTTGCCAACGGCTATTTTGCCAATATCATCCCGCCGCAAGCATTTTGCAGAGCCTTCTGTTGCCCAGCGCAGGGCATCAAAATGCGTCACACTGGCGGCATCATAAGTCAGCCGTCCAATCATCAAAGCGTGGCGCACACCCTCCATCAAGTTGGAGTTGTCATTGGAGGCAGAACCATCGACCCCAAGACCAACAGGTGCACCCGCCGCTTCCAGTTCTTTTGTACGGCAATGGCCAGAAGCCAGCACCATATTCGAGGTTGGGCAATGGCAAACACCAACGCCAGCTTTGCCCAGCCGTTGCACTTCATTGTCATTAAAATGAATGCCGTGGGCGAGCCAAACACGATCGTTTATCCACCCTAGTTCTTCGAGGTAATCGACCGGGCGGCAACCATAATGCTCAACACAATAATCATCCTCATCAATCGTCTCACCCAAATGCGTATGACATGTGCAGTTATGTTTATGCGCCAGTACCATCGTTTCGCGCATCAAGTTTTTTGTCACCGTGAATGGCGCACAAGGGGCAAGCGCGACTTGCAGCATCGAGCCTTCAGATGTGTCGTGATATTTATTCAGCACCCGCTCGCAATCTGCCAAAATTGTATCGTCATCTTGGACAACTGAATCCGGTGGTAAGCCCCCATCTTTTTCGGAGAGGCTCATAGAGCCACGGTTGAGGGTCATGCGAATACCCAAGCGAGCAGCTTCCTCAACTTGAATATCCATCGCTTCCTCAAGCCCATCTGGGAAAAGGTAGTGGTGGTCAGAAACCGTGGTGCAACCGCTCATCATGAGTTCGGTCAGTGCCAATCGGGTAGCCAAGCGAAACGCATCTGGTTTCACATTTTTAGCCCAAATCGGATAAAGCGATTTCAGCCAAGGAAACAATTCCTTGTTAATCGCGTCTGGATGCGCCCGCGTCATTGTTTGGAAGAAATGGTGATGGGTGTTGATCAAGCCTGGCAACATGACGTGTTGACTAGCATCGAAAACCCCATCCACGGGCGATGAAGGCTCTGCTCCACTCGCAACCAGTTCGACAATTTTTGCGCCATCAATAACAACACCACCGCCAGCGTTATCAGCGAGAATCGCTATCGGGTTTTTGATCCAAGTCCGCATTTTTATTATCCCACAAAAATTCAACAACCATTCTTACCCCCGCTCACACAAATAAGAAAGCGCAAAACGATTGCGGCAACACATATCCTTGACGTAGGATAGCATTAGAATTTCCAATTCACCCATCAGGCGATCATCAACGTGGCAGAAAAAATCACCCTTTCAACGATTGCTGATGATCTTGGTGTTTCCACGGCAACAGTTTCATTAGCCCTTCGGGATTCTCCCCTCGTAGCAGAAGCTACCCGTGAGAAAGTGCACGCCCGATCAAAAGAAATTGGCTACATCTACGATCGCCGTGCCGCTAGCTTACGCACCCAACGTTCTGACATTGTTGGCGTACTCGTGCGCGACATTATCAACCCGTTCTTTGCTGAAATATTGGGTTCCATAGAAAAAGAACTCGGCAGCAATCGGCAGACTTTCCTTCTTTGCAACCATGGCGATGACATTGCGCTCCAAGAAGATTTCATTTCTACCCTTATGCAGTTCGGTGCAGATGGGGTGATTATGTCTCCATCGGTTGGAACTGAGGCAGAAGATATTGCCCGCATCGAAAAAAATGGCCTCCCCGTTACCCTCGTTGCCCGTACCGTGGAGAATGCAAATGTCCCCGCGTTTTTGGGAAGCGATGAAGCCGGTTTTCATCTTGTTACAAAACATCTCATTGAACTTGGGCACAAAGACATTGCCCTTATTGGTGGAACACGCCTCACCTCGACAGGCCGGGCGCGTAGGGCAGGATTCGCTAAGGCCTTCAAAGAATCAGGGCTTGCTTTACCCCAACGCAAGGACATTGAAACACCCTACGATCGCAAGGCAGGATTTGACGCAGTTGAGCAGCTGTTTGCCCAAGGCGAGCCACCAACAGCCATTGCTTGTTGCAGCGACACCGTTGCACTTGGGGTTCTGCATGGGCTTAGAAAACACGGAATGGAACCGGGCGTTGATATTGCCGTTACAGGATATGACGACATCGAAGAGGCTTCCTTTTCCACCCCGCCACTTACGACTGTTGCTGACGGCCACTGCGAAATAGGCCGTCTTGCTGCCCGCGCGTTGTTTGAAAAGATAAGCGGGAAACAACCAAATACAAAAGCTGTGCTCATAGAGCCGCACTTAAAAATTAGGGAATCTGCGCATAAAGTCCGCTAGCGGAGCGCATTTTCTTATCCCAGCGGTTACAATTTTCTGTAATTCTGCTGATTTGCTTTATTCTTCCCCTAAGAATAGATGCAAGAACACTCACCGTTTTAATTTTCGTTAAGGACAATCCTGTAGCCTTCACCAATCGAAAGGTGAACTATGGCTAACTTATTTGTACCGATTACCTGTCTTGCCCTTTTGGGTGGTTCGCTTGTCTATGGGGATGCGAAACTCGAAAACGCAAAACCACATACAGAAGCAACGGTTGTTGAAGCTCAATTTGCTAAAACATGGTTGCTCACCAATGATGTGACCCACGACGTTTGCATCGTAACTAAAATGCGCAATGTTACTATAAACACATCCAGCGTGGAAATTGATCCCACCTGCGATGGCGTAATTGCTGCGAGCAGTTACATCAGTGTTTGGCAACAAGACGACAAGGGCAACGTGACCCTCGGTGATGACCAAGGAAACGCAATTGTGGAGTTCACATTTGATGAAGCACTTGGTCTTATTTCCGCTAAAGGGTCACAAGAAAAATTATCCCTAACCCCCAACGCTTAATACCCCTCCAAGCTCGTCTTCGATATGAGCCTGTATGATAGCATCGAAAGTTTTTTCGGAAGTGAATCCCAGCCCCTCAGCTCTTTTCGTCTTAAACTGGCGTGGCCAGTCGGCAACAATTCCCGAAATCGTTTCATCTTTCTTACGCTCAATCAAAGAAGCAACTTTTGCCCCTGCCACACGCTCGAGTGCCTCCACCATTTCGCCAACGGTAATAGCCAATCCGGGCATTGTCAGGCTGCGCCTTGACCCAATTTCATCTCCAGCAATTTCAGCTGCGCGAATACAAAAACCAATTGCAGACCGCGGGCTTGCAACCCAGTGCATCACATCATCCGAAACAGGCAAAATGGCCTTCTCACCAACCAGCGGCTCTCGAATGATATTCGAAAAGAATCCAGAAGCCGCAGCATTAGGCTTCCCCGGCCTCACCACAACGGTAGGCAACCGAATACCCACTCCATCCATGTGCCCCTTACGGGTAAAATCCGCCAGCAACATTTCGCCAATTGCTTTTTGCGTCCCGTAAGAAGTGAGCGGGGTTAAATGGAAGTCATCCTCCACAAATTCAGGAAACGGCGCGCCAAACACGGCAATCGAGGATGCATACACGAGGCGGGGGTAGTAACTTGAGTGCGCTACAATCGCATCGAGCAAATTCTGGGTTCCCTTCAAATTTATTCGATACCCCTTGTCGAAATCTGCTTCCGCTTCGCCAGAAACAATCGCGGCTAGATGGAAAATGACGTCGGGTCTTTCAGCGACCAACGCATCCACAACTGCGGCATCACTCACATCTCCAGCAGACGTAGTGATAGATAGATCGCCTGTTGTAGCTATCTTCGATTCAACAACATCAAACCCATGAATGTGGGTAATTGTCTTACCGCGCAAACGGCCATCGTCGAGCAATCGTTCAATCAGTTTACGGCCAATCATACCCGCCGCACCAAGAACCAATATTTTCATCCATTCAACCTTAACTAATTTCTTGAAGTTTTTCCTTTTGCTGACCATCAGCATCAAAGTTAGAAGGATCAAGCCAAGCTTCAAACATTTTTTTGACCGCAGGCCATTCTTTACCGAGCATCGAGAACCAAGCTGTATCTCGATTTTTTCCCTTCACAATAAGCGCCTGTCTAAAAACGCTCTCTGCAGTAAACCCGTATCGCAGAGCAGCCGCAATAGAAGGCTTATTGTCATTGTTGCATTTCCACTCAAACCGTCGATACCCCAAGTCTTCAAATATGTATTTTGCAAACAAATAGAGGGCTTCAGTGGTAGCAGGCGTACGCGATATTCTCCCGCCCCAGAAAATGTTACCAATCTCAATCACCCCGTTAGCGGGGTCGATACGCATCAATGTCTGACGGCCTTCCACCTTACCGGTTCGCTTATCAATAACTGCAAAAAATAACGGATCCTCACTTTTCTCCACCAGCTCTACCCAAAGCTGAAATTCCTCTCGAGACGATGGCGGGTATTCTGGCAAATAGAGAAACCGATCTTCTTCACCCAAAATAGAAGCAGCATCGAATAGTTCATCACCATGCTTAGCCGCACTCAAAGGTTCCAGCCGCACATACCGCCCCTCAAGTACATTCCGCTCTGGTCGCGGTCGCGGCTCCCAGTTCGATAGATCTTCACTCATCCCATCTCTCCCTAAAATTTAACAATAACGAACATAGCACCTTGCGGTGGCTCCAATTTCCAATGACAATCAATACCAGAAAACCCACACGAACAACGGTAATATTGTGCCCATAACAATTTCAGGATTCGACCGCATTGGTGAGGAAAACGCCTTCACCGTACTGGCCCGCGCAACGGAACTCGCTACAAGCGGTATGGATGTCATCAACCTCGGCATTGGCCAGCCAGATTTCCCAACCCCTGAGCATATTGTTGAGGCCGCCGTTAAGGCCCTGCGCGATGGCCACCACGGTTACACCCCTGCAACAGGAATATTGCCGCTCCGAGAAGCCGTCACCAAACGGACGCTACAGACAACGGGTGTCGAGGTATCTCCCGAAAATATCTGCATCATGCCCGGCGGTAAGGTCACTATGTTCGCCGCCATTTTGATGATGGGAGAACCGGGAACCGAGATTATGTATCCAGACCCCGGATTTCCAATCTATCGTTCGATGATCGAATTTACGGGTGCAACTCCCATTCCTATTCCCATGCGAGAAGAAAATGGTTTTGCCTTTTCAAGCGAAGAGGCGCTCTCATTGGTCAATAACAAAACCCGGCTTATTATTCTCAATTCTCCCGCCAACCCAACTGGCGGCGTAACCCCACGAGCCGAAATAGAAACTCTGGTAAACGGCTTGGAAAACTATCCCCATACCGCCATCCTCTCCGATGAAATATATGATGTGATGACCTACGATGACGAGGAGCAAGTCTCTTTGTTGCAATTCCCGGAAATCCGCGACCGTCTAATTATCCTAAACGGCTGGTCCAAGACATGGGCCATGACAGGTTGGCGCATGGGCTGGTCAATATGGCCCGATGAACTGTTCGACAACGTACGCAAACTCGCCGTCAACGCTTGGTCCTGCGTCAATGCTCCTAGCCAATATGCTGGCATTGCCGCGATTGAGGGCCCGCAGGATGCTGCCATTGAAATGATGTCTGCATTTGATCGTCGACGGACGTTAATTGTCGAAAGAACAAACGCGATACCAAATATAAGCTGCATAATGCCAAAAGGGGCATTCTATGCCTTCCCAAACATCACCAAGACTGGATGGAAGTCAAAAAAACTAGCTTCAGCACTGTTAGAAAAAACAGGTGTTGCAACGATTGGGGGGCCCGATTTTGGTGTTCTTGGCGAGGGATATATTCGCCTTTCTTACGCCAACTCGGAAGAAAATATTAGCGAAGCGATGAACCGAATTGATGAATTCTTGGCGGATTAAAGTCCACTATTTGCGACCGCAAGTGCATCCACAAACACTTTATGCGAGCCGTTGTTATAGGAGCTCCAAACACCCTGCATCTGGGCTCTCCAAGCCTTGCGCTGATGGCGCGTTAAAGCCCGAACGACGACACCAGCACGCATCAGGTTCTGTTTTGACCTGCGAACCCTGCTGGCTGTTTCAAAATTCAACTGGCGCGAAACACGACCAATAATCTCGCTAAGTGATTTCCGCAAAGGCGTATCTAAATCTGCCCACCATATTTTTGAAGCCAACATTTGATAGCCTACAAACCCATGATTGGTCTCGCTCACTCCTGAAAATATGTTGCCCGTGCCATCTTGCTCCAGCCGCGCCCAATTGGTTATTTGCATATCAACTTTTCCAGACTTCACCGCGATAGTTAGATCATTTTCAGCAATCGGTTGAGCGGTTGAGGACAGGGCAGAAACTTGCTTGCCAAAGCTAGCTCCGTCATCAGTTCTGAATTTTAATCCGGCAACATCGACTGGTAGATACACGGGTTTTTTCCCTGAAATTTGTTTGAAATTTCCGTGCCAGAAAGCAAGCGGTTGTAACCCATTAACGGAAAGCGCCGTTATAAAATCATTCCCAGTAATTGCTTGAAATTTTGTGACTGCAGACAAGTTTTGAAATGCGAAGGGAAGATCAAACACTTGGTACGACGATACAAATTGGCCCAAAGTTGCAAAGCTCGGCGTCAACATTTGCACCTCACCATTTTGCAAAGCACTGATTCCGATGGTTCCATGAAAGCGGGTCTCACTCAAAATAATTTCAACGCAAGCCTTTCCCTGCAACTCGCGGTTAACGGCATCTTGGAACAAGGCCACACCCTTATCGCGAGGCAAGTGGTCTGAGTTTGCAAAACTACCGAGCCTTATTATTTTTTCGCCAGAATCGCATTGAGCTTGTGCTCCAACAATCGAAGCAAAAACTAAAAAGATGGAGAATAAAAAACGCATGGGTTAGCTTTTGTCACGACGGGGAACGGGTGGCAACTCTGTTCGCTTTTCAAAATCCTCTAACGTAAGTTTTTCTTTTGCACTGCCACTTTCTACCAAAAAAATCGTATCCGCTAACCGTAAGATTTCATCGCGATTATGGCTTACATATAGAATAGGTATTTTTGTCTCGTCTCTTAGTTTTTCCAAATAGGGCAGAACTTGAGCTCTCCTTGCATCATCTAATCCCGTCAACGGCTCATCGAGTAACAGCAATTGCGGATCAGATAAAAGTGCTCGCCCAAGTGCCACCCGTTGTGCTTCCCCGCCTGATAAATTTCGAGGCATCCGAGAAAGCAAACTCTCTAAGTCCAACAATGCGATAACACTACCCCAGCCTTGTGAATTCTCGCGCAGTCCATAACGTAAGTTTTGAGCAACACTCATATGCGGAAATAGTAACGGCTCTTGAAACACAACCCCAAGCCGCCGCTGTGCAGTAGGCATATTTATATTTTTATCGCTATCATACAGCACCTGCTGCTTGAATTTAATAAGCCCCCTACATGGATTCCAAAGCCCTGCGATGGCTCGCAAGATTGAAGATTTACCTGCTCCTGACGCCCCATAAAGAACCGTTAATCCTTTCCCAGCATGTATATCAACATCAATTACGAATGTGCCAAGCACGCCTTCTATTTTAACATCCAGCATACCCTACCGCTCCCGCTTTCGTTCCATGACAACCATGGTCCATTCCGATGCGAGAATAGCAAGAAAAGAGAGGCATATTGATATACCAATAAGCGTAATCGCCGCGCGGTCTCCACTTGGAGATTGGAGCAAAGTATAGATAGCAAGCGAAAGGGTTTGGGTTTCATATGGAATGTTTGAAACAAAGGTAATCGTAGCTCCAAACTCTCCCAACGCTTTGGCAAACCCCAATACCAAGCCAGCCAAAACCCCTGGCCATGCCAAGGGTAATGCGATGGTAACAAACCGCCGCCACCGACTAGCCCCTAAGGTTGCCGCTATGTCTTCCAATCGCGAATCCTGTGTTTCAAATGCCAGCCTTATTGGCCGGACCACTAATGGAAAAGCCATCAACCCTGCCGCCAGCGCTGCTCCTGTCCACGAGAACATAAAGCTTATTCCAAATTGATCGAGATAGGACCCTACCCATCCGCGTCTTCCAAAAATCAAAAGCAGGCCATAGCCCGTTACCACTGGAGGCAACACAAGCGGTAGATGCACCAATGCGCTCAATAAAGCCTTTCCGCGAAGCCCCGGCTTGGCCAGCCATCGCGCCACAACCACCGCCAAGGGTACAACCACAAGCATCGCCAAAGCCGACACCTTGAGAGAAAGGAAAACGATGCCCCATATTTTTGGATCAGAAAGAATGGAACCCAAGATCAACGCTCCTCTTGAGAGGGTAAAAACCCAGCTCGTGCAAATATTGCTCCAGCAGCAGGTGTTGTTAAGAATGAAATAAAATCGCCTGCTCCTGTTTTAGCGTTCTCTGTTTGGGCGACAATGTATGCAATAGCTGTGTGGCTATCACTCGGAAAAACCAACAATGATTTCACCCCCGGTTCAACCGCAATATCGCTCCCATAAACAATAGCAGCACCCACTTCTCCAAGCACAACACGTCGCAAGGCCACCCGAACATTTTCCCCGTAAACAGCGTGGGATTTTGCTTCACTCCACCAACCTTTTGCCCTTAGCGCTTCGCGCGCATAATGACCCGCGGGTACGGAATCTGGTTCCCCCATTGCAAATGGAAATTGCGTCAACAAAGCCTTTGGATCTGCCCAGTTTTCTGTTTCACTTCGCACCGCAAGCACCAAACGATTGCTGGCAAAGCTGACTTGTGATTTTTCATCAATCAAGCTTTTGTCTATTGCCCAATCCATCCAACGCCTATCGGCAGACATAAAAATATCAGCAGGCGCTCCGGCCTCCAACTGCCGCGCGAGTTGTGAAGTACCCGCAATAGAAAGCACAATTTTTTGTCCGCTTCTGTTTTCATATGCCATAGCAATTTCGCTAAGCACGTCCCCAAGACTAGAAGGCGTAAACACCACCAGCCGTTCAGCGGCGAAACTAAGTCCAGCCGATAGAAACATCCCAACAAGAGCAAAAAACACACGCACTATTATACTCCAATGGTATCCAGCAATCAGCCCGCTAATTGAGCGGCTTCAGCAGCTAGCGCACTTATACCATCCCAATCGCCTGCCGAAATTTTATCGCTCGGCGCAACCCAAGAACCACCAACACAAATCACATTATCCAACGCCAAATACTGAGGCGAATTTTTAGGATTCAAACCGCCCGTGGGGCAAAATTTGATGCCCTGCAAAACAGGAGCAATCGCCTTCAAATATTTCACACCACCAGCTTGCTCAGCAGGGAAGAATTTCAAAAACTCATACCCTTCCCCCATCAAGCCCATCGCTTCACTTGGGGTCGCAATTCCTGGTAGCAACGGAATATCACTTTTCCTATTGGCTTCTATCAGTTCCACCGTAGCTCCTGGCGACACCACAAATTGAGATCCCACCTCAGCACAATCTTTCATCATTCC
>JAZGEY010000032.1:0-6805 GCA_036478985.1 Rhizobiaceae bacterium
TGCGACCGTTCAATTGGGTCAGTGAGACACCGTGACCAATGCAGCCATTGGCGTAAATTATGCGCTCATCGCCGATGAAGCCAATTTCCGGTGCCATGTCTAAGTTGATCGAAACAGGCCCGCCCCAGCGGTAATCAAACGAGATATCCTTTAGAGTTGGGAATAGCCATTTGACGTGATTTTCCAAATTGTCCCAAGTCTTGGACATATCCATTTGCCCCATAGCTTTGCCTTTGCCCAAACAGGCGTCACCGCCACCCATGGTGAAGCGGCCGCATTTGGTGCGGCGGAAATAATGGATTAGTTGGCGATTGTCTTCAATCGATTGGCTGTTCTGCCAGCCAATTTCTTGCCATTGCTTTTCGCTCAAAGGTTGGGTGATGACTTGCGAAGTCCAGACGGGTGTTTGGCGCGAGCGAATTTTTGGCAAGCCTTTGATGAAGCCGGACCAAGCGTTGACGGCGATCACCAGCTTTTTGCAATTCACGATGCCGTTGGCGGTTGTGAGCTTTATGTTAGTTCCATTTCGTTCAACCAACTCGACGGGTGAATTTTCATAAATTTCTGCGCCTACATTCTGGGCCAAGCGCAACAGCTCGCGCACGTGTTTATATGGATTAAGGATGCCGCTATTGGCCTCAAACATTGCGCCTTGAAAGCGTGGTGAATTAATATCATCGCGGACTTTTTCTCCGGAGATAAATTCGAATTGATTTGCAGCGCCTATTTTTTCGAACACTTCGGCGCTTTTTTCCAAGCGCCCTAATTGTGCATCAGAATAGGCGACGCGTAACATTCCGGTGTGTTGGTAGTCGCTTTTCAGTTTGTGCTTCTTTACCAAATCACGCACATTGCTGGTTGCGCGCACCATGTATTCTTGCGCCTCGCGCGCCTTGTCTTTGCCCCAGCGCAGGATTGTGATTTCAGGTTCAAGCCCGAAAAGTGTCATATTAAAGCCACCATTGCGCCCTGATGCGCCGTAGCCAATGTAGTGCGCTTCTAACACGGCAACGCTTTTGGCTGGGTCATCCGCCTTGATCTCGCGCGCGGTTGTCAGCCCGGTAAAGCCGCCACCAATTATTGCGACATCCACCGATATTTCGCCTTTTAGAGAGCGGCCCACCGAGGCCGGTTTCTCATTGGCTTGCCAGAATGACATGTCGCCTTGGGCATTTCGCAATTTGGGCATATTGGCCTCCTCATAATAAAAAGAACGCGTTATTTTTAATATTAATTGTTTACGAGAGTCAATGTCGTTGTTAAACAAACTCATGCAAGAGGACATCAATAAAACCCCTGGAAGCCCGAAAAGAGGGCGCAAACCGTTGTCGCAAGATGATTTGGAGCGCGGACGCTATAAAATTGTTGAAGCGGCTAAAATCCTATTTGTTGAACAAGGCTATCAGTCTGTTTCAATGCGAGGGTTGGCGCGTTCGATCAATTTGTCACCGACATCGCTTTACCGTTTTTACCCCAATAAAAGAGCAATCTTGATTCACATTTGGGGCGAGTTATTCGACGGACTTTTTCGAGATTGCAGAAGTGCGGCAGCACGTGGCGGCGAGCCTCAAAGTGCACTCATCGCCTATACCAATTGCTTTGTTGATTATTGGGTAGCTAATCCAAAAAACTACATGATGGTCTATGGGGAAATTGACCAACCTAAAAAAGGCGAAAGCTTTTTTGCGGATAGCGAAATGGTGGCGACCGAATTGGCCTATCTAGGAGAATTATTGGCGAAATGTGGAATTGCCAATGACAAAATTGAACTGACCCTGCAGCAATTGATTTGCATAATGCAGGGCGTCTGCCATTCGCTCGTCACTATTCCTGAATTAAATTGGAAAGATGCACATGCGCTTACTGGTGGGTTGGTAGAAAATTTGTTGGGTTCAAAATAGTTTTTGAGTGCGCCGTTCCCGCAAAACCACCAACTATGCAATTGCCGCATGGCTGAGTTGCACTAACTTATATTGTAATTATAACTTAACGCCCTATATCAAGGTCAAGTTAAGCAGCCGGGTTATTTTCCTCCTCCCTATGACCTGTGCACTTAGCTGTTCCCTTGAAGGGTAATGTTTAAGTACCTTTCAAACTTTTAAAGCCAGGCTTCTCCCAAGCCTGGCTTTTTTTGTTTTGGGGGTGGGAATGAGACGCGGTTAGCTGCTACGCGGACTTTGTGATCAATTTGCATTTCTCAATTGCTTCTGTAATGGGTGGGAAGCGGTCATTCGCTGCGATCAGCACCAACGGCAGCTAAGCGCAGTTAGTGTACTTTGCAAAGTTTGGAGGATAGCCCAAAACCCCCGTTGGTTTATCAATCGAAAACTGAATTGCTGCTTGTTGATCATAGCTATATGTAGGGCTCCCGGCACTCGTTACATAAGACAAAGCTTGGGGATATGAACAATTTCAAAACACGCCGAGCAGTTTGTCTTGATGGATTTTTCCTATATTTATTTGTAGGACTTCTTAAATGAGGGGCATTCTAAATGTTGTCCCCATACGTCGATTGTTGAAATATTTGAGCATCTTTAGGGTCGTTGAGCAATTGAAAGAGCTCTTTCAGACAGATTACTTCAATGTGAGAATTCGCTGAGCTAAGGCGATGTGTCAGGCCGTGGTGGGGGCGGTGGTGGGTTTGCTCATCGTCCAGGTAAGAGGTGACTGAATATTCTTTGTTGAATTCCTTGCCCATCTCCCAAAAAACAGCAAGATCAACATCATTCTCGTGTTTATCACCTCCCTCAAATTCACTGATTAATCCATCCAGACAGAACTTATACTCAAGCACTTTTGGTTGGGTAGTATATTCTTTCGTGAGTTGTTCTTCAAATACACCAAGTGGATTGTTTTTTTCATCGAATATAAAATCTGACAAGGGTTCTTCGGCAGAGAACCTGTAAACGCTATCATATTGTGAAGTCTGGGAGGTCGCGAGTAGCTTCATGCCTCGAACAACCCCCCCGGCAATTAATTGATTGAACAGAACAATTACGTCTTGTTCGCTTTGCGGAACAGACATCACTGAAATCTTTTTGGTGGGGAGAAAGAATCCATCATTTTTTAATACGAGTGGGTGTTCGGCTTCATGCTGTTCTTGATGTTTCAACCATTCATGTACCTTTAGTTCTTTTTCAATATTAACTTGAGCACCACTATTAGGTTTTAGTATATCCAACCTTCTCGCGCTAAGTTGGTTAGTAATCGTCGTCGCGATTTTTTCGGCCAACTCCTTAAGTTCAGGTTGAAATCCCTTTCGACCCAAATCAGGTTCTGCACCCTCATAGTGAACGATCACATGGCTTTGATTTTGGTATCCGATAACTCTACTCAGCGGGATGGCAATAAGTTCACCCTGCGCCATACCGTTGCTGCCAATTTGCAGCCCGCCTCTTATAATTCGTAGGCCTTTCCGAAGTTTAGCCTTCTTGTCATTGAGTTGGTCCCAAATTTCCACAGAATAAGTGAAATAGCCATAAGCAGTGACATTATGAGTCTTGGCTAACGCAAGTTCATCTTTAGACAAGTCTGCAGTTTCCAATACCTCATCAAAAGAATACGATTCATAAATACCATTTGAATTTCGAAATTTAACGATTGCTTTAGAGGGATCTTTCCCATTTTCTATAGCTTTTTTCTGTACGGCAACAATTTTTCGAAGTTGTTGGCTGGCTTTTATTTCTAGGTGGGGGAACTTATACTTCGCCTCCTGACCTTCAATCATTGTTACTTCACCGTCCTTGTCCCACACGTTCAAATCAAACTGTATATTTGACGCTAAACATTTGGGTAAGTTTATGGCTCCAAGAGGGGTTTTCAAAAGGAGAATGTACAGCCATTGCGTTGCAGTTTTAGCCTGATACCATCCAAGATTACTCGGACGAACGTGATTGCCCGAGAAAGTGATTTTGAAGCTTGTCCCCTGATCAAGTTTATCGAATGCGAAGCTTTTAGTCTTAACGGGTTCGATTCTCGGATTAGACACTGTCCCAGAGTGATCTTCAATCCATTCGCGTCCCCTGCGCATAATACCTTGATAGGAGAAGTAGTCATTTTTGGTCCGTATTATTAGATCGTTAAATCCATAAGCAATATAAGTGACACCAACTCCCTTGTTCCCCCGCGTTTCGTTCCCCGACTTGAACGAGATACTCGGCGCAAGAAACGCTCTAAACTCGCCTTTCTCAAATCCGCATCCATTATCAACTATTTCGATAGAGTTTTCGGAAAGATCAATATTAACAATAATCTTTGGAGCTACACTTGCATCGGTGTTGTGTCTTTTCTCGACGGCGTCCATTGCATTTTGAATTAGCTCTGAGAGGGGGTCGTAGTTGCTTACATAAGATTTCAGAATATTCTTGATTTCACGTTTTTTTGCCGCAGCAAGAACATTTGCATCTACTGAATCTGCAGCCTCAAGAGGGTCCCAACCAGTTGTTTTGTTGCTCGATGTCATTAAATTTCTCCTTGTCAATATGCGCCAACTGGCTACGGTTCTAGGATTTTGGTGCTTTCATCCACGCCTATGCCACTTTTTGGAATGCAAAGCCAGAGTTCCTTAAAATGCATTCTACTCCAATTGTTGAAGCCGCACTAATCAGGGAACAAAGCTGTTTATTGAAAATTTTCTTTTCAACTAGAGTGCATCGCACGTGCGACCACAACGAGCGCCCGCATTCTTACCTTGCTGTCGGAAGATCCTGTCCGCTTTGGGCCGACTGCGCTAATTTTCAGCAACCCGATCGGCGTCACTACGGGCTCTAAGCAGCCGTTCAGCCTTAGAAAAATATTTCATCATTCTAAAAATATGTTTTCCTCACCCCCTCAAAACCGCCAACTCCGCGCCTTCAGCACCAGAAAATCCCTGAACGCTTTCAGCCTTGCGGAGTTGCGCATTTCTTCGGGGTAGACGAAGTATGTGTCGATGCTGGGGACTTCGGCGTTTTGCATTAATTGCATCAGTCCGGTGTTGTCTTCGATTAGGTAGTCTGGAAAAAGCGCGATGCCAGCGCCGGCTTCTACGACGGAGCGCATGGCGATGAGGTTGTTCACCTGGAAAACGGATTGGCGGGGGTCTTTGTCTTTGCGGCCGACCTTTGCCAGCCAGTTCATTGATGACAAATAAGGCGGTGCGTCTCTGCCGAAAGTTATGATTGAGTGGTTGTCGAGGTCTTCAATATCTTTGGGCTGGCCATTGCGATGGACGTATGAAGGCGAGGCGTAGATGTGAAAATGAACTGTGAAAAGGCGGCGCTGGATGAGGTCTGATTGTTGGGGTTGGCGCAGACGAATAGCGCAATCGGCTTTGCGCATGGCGAGATCAACTTCTTCATTGGTGAGGAGCAATTCAAGTTGTACATCAGGAAACATTTCGATGAATTCGTGAATGCGTGAACTGAGCCATGTGCTGCCAAGGCCGACCGTTGTTGTTACCACTAGTGGCCCTTTGGGATGTTTGGTGGATTCTTTCAATTGTGCCTGCACGGCATCGAGTTTCAACAACACATCATGGGCCGTGAGATAAAGCGTTTCGCCCTGTTCTGTCATGATCAGGCCGCGCGCATGACGGTGAAAAAGCGGCACACCAAGATTTTGCTCAAGGTTAGAGATTTGTCGCGAAATGGCGGATTGGCTCAAATTGAGTTTGTCACCGGCATGGGTGAAGCTGGAGGCTTCTGCCACCGCATGAAAAATTCTTAGCTTGTCCCAATCCATAGGGTTTCCTCCTCACCGCCACGAGTTACTCAACCCATCATAGGCAGTTATTCATTCTCTGCCAGATATTTTTCTGCTTCCAATGCGGCCATGCAACCCATGCCAGCGGCGGTGACGGCTTGACGATATTTGTCATCAGTAATGTCGCCCGCTGCATAGACGCCGGGAATTTCAGTTGCTGTGGAATCAGGGGCTGTCCAAAGGTAGCCCGAATCCTTCTTTTTCAATTTACCTTCAAACAGTTCTGTTTGTGGTGCGTGACCGATGGCGATGAAAATACCGTCGATTGGCATGTCGGTGATGTCTCCGGTTTTGACATTCTTAATGCGTGCGCCAGTAACAGATGGCGGCACAGATTGTTCGCCGGTGACTTCTTCCAAAACGCTGTCCCACAACACTTCAATATTGTCTTTCTTGAACAGGCGTTGTTGCAGAATTTTTTCTGAACGAAATTCGTCGCGGCGGTGAATGACTGTTACTTTCTTGGCGAGGTTGGAAAGGTATAAGGCTTCTTCAACAGCCGTGTTGCCACCGCCGACAACGATGACATTCTTGCCACGATAAAAGAAACCGTCGCAGGTAGCACAGGCGGAAACGCCAAAACCCATGAATGTTTGTTCTGAAGGGATGCCAAGCCAGCGTGCTTTTGCGCCAGTGGCGATGATCAGGCTGTCAGCTGTGTAAATTTCTCCGCCGTCACCCACTGCTTTGAACGGACGGCTATCAAGATCGACGCTGACGATGTGGTCGCTGACGACATTGGTGCCAACATTGTTAGCCTGAGCCAACATTTGCTCCATCAACCACGGTCCTTGAATGGTTTCAGCAAAGCCCGGATAGTTTTCAACTTCGGAAGTAATGGTCAACTGCCCGCCTTGTTCCATGCCCGCGACAAGCGTTGGCTCAAGCAATGCGCGCGAAGCGTAAATAGCGGCGGAATATCCTGCTGGGCCTGAGCCGATGATCAATACTTTTGAATGTTGTGTTGCCATGATAAATGTCTTTTCGTTTTTGCAATTTGTTGTGCTTTATATGCGCATGAAACCCGCTAATTTCAACCGTGACAATTTGAGTTTATATGGTT
>JAZGEY010000033.1:0-83246 GCA_036478985.1 Rhizobiaceae bacterium
GGCAATCAATGCAAACAGTTTCAACGCTGTTACGAGGTGTGAAAAAGTTCTTGTACTCGTAATAAACCGTATGGTCTGTCTCGCCGAATGCAGCATATTGATCAGCATAGATTGGAACGTGCTTGAGCTTGCCATGGGTTGCAACGATAAAGCCAATACGTTTTTTAAGGCTGGTATCCAGAGCAAATGTAGTGCCAGGAGCTGGAGCAGATAAGGTACTAAGGTTAGATCCACGTGACCAAACAACAGTCGCTGTCCCGATTTCATTATCGTCCAATGGATCGATTTTTGTTATGCGTATTCCTGCAACATAGATTTCGAAATCTGCTTTACGAGCATGACCAAGAAGAGCTTGGGAAGCCAGAAATGCATTGTCGACGGTCTCCTCAGTGACTTCTGGAGCCTGGGCAAGAATGTCAGCGACGGTCGATGTAACCTTACCAACTTCCGTTGACGAGTTTTCCATGTCGATTACCGAAACTGCACCCAACCAAAGCAATAGTAAAAACGGCACTGTGAAAGCAAACTCAATAGTCGCAAGGCCATTGGTATCTTGAAGAAAGCGGGTGAGTTTTGATTTGATGTAATGTTTCATAATCATGATATTTCTAACGCCCTGTAGGGGAGAGCTCCTCATTGGTCGTGTTCTTAGTTGAAAGATTCATTCATAAACGCGGTGACGGAACGCATCATATTGGGGTTATCACCATCAAGATCGTAACCAAGTGATGAAAAATCAAAAAATCTGGACCAGTCATAATAAACGCTAACAATATTGATTGTTCCGCCAGCACCAGGTGAAAAGTCAAAATTTTCAACTCTCAAATTGCCATTTACGTCATATTGGGGAGCATCAGGTTCTTCAAAATTTTCAATCGTTTTCACATCGACAACTAATTTTGCACAATCGAACAAGAGCATTGTTGGTAGGTCACAGAGTTCATTCTTGAAGTCATCAGCAGCTACACCAGCATAAGTAGTTGCCGTGATTTGTCCGAGACGGATTTTTCGTGCCATTGTACTGACGCTGGCCTCGAGGGTTCTGTTTGCAAAATAGCTCAACCCAGTTTCAAAAATAGCAAATGTAATGATTAGAAATGGAACTGCCAGAATAGAAAATTCAATGGCAGTTGCACCGTCTTCGTTTTTTCTGAAGCGGTTCCATATTGACCGGCGTGAGTGTTTTACCTCACGTCTATCCAATGGGTTATTTAGAATTTTTAAGGCCATAGCTTTTCCTGTCTGCTGCAAAATACATCAGTACGAGGAATCTATCCGATAAACCTTACAAAGAAGTTTTACGACCGCCCATTATTTGGCGGTTTAGACAACAAACTGTTAACTCTAGATACGCGGTAGAGGGGCGAGAGCTTTGAGGCCCTCGCCATCACCTACTAGTTGTCTTTAGTATTGCCTTCGGCTTGCGATTTTTTAAATTCTACTTGGCCGGTCATGATTGAGAAACGTCTATCATAACTCTTAAGTGAATCGGCTGGTGGTAGGTAATCACCGACAGCAACAACGCTTTCACAGACAGGAGAACAAGATAATGTCTCTCTGACCGATTGCCTGAAAATACGAACGGTATTTTGTTCAGAGCTTTTTACAATAACGGTCTCATCCACAATCGCATCGCCATCAGCATCGAGGACAATCAAATTGGTTACACCATAATTGCGGCCCGTCAGAACGATAGTTCGCGCATCTTGGATTGTTGCATCAACAATTGATGGGTTGCCAACGATAATAGTGTCAGCAGCTTTTGCGATACGAACAACCTTCGCTCGATCAACTATGATCTGCAGGCCTGTTGAGCCTTGTTGGTTCTCGGCAGCATTTGTCGCAGCCGTATAAAATGGAACAACGCCCATTGTTAGGCCAATTGCCAGAACTGTTGATTTGGAAACCAAAGAAAACTTAGGGAACGCCATACTAATAAACCCTTCAAACATTAATATAGCCAGTATCCCTGAAATTGGTGAATGAAGCTTTAAGCTCTGCTCAAAGAGCCAATTATTTTTCTACACTTTACTATATAGGGGAAATTTCTAGAACTAAGATCACCGTTCAAATTGCTTTAGATAAAATGCAACATAAAAAAATAGTGGGCGGTTCAACATAATTTGCGCTCTGGGCAATAAATTTTTTATTAAGCACAAATTTTAAGGTGTTCCTAATACCCTGACGGTAGTTTGTGTTTATCCGATCAGGGATACACCTGGCGGATTTTGCTGTAACACGTGGAGTAAGGATTATACCCATGACAAACTTGAAGAAATTTTTCAAAGACGAATCTGGTGCAACTGCTATCGAATACGGCCTATTGGCTGCTTTGATCTCAATCGTAGGCATCACAGTGTTCACATCTGCTGGTACTAACTTGGAAGCTATCTTCCAGGCTGTATCTGATGCACTTGCTGGCGCAACTGCTTAAGTACTAAGTACTTAGGTACATAGAATAAAAGGAGACCGTCCTGCTTTGCAGGGCGGTCTTTTTTTTGACTCTCGATTAACGATTGATTAGCCGCCAAAAGGTAATTTCAATCTCAACATCATTACGAAAAAAGGGTTTCATTGTGAGCGATATTACCAGCCTGGCCATTTTGACCATATTTCCTCTATGTATGATCTTTGCCACTTTCTACGATCTTTTCACCATGACGATTCCAAACCGTATCACCATGGCCTTAATTGTTGGGTTCATTGTGTTAGCACCCTTAGCTGGCATGGGATTGATAACAATGGCGTGGCATTTCGGTGTAGCGATCCTTGTTCTTATCGTTGGCTTTATGCTTTTTAATATCGGCGTAATGGGTGGAGGGGATGCAAAGCTTCTCGCGGCTTCGGCTCTTTGGTTCGGCACTGCTTTCACATTACCCTACGTCCTTCTCGCAGGCATTTTTGGTGGGGCACTTACATTGGTTATTATTGTTGCCCGCAACTTTTCCCCTCCAGCTTGGGTTTTAAAAGTTGAATGGATCATGCGGTTATATGATAAAAAGTCTGGCGTTCCTTACGGTATTGCCCTTGGTCCAGCCGCAATGATTATTTTTACTGCTACGCCTTGGTTTGACTATATCGTATCTGGCAAAGCGATGATCTGAAGCTAAACAGTACATAAACCCCGCAGTTCATATGGAGTCGGTCTTGAAAAAGGCCGGCTTTTTTTTGTTCTGAATCGACAAAAAACAAAGGGCTTAAGAAAAGAAAGATTCTGTTTACTACGTTTGTGAGACGTTTGTTAACCATAAGTACACCAATCAGGTTCAAAACTAGAGAAAAGTTTTAGCGCCTATGCGTAATCGGAGTCCGGAATCATGAAACCAATTCAACTCATCCTGCTGGCTGTTGCTCTTGTGGCAGCAATAGGCGCTGGATTCTTGATGATGAATTTAAACAAAAAACCCAAGATGAAGAACCAAGTTGTTATTCAAGAAAAGGTTGAGCCCATAAAAAGAGTGTTGATCGCTAAGAACGATGTTCCAATGGGTACTGCTTTGACACAAGAAAACCTCGTCTGGGAAGAATGGCCAGAAAAGAACATTCGTGAGGCATATATTGTTGAAGATGACAACAAGGAAGCCATCGAAAAGTATTCGAAGGCGATTGCCCGTACTGCGTTTTATGCAGGAGAGCCAATTCGCGAAGAAAAAATTGTTCATTCAGACAGTGGTTATCTTTCAGCAATCCTTCCTGCTGGAAAGCGCGCCATGGCAATTAACGTCAGTGCCGAAACCTCGGCTGGTGGCTTTGTTCTACCAAATGACCATGTTGACGTGATCATCAGCTATAAAGGCGAAGATAAAGAAGCTGGCTTTATTACAGAAACAATCTTGCAAAATATACGTGTGCTTGCGGTTGACCGGGTGCTTGAGGAGCAAGATGGCGAGAAGTCCATCGTTGGTAGAACTATTACGCTGGAACTAACCGCAACCCAATCTGAGATCATTGTTGCAGCAAAAAAAGTTGGTCGTAATTCAATGTCCCTGGCGCTGCGTAGTGTTGAGGATTCTGAATTGGCCTCTAGCAATGCGGGTGAAAGTCTACTGTCCAGTGGATCGCGTAAAAGACGGGGTACAGTCCGTATCATCCTGTACGGAAAACCACACGAAGTTCGTCCTAAGAATTAATTTTGGCACTCCATGAATAATGGAAATGACCGTAAATCGAGTAAGAAACTATGATCATGCGTAATAATTCAAATCTATCTAAATCGACACTGAGTCGGGCAACTGGGGTTCTTAGCACCTTGGCCCTTGCTGTAACCACAGCGTTTCAACCCGTTGGTATTGCTAGCGTTGCCGCGCAAGCGGTTTCAGACAACTACGTTCGAATTACATCTGAAAACGCCTCGTCTCCGCGGTTGATCAGGCTTGGGTTGAATAAATCTATGGTCGTCGATCTGCCTTCAATCGCCAATGATGTTCTCGTTGCAAACCCTAAAGTGGCGGATGCTGTTATGCGCACATCGCGGCGCATCTATTTATTCGGCAAACAGATTGGACAAACCAATGTGTTCATTTTCGATGGTACCGGCAAACAAATCGCTGCTCTTGAAATTGTTATTGAACGTGACATTGCGGGGCTAGAAAGCAGCCTCAACCGTCTCATCAAAAATTCTGATGTGAAGGCTGAAATGATAAATGACAACATGGTCCTTACTGGTTCAGTTCAAACACCAACTGATGCGGCTCGCGCTGTAGAGCTTGCAACTGCTTTTGTAGAAGGCGGTGAAGCAACGGATAACGGCGATTCTCTGTTTGAGTCCCTTTTCGGTGGCGGCGGAAAAAGTAAAATCATCAATCTGATAAAGATTGAAGGTGAAGACCAGGTGATGTTGAAAGTTGTGATCGCTGAAATTCAGCGGAACGTGACTAAGCAATTGGGCATCTCGTCAACTTTGGATGCATCATCCTCTAGCGGCTTTAGTTTCTCTTCCTTTGCATCTGGTGTTGCTCAGCAAACAATTTCTAATGGATCGTTTGCGAACATAGGATTGAATGCTTTGCAGTCTCGCCTTCATGCGATGGAAATCGCTGGTGTTATAAGAACATTGGCTGAGCCAACCCTAACGGCTATTTCCGGCGAACAAGCAGAATTTAAAGTTGGCGGAACTTGGCAGATACCAACCAATGCCAGTCAGACTGTCGCGGAAGGTCTACAAGTAACCTACACTGCTGAACCCTATGGTATATATTTATCGTTTGTTCCAACGGTGTTAACCGAAGGGCGTATCAGCTTGAAGCTGAAAACTGAGGTTAAGGAACCTTCATCCACGGGCGCAAGTACCTTGACGACACGGGCCAACCTTTTTGCAACACGAAGCCGTATGGCCAGCACAACGGTTGAATTACCCTCTGGTGGTTCCATGGCAATTGCTGGCCTTGTTCAAGACGATATACGTCAGGTGGTTTCAGGCATGCCGGGGCTTTCAAGAATTCCGGTTCTCGGCTCTTTATTCCGCAGTAAAGAATACATTCGTAATGAGACTGAGCTGGTCATTATTGTGACGCCTTATCTTGTTCGCCCTGTTGCGCGCAAAAACTTGGCTCAACCAGACGAGAATTTCCAACCCGCAACAAACTCATCTGGTCTGTTTATGGGCCGGGTGAACCGTGTTTATGGCACGAAGCAAGGTAATCTTCCCAAGGGCCGTTATACGGGTTCTGTCGGATTTATCATTAAGTAAAGAGTAGGCAATGAAGATGAAAAACCATGTGATCAAAACCAGTACTATCAACGGTATAAACGCCAAAACCGTTCGAGTTGGCACTCAGACGCGACGAGGATTGGGCCCAATTTCAGGACCCGCTCTGGCGTTGGCGGCTCTGCTTCCCCTTGCTGCACTCACTGGCTGCGCAAGTCATTCCAAGGATAATTTCACCGTTGGCAGTGTGCACCACACCTATAAAACGCGACACCCGATTGTTATCGAGGAACGCGAACAAACGCTCGATATACCGATCGGCTCAGATATACGAACTATCTCAAGAGCTTCAGGTGGTAGTATCGAAGGCTTTGCATATCGGTTTAGAAAGTCCGCCGCAGGGAGCATTTCTATCATGTTACCGTCGGGCTCTCCTAACGAGGCATCGGCTCGCAAAGTGAGTGATCAAGTAATTGAATCCATCATGGCGAGTGGTGTTCCACGTAATCATATTCAAATGACGACTTATTATGCTGCAGAACACGGTTCTTCCGCACCGATTAGGCTTTCGTATATTGGTGTTAAATCCAATGTAGAGGGTTGCGGTAGGTGGCCTGGTGACTTGGCCGCCAGCAATGGACAAAATGAAAACTATCATAATTTTGGCTGCGCATCGCAAAGCAATCTTGCCTCGGCAATTGCTAACCCAGCTGACCTATTAGCCCCAAGAGGCATGTCGCCCATAGATGCTGGCCGTAGGATCGAGGGATTCAAGGAATATAGAGATGGTAAGGTCAAGCTTTCGAGCTCTGGTACACCAGAAATCAAATAGCGGCAATTAACGTAACATAAAACGAGTTAAATCAGGGATAAACGACATGTCCGACCCGGCATACGACAACCAAGCTCCTCAAGAGCAGCCTCAACAGCAAGCACCAGAGGGGCAAGCTGTGCCCGTCTACGAGCAACCAGAAGCGGAAACGCCACAAGCTCCTGTAGCCTCTGAATCTGTTGCAGCTCAACCAGCGCTTTCTGAACAGGAAGCGTTATATGAAGCGCCAGAATTAGAGACCCCCGCTCAAGCGGCTTCGGATAATGAGTGGCAAGATGAGGATGTAAGCAATTTTCGACCCGTTCCTCGTGTCGCTATTCAGGCATTTTGTGAATCAGAAAGTGTTGCGAACACAATTGATTATGCCTCTCGTGACCGCAGGATGGCTAAGGCGCATCTCAAGGTTCAGCTTGGTGGTGTCAATGCGGCGGTTGAATTTTACCAAACAGCTACAACGCCAAATCTAATTTTGGTTGAATCTCGCCTGATTGGCGAGGAGCTCATGACTGAACTCGCAAAGCTTGCAGACGTTTGCGATGAAGGTACAAATGTTGTTGTTATCGGCTTTAAAAATGATGTGGCATTGTATCGAGACTTGATCTCGCGTGGCGTTGCTGAATACCTAGTCGCTCCAATTTCTATGGGCGATATTATGGGTGTGATCACGACATTGTTCGTGGATCCAGATTCTGCCCCTCTTGGTAATACCATTGCATTTATTGGCTCCAAAGGTGGCGTTGGTTCTTCAACCATCGCCCATAATGTAGCCTGGGCGATTTCAAGCAACTACGAGAGCGATGTCGTTCTCGCGGACTTGGATCTAGCTTTTGGTACAGCCAATATTGATTTTGATAGGGACCCTGCTCAAGGCGTTGCGGAGGCTGTATTTTCCTCAGATCGTATTGACGAGACTTTCCTCGATCGGTTGTTAGAGAAGTGTACTGACCACCTTAGCCTTCTGGCCGCGCCTTCCACATTGGATCGCGAATATGATTTTGATGCGGATGATTTTACCCAGTTACTTGATGTTGCTCAAAAAGGAACGCCAAATGTAATCGTGGATTTACCGCACATTTGGACTGGGTGGGTTAGAAAAACCCTAGCTTCTGCGGACAAAGTTGTAATTACAGCAACCCCCGATTTGGCCTCCTTGAGAAATACAAAAAACTTAATTGATACTTTGGCAGAGCTTCGTCCAAATGATGGAAAGCCGTATCTGGTTTTGAACCAGTGTGATGTGCCAAAGCGGCCAGAAATATCTATTGAAGAATTTACGCAACCGTTAGATATGCAGCCATCTATCATTATTCCATTTGACCCTGCGCTGTTTGGTCTAGCGTCTAACAACGGTCAGATGATTTCTGAGACTGACAGTAAGAGCGAGATTGCAGCAACCTTTGATACTTTCGCTCAAATTTTGACTGATCGTCGTGAGATTGAAGCACCGTCGAAGAAAACGATGGGATCAATCCTATCAAAGCTTTCGCGTAAAAAATCTAAATAATAACAACGCCGCTATTGGCGGCTATGGAGTATATATCTGATGTTTGGGAAACGGGGTGGACAAAACGGTGGCACGAGCAGCGAGGGTTTTAACAAACCGCTAGCAATGCCACCTGAAGCTAATCAGCAACCAAGTCAGCCACCAGCTGTGCCGGCTCAGGCTGCTCCTCCTCAACAGGCTGCGCCAGTTCAAGCTGGTGTGCCCGCCGCTGCGCAACAGCAACCGGCCGCACCTGGTGGAGCGATACAGGCATCAAATTTACCTTCTGTTCAAGCACCACAATTGACTAAGAAAGTGAAATCTAAGGCTCCAGCCTTAGAGCATGAAAAAGTAGAGCCGCCGCAAGGGGTCGTGCAAGAGATTAAAATCAAATCTGAAGAATACTATGATGTAAAAACGCAAGTATTCTCCGCTTTGATTGATACAATTGATTTGTCGCAACTCTCGAAGCTGGACAATGAAGGTGCACGAGAAGAAATTCGCGATATCGTAAACGATATTATCGCAATCAAATCTATCGTGATGTCAATTTCTGAACAGGAAGAATTACTGGCAGATATTTGTAACGATGTATTGGGCTATGGTCCTCTGGAACCGTTGCTCGCACGTGATGACATCGCTGATATTATGGTCAACGGAGCAACAAACACTTTTATCGAGGTGGACGGCAAAGTTGAACTTACTAACGTTCGGTTCCGCGATAATGACCAACTCATGAATATTTGCCAACGCATTGTGAGCCAGGTTGGTCGCCGTGTTGATGAAACTTCCCCGATTTGTGATGCGCGTCTCGCTGATGGTTCACGCGTAAACGTAATTGCGCCACCACTGGCGCTAGATGGTCCAACATTGACCATTCGTAAGTTTAAGAAAGACAAGTTGACCCTTGATCAGCTCGTAAAATTCGGAGCAATTTCACCTGCTGGTGCTGAGATTCTGAAAATTATTGGCCGTGTCCGTTGTAACATCGTTATTTCAGGCGGTACTGGTTCTGGTAAAACGACTCTTCTCAATTGCATGACCAATTACATTGACGAAGATGAACGGGTTATCACCTGCGAAGACTCCGCCGAACTTCAACTTCAACAGCCCCACGTTGTGCGCCTAGAAACCCGTCCACCTAACCTTGAAGGTGAGGGGACTATCACAATGACTGACCTTGTTAAAAACTGTCTGCGTATGCGGCCAGAACGGATCATCGTTGGTGAGGTGCGTGGCCCTGAGGTGTTCGATCTACTGCAAGCCATGAACACGGGTCACGATGGTTCTATGGGTACAATCCACGCCAACTCCCCTCGCGAATGTTTGTCACGTATGGAATCAATGATTGCCATGGGCGGTTTCACATTGCCGGCAAAAACCGTGCGCGAAATTATTGTTGGCTCTGTTGATATTGTAATTCAAGCAAAACGCCTTCGTGATGGTTCGCGTCGTATTACTCATATTACTGAGGTCATCGGCTTGGAGGGTGATGTAATTATTACCCAGGATATTTTTGTTTATGACATCACCGGAGAAGACGCTCAGGGCAACATTCTTGGTAAGCATCGCTCCTGTGGTGTTGGTAATCCGAAGATGAATGAACGTGCGCGCTATTTTGGTGAAAGTGATCGCTTGTCTGCTGCACTTGATGCTGCCGAGGACGCAGAATCACTAGCGTTCTAAAGTTTTATGTTCCTTAAGACCTTTTGGGTCATGAACTAGGGTAATTGGGTATTTAGTATTGGGTCGTTCGTTATGGATATAACAATTATTGCATTAACTGGGCTTGTCATTCTTGTGGTGGCAACGGTTGGCTATGCCTTGATGTACAAGTCTATTTCTGACACCAAAAAATCTGGCCAACGCATTAAAGATATGCAGGTGGATAGAACGACAAAGAATAAGAACCAAGCCAAACGCGTTGATGATAAGCAGAAGCGGAAAACCCGCGAGAATACGATGAAAAACGTTGCTGCCCAACGCAGCTCAGGAAAAAAAGCAGCCTCACCTCCGCTCAATATTAGAATTGTGCAGGCCGGGATGACGATGAGTATGAAGAAATTTTATACGATCGGAGTGATCGTCAGTATTTTTTGCTTCCTCTTAGCTCTAACTCTTGGGGGCTTGCCTTGGTATATCGCCATTGGTGTAGGCTTCGTTGCAGGGTTTGGGATGCCTTATTGGTTCGTAAACTTCAAACGCAACCGTCGTTTCAGAGCGTTCACCTTGGCTTTCCCTAACGCAATTGATGTAATCGTTCGTGGTATCCGTTCAGGTCTTCCACTCAACGACTGCCTAAGAATTATCGCTAATGATGCAGCTGAACCCGTAAAAGGTGAATTTCGGAAACTGATAGAAGCCACCCAAATGGGTATCCCAGTTCCAGATGCTTGCGATCGGCTTTATGAAAGTATCCCAACATCAGAAGCTAACTTTTTTGCGATCGTGATTGCTATTCAATCTTCAGCTGGTGGTAACCTGTCAGAAGCTTTGGGAAACCTTTCCAAGGTTCTGCGCGAGCGGCGTAAAATGGCTGATAAAATTCAGGCGTTTTCTACCGAAGCAAAAGCTTCTGCCATGATTATTGGTTCCCTACCATTTGTTGTGGCTGCTTTGGTGAGTATCTCCACTCCAGGCTACTTGAACCCTCTTTTTGATGATCCGACGGGCCAAAAAATACTGCTAGGGTGCGCCGGTTCTATGGGGGCTGGAATTGGTGTCATGAAAAAAATGATTAGCTTTAAATTTTAGGAATAAGCTCGATGATGGATTTTCTCATACAGCCAGAAAACTTGATTGCAATGACAACTGCAATTGCAGTTTTTGCCGCTATCTTGACCATTGCTATGCCAATGTTAGCCAAGGACAACCTTGGTAACCGTATGAAGACAGTTGCTTTGGAGCGTGAAAAACTGCGCCAACAGCAAAGATCTATGGCTGCAAAGAAAGCTGAAAATTTACGCGGAAATACAAAAAAGAAAGAAGCTGGGGCTGTGTTAAGGACCTTGGTTGATAGGCTCAATCTGCGTTCAGCTCTTGCCGATGAGGCAACTGAAACCAAACTTATTCAAGCAGGTTATAGAGGCCCAGCTCCTTTGTTTGTTTTCCTTAGTTTCCGCTTTGGTTTGCCGTTTCTTTTCATGGCTGGTGCAGGCATCTATTATTATATGATTGTTCCTCGTGTAGAGGGAGATAGTATGACAAACCTTATGTATGTATTGATCGCTGGGTTTGCTGGATTTTACTTCCCAATTCTCTTTGTTAATAACCGGATGAAAGCACGTCAGCTGTCAATCACTCGGGCTTGGCCCGATGCGCTTGACCTTACACTTATCTGCGTTGAATCTGGCATGAGTATTGAGGTTGCTTTTCGTAAGGTGGCTGCTGAAATTGGCCCACAATCAATTCCTCTAGCGGAAGAGCTGATGTTGACGACCGCTGAGTTGGCCTTCCTTCCAGAGCGTCGTGAAGCCTATGATAATTTGACAGCTCGGACCGGGTTGGAGCAGGTTAAAAACGTGGTTCTTTCGCTCGTTCAGGCTGAAAAATATGGTACGCCACTAGCGACAGCATTACGGGTATTGTCGCAAGAAAGCCGCGATATTCGTATGGCCATGGCAGAAAAGAAAGCCGCAGCGCTTCCACCTAAGTTGACTGTGCCTATGATGATTTGCTTCTTGCCCGTTCTTTTTGCTGTGATCCTTGGCCCTGCGATCATTCGTACGTTGGCAAAAGTATATGGATCTGACGTGGCGAAATGAGTGAGCTTAAAACTCGCCTAAGTGAATTTTTTGGAATCCAACACCCAATTCTATCCGCGCCGATGGCACTTGCCGCAGGGGGACGGTTAGCTTCTAGTGTTACCAAGGCCGGCGGCTTGGGTTTCATCGGCGGGGCCTATGGCGATGGGAATTGGATGGAGGACCAATACCAAGAGGCTGGAAATACGCCTGTTGGGATTGGTTTCATCACTTGGCACTTAGAGCAAGCCCTCAAACAGTTTCCAAATTTACTCGATGATGCCCTCGCAAAACAACCTTCAGCGCTGTTTTTATCCTTTGGAGATCCAGAGCCTCATACAAAGAAAATTGAAGCCGCAGGCGTTCCTCTGATTTGCCAAGTGCAAACGTTGCCAGATGCCGAACGGGCCCTTGGCTGTGATGCAAAGGTAATTGTTGCTCAAGGCTGTGAAGCTGGTGGCCACGGCCTCAACCGCGCAACAATGACGCTGGTTCCTGAGGTGGCCGACTTAATCAGCCGCAATAACGCTGATGCAATCCTGTGCGCAGCTGGTGGAATTGCGGATGGTCGTGGACTAGCGGCCTCTCTTATGTTGGGAGCTGAAGGGGTGTTAGTTGGTTCGCGTCTTTGGGCTAGCGAAGAGGCGCTTGTACATCCAAAAATGCTGGAAGCTGCGATTAAAGCGACTGGCGATGACACGATAAGATCAAGCGTTATGGATATTGCTCGTCATCTAAAATGGCCACCAGAATACACGGCGCGTGTGCTTAAAAACGGTTTCACGAAACGCTGGCATAACGATATTGAAGGCCTTTTAGCAAATGCAGATGAGCAGGCTAGCCTTTGGAAAGAAGCATGGGCTTCGGGCGATACGGCAATTGCCAATACATTTGTCGGCGAAGCATCAGGGCTTATTGATAGCATTTTACCTGCTGAAAAGCTTATAAAATCAATGGTCAAAGAGGCTGAAGAACGGTTAGCGCTCTTCAATAACTAAGCCCAAATACGGCTTTTATTTCTTGTCTTTCAGCTCTTCCCAAGCGTTCTGCTCAGATAGCATTTGTTTCAAAAACGCGACGTTAGCCTGCGCCTCTTGTGGAGACAAACCACCAGCCGCGACTTTTTCCGCTTCTTTGAAGCGCCCTTGTAGGCCAATTACCAAAGCTAGGTTCTGGCGTACTCTCGCATCTGCTTGAGGGCGAACAACAGCTTGACGAAGGTAGGTTTCGGAAGACCGAAGATCACCGGTTAGCAAATATGACATACCCAAATTGGACAGCACTGATGGGTCGCCTGGCCTAATATCCAGTGCTTTTCTATATGATTTACGTGCCAGCTTAGGGTTCCCTAATTGGTCGAAAATCGTACCTTCAGCTGAATAGAGTTTCCAATCAGGATTGTCTGGTGTTTGCGCCTGTTGAATTGTCTTCAATGCCGCTTCTAATTTTCCAGCCCCTGCAAGTGCCTTACCATAAGCGCCAACGACTTCACGATCAGATGGGTGGTGGATTGACATTTGCTGCATCACGGCAAGCGCTTGGTCGTTACGACCCATAGTGCGCAGGGTAGTTGCGAAGCTCATACCAGTGAATTTATCCTTCGGGTGCTTTTTATACCGTGCACTCCAATACTCACTGGCCGTTACCAATTCGCTTTTGTTCATCTGGCCAACGGGTTTGCGTATGTTACTCGGGATTGAACCCGTTGTAAGTCGCTTTTTTGCACAGCCCGTCAGAGCAAGTGTCAGGCCAAGGCCTACGGCTATGATCAGTTTACGAGCGGGAATTTTATTTATGCTTGTGTTCTTTTCAGAATAATCCATCGTCTAATAATCCCCGCCAAACATGGGCTTGTTCAAAGCCAGATGCTTTGATTCTTAACTAAAGAAATATTCTGTTAACCCTAATGGATGGTTAATATTTTCCCCATAGTGATGGGATGACACAATAAGGAGCGCGTGACATATGCACTTAATAACTGACCCGCAGGACCATTTTACAGCCCCAAAGAAAAACGCTGTACCAATTAAATTGATCACAGCATCGGAATTTAGATCAAAAGGATCTCAGCTTGATCGCGAAACACTCGCTTGGGCTAAGACGAACGGCTTTTCGGCAAAGACCGGTCAATCCTGTTTGATCCCAAATTCTAAGGGTGGAGTTTCAGCTGTGCTTTTTGGCTTGGGCAGTGGAAAAGGAAACAACAAGGCTTTTGCCCACGCTAAATTAGCTCGGACCTTGCCCAAGGGTAGTTACACCATCGAAGCCAACAAGGCTGACCATGAATTGAGCCAACTAGCTTGGGCAATGGGTGGCTACTCCTATGATAAATACCGTAAGCGCCAACACCAAACACCGCAATTGGCAGCAAAAGTGTCGGCCGAAGTTAATCGTCAAGTTGAAGCTGTTTTCCTTACCCGCGATCTAATAAACACCCCAGCAAACGACATGGGGCCAAATGCGCTGGAAGCCGCATTCCGCAAATTAGCGAGGAACCACAAAGCCAAAGTTTCAGTGGTGAAGGGGGAGGACTTGCTGAGCAAGAACTTTCCAATGGTTCATGCTGTTGGGCGGGCAAGCGCTGAAGCGCCTCGAGTCTTGGACATGACTTGGGGGAAAGCAGGCCATCCAAAAATCACGCTTGTAGGTAAGGGAGTGACCTTCGATACAGGCGGGCTGAATATTAAACCTGGCAGCTCGATGGGCTTAATGAAAAAAGACATGGGCGGCGCGGCAAATGTTATGGGCTTGGCTCATATGATTATGGATCGTAAGCTCCCCGTTAGGCTCCGTTTAATTGTTGGAGCAGTTGAAAATTCAATTTCTGCAAATGCTTTCCGGCCGAGTGATGTGATTCAAAGTCGTAAGGGATTTAGCGTTGAAATTGGTAATACTGATGCTGAGGGCCGTTTGGTTCTGGGTGATTGTCTTGCCCTTGGTGATGAAGATAAGCCCGAAATTATGATCGACATGGCAACTCTCACAGGTGCTGCCCGTGTTGCCTTGGGTCCAGATTTACCGCCGCTTTATAGCGATGACGACCGTTTTTCTGCGGATGTGTTAGCGTCAGGGTTTAAGCTAAGCGACCCCCTTTGGCGTATGCCTCTTTGGGAGCCGTACCAATCCATGCTCTCTTCAAGAATAGCTGATGTCAGTCATATCACCGCTGGTGGTTTTGCTGGTTCAGTCACGGCAGCACTATTCCTTTCTCGTTTCGTTAGCCATGCAAAAACCTGGGCGCACTTAGATGTGTTTGGCTGGGTTCCAAGCGATAAACCTTGGGCAACAGTTGGCGGAGAGGCGCAAGGAATTCGCGCGCTATACGATGTGCTGCAAGCAAGATATGCAAAATAGAGGCCTTGCAGTATGAATAGAAGCTGGGCAGACTAAAACGGAAGCGAAACAAAGCGAGGTACACATGCTCTCACTTAGGCCAGGTCAGGCATTAACACTTTGGCAAAAAGCGATGTTAGCCCAAGTGCGTGCTGATGATCCTGATTTGACGACCCGCCAATTAGCGATCCTTTTGTCCGTGTATCTAGACCCGCCGCCCCATACCGTGCGGGGGCTTGCGGCTCATTTGAGGGTTACAAAACCCGTGATAACGCGGGCCTTAGATACGATGGGTATCATGGGGTTGGTTAGCCGCCGCCGCGACGAACGCGATAGGCGCAACGTCTTGATACAACGCACCGTCAAAGGCTCAGAATATTTAGAGCGGCTCGGGGATTTAGTAGTCAAGCAGGCAGGGGAGGTATCCTAATGCCGTCAAACTTAGATAAACGTCTCCATGCCTACCGTGATGATCTTGCGGATGTTTCTTTGGAGGGAAAAGTGAAAGCTACGCGTTTTGTAACGGGTGAGGCCGCTACCATTAAAGCCCATTTTGTTGATCTGTTAAAAGAGCCAAGAGAAGGCAGCGGGCTGAACACTCAAATAATTCATGGTCATGATGTGATGGTGTTTGAGCGTAAGAATGGCTGGGCTTGGGTGCAACGTGTTGATGATGGCTATGTTGGTTATTGTCGCGAAGATTGCCTTACATCTGATGCTTCCATCGCTACCCATATGGTTTTAGCGCCACGCACTTTTTTATATCCCACTGCTGATTTGCAGCACCCGAGAGTCGGGTATCGTTCCATGGGCTCAAAAATTTCGGTTGCCGATAAGGCCACCACGCGGGGAACGGATTACCTGATTTTAGATACAGGTGAAGCCGTTATTGCAGGCCACGCAATTGAGCTTGGGGATTGGAAATCTGATCCAGTAAGCGTTGCAGAAACGCTCCTTTATACGCCGTATTTATGGGGTGGTGATACGGGTTTTGGTATCGACTGTTCGGGTATGGTTTCCACGGCAAACATGCTTTGCGGGAAAACTGTGCTGCGCGATTCTGATATGCAGGCGGCGAGCATTGGTGATGTGTTAGATACAGATTTCACCGATTTAAAACGCGGTGATCTTGTGTTCTGGAAGGGGCATGTCGGAATGATGATGGATCAAAAAAACCTGCTTCATTCGAATGGCAATACCATGAATGTGGCGATTGAAGATTTGGCAGGGGCGATCAAGCGTATTGGATATTTATATGGTCAGCCGACCATAGCGCGCAGGCCAGAATAATCTGCCTAGTACCCTTGCGAGGGATCAACCACGTGCTGAAGTGCTAGGCCCTGCTCGTAGCGGTCAATCTGCTTTTTTACATGATGAGCGACCGCTGTTGCGCTGCTCACCGCGGCTGAGTGGGGAGTGATGATTGCATTGTCGAGTTCCCAAAATTGGCTTTCCTTTGGCAAAGGCTCTGTCTCAAAAACATCTAATGAAACGCCGCGTAATGCACCTGAATTCAATGCCTCTATAAGGTCAGTTTCAACCTGTGACCCACCTCGCCCTGCATTGATAAGAATAGGGGCTCCAAAGGGGCCATCACTCGCAAGCTTTGCGATGAGATCGCTGTTTAATATACCATGGGTCTCTTTTGTATGGGGTAAAAGCGCGACGAGTATATCGCTTTGGTTTAAGAAAGGCTCCAGCCCATCATCTCCATAAAACGAGGTGACCTTCTCCATGTCTTTAGGTGAGCGCGACCATGAGTTTATTTGAAAGCCCAAAGCCAGAAGTGCGCGAGCTGAAGCTTGGCCTAACTCCCCAAAGCCCATAATACCAATCCGCATTTGGCTTGCTGTCGGATCAACCAATTCAACCCATTGTTGTCGTCTTTGTTGTTGGTCGTAGCGGCGCTGTTGGCGCATGTGCATCAACACCTGCAGGACTACATATTCTACCATTCTGCCTGTTAGGTCAGCATCAACAAATCGCACTATGGGAATATCTGGTAAATTTGGATCTGCAAAAACATGGTCCACCCCAGCCCCCCAGGAGAATATAACCTCAAGGTTAGGCAAGCCTTTCATCAGCCCAAGCGTGGGCTTCCAAACGATGGCGTATTTTACATTAGTGAGTGTTGGGCCTGCGGGCTTGTTTTCTTGCCAATTGATAATGTCATGGCCGGAAAAAACATCTTGAAATTGTTCAACCCTATTTGAAATATCAAATTTAGTGTCGAGAAGTATGCCCTTACCACTCACTGATTTACCGCCCCTGTTGGTGTTACTTCTAAATTGAAGGCCGCCGCCATGAGCGCCTTCGTATAATCAGTTTGCGGATTGTCAAAAATCTGTTCGGCTGGCCCATGTTCTACAACCTTGCCCAAGCGCATGACGATCACATCATTGGCGAGTGCACGAACGACTTTCAGATCATGGCTGATGAACAAGTAGGCGAGGTTTCTTTCTTCTTGTAGTCGTAACAGCAGTTCCACCACCTGGGCTTGAACACTCATGTCGAGGGCAGAGGTTGGCTCGTCCAGCATCACGAATTTTGGTTCTAGTATCATCGCCCGGGCAATCGCCATGCGTTGCCGTTGGCCACCAGAAAATTCGTGAGGATAGCGATGACGGGTTGCAGGGTCTAACCCCACCTCTTCCAAAATGCTGGCGACCCGATCATCTACTTCATTTGCGCCAAGGTTGGGCATATGAATTTCCATGCCTTCAGCAATTATTTCCGATACTGACATGCGTGGCGAAAGAGACCCGTAGGGGTCTTGAAAAACAATCTGCATATCACTGCGCAAAGGCTTCATCTCGTTGAAGGAATAGGAGTTGATATCCTGTCCAATAAATCCAATACGTCCCTTTGAGGAAATCATCCGCGTTAGCGCGAGGCCCAAAGTTGTTTTTCCAGAACCAGACTCACCAACAACCCCAAGGGTTTGCCCCGCTCTTAATTGCAAGCTAATTCCATCAACCGCTTTCACATGGTCAACGGTCTTGCGCATGAAACCTTTTTTGATAGGGAACCAGACTTTCATGTCTTCCCCTTCAATAATAACTTCGGCACCCTTCTTTAATTTAGGCGGGTTCCCCTTTGGTTCAGCCGCCAATAGATGCTTTGTATATTCATGCTGTGGGTTATCGAATATCTCTGCGGTTGGCCCGTGTTCTACGATTTCGCCGTTGGTCATTACGCAAACGCGATCGGCAATTTTACGAACAATGCCAAGGTCGTGGGTGATGAACAGCATTGAAAGGCCGCGCCCTTTTTTCATCTCACCGAGCAATCCTAAGATCTGCGCTTGCACCGTTACATCCAGAGCGGTTGTTGGCTCGTCGGCAATCAGTAACTCTGGCTCGTTGGCCAAGGACATGGCGATCATCACTCTTTGCCTTTGTCCGCCAGACATTTGGTGAGGGTAAGCTCCAAGGCGTTTTTCGGGCTCTCGAATGCCAACCTGGTTAAGCAGTTCAATGGTGCGTTTTCGCGCTTCGTCATTCGTCATGCCGCGATGGGTGGTTAGAATTTCACCGATTTGTTGCTCAATAGTGTGCAAAGGGTTGAGCGATGTCATCGGCTCTTGGAAGATCATAGTGACATCATTCCCGCGAACACCGCGTAGCTCTTGTTCACTGGCAGCCAGTAGGTCTTTACCCTTAAAAAATATTTTGCCCGAGGGATGGCTGGCTGGCGGGTAGGGTAGAAGCTTAAGAATAGAGAGAGCTGAGACAGATTTTCCAGAACCCGATTCTCCCACCAAGGCCACTGTTTCCCCCTTGCCGATATGGAATGAGATATTATTTACAGCCGTTGAGGTTTTGCCTGACGTAGTGAAGGCAACCGAGAGGTTTTCAACGCTTAACAATGGTTCTGTTTTATCTTTCATGCCGCCACTCACACGAATGTCTTGCGCGGGTCAAACGCATCACGGGTTGCTTCACCAATAAAAATTAGGAGCGATAACATGACGGAAATCACAACGAAGCCCATGATGCCAAGCCACGGTGCGTGCAAATTATTTTTTCCCTGTGATAACATTTCTCCCAATGAGGGGGAGCCAGGAGGAAGACCAAAGCCTAAGAAATCGAGGGTGGTAAGCGCTCCGATTGAGCCAGAGAGAATAAATGGCAAGAAGGTCAATGTTGCCACCATCGCATTGGGAAGTAGGTGACGGAACATAATCGTGCGGTTGCCTACCCCAAGAGCGCGAGCAGCATTCACGTATTCGAAGTTCCGGGCGCGTAAGAACTCGGCTCGAACAATACCAACAAACCCCGTCCACGAAAATATCAACATAATACCGAGTAGAATCCAGAACCCCGGTGGCAGAACGGACGAGATAATTATAAGCAAAAACAGCAAAGGCATAGAGGTCCAAATTTCTATGAACCGCTGGAATAGCAAATCAACCCACCCGCCATAATAGCCTTGAACGGCTCCAGCAGAGATACCTATGAGGGCAGAGAACAGTGTTAGGATAAGCCCAAATTGAATTGAAATTCTAAAACCATAGATCAACCGCGATGTTACATCGCGGCCTTGATCGTCCGTGCCAAGCCAGTTCCAATTCCCATAGGTACAAAGTGGATCATCCGCACCTTTTGCGTATTTCTTACAAGCTTCATCGGTATCCATGAGCCACGTTGGTGGTGAGGGCGCGGGACGCGGGATGTTTTTGTTGACCGTACGGTACGAGTAACGAATAGGTGGCCATATCATCCAGCCGTTCGCTTCTATTTCTTCAATGTTCACCGGGTCATGATAATCTGTGACCGCAAGGAACCCCCCAAATTTTTCCTCTGGGTAGTCGGTAAATATAGGCGATAGATATTCGCCCTTATAGGAAATCAAAATGGGCCGATCATTAGCAATGAATTCAGCAAACAGTGATGCGATGAATAAAAAGAGGAATATCCAAAGCGACCAATAGCCTCTTTTATTAGCTTTGAAGTTCCCCCACCGCCGTTTATTTATCGGGGAGAGGAAAGGGCGCTTTGCGTTTGCGTCAGTAACGTCGGCCACAAAATCGTCAGGATGGGTAATCGACATAATCAAACATCCCTTTTTTCAAAGTCGATGCGTGGGTCGATCAAAGTGTAGGTGATGTCTGACATGAGACTCACCACCAGCCCCATTAAGGAGAAGATATAGAGCGTTGCAAAGACCACGGGATAGTCACGGGTAAGTATTGAAGAAAAGGCAAGTAATCCAAGGCCATCAAGAGAGAAGATGGCCTCAATAACGAGTGAGCCTGTGAAGAATGATGTGATGAAAGCCGCTGGAAACCCAGCGATCACAATCAGCATAGCGTTGCGGAAAACATGGCCGTACAAAATTTTATGCTCTTCCAAACCTTTGGCGCGGGCTGTGACGACATACTGTTTCTTAATTTCATCAAGAAACGAGTTCTTGGTCAGCAAGGTTGTCGTCGCAAAAGCAGAAAGTACGAGTGCGGTTAGGGGGAGCGCCAAATGCCAGAAGTAGTCGATAATTTTTTGATACCAGTTCAAATCGTCAAAATTTTCAGAGAACAACCCTCGCAGCGGGAACCAGTCATAAAATGAACCGCCTGCAAAAAGTATCATTAGTAGAACACCAAACAAGAACCCAGGAACCGCATAGGCAATGGTAATTATACCGCTGGTCCAAATGTCGAATCGCGATCCATCAGAAACGGCTTTGCGAATACCAAGCGGAATTGAAATGCCATAGGAGATGAGGGTGATCCAAAGCCCAAGTGAAATTGAGACAGGCATTTTTTCTTTGATTAGATCAAGAACTGAGATCGAGCGGAAATAGCTTTCGCCGAAATCAAACCGAATATAGTCCCAAATCAATTTACCAAAACGAACGTGCGCAGGTTTATCAAATCCAAATTGTTTCTCTAGTTTCTTGATAAATTCTTCATCAAGCCCTTGAGCGCCACGGTATTTAGAAGATCCGCCGCCGCCGGAAATACTGTTCTGTTCCGATTGGGAATTATTAAAATCGCTACCACTACCAGAAATACGGTCGGTCCCGTCTCCTCCTTGGCCCGTTAATGACGCAATAACTTGCTCTACCGGTCCGCCGGGGGCGAACTGGATGACTGTAAAACTGAGCAACATGATCCCCAGTATTGTGGGGATCATCAGCAGCAGACGTCGTGCAATATAGGCGCCCATGCGGTGCTGGTTCTCCTTTCCGCATCAGCTGCGGGCTTCATGTTATACTCTTGGCGGGGTTATCCCTTACCAATGGCTTTTGCCTTTTCTTTATCCACCCACCAAAGGGCTTCAATTGGAAAAGCGTATTCAGGTTTAGTTTCAGGAAAACCAAACATATCCCAATAGGCGATACGGTGATTCGCTGAATGCCAATTAGGAATCCAGCTATGCGTTGAACGCAAGACCCTATCAAGGGCTCTCATCACTTCTGTGAGTTGTTTTCTATCCGTTACATCGTTCATTTTTGAGATTAAAGCGTCCACCGCAGGGCTTTTTAGGCCAGATAAATTCTGGCTACCAGAAATGCTGGCGTATTTAGAGCCGAAAATTTGTTCGATATCTTCCCCTGTCGGGGTCGCCGTATAGCCAAGGGCGCGGACCGTTAAATCGAAGTCGAACTCTTCAAGGCGCTTTTGATATTGTGAAGGGTCCACCACCCGAATGCCTGCATCCACACCGACGAGTTTCAAATTGGTAACAAACGAGCCCAAAATACGTTCGAACGACGGGGAGCGTAAGAGAAATTCTATTTTAAAGGGCCTGCCATTCGCATCAACCAATTGCCTGCCTTTGCGCACCCATCCAGCTTCGATGAACAATTCGTTTGCCCGCTTCAACATGGCGCGGTCACGGCCAGACCCATTTGAAATTGGCTGTTGTAGAGCTGGGCCGAATACTTCCTTTGGGAGTTGGTCACGCAACGGCTCAAGCAAGGCTAGCTGTTCTTTAGAAGGCTCCCCTATTGCCATAAAATCCGAGCCTTGAAAATAAGACTGGTTGCGGGAATAGGCGTTGTAAAACAAATTGGCGTTGGTCCATTCAAAGTCAAAACAAAGGCCGATAGCTTCACGGGTGCGCGGATCGCTAAATTTATTGCGTCGCATGTTACACACGGTTCCTTGCATGGACGCACGCTTATCAGCATCGAATAAATGCTGTTTTGCTTTGCCTGAAGTGACGGCAGAAAAATTATATTCAGTTGCCCAACGCTTTGAGGTGAACTCCTCGCGGAATGTTATCTCGCCTTTTTTGAAAGCTTCAAAAGAGGCTTGGCTTTCGCGGTAAAACTCGATCCGCAGCACATCAAAATTATAATGGCCCTTGTTGATTGCAAGGTCTTTGGCCCAATAGTCGGAGACCCGATTATACTCAATATAACTACCAGCATTTAATTTACCCACTTGATAGGGACCTGACCCAAGCGCTGGCTTCATAGTGGTTTTCTTGAAATCATTTGTGTCGTAAAATGCCTTGGACAAAATAGGCAGCAGCACAATTGCCAAGATTGCTTGGGCCGATTGCTTACCGTTGAAGGAAAGCGTGACGCTATGCGGGCCGTTCACCTTCGCGCTGTCAAGATTGTTGAGCATTAAAGAAATATCTGGATGCCCATCTTCTTTGAAGAGCAAATAGGTGAAGGCAACATCGTCAGCAGTTAAAGCCGTTCCATCGTGAAAACGGGCTTCTTTACGCAGATTGAATGTAAAACTATTGCGATCGTTTGAAAGAATAACACTTTCAGCAAGCAAGCCATAAACGGCTGAAGGTTCATCAAACGCGCGCACCATCAGGCTGTCAAAACATATTTCCATGCGCGGTGGGGCTGAGCCCTTTAGGACGAAAGAGTTGAGCGTGTCGAAAGTTTGAACATTTTGATTGTAGCTCCAGTTTGGAACTCCGAAATTCAAAGTGCCACCCTTGGGGGCATCGACATTGACATAATCTAGATGAGAAAAATCCGTTGGATATTTCAATCCCCCAAAAGCAGATAACCCACGCAAGGGTTTTCCCGTCTCATTTTCTGCCAGAGAAAACGAAGGCCAACTGGCCGCAGTTCCCAGCAATAAGCTGGTCAATGAAAGCCTGCCAAATTGCCGGCGGGTTAGTGTCATTTGTACTTAGCCTTTAGGGCCGCTTCTTTTTCTGGAATGATCCACCAGCTTTCGGGGTCATGGCCTTGGTAAGCAGGCTGTGGTTTTGGAATGCCGAACTTATCCCAATAGGCCATACGGTCTTTCGATAGATACCATTGTGGAACTGTGTAATAGCCAAACAGTAACACCCGATCGAGGGCGTGGGTTGTAGCTACCAGTTCTTCACGGTTTTTTGCGTAGATAATTTTTTCGACCAGCGCATCGACAACTGGGTCTTTGATGCCGCTATAATTGCGCGAGCCATTTTGATCGGCCGCTTTGCTTGCCCAATATTCTCGCTGTTCATTACCGGGCGATTCTGACTGGCGGGTTGAAAGGGAGGCGACATCATAATCGAAAGTGTTGATCCGCTGAATAAACTGCGTCGTATCAACAACGCGAAAACGTGCATCAATTCCCAAACGTCGTAAGCTGTTTATCCAAGGGGCGTTGACTTTCTCACTGGTTGGCGAAAATCCCACTATCTCAAGTTTAAATTGTTTACCCGTTTTTGCGTTGACCAACTTCCCGCCCTTGTTTTCCCAACCAGCTTCATTGAAGAGGCCAAGAGCAACTCTTAAATATTTACGCTCGTCACCACGGCTTTTATAAATGGGGAGGGCGAAAGCTTCTGTGAATATTTCGGGCGGGAGCTTGTCTTTAAATGCGTTCAAAATTTCTAGCTCGCGACCTTCAGGCAGACCTTTAGATTGCAACTCAGTGCCGCCAAAATAGCTGAGGGTTCGTGTGTATTGAGCGTAGAACAAATCCTCATTCATTTGTTCAAAGTTCATCGCCCAAGTAAGGGCTTTGCGCACCCGCCGATCATTGAATCGTTCGCGTCGGGTGTTTAATGCCCAACCTTGCATTTGATATCCAGAAACTTCGTCATAAAGCTCTTTCTTTATATCTCCTGCTTTGAAGGCCGGGAAATTGTATCGTTTAGCCCAGTATTCAGCGCGGTTTTCTTCGCGAATATCTTCAAAATTACCTTTTTTGAAAGCTTCCCAAATTGCATTGGGATCTTTGAAGTAGGTGTATTTACGAATGTCAAAATTGTAGCGCCCTTTGCGGGTCGGCATATCTTTTGCCCAATAGTCTTTTACCCGTTCCCAAATAATACTGTCCCCCGCTTTGAAACGAGCAATCTTATATGGGCCGTTGCCCAAAGGAATCTCTAGGCTTGATTTGGTGAAGTCGCGCTTTTCACCTTTAGCGTTTGTGCCTTCCCACCAGTGTTTTGGCAGTATTGGTAAGTCGCCAATAATGAGTGGTAATTCGCGGTTGTTCTTTTGAGAAAATATAAATGTGATTTCGAGTTCGCTATCAATCTGCATTTCTTTCACGTCAGAAAAATAGCGATTGTACATCGGCGAATGTTCTTTCAGAGTCTCCATTGAAAACTTGATGTCGGCAGTAGTAATAGACTTGCCGTCATGCCAACGGGCCCGTTTATCAAGCCGATAGGTAACGCGGGAATAGTCGTCAGGGTGACTAAAGGCTTCAGCGATATGAGGGTGGGTAACGGAAGGCTCATCAATGCCTTTTTCCATCAAGGTGTCCCAAAGCAACCCTCCGCTAAGAGTGACACCCGCAGCTGGTGCGCCCTTCACGATGAAGGGGTTGAAACTGTCAAATGTGCCATTGGCGGCAGAATTCAGAGTGCCGCCTTTTGGTGCGTCGGGGTTCACATAATCGTAATGGCTAAAGCCGCCCTCATATTTTGACTTGCCAATAAGCGAGGTTGATGTGTGCCACACCCGTTCATCAGCTGCAAAGCTTGGGTTGGTGACGTGTGATGCAATCGCAAAACCTAAAAGAGTGAAAACTGAAAGCAGTCTTGTTTTGTGCATCATTCGTGTCGAGCCTTTTCAAATCACAGCTTGGATATTTGTAATGTCCATATTACACAAAATCGAGCCACAAATAAGGGCAAAAAAAACCGAGCAATGGTTTCGCACCATGCCCGGTTCATAAAATTTATTTGGAAGCGATTAGCCTTCAGGTAGCGGCGCTGGTGTATCCGCCAATGAGCGCAAATAACCAATAAGGGAAGCGCGCTGTGCAACCTTCTTGATGCCAGCAAAACCCATTTTATTGCCCTTGATGTGTTTCTTAGGCTTCAACAAAAATCCGTTGAGTTCGGCGTAGGTCCATTTTTTATCTGCACCATAGGCAACCATGGCCTTTGAATAGGAGTAACCAGCAAAGCTAGCGATTGGGCGGTTGACGATACCATAAAGGACTGGGCCAACTTTGTTCTTCCCACCTTTTACGAGGCTGTGGCAAGCGATACATTTTTTGGCGACCTTTTGGCCAGCTGCCAAATCGACAGATGCGAGCAAGCCAGCGACAGGCTCAATTGCCGCCGCTTCCGCAGGCTTTTCTTCGGCTGTCTTCGTGTGATCATCACCGTGACCCGTTCCGCCTTCAATGGCGTAGCCTTGTTTTTCTGGGTTTTCGCTGTGGAAAAAACTCTCAGATAAGAACTTCACGCTGAGGAACACGAAAGCCATTGCCAAAAGTGCGCCGAATATTTTATTCCATTCATACGAGTTCATCGGGTTAGGCTCCAAAGATGTAAAGGCTGGTATTTCACCAAATACGGTAGTATTTGAACCCAGCCAAGAATTTGCGCGAAACTATGTCTTTTACACTGGCGTTGCAACACCTATAAGATGGCTTCCCTAAGACTTTTTGTCTCGGGGGTATTTTTTGAATGATAATGAAGTAACTTATGTCGAACTCATCAACTATTGTTATGGTCCCTGCTCGGATGGCCTCTACACGCCTGCCAGGGAAACCTTTGGCAGATATTGCTGGTCTGCCGATGATTGTACAGGTCATGCGTCGTGCTGAAGAGGCAGATGTTGGCCGTGTCATCGTTGCCACCGATTCTGCCGAGGTGATAGAGGCTGTGAAAACCCATGGCGGCGAAGCTGTGATGACTAGCGAAGATCATGTTTCAGGTTCAGACCGCATTTGGGAAGCGCTTCAAACCATAGACCCTGCTGGTAAAATCGACACTATTATCAATGTGCAAGGCGATTTGCCGACTATTGATAAAGCTTCAATTTGCGCCAGCCTCACTCCCCTTCAAAATGCTGAGGTGTCGCTTTCAACATTAGCCACTGAAATAACCAAGGATGAAGAGCGCAATAATCCCAATGTGGTAAAGCTCGTTGGTACGCATGTTTCGCCATCTATCTTGCGGGCGCTATATTTTACCCGCGCTACCGCCCCCTACGGCGAAGGCCCCCTTTATCACCATATTGGCCTTTATGCTTGGCGGCGCACCGCTTTGGAACGATTTGTGAACCTGCCTCCCTCAACTTTAGAGCTGCGTGAGAAACTCGAACAGTTGCGCGCCCTTGAAGATGGAATGCGGGTCGATGCCGCCCTCGTTGACACCGTCCCTTTGGGTGTTGATACTCCCGATGATCTTATTAGAGCGCGCGCCGTTCTCTCAAAATAGAAGTTAAAAATATGCCCAACCGAACTGGCAAAATTGCGTTTCAAGGAGAGCCTGGCGCAAATTCAGATACGGCGTGCCGTAATGTTTACCCAAATATGGAGCCATTTCCGTGCGCAACATTTGAAGATGCTTTTGACGCGCTGAAAGCTGGAACGGTCGAGCTTGCGATGATTCCAATTGAAAATACGCTGGCAGGCCGTGTTGCCGATATCCATCAATTGCTACCCAATTCAGGTTTTCAAATAATTGGCGAATATTTTTTACCTATTCATTTTCAGCTGATGGCTTTACCGGGCGTTGAGCTTGCCGACATTGAAACTGTTTATTCCCATATCCATGCGCTGGGACAATGCCGCGCGATCATTCGTGATAATGGTTGGAAGGGAGTGATAGCTGGAGATACGGCTGGTGCAGCACGAATGATTGCAGACAATAAAGATCGAAAAGCAGCGGCTCTTTCACCGTTTCTAGCGGCTGAACTTTATGGCATGAATATCCTGCGTGAAAATGTCGAAGATGCTGACCACAACACAACGCGCTTCATTGTCCTATCGCGTGAACCAGAAGTGCCCGCCGTTGATAGTGGCCCCTGTGTCACAACTTTCGTCTTCCGTGTTCGCAACGTTCCCGCAGCGCTTTATAAGGTCATGGGTGGGTTCGCCACCAATGGGGTGAACATGACAAAATTGGAAAGCTATCAGGTCGGTGGCACATTCACCGCAACCCTGTTCTACGCCGACATCGAAGGTCACCCGGACCAACAAAGCGTTAAGTTTGCTTTAGAGGAGATGGACTTCTTTTGCGCGGAAAAGACGATATTGGGTGTCTATCCGGCCTCGAAAGACCGAACCTAAAGTATACGCTTCTTCGCAGCTTGATACTCGCGCGCAAGACGGGCCACGAGTTCAGCAACAGGAACAACTTCGTTGATTGCGCCAATGCCTTGACCTGCACCCCAGATGTCTTTCCAAGCTTTTGATTTATCGCCGCCACCAAAGTCCATGGTTGTCAAATCTCCCTCGGGGAGATTATCTGGATCCATACCAGCAGCAACAACAGAGCCTTTGAGATAGTTTCCGTGAACGCCAGTAAAGAGGTTTGAATAAATAATGTCATCGGCCGAGCTATCTGCAATCATCTGCTTATACCCATCTACCGCACGGGCTTCATGGGTGGCGATAAAGGCCGATCCAATATAGCCCATGTCCGCCCCCATTGCTTGGGCCGCTAACACAGCATCCCCCGTAGCAATTGCGCCACCAAGCAGTAGCGGCCCATCGAACCATTGGCGAATTTCTTGAATGAGCGCGATTGGCGAAATAGTTCCCGCATGACCACCAGCTCCAGCCGCAACAGCAATCAAGCCATCCGCACCCTTTTCAATGGCCTTATGGGCAAAGCGGTTGTTGATAATATCGTGTAGGGTAATGCCACCATAGGAATGAATAGCATCGTTCAATTCTGGACGTGCACCAAGCGAGGTAATAACGATAGGTACTTTGTATTTCACGCACATTTCGATGTCGTGCTCGAGCCGCGTGTTTGATTTGTGGACAATCTGGTTTACTGCAAATGGTGCGGCGGGCTTGTCTGGATTGGCCTTATTATAGGCATCCAAAGTTTCAGTAATCTCCGCCAACCACTCATCCAATTGAGCTTCTGGCCGGGCATTAAGCGATGGAAAAGCACCGATAATACCAGCCTTACATTCTTCGATAATAAGCTTCGGGTTTGAAATTATGAACAAAGGTGAGGCAATTGCAGGAAGTGCGAGATTGTCTTTAAGAATAGAAGGGAGAGCCATTAAGATACCTTTGAAGTGAGCTGGATATGAGATGCACACTACAAACTCTTACCAATACGTCAATCAACTATCTGTGGCTGATTTGACTCACTCTTAATAAACTTACCAAATGCGTTTGCAAATTTACCCGCCACAGCTAAAACGGTTTTAGGGAAGACGGCACGAGGAGAGAATTGTGGCTGGATTTGACGATCTGATTAGGGGCGCATTAGAAAAGCAAGGCAACCCAACTGCTGAACGGCGTTCGGCTATTTACCATTCTTCACGCCAAGCGCTTGAACGTATGCTGTCGCAAAACACCGGTCTTGATGCAAAAACGGCTTCCGCTCAACGGGACCGTTTGGAACAGGCTATTAGTGGCATTGAAAAAGATTATGCAGCACCACTTGCTCCGCCAATTCCAGCCCCAACGCCCGCTCCCGCTCCTGTTCCTGTAACAGCACCCAGCCTACCGCCAATTCCTGCGCCAATTCCCGCACCAAAAGCAACACCTGTATTACCTACGGCTCTCCCTCAAGCTCCAATGCCAGAAGTTGTGGCTCAAAAGCCGGTAACTCCAGTTGCGCCTGAGGTGAAGGCGGCTGCCCCTGTTAAAATCCCTCCTGTAGCGAGTACGGTTCCTGCTGCCCCTGTTGTATTACCTGACCACCTTGAACCTCAAATCGGTGTAGACGCTGGGTCAACTCGTTTGGAAGATTATGCTGAACCCTACCGGGGAGACGCTCTTAAGGAAAAGAAATCCTACGCGAAGCTTTTCCTTTGGACGATCATACTTGTCGGTCTTGGGGTTGCTGCTTGGTGGGCTATTAATTTCGGGCCAGCACTTCTTAAACAGCAATTTGATGGTAGTGTTCCAAATCCCGCCACACGAATTGAATCAGGAAGTTTTGTTCCTGAAGGTGGTGAAGGCTGGGTAAGTGCTTTTTCACCATTAGACGACTCCCAAAACATTGATTCGGCCGGTCGCGGCACTGTTGAAATATTCCAAGATGGAAACCGCAACTTTGCGCGCATTGCCTCAAACGCTGGCAGTACCCGCAATAATCTTCGGATAAAGATTCCTCGCGGCGTGATGCAAACCTTAAAAGGTAAGGCGGCAACTTTTGAAATGGTCATAAAAAATGCCACAGATCAGCCCCATCAATTTGCAATTTTTTGCGAATTTGGCGACATGGGCAGCTGTGGGCGAAAGCGGTTTAAGGTTGGTAAAAAAGCTGAATCATTCATCTTTGATGTACTCGTCAATGATGCTGATCTTCCTGAAAACCAAGAAGCGTTTTTGTCGATCAACACTGATCTTTCAAGCAACGGGAAGCCAGTTGATTTGTATTCAGTACGAATACGCACGGGACAATAGGCATTCTTAACTAAGCGCCAAACGTGTTCAAAAACTTAGCGCCTTGGCCCAAAATATTCTTATCAATTTTACCTATCGCTGCCTTGTCTTTTCCCTCGTAATCTAAATTCGTTAGAACATGCCGGATCGCATTTATCCGCGCCCGGCGTTTGTCATTGGAACGAACAATTGTCCACGGGGCGTGTTTCGTGTGGGTCGCTGCCAGCATCTGGTTTCTCGCCGTGGTATAATCATCCCATTTGTCCAGTGATTTAATATCAATGGGAGAAAGCTTCCAGCTCTTTAGTGGGTTATGGCGGCGTTCATGGAAGCGTTGTAGCTCCATCTCCTGCCCGACATTCAACCAGATTTTGAAAAGTGAAATTCCCTCATCAACAATCATTTTTTCAAGAGCAGGGGTTTGTTGCAAAAACTTTTTGTGTTGGTCGGGAGTGCAAAATCCCATGACTGGTTCAACCCCAGCACGATTGTACCACGAGCGATCAAACAACACCATTTCACCCTCAGTTGGAAAGTGGTTGATATAACGCTGGTAATACCATTGGCCCTGTTCCGTTTCCGTTGGTTTAGTCAGCGCAACAGTACGGGCATGGCGGGGGTTGAGGTACATACGAAAGGCATTGATTGTGCCGCCTTTACCAGCGGCATCGCGGCCCTCAAAAACGATGATAACGCGTTTTCCCGTGTTGGCTTGGTGGGCTGAAAATTTTACCAACTCTAAATGAAGAGCAGCCAACTGGGCTTCATAGTCTGCCCGCTTCATGCGTTTTTCATAGGCATACCCGCCAGATGTAAAGGCATTCTCGCTTACCCATGCTGGTAACACTGAGTTATTGATATCCAATTCGCGTTTCTTGCCGTCGATAGTAAATTTAGTCATGGGGCAGCCTTTCATTACTCGTCGAATTCAATCAACATGGTTCTGTTGAAAATGACAACCTTCCAATTGAGCCACCCAAGCATGTCTGATCCAATTTGCTTTGATGAAAACGATTTGCCATTTTCTGAAATCTATGGCGATCACTACTATTCCCGAAACGATGGTCGCGCAGAATGTGCGCACGTCTTTTTAGCAGGAAATGGCTTGCCAACACGGTGGGGAGAGGTGGACCACTTTACCATCGGCGAGTTGGGGTTTGGTACAGGGCTTAATTTCTTGGAAACATGGGCGACATGGCAAAGAACGCGAAAGCCAAATCAACAGTTGCGTTTCATATCTGTAGAGGCTCACCCCATAGATGCCGAGACAGCAAAACGTGCTTTGTCTCCGTGGCCAGAGCTGCACGAACTAGGGAATAAAGTTCTTTGTAAATGGGACGATATTTTCTCAGAAACTCAAATGGATGAGCAAACAACACTTCATGTTTTCCTTGGTAAGGCTGATAAAATGCTACCAAGTTACCCCAAGGTTAACGCTTGGTTCCTAGATGGTTTTGCCCCATCCAAGAATAGCGAGATGTGGTCTGAGGAACTGATGAGATTAGTTGCCGAGCGCACCGTAAATGGGGGGACTTGTGCAAGCTATACGGCGGCAGGTTGGGTGCGGCGTAATCTTGAGGCTGCTGGGTTTGCAATGGAAAAACGAGCGGGCTTTGGAACAAAGCGCGATATGATTGCTGGTGTGAAATTATGATAATCATTATTGGTGCGGGCATTGCCGGCCTTTCTCTAGGCTATGCACTCACCCGGCGGGGCTCAAAGGTTACGATCCTTGAGGCTAATGAAATAGCCTCTGGCGCAAGTGGGGTAGCAACCTCGTATTTAGAGCCGCGCTTGGGGGATACAGCCATGCGTAAAATTGAGTGGGAGGGGATGAAGCGCTGGCCAGAATTTGCGGGCCAATTACAGCAGGCCACAGGTGTTGATGTGGGCTTCCAATCTGGTGGCCAGTTGCGAGTAACCCTCGAAGAAAATGAGGTAAAATTTAACAAAGATTTGAAAGCAAGGGCGGCTCAGGGCTGGAAATTTGAAACACTGAACTCGACGGAGGTAATGAGATTCGAACCTGAACTTTCCCCTGAATTGGTGGGAGGGGCCTACCTTCCAAATGTGAGTTGGGTGACAGGTAAAAGCGTGTGTATTGCACTTGCCGCATCTATTCGTAACGCAGGCGGAATTGTAAGGGAAAATTGTGAAGTTTCGGAGGCTAATGGCGCGAAAGTTACGTTAAATGGTGGCGCTAAAATTGAAGGTGATAAGGTTGTTTTTTGCACAGGGTTAGGCGCGAATATCATTGATGGCCGACCAAGCGATATTCCCCAAAGCCGTGCGGTGCGTGGTGTGAATTTGCTTCTGGATATGTCGAGTTTGAAAACTCCAATCACCCATTTGATAAAACATCATCGCGGTAATATGTGCCCAAGGAGTGATGAAAAATATGGAAGCCATTTGATTGTCGGCACGACCTATGAACCGGATGAGTTGAACTTGGTTGCTGATGCGGATGTGATTGAAAAACTCTACGCAAATGCTGCGCCTATTTTACCCAAGTTACGAGAGCTTCCATTGCTCGGCGTGACGGCAGGTTTACGAAGTAAAGTTGGTGACGGGCTATTGCGGTTAGGGCGCTCAACCACTGTGCCAACCACCTATTACAGCCTCAGTCACGCAGGTGCAGGATTTTTACGCGCGCCTTTAATATCCGAAGAGTTTGCAGATTATATTTTGAACGGTGAACGCGGAGAGCTAACTGGTTCCTTCACGGCTTAAAATTTACTTTGCGGCAACCCAATCGGAAACTAAGCGGTTTGCGATGGCCATCTTTGGCGGCAAATAAAATTGTGGTTCGCCGTCTTTATTTACGGGCCCCATCCCCGCTAAAATGTCACGAACCTCTGTGCGGCTGAACCAACGGCAATCTTCCAATTCACCGTCATCCTTTACAATCTCGTCTTCCAAAGCATCTCCATAACAACCGATCATCAATGTGTGGGGAAAGGGCCAAGGCTGTGAAGCCAGATAGCGCACATCGCCAATTCGAATTCCGCTTTCCTCAAATGTTTCACGGCGCACTGCCGTTTCAATTGTTTCTCCAGCCTCTACAAAACCTGCGAGGGTAGAATATACTCTTGGAGGGAAATGTGGTGAGCGACCAAGCAAGCACTTGTCGCCACGGGTAATCAGCATGATCACCACCGGATCGGTGCGCGGGAAATATTCACGCTCACAAGAAGAGCAGTGGCGCTTTACTCCGCCCCCTTGCATTTGTGTCGCTGAACCACAGCGGCCACAAAAGCGAGCGGAAGAATGCCATGCGAGGTAAGCAGCCCCTTGCGCCACCTGTCCCAATTCATCATCTGCAAGCAAGGATTGCGCTGCGAGAGAACGGTAGTCGATCGCTTTTAATCCATCTGGTAATTCAAAATTCTCATCGTCAGGATTTATCCCGAGCGGTATAGCCAATCGAGGAGCGCCACCATCGAACCCAAGTAAAACCGCACGATCTATCTTGGGGCTAAATGGAGCCAACTCATCAATCTTCATTAGTCCCCGTGGCATTTCTTTATCGAAGCTGATCAGTACCCGCCCGCGTGCTATACCAAACGCTCGCGCTGCTGGGTTGGCCAAAGCCTTCTCAACGCAATCCTCTTCGCGCTCTTCGGAAAGACGATCAAGACGATTGCCAGAATAGGCAAGCTGGGCACTGGTTTCAGTTGGGGTGTAATTGGGGTCAAGAAAAGAGCGAGGCACGAAATTCTTCCTTCAATTTTTCTGCAAGGACTTTGCCTTCAGCACCTGAATATTTTTCTGCTGTTCCATAGCCCCAGATCGGAGCGGGCCAGTTCGGGTCGCCTTCGTTGCGGGCAACAACATGAATGTGCAGTTGGCGAACAATATTACCGATTGCAGCTGTGTTAATTTTATTGCCCCCCGTATAGGACTTAAGCTTTCCCCCTATTTGGGTTGCCATCATCAGGGCATTGTCAATCTGGGGTTTTGAGAGATCGTGTAGCTCTTCTGCCCCCGCAACTTGCGGTACAATAATCACCCACGGCCAGCGGCTGTCATTCATTAACCGAAAGCTGCACTCAGCATAGCTCATGATTGGGAAGGTGTCCGCTTCTAAGCGCGAATCGAGCTGCCAAGTTTTGTTCAAATCAAACATCTGCCCATAATAACAGATTTATCCAATCAACACCCTGAATATTCAAATAATCCCTTGCAATTGGGGGTGGCAAACATGATATGGTCTCCTTGGAAGGCTGGTTTGTGGACGTCGCCACTCGCCAATCGGGTCAGATCGGGAACGAAGCAGCCCCAACGAGATTCCGGCACGGGTCACGCTAAGCCAGTCTTCCACCTTTAACTATTGATTTGCGGATTAGGTATGAGTGAAGAAAACGCTGAGACAGAATACCGCGTTCTTGCCCGCAAATATCGGCCTGACAGCTTTGAGGATTTAATCGGCCAAGAGCCGATGGTTCGCACGCTCACAAACGCATTTGCCACCAACCGTATTGCCCAAGCCTATATGCTCACTGGCGTGCGCGGGGTTGGTAAAACCACCACAGCCCGCATTTTGGCAAGGGCGCTGAACTATGAAACTGATAGCATCACCAGCCCAACGCTTGATCTGTCCGAGCCTGGCATTCATTGCCCCAGCATTATGGAAGGCAACCATGTTGATGTGATCGAAATGGATGCGGCATCCCATACTGGTATTGGCGACATTCGTGAGATCATTGCCAGCGTTCGCTACAAACCTATTTCGGCTCGTTACAAAGTTTATATAATCGACGAAGTCCATATGCTTTCTAATGCGGCCTTTAATGGCCTGCTGAAAACGCTTGAAGAGCCGCCAGAGCATGTGAAATTTATTTTCGCGACAACCGAAATCCGCAAGGTTCCAATTACGGTACTTTCCCGTTGCCAACGGTTTGATTTACGCCGCATTGATGCTGGCGAAATGACGGAGCACTTAAAGAAGATAGCCGGCCTTGAAAATATTGAAGCTGAAGACGAAGCGCTGGCTATGATTGCACGAGCTGGCGAGGGTTCCGCTCGCGATGCTCTTTCCTTGCTCGATCAAGCCATCGCCCATTCTGCTGGTTCTGGAGGCGGCAAAATATTAGCCGATGACGTGCGCTCCATGCTCGGCCTTGCTGATAGGGCGCGGGTGATAGACCTGTTTGAGCACATCATGAAAGGCGATATTGCGAGCGCCCTTAGTGAACTCAAAGATCAATACGATGTCGGTGCAGACCCGGCGACGGTGCTGACTGATCTGGCGGAGTTCGTGCATTTTGTGACACGAGTACGATATGTAGAAACAGCATTAGACGACCCGTCTCTTTCTCAAGAAGAAAAAACCCGAGGCAAGGAGTTTGCTGAAAAATTATCACCGCGGATATTAGGCCGTGCATGGCAAATGTTGCTAAAAGGTATTGCCGAGGTGCAATCATCTCCAAGACCACTAGCGGCGGCTGATATGGTAATGGTGCGGATCACCCATGCCGCAGATTTGCCGACACCCGATGAAGCCCTGAAAAAGCTAGGCGATGGTACAGCACCGAACATGCCTTCTGGTAGCGGAACAGGTGGCGGAGGTCAGGCTCCGCAAAATGGCGGTGGTTCTGCCGTTTCCTCCAGCTCTATCGCTACTAACGGTGGAAGCGGAAATGTCCTGAAGCAAGTGGCTAATGGGCCAAGTTTGGTGATTGATAACAATCAACAGCCCGAAGTTAGCCCTACAGAAATACCCCGCGACAACCCCACTCCTTTACAGGCCGTGCACGATCGCATTGAAACGCTCTCGGACCTTTTGGAGGTTGCAGAAAAAAAGCGTGATATCAAATTCAAACTATTACTGAGAAATAACTTCAGCGAAATATCATTTGCCCCGGGGCGGATTGAATTTAAGCCTGTTGGAAATAATGCGCCCCGTAATATTGCTCAAATTCTGGATGTACGATTGCGGGAATGGACGGGCAAGCAATGGGAAATTATTGTCAGTGAAGAAGCCGGTGATGCGACGATAAAAGAGATCGAGCTTGCCACCCACGAGAAAAATATTTCCGATGCCGAATCCGATCCAACAGTGGCAGCAGCGCTGATGACTTTCCCCAATTCTAAGATCAAAGATATTCGTTTCCTTGGAGCAGGCGAAAATGACGGTGATGGTTTAGACGAAGGCGCAGTGATGGAAGCCGCGCTGGAAAACCCTGACGCAGACATGGAAACAGAGGATGCAGTTTCCGAAAATCAAAACGCCAACATCCCAAATGCAAGTAGTTTGGACGATTATTTTAATTAGGGTTTATACCCGAAAGTGGAGTGAGACGCATGAAAGACATCATGGGCATGATGGGCAAAGTAAAAGAAATGCAAGCCAAAATGGAGGGCATGCAGGCCGAGCTTGAAGAAGTGAAAGCCGAAGGCATGTCTGCTGGTGGCATGGTCACCGTAACTCTTTCAGGTAAGGGCGCATTAGTCGGGGTGGTAATTGACCCGTCTTTAATGAAAGAGGGGGATGAGGAAATTTTGGAAGACCTCATTATCGCAGCCCACAACAATGCTAAGGGGCGTGTTGAAGAGATCACCCAAGCTAAGACTGCGGAACTAACGGCTGGATTACCGATACCGCCCGGCATGAAATTGCCTTTTTAGAAAAGTATGAAATTGCCTATTTAGAAAAGCATGAATTGCTCTTCTAGTCTGGGTCGCTAAATGTGCGGTAAGCCAGAGTGAAACGCGTCATTGTTGTTACCAAAACAACTGCAGCAAAAACGTAGGCAATTGTCGAAAACCAATGCGGGAAGAGGCACATAAGTGCAAAGACAGCTATCGTCTCCGTGGCTTCAGCTAGACCGACTGTATAAAGCAAACTCTTATTGCCGCGCTCCTGTTCTGTTAGCCCCTGTTTTTCTGCCACCAAAGCATAGGTAAGAAAACTGGCGCCATTTACATAAAATAAAAGCATCAACACCCCGCCGGCAACGGAATTGTCGACAGGGTTAGCAATGATAAATGCCAGCGGGATCATTCCGTAGAATGCAAAATCTAAGACGATATCAAGGAATCCCCCTAGATCTGTTTGCTTAGTGGCCTTTGCAATGGCTCCATCAAGCCCATCGCAAAGCCGTGACAGGAGGAGCAGCACGAGGCCCCAAAGTGTGTGATGATTAGCAATGGAAATGGTTGCTAATAAACCGATTACAAATCCTAACCATGTCACCCAATTTGCGCTCACCCCAAGGCTTGCGAGCTTGGCTCCTGTACGATTAAGTGCGGGGTCGATGAGTGAACGGATTGAAGTGTCAAACATTTAAGACGATCAAACTTGCTGGGGTTGGATGAATGGGGTGAAGTCGTTTATAATATATGTCACTATATGCCATAGGGCGGGACTTTCAGGAACATCAAAATTGATCGCAAAATACAACAGACACGAAAATCGTTTTGAAGCGATCACCCGCGGTATTCGAGTAAGTGTCACACCTCAATATTTAGAAGAGCAATCAGACCCAGACGAGAATCGCTTTGTTTGGGCCTATGAGGTCGAAATATTTAACGGAAGTAAGAGCACCGTTCAGTTGAGAGAGCGCAGTTGGCAAATTACCAATAGCAACGGCGAGTGCGAACAGGTGCAAGGTCCGGGGGTGGTTGGTGAACAACCTATCCTTAACCCCGGAGATGCGTTCCAATATACAAGCGGATGCCCTTTGACCACGTCCTCTGGTTTTATGGTTGGCCAATATCTCATGACGAATGAAGTAGGAGAGAAGTTTGAAGTTGAAATTCCTGCATTTTCTCTTGATAGACCCGGCGGGCGGGGAATGATGAATTAATGTCGATCACAACGCCTCAACCGCGCATCAGTAAACCGCATATGTTTATCGACCCGCGCCCGATTATTTTGGTGATTGGTGTATTATTGGTCATGCTTGGAGCTGCCATGATGCTTCCTGCGTTGGTCGACATGGTGTTTTCTCACGAGGATTCTTGGGTGTTTGCAATGGCGGGTATATTCACGATGTCCACTGGCGCATTTATGTTTTTGGCCACCCGTGGCAGTGGCGGCGGTCTAAACGCGCGCCAAGCTTTTATCATGACGGTTCTTGTTTGGGTCACCCTATCAGCCTTTGGAGCGTTGCCATTTTACTGGTCCAATCTAGAACTCTCCTACACGGATGCATTCTTTGAATCTATTTCAGGACTTACGACAACCGGCTCGACTGTCTTTACAGGGCTAGATAATATGCCGCCTGGAATTCTGTTGTGGCGCGGAATTTTACAATGGCTTGGCGGGCTTGGAATAATCGTTATGGCTGTGTCTGTTTTACCCATGTTGCAAATTGGCGGCATGCAATTGTTTAAGGTTGAGGCATTTGAAACACCAGAAAAAATTCTGCCTCGCGCCACCCAGATTTCAGGTTTTATCACTTCGATTTTCTTGATCCTAACCGCCCTTTGCTTCGTTTCCTATTTGGCTGCAGATATGAGTATCCTCGATGCAGCCGTTCACGCCATGACCACGGTTGCAACTGGGGGCTTCTCGACCCATGACGATTCACTGGGCTTCTTTAATAGCGCCCGTGTTGATGCCATTGCTACCGTCTTTATGATTATAGGTTCACTGCCTTTCTTGCTTTATGTTCAAGCATTGCAAGGAAAAATAACACCGCTGTTTAACGATGGGCAGGTTCGTTCATTTCTCATGCTCTTGGGATTAACGGTATTTTTTGCTTGGGTTGTCGAGGAAGCCTATGGAATTCGAGTTGGTGTTGAAGCGCTCCGGTTTGCTTTGGTCAATGTCACCTCAATATTAACAGGAACTGGCTATGCCACCACGGCATATGATGGTTGGGGTCCGGTAGCGGTCGCATTCTTTTTCTTTTTAATGTTCATCGGTGGTTGTGCGGGTTCAACATCTTGTGGGATAAAGATTTTCCGTTTTCAGGTGCTGTTTCAAAATGTAAAACAGCATCTTTCGAGGATCATGTATCCTCATGGTATATTCACTCAAAAGTTTAATGGCCGCCCAATTAGCGATGATGTGACTTCCGCTGTGATGAGTTTTTTCTTCCTCTACATTGCGTCCTTTGCCGTATCTGCGATGGCGCTTTCTCTTGTCGGTCTTGATCCAATAACGGCGCTTTCTGGAGCGGGGTCTGCTATCTCAAATGTAGGTCCTGGGCTTGGCGCGATTATTGGGCCAGCCGGTAATTATCAAAGCCTACCTGATGCAGCTAAATGGATACTGTGTGTCACGATGTTGCTTGGGCGTTTGGAATTGTTCACGCTCTTGGTGTTGCTAAGTCCGCGCTTTTGGCGCGTCTAGTAAGACAGAGCCCGATTTGATATCGGGCCGTATTTGCCCGAACAAGGCATCTAGCGTGCGTGATATATCACCGCCAATCCCGACAAATGCAGGAACGAGAAACAGCACCAATATAGTGGCAGAGGCAAGGCCGAAGACCATGGTGGTTGCCATTGGTAGTAGGAATTGAGCCTGCAGGCTTTTTTCAAACATCAAAGGCACAAGCCCGCCAATTGTTGTTAACGATGTGAGTAACACAGCCCGTAATCTGTCCCGGCTAGAGCCAACCGCAGCTTCCTTTAAACTATCGCCATCTTCCAATCGTTCATCAAGACGGCTCACCAAAATAATAGAGTCATTGACCAAAATTCCAGCCAACCCGAGCAGGCCAATGAAAGAGAGAATAGTGAGTTTCATATCCATCAGGTAATGGCCATAGACCGCACCGACCACACCAAATGGAATAATCAACATCACTGCAATTGGTCGCCAATAACTTGCAAATACCCAAGACAGAACAATGTAGATTATGGCGAGGGCGGTAAACGCTCCAATTTGAAGGTCAGCGAAAGCTTTGCGCCGCTCTTCATCTTTACCTGAGTAGCGGTACGTTACCCCAAAACTGTCGACTATTTTTTGAAGGCCAGAAGCCTCTAATTCTTCAATGGCCTTAACTGTTGTACTGAGTTTTGTATCAATGTCGCCTGTAACGGAAACGGTTGCTTTTCCATCAATACGTTCAATGACTGCAAAGCCTTGTGTTTCCGTTATGGAAACAACCTGCGAGAGGGGAACGAATTCACCCTCTTTGCTTTTCAACTCGAAGTTACGCAGAGCAGCCGTGCCATTGCTGCGCATAATTTTGGAAACACGAACGGTAATTTCATCATCACCTTCTGCAAAGCGTCGAGCAATCGAGCCTTCAAAGGAGTTGCGTAATTGGCGGCCCACATCATCTATAGTAAAGCCAAGTGCAGAACCTCGTGGTTTTAACTCCATGGCAAGCTCTGGTTTTCCGTAGGGAAGATCATCAGATACTCCCGATACACCGGTGATAGTTTGGACAAGAGGAATGATCGCGGTTGCGGCTGCTTTCAAGACGTTGACGTCCGTGCCTTGCAGTTGAATATCAATGTCGCGGCCTGGGGGGCCACCGCGCGATTCATAAAGAGCCACCCGCCGTACGCCAGCTATTTTGGGAACCGCTTTGCGCCATGATTTTACAATATTAGGGGTTCGAACTGTACGCATCTCCGAGGTGGTGAGTTGCACCCGAATACTTGCAACATTATCGCCACTAGAGCGCCCAGCTTTGCCAAGGGTAACAAAACTGGCAACGATTAAGCTTTCATTGCCATCGGTTAAGGTCCTCTCGGCCTGCATCAAGGCAGCCTCGATGCGGTTCAACGCAGCAAGTGCTTTTTCTTCTGGCATGCCTGCGTTGAAAACGACCCTGGCATTGATGTTTTCAGATTCAACGGTGGGAAAGAATACAAATCCCACCTTGTCACTTTTTAACATACCGACGACGCCAACAATAAACAGGCCAACCGCAAAGGCGATTGTTACATATCTAAAACTAAAAGAGAGGCGCACGATAAAATCAAACGGGCCATCGCGGAACCAGTTAAAACCGCGATCAAAATTTCTTCGAAATGGGCCATCGGCGGCAAGTTCAGCTTCAGTTTTCCCGCGCATTCTCCAGGTGTTGTAAAGCGCCATGACCGCCTCAATCATTACAGATGTAACATAGGCAACAACGGCCAGCCCCAGAAGGAAAGCAAGCCATGGGACAGCCGCGTATTGGGCCTGAATGAAATCAACAACAGCTTCGGTAGTACCGGGTAACTCTGGAACAGAAATATAACCACGCATCCATGCCATCAAGGATTGGCTTAGCTCAATAAACCATCCCCCTGAACCAGGCTCAGCAACGCTTATTCCAAATAGCCCAATTGTGAGTGCAATGGTGAATTGGCGCCAATATGACCATCTGCGCGCTCGACGTGGCTTCAAAGTATGCGCCAAGTGTCCAGGTAAAATCAGGAAGCATTCAATCAAGCTGGCTATAATAACAGCAATCACCACAATCGGTAGAACCCCCATGATCTGACCAATGGCTCCTTGAATAACAAAAATTGGGCCGAAGGCGGCAATCGTTGTAATCATAGCCGCAGTGACGGGTGTGATCATTCGCCCCGCACCATTTTCCGCAGCTTCAAATGCCCCATCCCCTTGCTCGAAACGTGTTGCCGTATGCTCGCCAACGACAATTGCATCATCAACAATAACACCAAGCATCATGATCAATCCGAAGAGCGAGATCATGTTGATGGATTGCCCCATGAGATACAAAATTCCAATGGTCGCTAACATGGCAACGGGAATACCTGCCGCAACCCAAAAAGCGATCCGCCCATTTAAAAAGATGAATAAAATCGCAACCACAATCACTAAACCACCAAGACCATTAGTCACCAAAAGCATGATGCGTTCTGTTAACGCATTGGCCCGAACATCATAGACTTTCACCTCAAGCCCTGCAGGCAGTTTGCCTTTAATTTCGGCCAGATAATTTGTCAAAATTCTATTTGTCTTTAGAGTGTCGGCAGATTCAGCGCGTTGGATTTCAATTTGAACAGCCCGTTGGCCACCCATAAAGCCGCGCGCTTGACCGTCTTCATATCCATCAGCGATCTTTGCGATGTCTCTTAGATGAACTTTTTCACCACTGGAGAAAGACTTAATTTCTAGAGCGCCCAATTCTTTTGGGGTGTCCGCATGGGCCAATGTGCGCAGCTGTTTTTCTACAGCCCCGTCCATTTGTCCCGATGGTAAATCTCGAGAGTTACTGGTGATAGTGCGAGAGACATCTCCAACAGTTAGCCCCAAACGGCGCAGCTCACGTTCTGGAATGTCGATCTGTAATTCACGGGTGCGCAAGCCTGTGAACAGCACCTTATCAATGCCGCGCTCAATCAAATCGTCACGAATTTTTTTGGCGTAGAAACGCATTGCTTTTTCAGACACGGGGCCTGTGACAGCAAGCCTTGCCACGCGATCAAATCCACGCGATGCTTGGCGCACGACAGGGGCATCGGAATCTTCAGGCAAGGTCGTAACCGCTTTCACCGCTGTTTCTACCTCTCGCAAAGCTTCGCTCATATCGGCATCGGACTTATATTCGATACCAATTGAAGCCACCCCTTCACGGGCGCGAGATGTGAGCCTATCCACCCCATCTAGGTAACGGAGTTCAGGCTCCAGCAGTTCCAAAATATTAGATTCAACGTCCTGCGCACTGGCCCCAGACCATGGAACGCTGACAGTGATAACGGGTATTTCAACGGTTGGAAAAAATTGTGTGTTGATGCGTCCAAGAGAAATTACCCCAAAGAGTATCATCAACACCATAACCAGATTTGCTGCGTTACGATGGCGGACAAAAAGGCTAACAAGGCCAGAGGGGGCTTCGGTTTCATTATTCGGCGGAATAAAGTTTGGTATGGATGGAAGAGGGAGTTTATCCATAGTTTTACCCGCCTGTTTCAGATGTAGTTTTCTTTTCACCTTCATAGCGAACCTTCAAGCCATCACTTACTTCGGTGATACGGGTAATGAGAACCTTGTCCCCCACCTGCAAGCCAGAAGAGATAAATGCTTGCTCCCCATCATAGGCAGCGATGGATATTTGCTTCTTTAAGAGCTTGCCATCAACTTCAACATATACATCTTGCGTGCCGTAAATGGCTGTATCAGGAATGGCGATGGTAGATTTGAAAACCTTATCGGGTACACGCACTTCAACAAAAGCGCCCGGGCGTATGGAGACATCATTATTGGTTTTCCCAACAAGCGCGAATAGCTCGACACCACCACGGTTCGACGTAATCTCTGCGCCAACTCGGTCAATCGTTGCGGGGTAAATATATTCCTTTCCACCAACAGACCAAACGACTTTCACCGGACGACCGTTCAAGCCGTTCTCAGCTATCTGTAAACGTCCATATTGAGCATCGGTGAGGGTGAATTTCACTTCTAATGCATCTGCTTCATAGAGAGAAACAACGACGTCATTAGCGGTAATTGCTCGCCCAATTTCGGCGCTGCTGGAGCGAACGATACCTGAAAAAGGAGCAACAAGAACGGTTGATTCTAAATTGCGCTGAGCTTGACGCACCTTCCAATCAAGACGCTCGATTGAAGCTTTAACCTGGGCAATCCGTGATTGTTGAACTTTGATGGTATCACGCGAAAGCGCCACGCTTTGGTTGCGCTGGCTAACAATTAGCTTGCGGGCATCCAATTCTTTTTGGGTGGAAGTGCCCCGGCTTTTCAAGCGTTTGGCACGGGTTAGATCTGATTGTGCAAACCCCAATTGCTCGATGGCTGCTTTCAGGCGGCCTTTTTCGAGTGAAATTTGCGCCTCATTTTCCCCAATTCGTGCCTGCGCTTCACTCAAACTGGCCTTAGCTTCCGATAATGCTCCTTGATAGTTGAAGTCATCAATCTCTACGAGCGCTTCGCCTTTAGCGACTTGAGCGCCAGCTCGAAGCTTACTGCTGACCTTAATAATTTCACCCGAAACGAGCGAGCGAAGATCAACGGTTCGAGCAGCAACTGTTTGGCCGTATGAGGTAAAGACTGGTTGGTTATCGGCTTTTTTAGCGGTGATGGTTTCAATCGTATAAACCGTTTTGAAAGCTGGGCGCACCTTCGGCTTGGGTTTCCCGGCGATCATTTGTTTCATGATAAAAATGGACCCGGCAAGAACCGCAATCATGAGAACAGCCTGAAGGACTGTTAGGGTGACATTTCCCAAAATGCGCCAAAAAGAGCTTTTTTCTTTTGGGGCAAATTTGTTTGTTTCGTGGGGAGCATCAATAAGCTCATCGCTTTCCAAAACCTCGCCAATTTTAGAGCTGTCGGCGCGTTCTTCTATGTCTCCGGAAGTCGGTTTGTCGTTAGGCTTGTCTAACATTTAGTTGTTCCTGATTGAGACATAGAGAGAGGTGCGGAGGCTGGAAGCTCGGTTGATTTGATCAGAAACCGCAGGTTTATCGTGATTCTGTAAAGTCTCAAGTTAATTTTTTGCAATGCTATACCGCAACAGCTCGCAAATACAGGCTTACTTGGTTTCGTCAAATTCTGCAGGATCAAAGGAATAGCTTTGATTGCAAAATTCGCATGTGACACTGATCTCGGGTTTTCCATCTGTATTGTTTTCTACGCTAGCCGCTCTTTCTTCGGTGCTAAGGCCTGCAATTACGTTTGAGACTTTTTCTAGAGAACAGGTGCAATTATCTTTTACGGGCACGCCGTCAAAGGCCCTAACTCCGTGCTCGTGGAATAGTCGATAGAGTAAGCGATCAGGTTCGAGGGCACTGTCGGTTAACTCAACATCAGCAATGGTTTTCATTAAGGACCGCGCTTCACCCCAGGCATTATCAATTTCTTGGCCGCCATCTTCTTCTGGAGCGCCGTCGCCGCCGTGCAAATCCTTTTGCCGCATACGTTCTTCAGTGTCGGGCAAAAACTGTAAAAGAACGCCGCCGGCTGTCCATGCATGGCGGGGCTTCGACCCTGCTTCCCGAATGAGAATTTCACCAACAGCGAGACGAATTTCTGTCGGGATTTGTTCGGATTGAGCAAAATAACGCCGCGCTACTTCTTCAAGACCGATGCCATCAAGTTTCACGATGCCCTGGTAGCGTTGGGAGTATTTTCCCTGGTCGATTGTCATCGCGAGAATGCCATCCCCCAAAAGCGAAGGGGCATCGGTCGCTTCATGCTGTATTGCTTTTTCAAGCTCTTCTTCATTGTAACGGGCATAGGCACGAATAGAGTCAGGTGTCGTAAAATCAGTAACGATCATCGACACTGGCCCGTCCGTTTGGGTTTGCAAAATGAACTTGCCGTCAAACTTAAGGGTCGTTCCCAAGAGTACTGTGAGGGTGATGGCTTCTGCCAACAATCGCGCGACCGGTTCTGGGTAGTCATGGCGATCTAAAATTGAATCCAGCATTGGCCCAAGTTGAACGGCTCGACCACGGACATCTAAACCAGCAACTTGAAACGGAATAACCGTGTCTTGCCCTATTGGCTGTTTCTCGTTTTCTGGATCAGTCATTTAAGCACCAAGCCAAAATAGCTTTTTGTGCATGGAGTCTGTTTTCTGCTTCATCAAAGACAACGCTTTGTGGGCCGTCCATAACTTCATTCGTGACTTCTTCGCCGCGGTGGGCAGGGAGGCAGTGCATAAATATCGCATCCTTATCTGCTTTCGCCATCAGCTCATCGTTCACTTGAAAAGCGGCAAAGGTATTGTGACCGCCTGAATTCTCTTCCATGCCCATGGATTCCCAAGTGTCCGTCACGACACAATCGGCTCCCAAAACGGCTGCTTTCGCATCTTGGGTTAAATCAATTTCACCGCCCGCTTTACGCGCCCAATCTATGTAGCTTTGCTCTGGGGAAAATCCTTCAGGGGTTGCAATCCGCATCTTAAAGTTAAATCGAGCCGTTGCTTCCACCAAGGAGTTTACAACATTGTTGCCATCTCCCGTGTAGGCAATTGTCTTGCCTTTAATCGGTCCCTTGTGTTCTTCATAGGTCATAACATCTGCCATAATTTGGCATGGGTGGGTGTCGTCGGTTAGGCCGTTGATAACAGGAACGGTTGCATATTTAGCCATTTCAAGGAGCCCGTCATGGGCTCCGGTACGGATCATAATGGCATCGACATAACGAGAAAGAACCCGCGCCGTATCGGCAATAGATTCTCCCCGTCCCATTTGCGAGGTTGAGCCATCAAGGATGATAGTCTCTCCACCCAATTGGCGCATGCCAACATCGAATGAAACGCGGGTACGGGTAGATGATTTATCAAAAATCATCGCCAGTACTTTTCCTTCAAGCGGGCGTTCACTGCGATCGCCGCTCTTTAGTCTTGCTTTCATTGCGTTCGCACTATCTAAAATAGAACGCAGCTCGCTACCCTCAAGGGCGGCGATGTCTAGGAAATGTTTGGGCATTACTTATCTCGATTTTTTGATAGTAGAGAGGGCGGCATCCATTTTGCCAAACGCCTCACGAATTTCTTCTTCGGTAACAGTCAGCGGTGGCATCAAGCGCACCACATTATCACCGGCGGGAACGGAAAGAAGTCGTTGATCGCGGAAAGCTGCAACGACATCTGTATTGGTAATCTTGCACTTCAAACCTTGCATTAAGCCTTCGCCACGCGCCTCTTCGATGAGGTCAGGATAGCTGTCGGCTATTTCCGCGAGCCGTTGTTTCATAAAGATTGTACGTTTTTGTACGCTCTCCATAAACCCATCTTCCAAGATCACATCAAGAACCGCATTACCAACAGCCATCGCTAAAGGATTGCCGCCATAGGTAGTGCCGTGGGTTCCTGCTTGCATGCCAGAGGCTGCATTTTCAGTGGCCATACACGCGCCAACAGGGAAGCCCCCACCGATGCCTTTAGCAATTGCCATGATGTCGGGTTCCGCACCTTCCACCCATTGGTGGGCAAACATTTTGCCTGTGCGGGCAACACCACATTGAATCTCATCATAAATAAGCAAAAGCCCATGCGCGTCGCAGAGCTTACGTAGGTTGCGTAAAAATTCAGGTGCAACAGTTCGAATTCCGCCTTCACCTTGAATAGGCTCAATCAGGATGGCAGCAGTTGTGTCGCCAATGGCTTCCTTCAATGCTTTTTCATCATCAAAGGGAACTTGAATAAAACCCTCAAGTTTTGGGCCGAAACCCATCATGTATTTTTCATTGCCACCCGCAGAAATTCCGCCAAGTGAGCGGCCATGAAACGCCCCCTCAAAGGTGATAATGTCGATGCGCTCTGGGGACCCATTTTCATAGTGCCAACGGCGTGCTGTCTTAAAAGCACACTCCATACTCTCCGTGCCAGAGTTGGTGAAGAACACTCGATCGGCAAAAGAATTTTCGCAAAGCCGTGCCGCAAGTTTCTCTTGGGCAGGGCTCTCGTAGAGGTTCGACACATGCCAGAGATTGTCGGTTTGAGCCTTCAAAGCTTCAATCAAATGCGGGTGAGAATGACCGAGTGAATTTACCGCAATCCCTGCCGCAAAGTCTAAATATTCAACCCCTTCATTGGTAAACAGTCGCACACCCTCGCCGCGCTCGAAGTGGATTGGCGCTCTGGCAAATGCACTATAGAGGGGAGAATGGTTTGGGCTGTCAGCCATCGGTCTATTCCTTGTTAAAGTGGGTAAAATACAAAGACCGCCAATAGGCGGTCATCACAAGTCCTGCACCTTAGGCTAGAACTTAAATCTGTCAATGAAATAGGTGCTTACCCAATCAGCAACAAGACCAAGATGCCACCAACGATCATGGCGCAGCCAAGCATCTCAAGCAGGTTCATCCGTTCTTTGAAGATAAAGTAGCTGGCGGTGAAGGTGAATAGAATTTCAACCTGCCCCAAAACCTTCACCACCGCCGCCTGTTGGAGCGCAAAAGCAGAAAACCAACCAAAAGTGGCACTCGCCCCTACTAGCCCAACAATTGCGGCAGGCTTCCAAGCGCGGGCGATGTTGGATATTTCTTGGCGGTCAAAGGCCAGCATATAGAGGAACATGATGGCGGTTTGAAATGCGATGCCGATCAATAAGGTCGTGCAGGCCTGCATGAAGAACTGATCACTAACCAAAGACAATGTCGCCTGGCGAAACCCAACTGCAGCCACCGCGAAAAATGTACCAGACAATATACCGATAAGTGCCGTTTTGGTGGTCAGCGACGTAATGAGAGTGAGCGGGGTGATTTTGGTGCGGGCTACTGAGATTATCATAACGCCGACAACGGAAATGATAATCGCAATAATTGTACCCAAGGTGAAGGAAGCACCAAATAAGACCAACGCCAAGAAAGCTGTCTGCATGGCCTCCGTACGCGAATAGGCGGTCCCCACAACAAAATTGCGAAATGAAAATAAAGAGACAAGTAAAAATGTGCCGCCAATTTGCGCGAGAGCTGCAATAACTACCCAAAACCAGAAATTTGGGGTGAAGGCTGGAATAGCAAAGCCAAATCCCTTCACCAAGACTAGCCAATAAAACGCGGCTACTGGTAAACCAAAGCCAAAACGGACAAATGTTGCCCCCGTATCACCCATAACGCCCTTGAGGTGCTTTTGCATGGCTGAACGTACATTTTGCAAAAATGCAGCGATAATTGTGATTGGGATCCATAGTTCCATGGCCCCCTGTGGGTCATTTCCACGCTGCTGACAAGTGGGATTTGACGGAAATGCAAACAAAGCACAAGCAAGAGAAAACCTTAACAATAGAATAATTTCTTCAATTATCCCCAGTTTCCTTGGTGTTTGAGCAAGATGATTCTTTTGTCTGGGGACAAACTGAAAAAATGATTCGTCTTGCCCCTATGACTCTTGCAGTGGAGTCAATCGTCATTGTAGATTCCTTTTTAAGAACATGCCGGGCAAAGAACCCAGCAGCAAACCTTAGGTAACACCCCGCAAGTAGTGGAGGTTTTTCAGTCCGCCAACGGCTTTATTGCCGGTGCGAGACTAGGGTTTTTGCGCGCTGGATTCCGATGTCAGGCATTGCGGTCACAAATGAGGATAATGCCATGTCATGGACAGAAGAACGCGTCGCTAAGCTTGCAAAATTGTGGGCAGACGGATTGAGCGCAAGTCAGGTTGCAACCCAACTTGGCGGCGTTACTCGTAACGCTGTTATTGGCAAGGTTCACCGCCTCGGCCTCTCAGGCCGCGCAAAACCAGCCGGGAAATCAAACGGCGGTGCTCGTAAAAAAACTTCGAGCGAACGTAGTGGTGGAGCTGGCGGTTATGCGCGCCCAACAAGACCCGCTCGTGCAGGAGTTGGTCGTGGTGGGTCAAACATTGCTGTCGCATTAAAAGTAAAGCCTGTTGAAGAGGTTATCGCAGCACCAGAGTCCCTCAAATTGACTTTGATGGAACTAACCGAAAGCACATGCAAGTGGCCAACTGGTGATCCGACAATGCCAGGGTTTTCGTTCTGCGGTCATAAAACCAGTGAAGATAAACCTTATTGTGCATTCCATAATAAGTTGGCCTTCCAGCCGCCGAGCGAACGCCGCCGTCGCCGTTAAGACTTGTCACCAAGCGGCCATCACACTATCAGTTCGATAACAACCTTTTTGATTATCGAAAGATTCTGATGGCGCTTGATATAGATTCTATTCTTGACCGACGTATTTTACGTCGCAAATTGTCTTTTTGGCGGATAGGGGCCCTTTTGGCCTTAGCGGTCGCAGTCCTATCAGCCTTGAGTGCCAGCGGTGCATTTAACGGGTTAAAAACAACCCCAAGCCACATTGCTAGAGTTTCAATCAGCGGTGTTATTACTGAAGACCGCGCGCTTTTGAAAATGCTGAAGAAACTTGAAAAAGATGACAGTGTTAAGGGTGTGATGCTGGCCATCAATTCTCCTGGCGGCACGACGGTTGGTGGAGAGGCCATATTTGAGGCTGTTCGCGCTATTTCCAAGAACAAACCTGTTGTTACCAGCGTAAGCACATTGGCGGCTTCAGCTGGTTATATGATTGCAACTGCGTCAGACCATATTGTAGCGAGACGTTCTTCCATCGTTGGCTCCATTGGTGTAATTTTCCAATACCCACAAGCTCATGAGTTGCTTGATAAAATTGGTATCCAACTCAAAGAGATTAAATCCTCTCCCTTAAAAGCGGAACCATCTCCATTCCATACTCCTCCACCTGGTGCTGAAAAGGTAATTGAAGAACTCATTGGCGATAGCTATGAGTGGTTCGTTGATCTGGTTACTGAACGGCGGCCACTTAACCGCAGTGAAGTTTTAGCTCTTGCTGATGGCCGTATTTTTTCGGGAGATAGGAGTTTGAAGAACAAACTTATTGATGCTCTTGGCGGGGAAGATGTCGCTAAACAATGGCTGATCGACGAAAAGGGTCTGGATAAGGATTTGAAGCTGCTTGATTGGACGCCTGTGCGCGAGACCAATAGTTTTCCTTTTTCCGTAGCATTACGACAGTGGGTTACGGGCCAAACAAGCGCTTTTCCTTTTGGAAAGCTTGATCCAAACGATTTACCAGCAGTCGTGCCAAAGCGTCTCTTTCTTGACGGCTTATTATCAATTTGGCACAACTAATGTACAGGGGGAGCGTGGTTGCTATTTCCTAAGTGGAATACAACCGCAATTGAGGAGAGAATGGGATGATTAAATCTGAATTGGTCCAGATTATTGCCGACCAAAATCCGCATCTATACCAGCGAGACGTTGAGAATATTATCAATGCAATACTCGATGAGGTATCGGAAGCTTTGGCAAATGGGGATCGTGTAGAGTTGCGAGGGTTTGGCGCATTTTCAGTTAAACACAGAGCTGCACGGCTTGGTCGCAACCCACGTACGGGTGCAAAGGTTGAAGTCGAAGAAAAGTGGGTGCCATTTTTTAAGACTGGCAAAGACCTACGTGATCGGCTTAACGAACAAAAATAAATAGGTTGTTCGGGGTGACAATGTCCCTTGAAGAAGGCAGATTGCAATTATTGTAATCTGTCTTATCACTGTTGTAATCAGGACTGCCTCAAATGAAACGTCTGGTCGCCTTACTTCTCTTGGTTCCAATCGGCATTGTTATCATTGCCCTAGCCATTGCCAACCGCCAGGCAGTGCACCTGTCTCTACCTGCTGAATTTATTTCATTACTTCCCTCATCAATGCAAAGCGGTTACGCCCCTTTGGCGATGCCTCTTTTTGCGCTCTTATTCGCTACTCTATTGGTTGGTATGGTTATTGGCAGTATTGTAACTTGGCTAAAGCAAGGTAAGCATCGCAAGCAGGCGCGCATTCAAAGGGCAGAAGCCACAAAAATGGCCTATGAAGCGGAAAAGCAAAAATCTAAGGCCGATCAAATGAACGTCAAATTATCTGATGGCGAAATGAGCAGCGAGCAAAAAGCTTTCACGGCCCTCGGTTTGCCCGCGCCCAAAACAGCAGCATAATTCGCGATTGAGAATATAAAGTTGGGAATACTAATAAAAAAGGCGGAGAGTTTTCTCCGCCTTTTTTATTACAAGTTCAAAAAATTTTAGGTTCCGATTAGAAAATGTCCAACGGCATAAAGAATGGCGCAAAGGATGAGCCCAACAATAAAGCACGTCCAAACGTTTTCGCGATAAGTATTAGTTGCCATGGTTATATCCCTCCAAAGGCGTCTGTATTATCCATTAATCCTAGCCCCTGGGTCTGAAATTCGCAAACCGAATTGTGGATTATTTAGTGCCAACCATTTTTGAAAAGTCGGTAAAAAATGCGTTTGCCAATTTTTTAGCCACGGAATCAATCAGCCGTGAGCCAAGCTGCGCGATCTTTCCGCCAACCTTTGCGTCAACTTGATATTCAAGTTGTGTTCCACCATCGACTTCCAGCAATTGAACTTTTGCACCGCCTTTAGCAAAACCTGCGATTCCCCCCTTACCTTCACCAACAATTGTGTAGCTAGCGGGTGGGTTCAAATCTTCTAACTTCACTTCACCTTTAAAGGTCGCTTTAACAGGGCCAATCTTAGCAACAACTGTGGCAGTCATTTCTGTGTCTGACTGCATTTCCAGTTCTTTACACCCCGGAATGCAAGCGCTCAACGTGGCTGGGTTGTTCAATTCACGCCAAACTGTTTCACGGTCGGCGGGAATAAAGTGGCTACCATTCATTTCCATTGGTCATTTTTCCTCGATTGTTGTCATTGAGTATAATAAATAAGCTTTGCTCAACGGCGCTGACAGGTTAAAGCGAACTATGGCAAAGCCTCGATACAAAAGCGATAGAAAAAGTGGACCCTCCGATAGTAACAGAGGAAACACCAAAACGCCTTTTAAGGCGCGGGCGAAACCCATCGAAAGTGGGGCCAAGAAACTGCGACCTGAGAAACAGGTTTTACCTCCGCGCATTAAACGCGATGGGGGGCGTTTACCCGAAACCACGGGCATTGTTTTGGAAAGCCCTCCGACAAAAGATTATGCCGTGCTGGATAGTGGTAACGGAGAGAAATTAGAACGCTATGGCGCTTTAACAATTCGTCGCCCTGAAGGACAAGCCATCTGGCTGCCGAGCCTACCTGATGCTGAATGGCAAAAAGCGGATGCAGAGTTTACGGGGGACACCGACGAAGAAGGGCAGGGCCGCTGGCGCTATCCAAAACAGGATCTTGCTGAGACTTGGCCGCTTGAGTTCGATGGAATCCCTTTCCATGGGCGCTTTACGTCTTTTCGTCACACCGGCGTTTTTCCAGAGCAAGCGGCCCATTGGCTGGCTCTACAAACCGCAATTAAATCGGCCAATCTCGGCCGCCCTGTTCGTATGTTGAACTTGTTTGGTTACACAGGGCTTGCTTCCCTTGTGGCCGCACGAGCAGGGGCTGAAGTCACCCATGTTGACGCTTCAAAAAAAGCCATCGGTTGGGCGCGTGAAAACCAAGAACTTGCGAAGCTAACCGACAAACCAATCCGATGGATTTGTGATGATGCCGTAAAATTTTGTTCCCGCGAAGTGCGCCGAGAAAATACCTATGACGTTATTTTGTTAGACCCGCCAGCCTATGGTCGAGGTCCCAAGGGCGAGGTTTGGCAGTTGTTTGAACACCTGCCTCATATGCTCGATCTTGTCCGCGATATGCAGTCCGATAGACCGCTGATGACAGTGCTAACGGCCTATGCCATTCGGGCCTCTCATTTTGCAATTCATGAGATCATGCAAGAAGTCTTTGCGGGGATGAATGGACGTTTGGAATCGGGTGAATTGATCCTGCGTCAAGAGGCCGATAACCGAGCTATCTCAACATCTATGTTTAGCCGCTTCATTTCAAAAGAGTGCGCCACATGAGCAATTCGAAACAGATCGGTCGAATAGAGGAGATTACTTCACCTTCGAACCCGCGCATGAAATCCATCAAAGCGCTGGCGATGAAAAAAAATCGCGATCGGGAAAATGTATTTCTGGTTGAGGGCCAAAAGCTTGTAACCGACGCATTGGAAACTGGTTGGAATGTGCGCACATTAATACACAGTAAAAACATGCTAGAAGACGAGGGGCACGCCCCACGCATCACAGCATTAGCAACCAAAGTACGTGAACAAGGCGGCGATGTTTTTATCACAACAGATAAAATACTAACCTCCATCACCCGCCGCGATAACGCACAAGCCGTTGTCGCTGTTATGGAGCAAAAACTCACACCGTTGTCTGATGTTATAGGCAAAGGTAACGAGTGCTGGTTAGCCCTTGATCGAGTGCGCGACCCTGGTAATCTTGGCACGATCATACGAACTGCTGATGCGTTGGGCGCAAAAGGGGTGTTGCTGGTCGGAGAGACTACAGACCCTTTTGGATTAGAAGCGGTGCGCGCCACTATGGGGTCATTATTTCATATGAAATTAGCGCGGGCCAATGTTACCGAGTTTCTATCCCTTGCGGAGCGATGGAAAACAAGCGGTGGGCAGGTTACTGGAACACACTTAAAGGGTGCAGTTGATCACCGCTCAATAGATTATAGTGGCGGGCCACAATTGTTGCTGATGGGCAACGAGCAGCAAGGCCTTACGGATGAGCTGGCAAACGCTTGCTCCAAGCTGGCGCTGATATCAATGGACGGAGCGGCAGATTCTCTGAACCTTGCTGTAGCAACGGGAATTATGCTCTTTGAAGCGCGTCGCCATCGTCTGAAACAAACAGGAGATACAACATGAGAAAAATACTTATCATTTTCATGTTTGTTTTAGTGATTATCGACCAGCTCACGAAGTGGTTCGCAAGTGAGCATCTACCGTTCCATGAAGCGGTGAACATCGTGCCCTTTTTCTCGCTTTATCTTACCCATAACAAGGGCATTGCCTTTTCTATGTTGGAATGGCTTGGGCCGGGTGGGCTGATACTTCTATCCGCCGTGATCATCGTTTTTATGATCTATCTATGGAAACAAGTTCCGCGCCACCAACAACTTTCTTTACTGGGATTCGCTTTTGTTATCGCTGGCGCGATTGGTAATTTGATTGACCGAATTAGCCAAGGCCATGTGGTGGATTTTTTCCTACTCCATACACAATCTTGGGCTTTTGCGGTGTTCAATGTAGCCGATAGTTTTATTACCATTGGCGCTATTTGCATTATTGTTGAAGAACTTTTCGCCATGCGCCGTAAATCAACTAAACCAGAATAGTGGGAGACATCATGTCATCTTTCAAAGCCATTCTCATCTCTCGTGATGAAGACAAAAAACAATCCGTCACCATGACGACGCTCAATGATAGCGAGTTAATGGCGGGGGATGTGACTGTCGCTGTTGAGGCGACTACGGTCAACTATAAGGACGGTCTGGCCATCACAGGTAAGTCCCCCGTTGTGCGCCATTGGCCGATGGTTCCAGGCATTGATTTTGCTGGAACGGTTTTAGAATCCAGCCATAAGAATTTCGTAAAAGGCAACGCAGTTATTCTCAATGGCTTCGGTGTTGGCGAAACCCATTGGGGTGGATACGCAGAAAAAGCGCGCGTAGATGGTGATTGGCTCATTAAACGCCCAAGCGGGATTTCCGCAAAACAAACAATGGCGATAGGCACTGCAGGTTACACAGCGATGCTTTGCGTCATGGCGCTGGAACGCCATGGCCTCACCCCGCAAGACGGGCCAGTGTTAGTCACGGGCGCAAATGGCGGCGTTGGTTCTGTAGCGATTTCGCTTCTTTCAAAACTGGGGTTTGAGGTTATTGCCTCAACAGGCCGTCCAGAAGAGGCGGGTTTTCTCAAAAGCTTGGGCGCGAATGAAATTATTGACCGCAACGAATTGTCAGAAGCTGGAAGGCCACTTGGTAAAGAACGTTGGGCTGGCGCAGTCGATGCTGTTGGTTCTCACACACTTGCAAATGTTTTAGCGCAAACCAAATACGGTGGCGCAGTTGCAGCTTGCGGTTTGGCACAAGGCTATGATTTACCAGCAACCGTAATGCCATTTATATTGCGCGGTATCAGCTTGCTTGGAATTGATAGCGTGCAAGCACCGTTGAAAATGCGTGAAGAAGCTTGGGCGAGATTAGAGAAAGACCTCGACATGGCAAAGCTTGAAAGCCTCACAACCGAAATTGGTTTTGATGATCTAGTTCAATCAGCAAGTGATATTGTTGAAGGAAAAATCCGTGGCCGTGTAGTGGCGCTAATTTAATTTCTTGCTGGTAACACTCGGTCAGGTGGCCTGTGGCCATCGAATAGGGTGCGAATGTTTATTATAACCTTCTCGCCCATTTCCTCGCGACCTTCTACGGTTGAAGACCCCATATGGGGTAGCATGACCAACTTCCCTGCCTTCGATAGTTCTTTCATCTTCTTGGGAACCGCAGGCTCGTTTTCGAACACATCGAGAGCTGCACCTGAAATTACCCCCTCTTCCAACAATTTGACCAAGGCTTTTTCATCAACAATCTCGCCACGGGCCGCATTAACAATAAAGGCCTCTGGTTGAAGCAATTTCATATTACGTTCATTGAGCAAATGGAATGTTGCCGGGGTAAAGGGGCAGTTGACCGAAATAATATCCATGCGCGCTAACATTTGATCGAGGCTGTCCCAATGGGTTGCCTCTAGTTCAGCTTCCAGTTCGGGGTGCGCCCGTTCGCGATTGTGATAGTGAATGGCCATGCCAAAAGCCTTGGCGCGTTTTGCAACAGCAGAACCAATGCGCCCCATACCAATAATGCCCAGACGTTTACCGCTGACCCGGCGTCCCAACATCCATGTTGGCGACCAACCTGGCCAACCATCATCAGCCATCATCACCTGTGAGCCCTCAACCAAACGGCGGGGCAGAGCCAACATCATAGCCATGATCATATCGGCGGTATCGTCGGTTAAAACTTGTGGCGTGTTGGTAACAGTAATGCCGCGTTCACTGGCCGCTTGTACATCAATGTTATCTATCCCATTTCCAAAATGGGCGATAAGTTTCAGTTGATCCCCTGCTTGCGCAATAAGATCGGCATCAATGCTATCGCTAACCGTCGGAACCAGGACATCGGCCTTTTTTACAGCGGCAACCAGCTGTTCATTACTCATATGAACATCTTCAATGTTCAATTCCGTATCGAATAGTTCCCGCATACGGGTTTCCACCACGTCTGGTAATTTTCTCGTTACAACTACATGGGGTCGCTTGCCTATCACGTCGTGCATTCCACTTTATCTATGCGAGCTTTACTCCCGAGGGAATAAAATGCTCTCTAACACTTTATTAACCGTGTCTCTTGAGGGCGGTTTAACCTAAATCGGCGACATTCTGTTCACCTTACCGATTGCCCCAAGTTAACAACAGATTGTTGAAAACTGAACGTGGTCGGACATTTTTAACAGACACAAGCCGGAACGCAATGGCTACCAAGGCGGAACTTTCCAATTTGGCTATTTGCAGTTTTCAAAAGGTTTGGCGGAAAAGCAGGATTTTAATGACCGTGGCTTCAAAATTTTCACTTGCACAGTTTTCAATTTCAAAATCAAAGCTGTTGGTATCTGGTTTAATCGTACTTGGCCTTGGGCTAGGCATGGTGTCTACACCGGCAATGGCGAATGAGGATGGGTTGAAGCGGGGTCGCGAGACCGGTTTATTGTTGCCACGGTTTGTTAGCTTGAAAGCAAAATCTGTAAACCTGCGGGTTGGACCTGGCCGCAAGTATGCAATTACGTGGCACTACAAAAAACGGGGCCTACCCGTTGAGGTTATTCAAGAGTTTGACCAATGGCGCCGTATCCGTGATTCGGACGGATCAACGGGTTGGGTACTCCATTCACTCCTTTCAAGCCGTCGCACAGCTGTGGTTGCCCCGTGGGAGAAGCCAGAAATCAAACTGGGAAAGCCTGCTCAGGTGGTTTTATTTGATGGTAAAAACAATGCCCATAAGGACGCGGCAACTGTTGCGCGCCTCCAGGCTGGTTTAATTGTGAACGTAGAAGAGTGCCAGAAAAATTGGTGCTCGCTTAAGGTGCAAGGCACGGAATTTTGGTTGAAACAGGACGCACTATGGGGCGTTTATCCCGGCGAAGCCGTCGAAGGATAGAGAGCGAAGCCGTCGAAGGATAAGCCGCGGCGTTAAGAAGAGCTATTTCTTCTTGCGAAGCCGTACGATCACATCGACATGGGAAATTTCCATACCTTCCGGTGCCGTTGGTAAATCAGAAATTGTGATTTGTGACATGGGCACATCAACCACTCGGTTTTCTTCTTCAATAAAGAAATGATGGTGGTCGCTGGTGTTGGTATCGAAATAGGTCTTTGACGATTCGACCGCTACTGCTCGTAACAGGCCTGCCTGATTGAACTGGTGCAAAGTGTTGTAAACCGTGGCGAGTGAAACATGCACATGAGCATGTATAGCCTCCTCATGCAGAGCTTCAGCAGACACGTGGCGATCGCCTTTAGCAAACAGTAGTTCAGCCAAAGAGAGACGCTGACGGGTTGGGCGCAAACCTGCGCTGCGCAACCGTTCGCTCAAATCACCATTTGGTGCTATTTCGCTTTGTGTAAGCGCCATATTACAATTACCTATAAGCTCGTTCGCTCTATTTTAAGAAGGATAGGTCAGCACAATTGAATCTGCAAGCGGGCAGAGTGTTATTTGTCTCGGAATACGCAGAACTGATTTGACCCCAAAACCGCATCGCTGTAAGTCCTTAAGGGAACAAGCGAGTGATTATAGCTCGTAATTTACTGCCCACTATTCGGGCGCGATATTAAGGGGTCAACTATTTCCATGGCTGAACAAAAATCTAGTTACACCTACGAAGAAATCCTCACCTGTTCTAGCGGAGAGATGTTTGGTCCTGGTAATGCGCAATTACCACTGCCGCCGATGTTGATGGTAGATCGGATCACGATGATCTCCGAAACGGGTGGCGAAAAGGACAAAGGTCACATTCGTGCCGAGTTTGATATTCACAAAGACCTATGGTTTTTTCCATGCCATTTCCAAGGCGATCCGGTAATGCCGGGTTGCTTAGGCCTTGATGCGCTTTGGCAACTGACAGGCTTTTACCTTGGTTGGTTGGGAGAGCCAGGAAAAGGCCGTGCTATCTCGACGGGTGAAGTAAAGTTTAAGGGAATGGTGACACCCGAAACAAAATTGGTACAGTTTGAAATTGACTTCAAACGGGTCATGCGAGGTCGTCTTGTGCTCGGTATTGCAGACGGCGTGGTAAAAGCTGACGGCGAAGTAGTTTTCACTGCGAAAGATTTACGCGTAGCACTCTTTAAATAAGATAATTAATGTTGATTGGGCAATATTTTTGCCTATCTCTCTACTAGATTGAATAACAGGGAAGTTCAGATGAAACGAGTTGTGGTTACAGGAATGGGGATTGTTTCCTCCATCGGTAATAATACGCAAGAGGTGTTAGCCTCGCTGCGTGAAGCAAAGTCAGGCATCACGTTTTCGACAGAATTTGACAAATATGGCTTTCGTTGCCGCGTTCATGGGGAGCCCGATCTGGACCCAATGGCTGCTCTTGATCGCCGAACTGTACGGTTTATGTCTAAGGGTACAGCTTGGAACTTTGTTGCCATGGGACAAGCAATTGTTGATTCTGGATTGGAGCCAGACGAGGTTATCAACCCGCGTACCGGTATCATAATGGGATCTGGTGGACCCTCGACTAAAACAATTGTTGAGGCGGCCCAAAAAACGATAGAAACTGGGTCACCAAAACGTATTGGCCCGACGGCGGTTCCCAAAGCGATGAGCTCTACGGCGTCAGCCGTGCTGGCGACCCAATATCAAATTAAAGGTGTGAACTATTCTATCTCATCAGCCTGCGCCACATCCAACCACTGTATCGGCAATGCTTATGAGACAATCCAAATGGGAAAGCAGGACGTCGTTTTTGCGGGCGGTTCGGAAGATCTAGATTGGTCAATGTCCAACCTGTTTGACGCGATGGGCGCCATGTCATCAAAATATAATGAAACACCCTCAACCGCCTCACGTGCTTTCGATGTATCTCGCGATGGTTTTGTGATTGCTGGCGGTGCAGGCGTACTGGTTCTTGAAGAGTTAGAACATGCGAAGGCTCGTGGCGCTAAAATATATGGTGAGATTGTTGGTTACGGCGCGACATCTGATGGCTACGATATGGTCGCACCATCCGGCGAAGGAGCTGTGCGCTGTATTAAGATGGCTGTCGAAACTGTCGGTGAGAAAATTGATTACATTAACCCCCATGCCACTTCGACAGGCGTTGGGGATGCCAAGGAAATTGGTGCGCTGCGTGAAATATACGGTGCGGATAATTGCCCACCGATTTCGGGCACAAAATCACTCACGGGTCATTCTCTTGGCGCAACTGGAGTGCAAGAGGCGATTTATTCGTTGTTGATGATGCAAAACAGTTTCATCTGTAAATCTGCCCATATTACTGAAATTGATCCAGAATTTGCTGACATGCCAATCGTGACCACACGCCAAGATAACGTCGAGCTGAATACCGTGCTTTCTAATTCTTTCGGTTTTGGCGGCACGAATGCATCTTTGGTTTTCCAACGCTACGGCTAGCTGTTAGCTGATTTATTAAAAGAGTATCCGTTATGACCGAATTAAAATCGAATATCATGGCTGGCAAACGCGGCCTCATCATGGGTGTTGCCAACGACCATTCACTGGCCTGGGGAATTGCAAAAATGCTTTCCGACCACGGCGCGGAATTGGCCTTCACCTATCAAGGCGATGCATTTGGAAAGCGGGTGAAGCCACTTGCAGAATCCGTCGATTCAAAACTATTGTTGCCATGCGATGTAGAGGATCTAGAGACTGTTGATAACGTCTTTGATACACTCAAAAAAGAATGGGGCAGTATAGACTTTTTTGTTCATGCGATTGGCTTTTCAGACAAAAACGAGCTGAAAGGAAAATACGCGGATACCTCCCGCGAGAATTTTTCCCGCACAATGGTGATCTCCTGTTTCTCTTTCACGGAAACAGCAAAGCGTGCAGCTGAATTGATGACTGACGGTGGTTCAATACTTACACTCACCTATGGTGGCGCTTCTCGTGTCATGCCTAATTATAATGTTATGGGGGTTGCAAAGGCCGCACTTGAAGCAAGCGTTCGCTATCTGGCAACAGACTTTGGCCCAGACCAAATTCGTGTTAACGCAATTTCATCCGGCGTTGTTCGCACTCTGGCAGGGGCTGGCGTATCAGATGCGCGGGTAATGTATAATTATCAAAAGCGCAATTCACCATTAGAACGAACAGTTGCTCTTGAAGAGGTTGGCGGCGCAGGCCTTTATCTTTTATCAGAGCTTTCAGGTGGTGTTACTGGAGAAATCCATTTTGTGGATGCTGGCTATTCAACAGTTTCAATGCCAAAGCTTGAAGAACTGAAATCTTTCAAAGGCTAGACTCTATCGCGTGAGCGTTAGGGTGCGGCCATTGATTTCAAATCTTTTCAGCTTCTTCAAGAAAGACATGCCGAGCAGAGTTCCACTCAAAGCTTGATCAGAGAGCACCAGTGCTTTCACATTGCGAACGCGTACATTACCAATCCGAATTTCTTTTATTGTTGCAGAAGAAGCATCCACCAGACCATTGGCAGTGCTAACTTGATAGGTGTCGCGGCTCACTCGTGCGCCAATACGGTGTGCAGTAGATTGATTTATAGCAACCATTGTTGCTCCAGTATCAACCAAAACCTCGACCCGCTCACCGTTCATTCTGGTAGAGAATGAAAAGTGCCCACGGCTATCGCGATATGCTTTTACGGATGCTGGCCCTGTTGAGCGGGCATTACTAACAGTCGCAGGAGACTCATCAACATTTGAGTTGCCAATCAACCCAGGCACAAAAATAGCTGCTGCTAATACTAAAAATACCAAAGCACCAATATTTTTCATCACATTTCACCCGTTAAAATTTGTTGCGCTGAGTGTGGCGGTATATTTCTAAGTAAAGGATAAGAAGGCGGGACTAATGACGGACAAGGTGAAGGAAACCTTAAATCCAGCCCCCATCAACAATGTAGCTTTGATTGGTCATGGCACAGGATTCATCGGAAGCAAGGAATAGGGCTGGGCGAGCGACGTCATCGGGAAGCAAAAAGCGTTTCAAACATTGGTTGGTGAAAATCTCTTCTTCGCCCTTTGGTGTAAGCCAAAGGTTCTTTTGTTTCTCGGTCATTATCCACCCAGGGGCAATTGAATTTACGCGAATATTAAACTCTCCAAGGTCCCTCGCCAACGAACGGGTAAGCCCAAGAACTGCAGATTTTGAAGCCGTGTAGCAGGCCATTCCTCCTTGAGAAAGCATCCAAGCGATGGAGCCCATGTTGATGATGGAACCGCCGCCCAATGATTTCATATCGTCAACAACAGCTTGGCTGGCAAAGAATTGATGCTTCAAGTTGATAGCAATACTCTTATCCCAATACTCGGAGGTTATGTCTTCAAGCCTGTGGCGCTCATCATTAGCGGCGTTGTTGAGTAGCACTCCAATCGGCCCAAAGCTTTTCCGCACATCATCAATGGCTCGGCGAAGGGCATCCGTATCCGTGATATCGCATGGGACATATTTAACCGTGTGGCCTTCACCTGTGAGGCGATCGACGAGATCCTTCGAAGGAGTACCAGCAATATCCAAGAACCCAACCTTCGCTCCTTGTTGAGCAAAGCGGGTTGTCAACGCTTCGCCAATGCCACTGCCACCTCCAGTGATTAGTACGGTTTTCCCCGCAAGGCTTGGATAAGTTGCAATTGTGTTTTGAGCGTTACCCATGATTTATTTAGTGCCGTACATCCGATCACCCGCATCGCCAAGGCCAGGGACAATGTACCCGACTTCGTTCAATTTCTCATCGAGTGCGGCAGTGAAAATTGGGACATCAGGATGGTTTTTTTGGAAAGCTTCTATGCCTTCAGGCGCAGCAAGCAGGCAAAGGAAGCGAATATTTTTAGCGCCACTGCGTTTGAGTTTGTCGATGGCAAGTGAGGCCGAGTTAGCTGTTGCCAGCATTGGGTCAACTGCAATAACCACTCGATCTTCTAAGTTGTGCGGAGCCTTATAATAATATTCCACCGCTTCTAAGGTTTCGTGGTCGCGGTATAAGCCAACGTGGGCGACGCGTGCTGAGGGAACTAAATCCAACATACCTTCAAGTAACCCGTTGCCAGCCCGAAGGATGGAAGCAAACACCAACTTTTTACCTTTCAAGGTAGGTGCGTCCATTTCTTGCATGGGGGTTTCGATCGTTTTGGTTGTCAGCTCCAAATCCCGTGTAACTTCGTAACAAAGCAGCAGGGAAATTTCTTTTAGCAACTGGCGAAAGTTCCCAGTGGACGTGTTCTTATCGCGCATGATTGTAAGCTTGTGTTGAACCAAGGGGTGATCGACGACGGTAACGTTTTTCATGGGAGCCTCAAAATTTATAAGTATTTTTACGACCTTAGCCCCATCACAGCGCCATGCAAATGCGACAGAGTGATCAAGTTGAGTTATCCAACCGATTCAGCATTTTTTGACGGGTTGTTTCATCAACAAATGCAGATTCAAGCGCAGTCCTCGTGCAGGTCCTTAATTCGCTCTCATCAAATCCAAAGTGTTGGGCTGCAATTTCATACTCGTTTGCAAGTGTCGTAAAAAAATACGGCGGGTCGTCAGAATTCAGCGTCACTCGCACCCCTGCATCATGCAAGTCTCGCAAGGGGTGGGCTTTGAAATTGGGGTAGACCTCTAGCGAGATGTTGGAACCAGGGCAGGCTTCTAAAACGATTTCTTCTTCGACAAGCCGCTCAACCAAAGCTCTATCTTCGATAGAGCGCACCCCGTGTCCTATTCGCGTAACCCGCAAATGATCAAGAGCATCGCGCACGCTTTCAGCACCAGCAAATTCTCCTGCATGGGCGGTAAGCCCCAATTCTGCATCACCTGCGATTGCAAATGCAGATGCAAAGTCCTCAACGGTGAAAGAGCGTTCATCACCTCCCATGCCAAACCCAGTGACCATCGGATGAGGGTTGCTAGCTGCTTGCTCGGCAACATTCTCAGCGGATTCTGGCCCAAGATGGCGAACGCAGCTCATTATAATGCGCCCCTCAACACCATATTCTTTTTTGGCATCGTTAATACCGGCCGCAATGGCTTCAACCATATCGACATAGGATATTCCCATCATCGCACCATGATCGGCGGAGGCGAACACCTCACCGTAAATTGCATTTTGATCAGCCAGCCTAGAGAAATAATCATAAGCCAAGAGGCGGTAATCATCTGGTTCGCGAAACACGGATGAAGCCCCATCATAGGCATTTAGAAATGTTGTGAAATCAGACCAAATATATTTCCCGTCTTGAATAATATCATTCAAATCGAGTTTATATTTCCGCGCCAACCGCACAACTAATCCCGGATCGGCGGCCCCTTCAATATGGCAATGAATTTCAGCTTTTAGCATTATTTGTCCTTATGGCTTAATATATTAAGCAGGTTATTCGCAGGGTCCCGAATGTAAAACCGTCGTACGCCCCATGGTTCATCAACTGGCCCATATTCAATTTTCACACCAGCATCTTTGGCGCGTTTGAGAACGTCTTCCAAATTATCGACCTCTATTGAAAGGTTTGGAACTACAGTTCCTGAACCTCCCTCACTTGCTGTGCTTAATTGGATGGGTGCAGTGTTTTCAGATTGGCTGGTCGTTATCCATCCGAAATCCATTACGGTTTTCATGTCGAATATTTTGTCATAGAAATCTGCAAGGAGTTTAGGCTCTTTTGTTTCTAGATTAGCGACTATCCGTAAGACACTCATGCTTTCTCAAATCCACGCAAAGGCATGTCGTCACCGCGCACCAACCAATTATCAGGCGACCATTTTGTTTCACGATCGATCATGTGAAGCGCGTAAGCTTGGCGTGATTTTTTGCTCACATTGGGGTGGGAAGCATGGGGGAATATCCCGTTCAAGAGAACCAGTGTTCCCTCTGGCGCTTCCATCGCAACGGCTTCATCCATCGGCATATTCTCATCCGATAACTGGCTCATTGTGAACCCATCGCCGTCCTCTTTCGTGTGGAATCGCTCCCCAAGCTTGCGGCCTTCCAACCCCGGCAATCCGAATAGGCAGCCATTTTCTGTGGTTGCATCTTCAAGGGCAAACCAGAATCCGACAACCGATATCGGATCGGTATGAAGATAGGTTGCATCTTGGTGCATCCCCACTTCGCCGCCGATTTCTGGCTGCTTAAAAATCACCATAGATTGAATAAGCCCAGGATCAGCCAATCCACAATCTCGTGCTGTTCGTTCCAGTTTAGCGTTATGGGAGAAGGCCTTATAATCGGGGTCTAGATCGTGAAGTGCGTGGCCAATTTTATTGAGTGAGCGGTGTTTGTCCCGCGTTAAATTGCCTTCGCTATCCAAGGCCCCCGGTTCAAAGAAGTAACGAATCTTATCGCCAGATTCATTGAAATAAGTATCAGTTGCATGTTTCTGGTCAGCCGCTGAAAATACGGTGCGCACGGTTTCAGGGTCAAATTCTTCGACCAACCGCTCACTTGAATCTCTCAAGCCTTTTGTCTCGTTACTGCTGAGGTAGTTTTCCAAAACCAACACCCCTTGGGTGGCGAAGGCTTCCTTCATTTCTGAACTGAGGGAACCGTCTGCATTGGCGGTAAATCTGAATTTCACATCACTCATATCATGCTCTTTCCGTGAGGGCCGGCGGGGATGCCAAGGTGGGCGGCAATCGTCTCGCCAATGTCTGAAAATGTATCTCGGTTTCCCAAATTTCCCGTCGGTAATTGAGGCCCAATAACAAGCGCAAATACCTGCTCGCGGGTGTGGTCTGTGCCGTGCCAAGTTGGGTCGTTGCCGTGGTCGGCGGTCAATATCATCATGTCCCCATCGCGCATTTTTGCAACCAGTTCTGGGAGCCTCCTATCAAAATGCTCAAGGCAAGCGGCATAGCCCGGCACATCACGACGGTGGCCATAGAGTTGATCGAAGTCGACAAAATTTGTGAACACCAAGTCCCCATCTGCGGCGTCGTCCATGGCCTGCAGGGTGGCATCAAACATTGCCTCATTACCGTTGGCTTTACGAATATCTGTGACCCCGCGATGGGCAAAAATATCAGCAATTTTTCCAACAGCAAAAATGCTGCGATCATCTTCCTCTAACCGATCAAGTAGGGTCGGCGCGGGTGGCGGAACGGAGTAGTCGCGGCGGTTACCTGTGCGCTCAAATGTGTCCGCAGTTTTACCCACGAATGGCCGCGCGATAACCCGACCAATGTTCAATGGGTCAACCAATTTACGGGTGAGTTCGCAAAGCTTGTAGAGCCTATCAAGTCCAAAGAATTCCTCGTGGGCAGCAATTTGAACAACGGAATCTGCTGAGGTGTAAACGATCGGCTTTCCAGAAGTAATATGCTCAATTCCATACTCTGCAATCACCTGCGTTCCTGAGGCATGGCGGTTGGCTAGCACCCCTGCAAGATCGCCCTGTTTTATCATTTCGTCTATTAGATCTTTCGGGAACGTTGGAATGGTTTCGGGGAATACCCCCCATTCGAATGTCACCGGAACCCCAGCCATTTCCCAATGGCCAGAGGGGGTGTCTTTGCCAGTAGAGATTTCTGCAAGGCAAGCCCATCCAGCATTAGCTGTATCATTAAAGTCGAGGTTTTTGGGCCGTTCGCCACAAGCTGCTTCAGCCGCAAATCCCAAGCCATAGCGCTCAAGGTTTGGCAGCTTGAGAGGGCCGCTACGTAGCCCAGATTTGTCGCCCCGCCCCGCCGCACATTCTTCGGCAATATGGCCAAGTGTGTTGGAGCCAACATCATCAAACGCTTTCGCGTCTGGTGCGCCGCCAATACCTACAGAATCTAAGACGAATAGAAATGCTCGTGTCATATTTTGCTCCTCGTTATGAGATGATGTTGCCCGACAGAAACGAGAATCTCAAGGGTTTTAATAGCCAACTGAGATAAGATAGAGCCCGTGTGCAGGTGCAACGGGGGCGCAGGCGCTGCGGTCACAAGATTCAAGCGCGGCGCGCAAATCATCCGCACTCCATTTTCCTTCGCCAACTGCTTTCAAGCTTCCAGCAAATGATCGCACTTGGTTGTGCAAATAGGAGCGCGCCGTGGTGGATATTTCGATGATCGTCACCCCGTGTTCATCCCGAGCAGTAACGTCCAAAGTAGTGAGCGTTTTGACCGGAGATTTGGCCTGACATTCAGTGGAACGGAAGGTGGTGAAATCATGTTCGCCAACCAAGACTTTCGCCGCCTTATCCATCGCCGCCACATCAAGCTCTGCCTTCACATTCCAAGCTCTGCCATATTCCACCGTCAGCGGCGCGCGGCGCGAAATGATGCGGTAGATATAGTGCCGCTGTTGGGCCGAGAACCGCGCATGAAATTCTTCATCCGCTTCCTCGCACTCAATAATCGCAACAGGATCACCCGCATCGCGCATCTGTGCATTCATCGCTTCCATTAGCCGAAAGGCTTTCCATGGCCGTGATAAATCTGTGTGGGCAACTTGGCCGAGCGCATGAACTCCGCGATCTGTTCGTCCAGCCCCTTGCACCATTGGTTCGGGTTCACCGAGCCTACCGAGAGCGGCTTCTAATGCGCCTTGAACGGAGGGCACATCGTCTTGTCGTTGCCAACCGAAATAGGGTTTGCCGTTGTACTCAATGAGGAAGCGATAACGACTCATAGTTATCTCAATACCGTGTTGGTGGTCAGGGTGTTGCCGCGCAAGAATTCATCGGCGTTCATTGGTTTCGATCCGGCCTTTTGCAACCGCGTTAGCCGCACGGCACCCGTGCCGCAAGCAATGGCGAGTTGATTGTCTATCAATGTTCCTGCGGCATTCTTTCCATCTGCAAGCCTAGCTTCCAACAATTTCACCCGCGCTAATTTGCCGCCCAATTCCATTTCACACCATGCACCGGGGAAGGGGGAGATTCCCATGATGTGCCGTTGCACTTCTGCTGCGGGTTTTGACCAATCAACCCGTGTTTCGTCTTTTAGAATTTTGGCCGCATAGACAGTGCCGTCTTCTGATTGCGGCGTGAGTTTAAGTTCTCCAGCTTCAAGTTCGGCCATGGCTTCCACCATCAATTCAGCCCCGACAATAGAGAGCGTATCGTGCAGGCTACCAGCCGTTGTATCTTCATCAATTGGAACGCGGGCGGTCATTGCGACAGGGCCAGTATCCAATCCTAATTCCATCTGCATCACCATGACACCGGTCTCTTTATCGCCGGCCATGATTGCCCGCTGAATAGGAGCCGCTCCACGCCATCGCGGAAGTAAGCTTGCGTGGCCATTGAAGCATCCCGATTTTGGAGTATCTAAGATTGCTTGCGGTAGCAGCAAGCCATAGGCCACAACAACTGCAACGTCGGCATTGTGTGCCGTGAAAATTTCCTGTTCGTCTTCGCCTTTTAAGCTTGTTGGGGTGTATACAGGTATCCCCATTTCCTCAGCCGCCACTTGAACGGGGGAGGGTTTTAACTCCAACCCGCGTCTTCCTGCAGGTCGCGGCGGTTGGCTATAGCAAGCGACAATTTCGTGGCCAGCTTTGTGCAAAGCTTGTAATGTTGGGACCGAGAAGTCTGGAGTTCCCATAAAGATAATGCGTAGAGTCATGTAAATAGCTCCCGCCTAACCGATAAATTTCGTGCCGTCTTGTTTGGCCATTTTGGTGAATTTTCTTATCACCATATCCCGCTTTAATTTGGAGATATGATCGACAAACAAAACCCCGTTTAGGTGGTCTAGCTCGTGCTGAATACAAACAGATAGTAAGCCGTCGGCCTCTAACATTTGTTCAGCTCCATCGCGGTCTAAATATTTAACCGTGCAACCTGCTGGCCGTTCCACATCCGCGTAGTAATCTGGGATAGAAAGACACCCTTCTTCGTAGACGGAAACGTCATCAGTGAAGGCAACTATTTCGGGGTTGATGAGGAATATCGGATCACGATAAATCTCCTCGGTTTCACCCCGTTGCGGCTCACTGCTTTCACCGTCTTCAGATACGGCATCTTCTTCATTGTCAGAACGCTTGGCGCAATCGACGGTGAATATCCGTAGTGGTTCACCCACTTGAACAGCGGCCAAGCCAATTCCCGGCGCGTCGTACATTGTCTCCAACATATTATCCAAGAATTTACGTAATTCGTCATCCACCCGCTCAACCAGTTTAGATTGAACGCGCAATATAGGGTCGGGGATTTTAACAATCGGAAGTAAGGCCATAGCCGTGAGATAGGGTGTCTATTGGCCTTGGTCAACCAGATTGAATGAATGAAAATGTTCCTGTTTCATTCTTTTGTGCGAATCAGATAGGGTCGTTTGATGGAACGCTTTCAACTCGATTTAGAATTCGCCCGCATCGGCCAAACGGTGCTCACTCGCTTAGACGCTTTGACGATTGCGGCTGCGCTTATCATCCTTGCTGTTCTGGCAATGCTGTTCGCTATTTGGCGCAGCACCAAACGCCGTCAAAGCCAAGATCAAACCATGCGCGCTTTGGCCGAAGAGCGGGCCCGCGATGCAGAAATGCGGATGGCAGAATTGGTCGCCACCCAAAACGAATTGTCGGGTCACTTAAGCGCCATGCAGCAAGCCAGCACCAACAACCAAGCGGCCCTTTCTAAACAATTGGACGAGCGGTTGGCAGCGGTGACGGGGCGCGTTTCTCAATCCCTAACCGACACCACAAAGACCACTCAAGAAAGCCTTGGGAAACTGCAAGAGCGGCTGGCGGTCATAGATCGCGCCCAAAGCAATATTCAAGACTTGGCGCAAGATGTTGTCGGCCTGCAAAACATTCTGCAAAACAAACAAACCCGTGGTGCGTTTGGCCAAAGCCGTATGGAAACTATTGTTCAAGATGGTTTGCCGCTGGGCGCGTTTGAATTTCAAGTCACCCTTTCCAATAACACCCGCCCCGACTGCGTTATCAAAATGCCCAATAAGGCCCCGGGTCTAGTGATTGATGCGAAGTTTCCGCTGGAAGCATGGACCCGAATTCAAGAAGCAGAAAACCCAACAGATAAGAAAGCCGCAGGAGCCGATTTCAAACGCGATATTGAGGTGCACATCAAAGACATCTCTTCCAAATATTTGATCCCCGGCGAAACCCAAGATACAGCATTTTTATTCGTCCCTTCCGAATCCATTTTTGCGGAAGTTCACGAGAACTTTGAAGGTATTGTGCAAAAGGCTCATAAGGCGCGGGTGGTCATCGTCTCGCCGACATTGCTGTTGCTTTCTATCCAAGTGATCCAAGCTATTTTGAAAGACACTCGGATGCGCGAACAGGCTCATTTGATCCAAGGGGAAGTAACTAAGTTTACCGAGGACTTGCTCCGTCTTGATGAACGGGTTCGCAAACTCCAAACCCACTTCACCACCACCGGAAAAGACATCGACCAAATTCTCATCACCACCGACAAATTAACCCGCCGTGGGGCAAAAATCGAAGCCTTAGAATTTGGTGCGGCACTGGTAGAGGCAGACGAAAAAGGTGAAGTCGGTAAGCCGTTTTTGAGAGCGATCGAGGGCGGGGAATAATCGTCCCTTGGGAGCGATGAACCATCAGGACGATCAGATCTTGTGGAAGCCTCCAAGGGCTGACTTAGACAAGCCGATGCACAGAATAATACAATTGTGCCTCAAGACTATTATCCAAGTTTAACATTACTATCTCTTTCACCAACTGCGGAAAGGGGTCTTTAGAACCGAAAGCTTTGGTGAACGCATCGAAGCGGTTGCTGTCCGACAATAATATGTGTGCCGTATGTTTCGGCCCTGCTTCGAATTCAACCTTTTTACTGTCGGACGTTATGGTGTCGATCCCCTTTTCACCTTCAAGGTTTTCAGCGTGGTTATAGTCAGAAATTTTGACGTTAAAATTAGGGAGTACCGCTGCTATGATGTCATCAAGCACAATTTCAAAATCGTAAGCGATAATAAGCGCATTTGGCATACACACCCGGCGCAGCTCATCTAAGGTCTCTGCATTGTTTGTGTAGGAAAGAACACCTGCGAAGGTCACCACATCTACAGATTTATCGGGCATTGGAATGTCACTGCCTCGACCAAGCAGGTAGCGGACTGATTTATCCAAAGTTGCGCGATTGAGCATATCCTGACTGGGGTCGATGCCGAATATATGATTGCAATACTTTGCAAGCGCTATTGTAGAACGCCCCGTTCCACAACCGATATCCAATCCGGTTTTTATGGTTTGAGAAGTTAGGGCTTCAGCGAGAATTTGTTCGTGTAATGCTGGACGATAGGCTGCGTAGTGAAAAGCAACCTGTTCATTGTATGCATGATCAGACATGGTTTCCTCCATTGTTGCTCAAAGGATAAAAAAAGGCCGCTCCAGTTTCCCGAGGCGGCCTTCTTAATTTCTAAAGCTATGCCTTATTTAATTGGGCACTTGCTGTCACTCATGTAGTCGTGAACTTTGATTGAGCCGTCTTTGATTTTGCCAGCAGCTGCATCAACTGCGGCTTTCATGTCGGCAGTAACCAATTTAGCGTTGTTGTCGTCCATAGCGTAACCAACACCACCAGCTTTAAGATCTAGGATGTTGAAGCCTGCGCTCCATTTGTCATTTTTAACGTCCATGAATGCGTTATAAACCGCGTTATCAACACGCTTCAACATGGAGGTAAGAACTTTACCTGGGTGCATGCCGTTTTGGTTTGAATCAACACCGATGCCAAGCTTGCCTGCATCAGCCGCAGCTTGAAGAACACCAATACCAGTACCGCCAGCAGCATGATAAACAACGTCTGCACCACGGTCGATTTGTGATTTAGCCAGTTCAGCGCCCTTCACTGGGTCGCCCCAAGCAGCAGGTGTTGTGCCTGTCATGTTTTGGAATACTTCGTAGCTTGCATCCACAGACTTTACGCCTTGAACATAGCCGCAAGCGAATTTGCGGATCAATGGAATGTCCATGCCGCCGATGAAGCCAACTTTACCAGTTTTTGAAGCTTTCGCCGCCATCACACCAACGAGGTAAGAACCTTCGTGCTCGGTGAAAAGGATAGAGCGCACATTTGGCTTATCGACAACCATGTCAACGATACCGAATTTTGTGTCTGGGAATTCAACAGCAACTTTTTCAAGAGCGGCGGCCCATGAGAAACCAATCACAACAATTGGGCTATAACCATCACGGGCAAAACGACGGGCAGATTGCTCACGCTGTGCATCGTTTTGGATTTCGAAGTCTTTATAGGCGATGCCTGTTTCGGACTTAAAACGCTCTGCACCCTTATGGGCAGACTCGTTGAATGATTTGTCGTTCTTGCCACCGAGGTCGTAGATAACCGCTGGCTTAACATCTGCTGCATAGGCAGCAACAGCAGAAAATGCTGCAGCTGTAATGCCGAGGATAATTTTTTTCATTGTTGTTTCCTTTCAAAGGTCCCTGATACATTTTACTTTTTCGGAGCCCCCTAAAGGCCCAAAACTCATTGGGTCAATCGTTAAATCAGCCCTGATAGAAAAATACTGGCACGTTTATTCCTCCAATGCATGTATTTTCTCCCATCTTTTCACAGGTCTAATGCCGCAGCCCTAGAACTGAATTATTATTCAGCTTAGGAATAGGTATACAAAATTCTCGTACTTGCAGACCTTATCAATATGTCAAAAATTTCTAGTCCATTCTTACCAGCATTGATCTGTGATATAGGCGGTACTAATGCACGATTTCAAATCGTGGCAAACAAGGGCGAAGATCCGCAGAAGTTTGAGACAATTCCCACTGCGAAGTTCGAAAGTATAGAAACTGCGATTGAAAAGACTGTTCTCGATAAGACGAGACTTGTTCCAAAGACTGCAATAATCGCTGCCGCAGGTCCGATAACGAAAGATGGCTTAAACCTCACCAACTGTCATTGGGATATTCAGGCACTTCAATTTCTGAACAACACACTGTTTACAGACTTGGTGTTGATGAATGATTTTGAAGCGCAAGCTCTATCGCTACCCTATTTAACGGCCGATGATCTTAGTCCGTTGGGGAAGAGGCTACCAGGATGCTCCGACAACCACACAAAAGTTGTTTTAGGGCCAGGAACGGGGCTGGGAGTTGGGCTTTTGGTGAGAGCCGCAAACCAATGGGTCCCCGTTGCTGGAGAAGGTGGGCACGTTGATCTTGGACCCCGTGGTGATCGCGAAATACAGGTTTGGAAACATCTTGAAACCGTTGAAGGGCGGGTTTCTGCAGAGCAGGTTTTGAGCGGCGATGGTTTGGTGAACCTCTATCAAGCCTGTTGTGCTGCCGATCAGATATCCTCAACCTTAGTGCATCCCCATGAGGTGTCTTTAGCGGCCTGTGAGGGAACCAATAACCAAGCCCATGAGGCACTTTCTATTTTTTGCGCATGTCTTGGCCGTGTTGCCGGGGATGTTGCCATTACAACAGGCGCAAAAGGGGGCGTTTATATTGCTGGTGGCATTGCGAAGAAGATTTTAGGGTTTCTTCAGGCAAGTACGTTCCGTACATGTTTTGAGGATAAGGCGCCCAACGTTAATTTAATGCGAGAAATGGCGACAAATGTCGTTATGCACGACCTGCCCGCGCTAATTGGTCTTGCAGCATTCGCCCGTAATCCAGATGATTTCTTGATGGATATTGATCCTCGTCATTGGTCAAAATAGCTCATCATTGCGAAAAAGACACAGCTTTGAATATTCGCACATTGCCGTAATAGAAATGCTACACTTGTTTAGCTATATACCCCTAAGCAAGATGTGATTTTGGCCGACCATTAGTGAACCGAGTGAAAATAATACCGTGAAGAAATTTACTGCACTTTTTTTGAAGTCCCCCGATGACGAAAGTATTTTCCGACGCATGGCGGCGGAGAACTTTCGTATTTATCGGCGCGAATATGCAATAGCGGCTGTTTGCCTTGTTATTATTGCCCTAACGACAGCTTTTAGCGCCTATTTAATGGGGCCAATTGTTAAAGACGTTTTTTACGGCAACGACTTCGGTAGCGCTGTTACATTATCTATGATCGTTGTCGGCATCTTTTTACTCAAAGGTGCGATGACCTACGCCCAAACCGTTATCCTCAATCGCATTGGTAACAACATTGTCGCCCGCTATCAGCGCCGTATTTTCGATCACTTGCTTGATCTAGATGTAGAATTTTTCACCAAACAACATTCAGCGGCTTTGGTTAGTAGGCTAAACCAAAACGTTATTGGTATTCGCGATATGTTGAATACTGTTGTGCTTGGATATGTCCGCGATTTGGTGACGTTGATTGGGCTTGTTTTTGTGATGTTCTATCGTGATCCTTATATGTCTGCGGCGATGTTGATTGTAGGCCCCTTGGCTTTAATGACACTTGCCCGCTATGCGCGGCGGGTCAAAACTATTGCACGAGAAGAGGTGTTGATAAACGCTCAGGTCGCCACGGCCATGCAGGAGGTTTCCCACGGGATTTCTGTCGTGAAGGCTTTCACAATGGAAGAACAGCTTCGCGAAAAGCTATCAGCGCTCACGATAAAAGCTGAATCTCGCTCCAACAAAATAGCCGCAATCACGGCTCGTACCAGTCCTTTGATGGAAACCATCGCTGGTTTTGCAATTGCAGCGGTTATTGTTTACGGCGGTTGGCGGGTTATCAACAAGGGGTATGAGCCAAGTGATCTAACCTCATTTATGACGGCGCTTTTACTCGCCTATGAACCAGCAAAAAAACTTGCCCGTCTGCGGGTTGTGATCGAGCGCTCTATGGTCAATGCGCGGATGATTTATGAAGTATTGGATACACCCGCTCCCCAACTCGATGTTGCGGATAAAAAACCATTTGCCATGTCAAAAGGTAAAATTGAATTCAAGAAGGTCAATTTCAGCTATGAGCAAATTGCGGGTGAGGGCGATGCACTTATGGATACCCCTCAGGTTCTCCATGATCTCTCATTCACTGCTAAAGCTGGGAAAACCACGGCTCTTGTTGGCCCATCTGGTGGCGGTAAATCAACAATCATAGCGCTTTTACAACGGCTATATGAGCCTCAGGTTGGGTCAATAACCGTCGATGGTCAAAATATTGCGGACGTGACCACCCATGATTTGCGTTCAAAAATTGCATACGTTTCACAACATCCTGTCCTGTTCCAAGGGACGGTTCGCGATAATTTGCGTTATGCTCGACCCGACGCAACGGATGCTGAAATTGAAGAAGCAGCCCGAAGTGCGCAGGCTCACGATTTCATCACGGCACTCCCCCAAAGCTACGATACACAATTGGGAGAAAACGGAACCAACCTTTCAGGCGGCCAGCGCCAACGGCTTTCTATCGCCCGTGCGATTGTCCGCAACGCACCAATCTTACTGCTAGATGAAGCAACATCTGCCCTAGACAACCAATCTGAAGCTTTGGTCCAGACCGCTTTGGATGAGTTGATGAAGGGGCGAACAACCCTTGTTATTGCCCACCGTCTCTCAACAATCTCTGGTGCGGATTCTATTGTTGTGATTGATGGCGGCGTTGTTGTTGATCAAGGAAGTCACGAAGAGCTTGTAACACAGGGCCGAGGGGTTTACGCAAGGCTACATAGTGTGAACGCAGGCTAGTTGGAGCGCCTCTTATGAGTGATATGAAACTGGCCGTTGTTGGTGCTACTGGCCGCATGGGGCAAACCCTCATTCGAGCAATTGCAGAAGTCGAGGGCGTTACTCTCGTTGGTGCGACGGAGCGCGAGGACTCAGATGCACTTGGTAAAGATGCCGGCGAAATGGCTGGCATTGGTACGAACGGCGTTGCCATTACAGATGACACATCAGCCACATTCGCCGCCGCCGATGGGGTGCTGGATTTCACCATTCCAATTGCCAGTGTTGAGTTTGCAACCTTGGCTGCCCAAGCGCGTATCGTTCATGTAATTGGGACCACAGGATGTAGCGAAGAAGATGAAGCAAAATTCACCGCCGCTGCGCGCCATGCCCGTATCGTAAAATCTGGCAACATGAGCCTTGGAGTTAATCTCTTGGCTGTGCTCGTGCGCCAAGCTGCCAGAGCTTTGGCTGCTGGAGATTTCGATATCGAAGTTTTAGAAATGCACCACAAGCATAAGGTCGATGCTCCATCTGGTACGGCCCTATTGTTGGGTGAGGCGGCCGCCGAAGGCCGTGACATTGATTTAAGTAAAAACAGCACAAGAACTAGGGACGGAATTACAGGTCCACGCGAAGATGGAACCATCGGTTTTGCCACTTTGCGCGGCGGCTCCGTCATTGGTGAACACTCTGTTTTATTTGCAGGCGAGGGAGAAACCATTGAGATATCTCACCGCGCCACCGACCGTCTGTTGTTTGCCCGTGGAGCCATTAAAGCCGCTCTTTGGGCTTTTGATCAAAAGCCTGGCCGGTATGATATGCTCGATGTTCTCGGTCTCGAAAAAGAATAGGAAAATATTATGTCTGGAACCTTAGTCCTCGTCCGTCACGGTCAAAGTGAGTGGAACAAAAAAAATCTTTTTACAGGCTGGAGCGATCCTGATTTAACCGAGCAAGGGGTTGCAGAAGCCATCGAAGCTGGACGTGTTCTTGGTGAACGTGGCATGAAATTCGACATTGCTTTCACGTCCATCCTCGTTCGTGCCGAACGCACCTGTCAATATATCCTTGATGGTGTGGGTCAAAGCAAATTGGAAACTATCCATAATGTTGCGCTCAATGAACGCAGCTATGGTGACTTGGTTGGCCTCAATAAGGATGATGCGCGTAAAAAATGGGGTGATGAGCAAGTGCATATCTGGCGGCGATCCTACGACACCCCGCCTCCTGGCGATGATGGAGAAAGCCTAAAAGATACAGGCGCACGCGTTTGGCCTTATTACATGAACGAAATTCTACCCCGCGTGTTGCGAGGCGAGACCGTTCTGGTTGCGGCCCATGGAAATTCTCTGCGCTCATTGGCGATGATTTTGGATCGTATTAGCACCAAAGAAATTACAAGTTTAAATTTGGGAACTGGTGTGCCGTTGATATACAAAATGAATGCGGACTCGACGATTGCCCATAAGGAAGTTATCGGGGAATCTACCCCTCACGCCTAAACTTCGAGCACCTCAAACTGTTCGGCAATCTTATCAACCAACAGCACGGCCACCCCATGTTTTGAACATTTTGGCCATGCTTCATCGCCCTCAGCGGTCACCAGTACAACTGAATTTTCATCGCCACCAAACACGTTATTCTCGGCGGATACATCGTTGGCAACAATCCAGTCAGCGCCTTTTTTGGCGAGCTTTGCACGGGCATGTTCTGCTAGTTTTTCAGTTTCAGCCGCAAAACCGATAACCAAATCGGGGCGGCCTTTTTTACGTGTGCCAATGCCCCGGAGAATATCAGGATTAGCGATCATCTTAAGCTCAGGCATTTTGCCGCTGCCATCTTTCTTTATCTTCTCACCCGCTTGGCTTTCCATCCGCCAATCAGCAACAGCGGCGACAAACACCGCAATATCTGCCGGCAATGCTCGCTCAACAGCCTCTTGCATATCAAGTGCTGAAACCACGTTGACCACGGTCACATCGCGTGGGTCAGGAATGTTGACGGGGCCAGATATAAGTAGAACTTCCGCACCAGCTGCTGCGAGTTCGGCAGCTATCGCGTGGCCCTGTTTGCCAGAAGAATGGTTCGAAATATAGCGTACAGGGTCTATGTCTTCCCGCGTTGGGCCAGATGTGACAATTGCGCGTTTTCCGGCCAAGGGTTTGGGGGTGTCGTCTAACAATTGCTCTGTTGTGTATAGAATTTCCATTGGTTCGGCCATGCGGCCAAAACCTGCTTCGCCTGATTCTGCCATCTCTCCCTCATTGGGGCCGATGAAAGAAATTCCATCCAATTCGAGTGTTTCAACATTGCGCTGGGTCGCGGGGCTGTCCCACATGGCGGGGTTCATCGCGGGGGCGATGAGGATTTGAGAGCTGGCGGCAAGAAGAACCGTTGAGGCCAAATCATTCGCCAAGCCGTTTGCCATTTTTGCCATTAGATCAGCGGTTGCTGGTGCAACGATAATTAAATCAGCTTCCCGCGCTAGGCGGATATGGCCAATGTCTTGCTCGGCGTCTCTGTCCCAAATATTTGTGAACACAGGTTCGCCCGTCAGCGCGCCAACTGTCATCGGGGTGACAAATTGCTGTGCCGCATCGCTCATGACGCAGCGCACCCGCGCCCCGCGCTCGCGTAGGCGACGAATGAGATCGAGGCATTTATAAGCAGCAATTCCGCCACCGATAATCAGCAATATAGATTTGGATTCGAGAGTTTGAGTTATGGTCATAATCTATCCAACTACAGAAATTGTTTCCACGCCAGTGCCGCAACACTAACCGCGATCACCCAAAGCGCCACCCGACCAGAACGGGAATGACGGGCTTCAGCTTTTCCAATGGCGGCAATCGTTGGCGTATCAAGCCGAACGCCCTCTCGCGCCATCACATCTATTTCGTGGCTCAAGGCCTCGGCACGCTTTGCCATACCGGGCGCAAGGCGCATCAATTGGCTGGCGGCTTTTAGTCCATCAACAGTTTCATCAATCCGCCCAAGAGGGCCAACAAAACGGGTAACAACAGGGGTCACAATTGGCCCACCCGATTCCCACATATTAAATTGCGGGTCGAGTTTGCGCGCCACACCTTCAACCACCACCATGGTCTTTTGCAGCAAGATCAATTGCGGTTGGGTTTTCATCTCGAACAAGTCTGTAATCTCAAACAACAAGGTCAAAAGGCTCGCCATAGAAATCTGATCGGCGGGCTTGCCATAAATGGGTTCACCGACAGCCCGTAGCGCTTGGGCAAAGCTATCGACATCCTTGTCGGCAGGAACGTAGCCAGCCTCAATATGAACCTCGGCTACACGGCGATAATCGCGTTGAATAAATCCATAGAGAATTTCGGCAAGGAACCGCCGCTCAGCTTTATTCAACCGTCCAGTGATACCCATATCAACCGCAACAATATCGCCATTTTCGGCAACAAATAGATTGCCCGGGTGCATGTCAGCGTGGAAAAATCCATCGCGGATAGAGTGGCTCAGGAAGCTCTGGTTTAGGGTGTTGGCGATCTTTTTCAAGTCGTGGCCAGAGGTGCGGAGAGCCTCCATGTTGCTCATTTTAATGCCGTCGACCCATTCCATCGTAATGCAATCACGGCCAGATCGCGCCCAATCGATTTTTGGGAGACGGAAGCCTTCATCGTCTTTTGTGTTCTCTGCCATTTCAGAAAACCCTGCCGCCTCCATCCGCAATTCCATTTCCAGTTTGGCGGAGTCTGCAAGCACATCGACGATTGAAATAAGCTGCAAACGATCAAGCGCGGGGAACATGCGATCCAGCGTTCGCGCCGCAAAATAGAATGTTTTCAAATCCCAAGCGAACCGCTCACGCACACCGGGTCGAATAATTTTAACGGCCACATCATGTAAGGTTCCATCCTCATCCCGCACCTTCGCCTTATGAACTTGGGCAATAGATGCGGCGGCCACGGCGGGGCCGAACTCAACATAGAGATCGTCAATTTTTGCGGCCAGCGTTGCCTCAACAATGGCACGGGCTTCCTCAACGGGATACGGGTCCATGCGGTCTTGCAAAAGTTCCAAATCATGGGCGATGGAGTCGCCAACCACATCGGGGCGGGTGGCAAGGAACTGCCCAAGCTTCACCCAACTTGGCCCAAGTCTCGACAGGGCATCCCCCAATATTTTTGATTGGGCAACGTCCTTTGCGCGGCGGCGGCGGATGAATTTGGAGATAAACTTGGCGAAGACGATAGGCGGTGGTGCGCCTTCATCGGGCAAAGCCGTAATCACCCCTTCGCGCATTAAAACGAAGAGTGCACGCAGCAGAGAAAAGAAGGCGCGGATATTTGTCATGGCGTGATTATATTTTCCAACCCGAATGAAGGGCCGCAATCCCGCCGCTCATATTGCTATATTTAACCTGCTCAAAACCAGCCTTGCGAACATAATCGGCAAAGCTTTCTTGGTTTGGAAATTTACGGATACTCTCCACCAGATATTGATAGCTGGAAGCGTCACCCGTCACCATTTTACCAATCGGCGGAATGGCGTTGAATGACCATAGATCATAAAATTTATCCAGCATCGGCACATCGACTTCCGAAAACTCAAGGCACAAAAACTGCCCACCCGGTTTCAAAACGCGGTAAGCCTCGGCCAAAGCGTGATCCATGCGGGGCACGTTTCTAATGCCAAAGGCTACAGTATAAACGTCGAACGAGTTATCCTCGAAAGGTAATTTCTCAGCATTGGCCTCAATAAAATCGACATGCTCGCCCAAGCCTTTTTTAACGGCGCGTTCGCGACCAACGTCAAGCATCGAGCCGTTGATATCGAGAACCGTCACATGGGCGTTCTTTTCTGATGCCTCGACTAACCGAAAAGCAATGTCGCCCGTTCCGCCAGCCACATCGAGAGAGCGCCAAGGCTTGATTTTTGAGGGGGCAGCTTTTGTTACCATCGCGCTTTTCCAAATGCGGTGCATGCCCATCGACATTAGATCGTTCATCACATCATAGCGGTTAGCAACGGAATGAAAAACATCATTCACCTTGCCCTGCTTTTCCCCCTCATTAACCTGCTCAAAGCCATAGGCTGTGCTCATTTGTTTTGGGGCAGTGGTGCGGGTGGTGTTCATAACGAGGTTCCAAAAGCATGTTGTGCAATTGATATAGGGCAAGCCGACAAAAATTTCCATGCGGCATGTGCGTTAAGGTGAATGGATTTATTCAATACTTTATGGACTCTGGCACAATACTTGCGGCACCATGATTATCTTGAGGGTTTTTAACAAGGCTGGGAATAATAATGGCTTATAATGGTACAAATGGGGATAATCTGTTCCAAATTGATGTGGGTGATCTTTATTGGCAACGGATCAATGGTCGGTGGGGTTATGACACCATAGAATTGAGTTCTTTGGGAGATTACACCTTTGACCGTTATAGCTATTGGCGTATGCGCCATATTGAAGAGATTGATTTCACCAATATCAATGGCAATTTAAGTGTTCAAGTTAAAGGCTCGATGCTTAGGCAGGCTGATAACGATAAGCTAACGATTACCTTCGGAGACACGGGATCGATTGATCTTGAAGCCAAGAACTATTCAGGTGGAACGCTCTATCTCGATGGCGCTGGAACCATTGATCTATCAGATACAGTTAACAACTACGTTCATATTACCGATGGCTCAACGCTTTCTGTCCATGGCGGCGTAAAATCAGACACAATCTTTGCAGGCAATGGCGGTATGCTTCTCGATGGTGGAACGGGTAACGATTATTTATATGCAGGCGATGCAGCGGGTAGTGACACAATTCGATTTGGTGTCGATTATGATGCGGACACCGTAACTCAGTTTGATGTGAGTGAAGACGTTGTTGCGCTTGAAGGTTTTACAATCTCAAGCCTTGATGCGTTATTAGCGCTCGCGACGGAAGCTAATGGCAATACGACTTTTGATTTTGGTAACGGCGACCTACTGACACTCAATGGCGTTGCACTCGGCGAGTTGGGTGGCGACAACTTCACAATTGACGGGGAGGCACTTTACGATGGCCCCCCAGTTGTTTCACTTTCCCTTGGTACAACTGCAGCGCAACTGAATGCACTGATTGCTGGCGCTGAGGAAGGAACTACTTTTGTCCTAGCTGATGGCAATCATATTTTTGACGCGAGCATTATTATCGGGCGCGATAATATTAGCCTCGAAGGATCTGCATCTGACGCCGTGACAATCACTTTTGATTTTCCAGTTGGAACAGGCGGTAACGGAATAGTCGTTCAAGGGACAGGGGATTCTTATATCAGCACGTTACCAACTGATGCGATAGCAGGGAGCAGTTCTCTCACCTTGCGTGATGACCACGGCTTTCAAGCTGGCGATGCGATATACGTTCAACAACCAAATACGCAAGAATACCTCGATGAAAACGGCTGGACAAATGTATCAATGGCGGAAGCGGAATTCAGACCGTTTAGAGAGAGCATACATATTATCGAAAACGTCAATGGGAACTCCATAACGCTTTCAACGCCCTTGTCATTTAATCTGGAAGCGAGTGCAGGCCGTTTTTATTCGATGGACCTCACTAGTGATGTGACACTCTCGGGTTTCACAATCACTAATAATCTGGGTACCACTGATGCTTATGATTTCACAAATACCCATGCTGAATTCGAGGGTACGAGTGCACTGTTGTTAGAAAACACTGTTGGAATAAATGTTACGGATATCAACTTCATTGATGTCGCAAGCACGGCAATCAATCTATCGAGTACGATCAATGCTTTGGTTGATGATATTGCTATTTCAGGCGCCCACAACAAGGGCGGCGGTGGAAACGGCTATGGTGTTGAACTCCATGAGGCATTCAATAACACTCTCACAAATCTAGAAATTTATGATGTGCGCCACAGCATTGTTCTCTCTGCTTGGCACGCCGAAGTCGGTAACAATATTCACATCTCCAATACCAACCGCGATATCAACCTTCACGGAAGCGATGATTTTGATAATACCATCATGGTGGAATACTCTGTCCTAGATTACGATATCGCCAATGGCGGCTCGGCCTGGTCGATTGTTTCTTCTGGCGGTACCAATCACGCACTAACTGATTTTTCATCAAATGACGTGACATTTAGCAATGCAATTGGTTCAAACCGCAATGATACGATTAATGGCGATGAGTCAGGCAGCCTACTCGTCGGCGGCTACGGCTATGACACGCTAACAGGCGGTAGCTCAGATGACGTGCTGATTGGTGGAACGCGTCGCGACACGATGACGGGCGGAGATGGTAGCGATACATTCTTGCTGGTTATGGGTGATGATCTGGATCGTATCACTGATTTTGAGTTTGGTGTCGGAGGCGATACGCTAATTTTCTCAAATAACTCTTCGGTGGTTGATGCTTCAGGCCTCACATTCACTGTTAGCGGTGACGATGTAAAAGTCCGTTACGGAAGTAACTCTACTGTCATATTGGAGAATACGGCACTCACGGATATCGATGAGGATAACTTCCAGTTCGATCCAAATGGCGATATTTCGACAAATGATTTCATCATTGGGTAAAATTGCTCTAACTGTTTCCTGAATATGGTTTTTGGATACATTTAGAATTGACCGCACCCTTCATCATAGCTATCGACGGCCCTGCTGCTTCTGGCAAGGGGACGCTTGCGCGGAAATTATCTGAGACGTTTGGGCTTCCCCATTTGGATACGGGGCTGACCTATCGCGCCGTTGCCCATGCTCTCTTGCAGGCTAACCAGCAGTTGGACGACGAGGCGCTTGCGGTTACGGCGGCGCTTGGTGTTGATCTTGGGGAATTAGACCGCGACATCCTTTCTGCCCACGCGATTGGCAATGCGGCCTCTAAGGTTGCGGCAATGCCGATGGTTCGTGCCACATTGGTCGATCAACAGCGCAAATTTGCCAACACAATGCCGGGGGCTGTAATGGATGGCCGCGATATTGGTACGGTTGTTTGCCCTGATGCGCAGGTGAAGCTTTATGTTACGGCATCCCCAAATGAACGCGCCCGCCGCCGTTGGAATGAAATGCAGCTGAAGGGCGATGGGGCTGAATTTGACGGGGTTTTGGCCGATATTCAAGCACGGGACGCGCGCGATATGGGGAGAAAAGACAGCCCCCTCAAACCGGCAGAAGATGCCCACTTGCTAGATACGTCACAAATGACTATAGAAACCGCATTCACCACAGCAGTTGGCCTTGTAAACCAAGCCAAACAGGGGTGAATAAGCAACCCGGCCTTTCGCTCTTTTGCACCCAACTGGTTCATCCCAGTATAGCCCGCACCAAATGCGGGCGGAGCGAGACAAGCCGATCATGAAACACTAACCCGGTGCACATTCGTGCAGTCTACCTAGTCTATCTAGTTACCTGTGACGAATTTTGGAGATTAAATGTCAGATATGAACCCATCCATGGAGGACTTCGAAGCCCTCCTAGACGAATCCCTTGCGTCCCAGTCCATTCAAGAAGGAACTGTGATCAAAGGTGTTGTGACTGCCAT
>JAZGEY010000034.1:0-15698 GCA_036478985.1 Rhizobiaceae bacterium
AATTGCCAAGTTTTACCGATAGCCTCGAACGCGCACTCCATCAGGCACTTACTTTAGCCAATGAGCGCAGCCAAGAATATGCCACCCTAGAGCATTTAATGCTGGCGTTGATCGAAGACGAAGACGCTTTGGCGGTTCTACGAGCCTGTAATGTGAGTGTCGAGAAGCTGTCTGACGACTTGTTGGGATATATAGATTCAGAACTTTCTAATTTGGTGACAGAGGGTCTTGAAGATTCAAAGCCAACGGCTGGTTTCCAGCGGGTAATTCAACGGGCCGTAATTCACGTTCAATCTTCTGGCCGCGAAGAAGTAACTGGAGCAAATGTGCTGGTTGCAATTTTTGCTGAGCGCGAAAGCCACGCAGCCTACTTCCTGCAAGAGCAAGATATGACACGCTACGATGCTGTCAATTTTATCTCCCACGGAATAGCCAAACGCCATGGGGCATCCGATATGCGCCCAATTGAAGGGCTGGATGGTGATATGGAGCAAGACATTGAGGGTGCAGATGGTAGCCCTAAAAAAGGTGAGGCACTCGCCGCCTATTGCGTCGATCTCAACAAGAAGGCCGCCGAAGGAAAAATTGATCCTTTGATTGGACGAGAGCAAGAGGTCAATCGTACCATACAAATTCTATGCCGCCGTTCTAAGAACAATCCACTATATGTTGGCGATCCAGGTGTTGGTAAAACCGCGATTGCCGAAGGTTTAGCAAAACGCATCGTCGATAAAGAAGTTCCAGAAGTATTGCTTGATGCTGTCATCTTCTCATTAGATATGGGGTCACTCCTCGCTGGTACGCGTTACCGTGGCGATTTTGAGGAGCGGCTGAAACAGGTGATGAAGGAAATCGAAGAAACACCTGGCGCGATTATGTTCATTGATGAAATACATACCGTCATCGGGGCAGGGGCTACTTCTGGCGGCGCTATGGATGCTTCCAACTTGTTGAAACCCGCATTGTCAGGCGGCCTAATTCGATGCATCGGCTCTACCACCTACAAGGAATACCGTCAGTTCTTTGAAAAAGATCGTGCCCTCGTTCGCCGTTTTCAAAAGATCGACGTAAACGAACCAAGTGTTGCCGATGCCATAGACATCATGAAAGGCTTGAAGCCGTATTTTGAAGATTTCCATAAGGTGAAATATTCTAACGATGCGATAGTGTCTGCCGTGGAACTTTCAGCCCGTTATATCAATGATCGTAAATTACCAGATAAAGCGATTGATGTGGTAGATGAAGCAGGTGCAAGCCAAATGCTTCTCCCTGCTGAAAAGCGGAAGAAGACAATCGGCGTGATGGACATTGAAGCGACAATCGCGACTATGGCGCGGATACCCGCGAAGTCTATTTCTAAGGATGACGCTGAGGTCTTGAAGAATTTGACTGCGCAATTAAAGCGTATGGTGTTCGGTCAAGATAAAGCCATTGAAGCGCTTACATCTTCGATCAAGCTAGCGCGGGCAGGGTTGCGTGAGCCAAACAAACCAATCGGGTCTTATCTATTCTCTGGCCCAACAGGCGTTGGTAAAACTGAAGTTGTTAAGCAACTTGCCGATACACTTGGCCTTGAATTGCTGCGCTTTGATATGTCGGAATACATGGAACGCCATACAATCTCTAAGCTTATTGGTGCGCCTCCAGGTTATGTTGGTTTTGACCAGGGTGGTTTGCTAACCGACGGAGTGGACCAGCATCCGCACTGTGTTTTATTGCTTGATGAAATTGAAAAAGCCCATCCGGACCTTTTTAACATTTTGTTGCAGGTGATGGATAATGGCGCGCTGACAGACCACAACGGCAAGAAAGTCGATTTCCGCAATGTTATTATGGTGATGACAACCAATGCGGGAGCTTCTGAAGCCTCCAAGGCTGCGATTGGGTTCGGTTCAACCAAACGCACTGGTGATGACATGGAAGCAATCAACCGATTATTCGCCCCAGAATTCCGCAATCGTCTTGATGCTATTATTCCATTCGATGGCCTTAAACCAGAAGTCGTTCATAAGGTTGTTGAGAAGTTTGTGATGCAGTTGGAAGCACAGCTTTCTGAGCGCGGCGTAACATTTGATCTCACCCCAGAGGCGGTCAAATGGATTGCCAAAAAAGGTTATGATGACCGCATGGGGGCACGTCCACTTGGGCGGGTAATCCAAGAGTACATCAAAAAACCGCTCGCAGATGAAGTGCTGTTCGGCAAATTGAAAAAAGGCGGCACAGTGAAAGTGGGCGTCGAAACCAAAGATGGTGAAAAGCAATTGAAGCTTGAGAGCATCGAGGACAAACCGGTGAAGCCGAAGAAAGAGGTTGTCCCAAAAAAGAAAGCTACAGCTAAAAAATCGCCAGCTAAAAAAGCTCCAACGAAGGCGAAAGCAAAACCTGCACCTAAACCAAAGCCAAAGCGCAAGGGTGGAACGGCAGTGCCAAAGGTTCCGCTAAAAAGCTAGGCATCTTCTGCTGTATTATAAAGGCGGGCCGGCAACGACCCGCCTTTTTTGTTTTGCGTTTTTAGTTTCGGCAAGTAATCAAACGTGATGTGGGAATCCAATAATATCTTAATTCAGCCATTTGCTCGCCCCGTTTGCAGTTGAGCCTTCTCCTTGTGAAGAAACAAAAAAGTAAAACTCGGAGCTCACCAATGGACCATATTCAACAATTAAAAAAAATCCGCTCGGATGCCATCGCACGAATGCGCACGAGCCCAGACTTCAAACTTGCCGGAAAGCTTGGCCTCTTGATTGTCGAGCTTGGGGAAACAGTTGACGAGAAAATGGATTATGATGATGCGGAGGAACGCCCGCCTATACCCAGTCCTGCGCCGACCAGCACCAATCCGTTAAGGCGTTCAGTCGCGACTGCGGTCCCCGCCGTGGAAACAATGCGCCCGTTTGAGACTGCTTTCACAAAACCCAAGAATGACGAGTTCACGGATTTAGCAAGTGACAAAATGATCGACGAATTGGTGGCAGAAATCGAAGGCGATGTTGCCGAGTTGGACGCAATTATGGCCGAGGACAAGGCCGAACCATTCGATGAGACGATTGGCCCGTTCTTAAAGCCGGACCATGTAAAGCCACGTATCGCAAACGGCTCTACCCATTAGAGTGATATAATTTACCCCGTCGAGGAATATTCCTGTCGGGGTAAATTCTGCTTGAATTTTTACACCAAGCACCGCACAAATAAGCTCTTTCTTGCCTTTAAGTGCGGCCTATGCCTCAGCAACAAAACTCATCAAGTGTCTACGATTGGTCATGGTTTGCCCGTGGCGCAGTCAATTTGTTTTCGCTGCCTGCTCTTATATTACTTTCAGCATTTATCAGTCTTGGCGGTTTAGCGCGGGAAGCAGGCCTGTCACTTGGCGAGCTATTGTTCATGGTTCCCCTCATTTGGGCTTTGCCCTCTCACTTAATTTTAGTTGCAGGTATTGTTGCGCAAGCACCGTTGCCCGCAATTGCGCTAGCTGTTGGCTTGGCTTCAATACGAATGATGCCAATGACGATGGCGCTTGTTCCAGTGATCAAAGTTGAGGGGTCCAGATCTTGGCATATGCTGCTCGCATCAAGCTTGGTGTCGATCACGGCTTGGGTTCACACCCTAGCAAAAGCTCCCAATATCCCCAGAAGAGGTCGCTTGCCGTATTTTTTGGGATTTGCAATGACGATGATGGTTGTGACGACAATTACATCAGGGATTGTCTATCAATTGGCTGCAACATTCCCGCCGCTGTTTATGGCAGGTTTATATTTTCTAACACCTGTTTATTTTGCTTGCTCGATTTGGAAAACCTCGAAGGTGAAAGCTGAATATCTAGCGCTTGGGCTTGGGTTTATCCTTGGTCCAATAGCGGCCCTCTATTTCCCACAAGCAAGCATCCTCATTGGTGGTGTACTTGGCGGCTGCCTTGCCTTCCTATTTCATTTCGTGGTTTCCAAGCCGGGAAAAGCAAATGTTCTATAATAGCTTTGATGCCTGGTGGTGGCCCTTTGTTTTCATAACCCTAGCGGGTGTTCTGCCCACCATGGTTTGGCGTTGGGCTGGGGCGTTGTTGGTTGGTAATCTAGACGAGGATTCTCAGGGCCTCCTATTCGTTCGCTGTCTTGCGACCTCGCTTGTAGCGGCCGTAATTGCACAGTTTGTCTTTTACCCCAATGGTGCTTTGTCAGAAATTCCAATGTTGGTTCGGGCAAGTGCGGCACTGTTTGGTTTCGCTGTCTTCCTTAGAAGCGGGCAAAAACTGATATGGGGAATTTTATCCGCAGAAGCTGTTCTGTTCTTAGGGGTAATGCTGACGAGCTTATGATTTGGAAAGTATTAAAGGTGAGGGGGTATAGTATGGATAGATCAACTTCGCTTCGGGCTCCCAATGCAAAATCATTTCAGAAAACTACGCATGGAAATAATGCCTGCGGAACGGATGATACTACAGGTAAGCGCGGTTGTTATCGGGCTCAACCTGTTGATGATTTACATTCAAGATGCGCAAATTGATTGGCGTGCTTATGGCACGCTGGCTTCCATCACTATTGGCTGTTTCCTTCTTGGGCAATTTTACCGTGTGAGTGGACGCAGCCCCCGGATAGGGTTGGCCTTAATCTGCACGGGGCTGTTTCCAATATTTTCTTGGTCAATCGTGATGTTCAATTATCTGTTGATGCCAACGGCGAGAGTTCCACTCGATCAATCGCTGATTTGGCTTGATAGCTTGTTTGGTTATGATTGGCCGAGCCTTGTGGCGTGGGCCGCAGAACACCCATTCATCAACAACGTTTTACGTGTTGTTTATATGAGCACTATTCCGCAAATTGCCCTGTTGATAATTATTTTAGGGCTAACAGGCCGCGCTAAACAGCTTCACGTGGTCATGGTTAGTATCACTATTACCTCAGTCATTGCTGTCGCGTTCTGGGGGGGGTTCCCAAGCCACGGCCCCGCATCAATCATGAACCTCGCCGCTGAAGTCGAACAGCTAGCTGCGCCTCTAGTAACCTTGGATTATGGTCGTAATCTTCTGCGCATGGCCGCTGAGGGACCCGGGTTTATTTCTCCAGCAAATGTTAAAGGTTTGATTGCGTTCCCATCATACCACGCTGTGCTAGCATTCACTGCAGCTTACGGAATGCGCGGTATCAAAGGGTTGTTCCCCGTATTTTTGATTGTGAATACAATCATGATACCAGCAACGATGCTCCATGGTGGTCATCATATGCTCGACCTTGTTGCTGGTTTCGCGCTCTTTGCCTTTGGTGTTTATTCGGCGGAAAAACTAGTTAGAGGTATGTACCAACGAACTGGAGATCCCGTTATTCTTGATAAGGATAGTGACGCAAGCACAGCGAACGCCACTGCTTAGTTTGCACTCAGCACCGCACGAATTTTATCTGCGTTGGCCTTTATAATTTCTGATTTTTCCATCGTTCCTGAATGGGGACGCATTTTTATTCCTTCATGGCGAGGGATAATGTGGACATGAAGATGAAAAACAATTTGCCCACCAGCGGCTTCATTGAATTGTTGAATGGTAATGCCATCAGCGCCAAATGCTTGTTTGCAGGCCTTGGCTAATAATTGCGTGGTCTTTGCTACGGCAGCATAGGAGCTGCTTTCAATGTCAAATATCGTGCGGGCAGGGGCTTTGGGAAGCACGAGGCAATGGCCGTCCCCACGAGGCATTATGTCCATTATGGCGATAGTGTCTTCGTCCTCATATACCTTTTCGCAAGGCAGTTCTCCCCGCAATATTTTGGCGAAGATGTTTGTTTCATCATAGGAGGTCATGTTTCATTGTCCTTTTTGAATGGCCCGTGGTCGGCAATGGCCGCACTTTCCCGTTCTACAGCTTGACGTTCGTGCTCAAGATAGTCGCCGATAGCGCGGCGGAAATCTGGATGCGTTATATAGTGGGCTGAATAGGTTGTTTGCGGCATGTACCCACGAGCCAATTTATGCAGACCTTGCGCTCCTGCTTCAACACGCTCAAGACCGTGTTTAATAGCGTAGTCGATCGCTTGGTAATAGCACACTTCAAAATGTAAGAACGGTTGGTCTTCAATGCAGCCCCAGTGGCGACCGTAAATGGTGTGTGAGCCAATGAAGTTGATTGCGCCAGCAATGTAACGACCATCCCGTTTGGCCATAATAAGCAAGATGTCATCAGCCATTGTCTCACCGATTAAGGTGTAAAAATTGCGTGTGAGGTAGGGCTGCCCCCATTTGCGCGAGCCTGTATCGGTGTAAAACTGAAAGAACGTATCCCACACCTCTTCGTTCAACTGTGCGCCCGTTAGCCATTCAATCGTGATTCCCGTGTCTTTGAGGGCAGTTTCTCTCTCTTTGCGAATGTTCTTGCGTTTGCGAGAAGATAGGGCGTTGAGGAAACCATCAAAATTTTCGTAGTTATCGTTCAGCCAGTGGAACTGCTGATCTGTACGTAGGAGAAACCCATGCTCTCCTAGTAACTCCCACTCGCCTTTTTCCATAAAGGTGATGTGGGCTGAAGATACCCCCAGTTGATCGCATATCTCTTGTAACCCGCCCGCCATAAGCAGGCGGCGTTTTGGTGCGTCGGGACCATTGCCAACCAAGACCCGATTGCCGCTTGCGGGTGTAAAGGGAACCGTAGCTTGAAGCTTGGGGTAGTAATTGCCTCCCGCCCGCTCAAATGCATCAGCCCAGCCGTGGTCAAATACATACTCGCCCTGGCTATGGTTCTTCAAATAACACGGTAGGATACCTATAATTTCTTTCTCAGCCGTCTCCATAACAAGGTGCTGCCCTAGCCATCCAGTGCTACGGTTCGCTGATTGTGATTTTTCAAGGGAGTGATAATAATTGTATGAATTGAATGGGTTGTATGATTTATCTAATATATGACTAGAGTTTGGCCTTGCAAGCGCATCCCATGCCGTTTTGCCAATGACTTCCACGCTATCAACCACCCGTATGGTGATTGGGCTATCATCCAACTTATCCCCCATCACGAAGCTCGCGTGGATCGAACCCTTCAAAAGTCATTTGATCTGCGTATTTTGCAGTTGTTTCTCGTGCTGCTTCATCTCGCACAGTCCAGCTGATAACAGGAAGTCCAACATCGTGAATATCTTTGCAAAATCTATTGGGTAGCTCTGTTACGTGGTAGGAAACGAATTGTAGATCGTAAAGCTTCATAGCTGTTAAGTGCTTTTCGTAGTCTTCATCCCCGCCTTCAGCGGTTAAACCTCGCGGAACATTGGGCAGTATCTGTTTGAAATAAGAACAAATTTTATGGTTGAAGGACATTACACATACCTGTCCATCGTAACCATCCAAGGCCTTAGCCACGCCTTCTAAGAAGGGAATTTCGCGGTCTTGTTGTGCTTTACATTCCAAAACCAACGGCACTTTACCTTCCACCAGATCAAGGTGTTCTCGTAACGAATGGATGCCATCATTGATGTGGATAAGCTTGAATTTAGCTAGTTCGGCGAGCGTGTAATCTTTCACCTTGCCCTCGCGCCCCGTCATTCTACCCAAAACAGGATCGTGGAAAACTACAGGCTCTCCAGTTTTTGTCCCCTGCAAATCGCACTCAATTGCAAAGCCTGCTTCCATGGCAGCGTGAAATGCGCCCAAAGAATTCTCTGGCCGCCCCTCGCTCATGTCATGGTAACCGCGATGGGCAATGGGTAGGGAGGTTATCCAGCCCGGAGCAGGGGTGAGGCTATCCATTTTTGGTTAGGCAATCTCAATTACAGCGTCGACCTCAACGGCAACACCAAGTGGTAGCGATGACATGCCGACAGCAGCGCGGGCGTGCTTTCCGGAAACACCTAAAACCTCGACTAAAAAATCTGAAGCACCATTGATTACAGTTGGATGGGCTGTGAAATCTGCCGTTGCATTAACGTAGCCTTGAATTTTCATCACCTGTTTAATACGGCTCAAATCTCCAAGCGCGGCCTTTGCTTGGGCCAGTATGTTGAGAGCGCAAAGCCGTGCTGCCGCTTGGCCTGTTTCTACATCGGTATCTGCCCCAAGCTTACCAACAAATTCAACACCATTTGGCCCCGTCGGAATTTGGCCAGATATAGTCAAAATATTACCAGCAATTGTGAACGGAACGTAGTTGGCGGCAGGCGTTGGTGGCGTTGGAAGTGTTATTCCCATTTCAGCGAGTTTAGTTTCAGCATTGCTTGCCATGATGTGGCTCCAAATTAATGTATAACTGTTCACGAATTGGTAGCGTGTTTGCCTCCAAGGTGAAAGAGTAAAAGCACGTGAAATGGTAATAGGAAGAGATATCCATGGGAATGAATTATTTAGCAAAACCGATCTTAGCTTTTGCTTGCGTTTCTACCCTCGTTTCATCTCATGCGATGGCCGCTGGGATTGACCATTTGCGCCCCCACCGTGCCGTTTATGATCTTAGCCTGCAAAAGGCCAGCGATCGTTCTGGAATTACAGGGATGCAGGGGCGTATCGTCTATGAAATGACAGGGTCAAAGTGCGAAGGATTTGCGGTTCGTTTCCGTTTTATGACCAACATTCAAACCCCAAGAAAGAATTTCACCAACGACCAGCGCACCACGAGCTTTGAAAGTGGCGATGGGAGCACTTTCAGTTTTGTTCAGCAATCCTATTTGAATGGCCAGCTAGAACAGGACCTGCGTGGAGAAGCCAAGCGAGATACTACTGGAACTCATATTGCAATAACCAAGCCCGATCAGGAACAGGTAGAGCTTGGTGAATCCGTCTTTATGACCCAACACATTGGTATGTTGATTGATGCTGCAAAGAAGCAACAAACCATACTCACTGCACGGGTTTATGATGCCTCAGATGATGGCAATGAACTTATGGATACGACTGCTATTATCGGTAAGCTGAAAGCTGTTCTCCCAACCATCAAAGGCGAACCGTCCGACATCACCTCTCTATTCAAAGGCAAGGCGGCTTGGCCCGTTTCCGTTAGCTATTTCTCTCATGCAAATATGGCTGGGGGCGGGGAAAAACTACCCATATATTCTGTGTCATTTCTAATGCATGAAAGCGGTGTTTCACGCGAATTGAAGATGCAATATGCAGATTATTCATTGCGCGGTGATTTGAAAAATTTAGAATATTTGAAGGTTGATAAATGCGAGCAGTAATCAGACGCTAGCTTCTACTCCTTTTCCTTTTGAACGCTGTCTTTTGCGTCTCGAAATGTAAGCCCATACTCTACAGCCTTGTCGCCAAATTTAGTGCGCACCGTATCCATTGCCCGCTCAACCGCCGCGCGGCGAGCGCCATCAACATCAACCAAATCACCAGGGTCTGCCGTTTCATCTGATTGTAATTCAGCGACACCAATCCCTAGTAAACGGAACCGCGTGCCATCCATTTCTTTTTCCAACATGGTGCGGCCAACGGAATACATTCGATCTGCCAACTGGGTCGGGTCGGGCAGGGTGGTGTTGCGGGTGCGGCCTTTGAAATCTGCCGTTTTTAGTTTCAGTACAACCGTTTGCCCTGCTGTGTGACTAGCTTTTAGGCGCTTTGAAACCTTCTCAGACATTTTCCGCAATATAGGGAGTAGGTCATCTGGCTTTGAGAGATCTTTGTTGAAGGTCGTCTCCGCGCTGATACTTTTTGCGCCATTACTGCTTTCCACGCGGCGGTGATCTTCGCCTTTAGAAAGTCGCGATAGCTGTAAGCCCATAGAGCCGTAGCGCCTGATTAAATCATTTTGATCTATTTTTTGAAGGTCGGCGATCATGCGTATATTGTCCCCGTGAAGCTTTGATTGCATGACCTTTCCAACGCCCCAAATGAGTGAGACGGGCTGCCCTGCTAAAAACTCATAGGCTTCTTCAGCTCCAATAACGGAAAACCCTTTTGGTTTTTCAAAATCAGAGGCGACTTTGGCGAGGAATTTGTTTGGTGCGAGGCCAACAGAAACAGATATCCCCACCTCGTCAGCAACTTCCTTGGTAAACCGCGCCAGGGTGATGGCTGCTGGTTCGCCGTGCAATTTTTCTGTGCCAGAAAGATCGAGGAATGCTTCATCAATAGAAATAGGCTCAACTGCGGGTGTTAGCGTATGCATCAACTCGCGTATTTGTTTGCCCACCTTAGAGTAAACTTCCATTCGCGGTGGAACCACAACAGCATGGGGGCAGGCCTCAAGGGCTTTGAACATGGGCATGGCCGAGCGCACCCCATTGATGCGGGCTATATAGCAACAGGTGGTCACGACACCGCGTTTGCCTCCGCCCACAATAAGAGGTTTGTCGTTCAGTTCAGGATTATCTCGTTTTTCAACCGAAGCATAGAAAGCATCGCAATCTATATGGGCGAGGGTGAGATCGTAAAGCTCGTCATGACGTATGACCCTTGGGCTACCGCAGGAATGACAGCGGCGCGCTTTCTTGGTCTGAACCGTTAAGCAGTCGCGACAAAAGCCCAGTTTACCATCATGAAAGATACTATCCATGGTGCGGACTTATCACGTTCTACCATTGTTCTCCATCAGCGTAGAACGAATTCCACCGCTGGCTTCGACCCAACACCCGGTTGAAAAGTGCGCGCCTTTGATTTCTCCTGCCAGCTTTCTGAAATTTTCATCCGCCATGAAGTGGAATATATTAACGTCGGGTAGGGCATCGCGGACTTGTTCTAAATTCAACGGGGTATCGTCAATGAACCCAAGCGGCTGTGAGGCACGGCTTTGGATGCGTCTAATCGCTTCCACTTTGGAGCCCGTGTTGGTGATGAGCGGAAAATCAAGGCCGTTCGCCTCTAAATATTCCCGGCGCTTATCGCCGTATGGGTGAGGCATGTTGGTCAAAAACACGATATCAATATGTTCAGCAACCTTGCTCAGCCCAGCCACCGCGCCATCGACAAGGCCTTGGCGTTCGGCTTGTTCTTCAAATAATTGATGCAACCCACCCCAAACTTCAGCCTGCGTTGCTTCACGGCCTGTCTCGGCATCATAAACATTCCCGACGAGTTTGAAGGTGTTGGTTTTGAGCTTAAACCCGCGTTCGGTTAGGATGGTCACAAATGGCTTCACGAGATGAAGCACCACCTCATCAACATCACAAATCAGCACTGGTCGATCATGGTTCTTGGTCCCGCCAGCCATATAGCCATGGGATTCCAGCTGCTCAATCGTCATTTCGTCTGCTTGCGGTTTCATTCGAATCCCGATCTATCTTCTGGGGCTAGTACGTGGCGTGCGGCCACAACGGATTCAGGGCTCATACCATCCGCTTCCGCCCAAGCCAACAAGTCTGGCTCATAGGCGAGGTAAAAATCTAATACACCAACGAGAAAATGAGGCTGCGAGGCAGCATCACGCATTTCATTGGCCAATATGCCCGTTAAATTACAAAATCTAAGGAGTAGGTCGTCATCGCTGGCCAATCGTTGCAAGCCCGATACGGCAATGGATTCGGCCGCATTTTTACTAAGCTGATTCATGTTCACCTGTCTTTAGGAATATAGGTGCTATTCTAGACACCAAAGAGAATCGAATTTTACGACAAAATGCGGCATGCCACGTCCGGCTGCAAGTTTTGGAGAGGTATTGATGGTTAAACGCGTTATGATTGTTGAGGATAATGAGTTGAACATGAAGCTGTTCAACGACCTCCTTCAATCTCAAAACTATGAAACTATTCAAACCGCCAACGGCCTAGAGGCGCTAGATTTGGCGCGAAAGCATAAGCCTGATCTCATTTTGATGGATATTCAACTCCCCGAAGTGTCAGGGCTTGAAGTTACAAAATGGCTCAAGGAAGATGACGAATTAGCCCGTATCCCTGTGATCGCAGTGACCGCATTCGCCATGAAGGGCGATGAGGAACGCATACGTCAAGGAGGGTGTGAAGCTTATATTTCTAAACCCATTTCCGTGATGAAATTTCTTGAAACGGTAAAAAATTATCTCGGCGAAGGATAAGCACCTGCTTTTCCACCCGCACAATCTTGTTTGGAGTACCCACCCGTGACAGCGCGTGTTCTTGTTGTTGACGACATTCTAGCCAACGTAAAGCTGCTTCAAGCGCGGCTTATGGCTGAATACTTTGAAGTTCTAACCGCATCCAATGGTCCTGAGGCATTAGAAATTTGTCAAAAGGGCCATTGCGATATTGTTTTGCTCGATGTGATGATGCCTGGGATGGACGGCTACGAAGTTTGCCGCCGTCTCAAGGCTGATTCCCGTACGGCTCACTTGCCTGTGATTATGGTAACAGCCCTCGACCAACCGTCCGACAAGCTCGAAGGGCTTGAAGCAGGAGCCGATGATTTCTTGACCAAGCCAGTTAATGATTTGGCTTTGACAACCCGTGTTAAAAGTCTTGCTCGCTTAAAAATGGTGACAGACGAGTTGCATCTACGTGTCTCAACCAGCCGTGAATTTGGGTTGGATGATAATAATGAGATTATCGTCGATCCAGAGAATGGGCAGAACGGCAAACTCTTAGTCGTAGATGATCGCGCCGCCTCCTACGAGCGCGTGGTCTCAACCTTGAGCAAAGAGCATCAAGTTGCTGTTATTACCAACCCGCAAGAAGCCTTGTTCCGTGCGGCTGATGAAGATTTTGATCTGGTAATTATCTCGCTTGCGATAGAGAACTTTGATGCCCTGCGACTTTGCTCGCAATTACGCTCTCTCGATAGAACCCGAATGGTTCCAGTTCTTCTGATTGCCCAAGACGGCGATGATGCGGCTCTTATTCGTGCTATTGATTTGGGTGTAAACGATTATATCTCGCGGCCAATTGAGCCAAATGAATTACTGGCCCGTTCTCGCACTCAAGTAAAACGCAAGCGATTGAATGATCGACTACGCGCTTCGTATCAATCGACCATGGAAATGGCCGTTAAAGACTCGCTGACTGGCCTCAACAACAGACGTTACTTCGACACTCACATGCAAAGCCTGTTTGATAAGGCAAGCGTTGCCGACAAACCCTTGTCTTTGATTGTACTCGATATCGACCACTTTAAGCAGGTGAATGATACCTACGGCCATCAGGTTGGCGATGAAGTGCTGAAAACTTTTGCTGAGCGCCTTACAAAAAATGTGCGAGGAAAAGATTTAGCTTGCCGTTTTGGAGGCGAGGAATTCATCATCGCCATGCCAGGTACTGACCAAGAGCTGGCCTTTGTAGTCGCGGACCGTATGCGCCGTGAAATCGCGGCCCACCCATTTGTGGTGGAAGGGGGCGCCAAGCAGATAGGGGTGACTGTTAGCGCCGGTGTTGCTTCAATTATGGGGCCAGACGATACCATCGAGGCCATGTTGAAACGCGCCGATGATGCTCTATATCAAGCAAAGCGCAATGGCCGAAATCAGGTCATTGCTCACGCTGCATAATTGGCCGAATACGGGCGCTTCCCGTTAACCAATTAAGCTTATCGGTTTACCTTAACCCTTTACTACTATTGCGGAATTCAGGTTATCACGCTTGCTAGAGTAGGGTGGTTGCGTCAGGTTGCGAACACATGGACTGGAAAGCAATTTTTAGTCCTGTAAAACTCCTCGGAGTGCCCAGGCCCGCCGCATCACCTGGGTCCAAGGAGTTCGCCGGATAGCCGCGTTTCTGCCTCCTCGCAATTTCGCGCGCTATTCGGCACCTTTAATTCTGGAGTGATTCTGGTGGAGCTTCCTCTGAATCTAGTTTGATGATTTGGCTTGGAAAATTTTCTCAACCGAGGCAGCAACTCTTACTCCTTGCGTCGATTCCAAAGTTTTGAACAACACTTTGAGAAACGCCATTATGCGTGGTGAAAATGTCTCGCGGGTAGGATAGACCAGAAACAGATCTATCTCAGGTGTACGCCATTTTGGAAGGACTTCTTCCAGTTGGCCGTTTTGAATAGCGTCGGTTACCAAAAATTGCGGGGCTTTTGTGTACCCCAGATTTCCATAAAGTGCTTGAAAAATGAGATCAGGAAGCTGTGCGGTCAAACCAGTTTTAATTGGAACTTGTATGGTGTTGTCGCCAGAGGAGAGAAAAGTGGCTATCTGGTCGGCATCGTGTCCGTATTGAATATTATTGAGATTGATCAGATCTTCTGGTTTTTTTGGTCGCCCATGGGTGTCAAGATAGGCAGGCGTTGCCACCTGCATCATGGTGAGGGCTGCAATTTTTCGTACTATCCCAGCGCCGCCACCGATGTTTCCTGCCCTGATTGCAATGTCAATGCCCTCAGACGCCAGATTTAAAACCTGATCATCAGCTCTCAGCACAATTTTCAAATCTGGATGCTGTTCAGCGAGCTGGATAATAACATTACCCAACAAATGCTGAGAAACGCTAATTGTGGCCGTGACGGTAAGTGTACCGGCTACGTTACCCTCCAAGGTTTCCAAGGCAACCTGAAGGGCTTCCTTTTCGTTTAACATGATCGCCGCATGTTTATATAGCACTTCCCCTGATTGAGTCATCCGTACCCCGTTACGTTCGCGGTGGAGCAACTTGGTTCCGTATAGAACCTCAAGTGCCGATATTTGCTGACTAACTGCAGGCTGGCTCATCTTGCGTAGGCGCGCAGCACCAGAAAGTGATCCAGTTGAAATCGCACAAACGTAACTTTCAAAAGCGCCCATCGTATCCATAAGCAATCCTTATATTAGGCGGCAGTAAAGCTTGGATTTAATAAAAGCATTAATTGCATATATTCACAACACATACAGAGAAACTAGGAGAATAAAAATGGAAATTACCAAAAGAACATTATTGCAAAGCCTGCTGGTGGCTCCGGCGCTTGCGGCACCTGCATTGTTATTGGCCAGTGCAGAAAAAGCATCCGCACAAGCACCAAAGGCGAAAACATACAACGACACCCCAGGTTATCATCATTATCGGGTAGGGGATTTTAAAGTTACTGCATTGCTTGATGGCTACTTTGAAATGCCGACTAATTTTATTCAAGGATATGACGAAAAGGCCGCGAAAGAATCCACGAAACAAAGCTATCGCCGTTTTACAACTGGATCGATATCAGTGCCCGTTAACGCCTATGTCATAAACACTGGAAAAGAGATGATTCTGCTCGGCGGTGGTACGCCTACATTCATGGGGGCAACTCTTGGCAAGCTGCCTGCAAACATGGCAGCTGCGGGTATCAATCCCGACGATATTACCAAAATTTTACTGACCCACACACACCCTGACCACGTTGCTGCACTGGGCAAACAAGATGGCAGTAAGGGATTTAACAATGCAACGCTGTTATTGTCGGAAACCGAATGGAACTTCATTCATGACGACAACGTGAGAAACGCATCTCCAAAGGATTTTCAAGGAATGATTGATTACGCCCGCTCTGCGCTAGCGCCATACAAAGACGATCGGCAAACGTTTACAGGTAAAAAAGAGCTGTTTCCTGGCATTACGTCTTCACCGCTCCCAGGCCACACGCCTGGTCATACTGGCTACGAACTCCATTCAAAGAGTGAGAAATTATTCTTTTGGGGTGATGTCGTCCACTTCTCTACTTTGCAATTTGCAAACCCTGATTGGAAGGTGGTTTTCGATGCCGATGCTGAACTGGCGAAAAAATCCAGACACGCAATATTTGAGCGTGCCAGCACTGAGGGAATGGCAATTGCCGGCGCCCACGTTGATTTTCCAGGTATTGGGTATGTAGAAAAATCAGGCGACGCATACCGCTATATCTCGGCACCATGGATGCCCGCATAATATTACAAAGCTATC
>JAZGEY010000035.1:0-26069 GCA_036478985.1 Rhizobiaceae bacterium
TTTCCCTTTAAGGATTTATCCGATGGTTGCTCAATTCGGACAAGACAACAATAGCCTTATATCAACTGCAGTAAAACTATTACCCAAGACGAAGCAGAAGGTCGCTAAATCCTTTGCTAAACATTTCTTTGAAAATGCTTCCACCGAAGACCTGCATGATTTGTCTCCCCAAGCTTTGGCCATTCTCATTGGCAAAGCCCAACAGGTTGCGATTAAAACCGGATTGAGTGTTGAAGATCTTGGCGAGGGCAACACTCTTGTGTTGCTGAGCATGAAAAACCGTCCTTTTATTATGGATTCAATCCTGGCTGCTTTGAGTACTGAGCCGGTAGAAATTCGCCTCGTCGTGCACCCCATTATTGACGAAACTTCAATCGTGATGGTGGTCTTGAGTGAGACGTCGCCGGAGTTGCGAAAGAACATCAAATCCAAGCTTTCCCATGTGGTGAAACAGGTGCGTCAGGTAACTGAAGATTGGAAGCCGATGGTTGCCCGACTTGAGCATGCCATTACCAATTTTCGTCATTCGCCGCCGCCACTCCCGACTCAAAAAATTGCGGAAGGGGTGCAATTCCTTGAGTGGCTGATCGACAATAATTTTACGATCCAAGGTTTGCGCGAATACAGCTACCAAGGCAGTAGAAAGAGCGGAGAGTTGAAACCGGTTAAAGGTTCAGCGCTTGGTATTCTTCGTGATGACAAGCTTCACTTAATGACTCGTGGGGGGAAGCCAGTTGTGCTTACTCCAGAAATTCGTGACTTCTTGTTTAGTGATGATCCGTTGTTTATCACAAAAGCCAATCACCGCTCTCTAGTACACCGACGTACCCATCTCGATTACATTGGTATCAAGCGATACACAAAGGACGGAAAACTTGCTGGCGAACTGCGTGTCGTTGGCCTGTTTACCTCTACCGCCTATACTAAATCTGTGCTGACTATTCCGGTTTTACGTCACAAGGCCCATGCAGTTTTAGAGCTGTTCAAATCTGATTCAGATAGCCACACAGGTAAGGCTTTGATAAATATTCTTGAGACTTGGCCGCGGGACGAAATGTTTCAGCTGGATGTTCAAACCCTTGGCCAATTCGCGCAAGTTGCCGCTCAGCTGGACGAACGCCCGCGTATTCGTGTGCTGCCGCGTGCCGATAAATTTGACCGCTTTGTTTCCATTGTTTCTTATGTTCCTCGGGATCGTTACGACACCCAAGTTCGGGTCCGGATGGGGGAATATTTTGCGAAAGTCTATGATGGTTATCTATCCGCTTTTTACCCGAATTTCATGGAAAATGGCCTGACTCGTGTTCACTTTATTATTGGTCGTAGCCAAGGCAAAACACCATTTGTGCCTCGCCTTGAGCTCGAAGCTGCAGTTGCTGATATTAGTCGCACATGGGCGGATAAATTATCCAACTCAAGCCCACGGTTAGTCAATCATAGCTTTCCTGTTTCCTACCAAGAGCATGTTAGCCCCGACTCCGCCATCAAGGATGCTGAATTGTTGGAGAGTCTCTCGGACGATAGTCAAATTGCTGTAGATTTTCACGATACTGATGTTCTTTCCAAATGCGACAACCGGGTATCTTTAAAGCTCTTCCATCTCGATGGTGCGGTTCCGCTCTCCCGTCGTGTGCCATTGCTGGAAAATATGGGGTTCAAGGTTATCGAGGAATCCACCTTTGATATTGTGCGTGATGACGGTGCGAGAGTTTACCTCCATGATATGATACTAGAAAGTGCATCTGGTGACCCGATAAACCGAGTGGTCACGGATTCCTTTGTTAAAGATGCCTTGCTTGCCGTTTGGCGCGGGCAGGCAGATACAGATAATTTCAACGCCCTCATTTTGAACGCTGGATTGGAGTGGAAGCAGGCAGCAGTTTTTCGTTCTTATGCGCGGTATCTACGTCAAATTCGTTCGCGATTTACAGTGCGGAGCATGGCACAAACGTTGTCGCAACATGCCTCAATTACCACAGCATTGTTTGAACTTTTCGATATTAGATTTAACCCAATTACTAAGAATAGAACTTCTCGGGAGAAGCGGAAAATTAAGGATATTGGCGACGCATTAGAGGCCGTGTCATCCAGTGATGATGATCGCATTTTGCGTAATATGCTGAACCTCATTAGCACTACTTTGCGAACTAACTTTTATTCTCCCGCACTGGACAGCGCTGGAAGTGAAGCCGCGCCTACACCTGTTCTGGCATTTAAGGTTGACCCTTCAGCGATTAACATTATGCCAAAACCAATTCCTTACCGCGAAATTTTTGTTTCATCTCCTCGTGTTGAAGGGTTGCATTTGCGGTTTGGTCCTGTTGCCCGTGGCGGCCTGCGCTGGTCGGATAGGCCACAAGATTATCGAACTGAGGTGTTGGGTTTGGTAAAAGCACAACAGGTAAAAAATGCGGTAATTGTTCCTGTTGGTTCCAAGGGTGGGTTTGTACCGAAACTGCTGCCAACGGATGGTGATCGCAACGCTTGGTTTGAGGAAGGGAAGGGCGCTTATAAAGTGTTTATCTCCTCGCTGCTTTCGCTCACTGATAATTTAGTCAACGGCAAAATTGTTGCCCCAAAACAGATTGTTCGCCACGATGGCGATGACCCTTATTTTGTTGTCGCAGCCGATAAGGGGACATCGACTTTTTCAGACACTGCAAACGCTATTTCGCAAGCCAATGATTTTTGGCTTGATGATGCTTTTGCTTCTGGTGGTAGCGCTGGTTACGACCATAAAAAAATGGGCATTACAGCGCGCGGCGCGTGGGAGGCGGTTAAACGCCATTTCCGAGAAGTCGATCGCGATATTCAAACGGAGCCTTTCACAGCCGCTGGTGTTGGCGATATGTCGGGGGATGTTTTTGGCAACGGTATGTTGCTTTCAAAACAAACCCGATTGATTGCAGCTTTTGATCACCGTGATATATTTATTGATCCTGATCCGGATGTTACAGCTTCCTTTAAAGAGCGCTCAAGACTGTTCAAACTCAACCGCTCCAGCTGGCAAGATTATAATAATAAGCTGATTTCTAAGGGCGGGGGGATCTTTCCTAGGTCCGCAAAGAAGATCACGCTTTCTAAACAGTCGGCTGAGGCTATTGGTTTTGAGGCTGGGGATCACACGCCGCAAACCGTACTAAATGCTATTCTCAAAGCGCCGGTTGATTTGATGTGGTTTGGTGGCATTGGGACCTATATTCGCGCCAGCCATGAATCTGATGCAGATGCGGATGATAGGGGCAATGATTCTATACGTGTCACCTCTAAGGAGTTGCGTTGTAAGGTTATCGGCGAGGGGGCCAATCTTGGGGTTACCCATCCAGCTCGTATTGAATTTAATATGTTGGGTGGCCGTTGTAACTCTGATGCGATTGATAATTCTGCTGGGGTGAATTCTTCAGACGTTGAGGTGAATATCAAGATTGCTCTCGCTGCCGCTATGAAATCTGGGAAGCTCACTCGCGCCAAACGCAACAAATTGTTGGTTAGTATGACAGTCAGTGTTGCGGACTTGGTGCTGCGCAATAATTATCTCCAAACGCTTTCTATTTCACTGACCCAAGCTAGAGGTCTGGAAGACTTTGCTCATCAGCAACGGTTGATGCAATCCTTGGAAACGCGCGATCTGCTTGATAGAGCCGTGGAGGATTTGCCTGATGATACGCTTTTAGCAGAACGCCAATCTGCTGGAGTTCCACTAACCCGTGCTGAAATTGGTGTGTTATTGGCCTATGCCAAAATTGTTGCCCTTGATGATTTAGTGGCATCTGATGTGCCTGATGATCCTTATTTGAATAACTTACTGGTCGAATATTTTCCGCCCAAGATGCAGAAGGCTTTTTCTCGTGAGATTTCCAACCACCGGCTTCACCGTGAAATTATAGGGACTGTTTTAGCTAACTCGATGATCAACCGTGGCGGCCCTACTTTCCTATCTCGCGTGGGGGATAGGACTGGAGCCAAACTTGACACGATTGCTCGGGCTTATGTCACCGTCCGGGATGCGTTTAATCTGCCTGCTATTAACAACGCGATTGATAAGCTCGATAATAAGATTTCAGGGACTATCCAGTTGGAACTTTATGCTATCATTCAAGAACGAGTGATTGAGCAAACAGTTTGGTTTGTGCGTTATGGTGACTTCTCTAAGGGTATTGTAGCAACTGCCACTTCATATCGTAAGGCGGTGGAGACGTTGATGCCGAAGTTGGAGAAAATTATCCCTGACTTTTTGGTTGAGCGCATTGATGGAGATGAGGCGCGGTTTGCTCTTGAAGGCGTACCAAATGAGTTAGCTCGCACATTGGCTCGCCTGCCAATCGCAGGGCTGATACCAGATATTCTTTATGCGGCCACCCAAACGAATAAGCCATTACCGCAAGCGGCGACGGCCTTCTTTGCCATAACTGAAACTTTCCGTGTTGGCCGTATGGTGCAGGCTGCACGTAATATTGAAACGGCTGATTATTATGACAGCCTTGCCCTGGATCGTGCTTTACAAAGCCTGCATCAAGCGCGGCGCGATATTGTAGTCGATGTTTTGAATTCCAAAGGTAATACCGAGGCTTGGTTGTCATCTAATGGTGAAATGGTTGAGCGCACTCAGAATCAAATTGCTGACATTGTTGAGAACGACCAAGCAACAGTTTCACGCCTAACCGTAGCCGCCAATGTGCTGGCCGATTTAGCGCGGAGGTAGGAGTATACAATCATTTTTCTTGCATTCAGGTATTAAAGGTATATATGAAATGCATCTTTTAAGCACCGTTTGGTACGACCATGAAATTTTTAACCTCAATACTATTATTCCCTGGTAATATCGTTCTCAAGATGATTGGTATTTCGGTTGCTGAGGATAGCGGTATTATTCGTTCCTTTATCAATTCGGTTTTTTGGGGTGCAATTATTTTGGGCGTGGCTATGAAATATTACGCCGTTTAGGGTATTCCCTACCCAAGTGTAATTTTGCCACTATTTCATCTGTTTTTCTTGTTCCCCCTTCCCATAGGCTAACTTCCCGCCTATAAGCGCGGCAAGTATCGGACCTCCTCCTCCGAACCTCTTTCATATTAACGGAAATTGTGTGTCCGTTTGGTGTTTCATCAAACGGGATATATTCCAAATTCGGGCATAAGATTATGGCACTACGCAACATCGCGATCATCGCGCACGTTGACCATGGCAAAACGACATTGATTGATGTTTTGCTAAAACAAACTGGCACCTTTCGTGAAAACCAAGCGGTTGACGAACGGGCAATGGATTCCAACGATCTTGAAAAAGAACGTGGCATCACTATTCTTGCCAAAGTAACATCCATTAACTGGAAGGGTGACCGCATCAACATCGTTGATACGCCGGGCCACGCCGACTTTGGTGGTGAAGTTGAGCGTATTCTCAACATGGTTGATGGCGTTATCTTGCTCGTTGATGCAGCTGAAGGACCGATGCCACAAACCAAGTTTGTTTTGCAGAAAGCCTTGAAGCTTGGTCTACGCCCGATTGTTGCGATCAACAAGATCGACAAACCTGATGGCCGCCCTGATTGGGTGCTTGATGAAGTGTTCGACCTGTTCGGCGCATTGGACGCTGAAGAAGAACAGTTAGACTTCCACACCCTTTATGGCTCAGCCAAAGAAGGCTGGATGGCAATGGATTCTGAAGGGCCAAAAGACGACATGGCTCCCTTGCTTGATTTGGTTATGAAGCATGTACCTGAGCCAGCTATCGAAGAAGGCGAGTTCCGCATGTTGGCAACAACAATCGCGGCTGACCCTTATCTTGGCCGCATCCTTACCGGTAAAATTACTTCTGGTACGGTTAATCCGAACCAAGCGATCCACGCGATTGCGCAAGACGGAACTTTGATTGAACAAGGCCGCGTTACACAAATCCTTTCCTTTGAGGGTCTTGAGCGCGTACCTGTTGAAGAAGGCAAAGCTGGCGATATTGTTTCCATTGCCGGCCTAACTAAAGCAACGGTTGCCGATACATTGGTAGCGCCTGGTGTTAAAGAACCAATCAAAGCGCAGCCCATTGACCCACCGACCATTTCAATGATGTTCCGTGTTAACGACGGGCCACTCGCAGGCCGCGAAGGCGACAAGGTGCAAAGCCGTGTTATTCGAGATCGTTTGATGAAAGAAGCTGAGGGCAATGTTGCCTTGAAAGTTTCCCAGCCAGACGGCAGCGATAACTATGAAGTTTCAGGTCGTGGCGAATTACAATTGGCCATCGTTATCGAAACCATGCGCCGCGAAGGGTTCGAATTGACCGTTGGCCGCCCACAGGTGTTGATGCAAAAAGATGAAAACGGCAAAAAAGTCGAACCAATCGAAGAAGCCGTTATCGACGTTGATGACGAATTCTCTGGTGCTGTTGTTGAAAAGCTAAGCCAACGCCGCGCTGATCTGGTTGAGATGAAGCCATCAGGTACAGGCCGTACCCGCATGGTATTCCACGCTCCAACCCGTGGCCTTATCGGTTACCTTTCCGAGCTTATGACCGACACACGCGGAACTGCGATCTTCAACCGTACCTTCTTGGCCTATGAGCCTTACCGTGGCGATATTGCTCAACGGCACACAGGCGCACTTATTTCAAACGGCGATGGTGCAGCTGTTGCGTTTGCTATGTTCCACCTCGAAGACCGTGGCCCAATGATGATCCACCCTGGTGATAAAGTGTACCAAGGCATGATCGTTGGCGAGCACGCCCGTGGTAACGACCTTGAAGTAAACGTGCTGAAGGGCAAACAGCTCACCAACATGCGTTCTTCTGGTAAGGATGAAGCGGTGAAACTCACCACCCCATTGAACATGACCTTGGAAAAATCCCTCGCTTATATTACGGACGAGGAATTGGTGGAAATTACCCCATTGAACATTCGCCTTCGTAAGCGGATCCTTGACCCCATAGACCGTAAACGCGCCATGCGCTCTGCCCAAACAGCTTCTAAAGGCTAGGGAAGAACGAGTTTGAATTCGAAGAGGCCACTGGAAACAGTGGCCTTTTTTATGTTTGTGTTTGATTTAGCTCACGCTGTCGGGCTTCGCCCTGCGCTCCGCGGGGGCGTAAACCAAACTGAGCGCCAAATCTACACAAGCCAAAATCCTCCTCGCGGTTCCCGCTAGAGTAAACATCAGTTTAGTCCCCATATTGCGAGGGACGGCGGAGCGCTAGGGCCTTTGCCGCAAAGCGCTTTTGAATAAAAAATGGCTCAAGCTAAACGCTCCGCCTCGGCATTGTTTATCGCTACCATATACCGTCTGCACGCCACTGATTGACTGAGTTCTTTTTACAAAACCCCACAAACGCGGCCAAGCCGTAGTGGTATTACAACACACGCACTTGGTCCTTTAGGGCGCTTGTTATGAATTGCTTACCTAGCAAACCATAACAAGGCCGAACCCAATAAAATGAATGGCGGTGTACACTCACGTCCCCGTTTCATTAGGTGGGCACATTATGGGCGAGATTTTAAGCGCGGGGATAAGTATTTTGACAATAGTCTTCTACAAATACATTTGTTAGCAATGTTGCTTCATCGAGCTCCAGTTGAGGGGAAATTCGATGAAAATTCTTACTTTTACGTAAGAAAACATTGCATTTACTACGAACAACCTCAAGAATCACGGCAAGTTCAACTTTCGTTCTGTTGTGCTTTATTCAAACTGCTGTAAAGGTGCTTTTGAAATTGCAAATGGGCGGAATTACGCTCAAAATTCTTACGTAAAAGGAAGATATTACATGGCTCGCAACAAAATCGCGTTGATTGGTTCAGGTATGATCGGGGGCACATTGGCCCATTTGGCTGGTATGAAAGAGTTGGGCGACGTTGTTTTGTTCGATATTACCGAGGGCATCCCAGAAGGGAAGGCGCTTGATTTGGCTGAATCTTCCCCTGTTGATGGGTTTGATGTGAAGCTTACGGGTACTCAGTCCTATGAAGCCATTAAAGGCGCGGATGTTTGCATTATTACTGCGGGTGTTCCACGCAAAGAAGGCATGAGCCGCGATGACTTGCTCGGTATTAACTTGAAAGTTATGGAGCAGGTCGGTGCGGGTATTAAGAAGTACGCGCCGAACGCTTTTGTTATTTGTATCACCAACCCGCTTGATGCGATGGTTTGGGCTTTGCAAAAATTCTCTGGTCTTCCAAAGAACATGGTTGTTGGTATGGCTGGCGTTTTGGATTCTTCTCGCTTGCGCCACTTCTTGGCCGACGAGTTTGATGTTTCCGTTAAAGACGTGAACGCTTTTGTTTTGGGTGGCCACGGCGATACGATGGTTCCACTGGCTAAATACTCTACCGTTGCGGGTATTCCTTTGCCTGACCTCATTAAGATGGGTTGGCTGACAAAAGAGCGCATGGAAGAAATTTTTGACCGGACCCGTAAGGGCGGCGGCGAAATTGTTGCATTGTTGAAAACTGGTTCTGCTTATTACGCGCCAGCGGCCTCGGCTATTTCTATGGCCGAAGCTTTCTTACGCGACCAAAAGCGAGTGCTGCCTTGCGCGGCGAACCTCAAAGGTGAGTACGGCATTCAAGACATGTATGTCGGTGTTCCTGTCATTATCGGCGCTGGTGGCGTTGAGCGGGTTATCGAAGTTGAGATGTCTAAGTCGGACGAAAAGCTGTTTGCAAAATCAGCCGCCTCTGTTGCAGACCTTTGCGATGCTTGCGCCGAAATCGCGCCTAATTTGAAGTAGAAATTTAGCCCTTAAAAAGGCACTTCCAAGAGAATGGAAACAAAATGAACATTCACGAATATCAAGCCAAACAGGTTCTTGCGGGATATGGCGCGCCGATTGCTAAGGGCGTTCCTATCTTTACGCTCGATGATGTGGACGCAGCCATTGATGGACTTCCGGGTCCAGTATATGTGGTGAAGTCACAAATTCATGCGGGTGGTCGCGGCAAGGGTAAATTTGTCGAATTGCCAGACGATGCCAAGGGCGGAGTTCGGGTTTCCTTTTCTGCTGATGAAGTACGCGCCAACGTTAAAGAGATGCTCGGCAATACTTTGGTAACGGCGCAAACGGGGCCTGCTGGAAAACAGGTCAATCGGATTTACCTTGAAGATGGCGCAGATATTGCCAATGAATTGTATTGCTCAATTTTGGTCAACCGCGACACTGGTAAGGTGGCTTTTGTGGCCTCGACCGAAGGCGGCATGGATATTGAAGCAGTGGCGGAAGACACCCCTGACAAAATTCAAACCATTGATGTGAATGCCTCGGAAGGGGTAACTGACGGGATCGTCAAGCAATTGATTTCGGCGTTTGAACTAACGGGCCCTGCGGCAAATGAAGCCAAGGGATTGTTTACGTCTCTTTATACGGCGTTTGTTGAAACTGACATGAGCCTGTTGGAAGTGAACCCGCTTGTTGTATTGGGCAATGGTTCGCTCAAGGTTTTGGATGCGAAAGTATCCTTCGATGATAACGCCTCCTTCCGCCACGCAGACTTGCAAGAGCTGCGGGATTTGACGGAAGAAGATGCGAAAGAAATTGAAGCCTCAAAACATGACTTGGCCTATGTGGCCTTGGATGGCGACATAGGCTGCATGGTCAATGGCGCGGGTCTTGCGATGGCGACTATGGACATCATTAAATTGTATGGCGCAGAGCCTGCCAACTTCTTGGATGTTGGCGGCGGGGCGACTACTGAAAAAGTAACCGCAGCGTTCAAAATCATTACCGCTGACCCACAGGTCAAAGGCATTTTGGTCAACATCTTCGGCGGCATCATGCGCTGCGATGTGATCGCTGAAGGGGTGGTGACAGCCGTTAAAGAAGTCGGCTTGCAGGTTCCTTTGGTTGTGCGTTTGGAAGGCACGAAGGTTGAGGAAGGTAAAAAGATTATCAACGAAAGTGATGTTGATGTGGTTGCCGCCGATGACCTAGACGACGCCGCCCAGAAGATTGTTAAGGCGGTGAAGGATAACGCGTAACCCGCGCTTCACCCTAATTATAAATTTAGAAACGGAGCCATCAAATAGATGTCCATTCTTATAGATAGAAATACAAAAATCATCGTGCAGGGTTTGACCGGTAAAACGGGAACCTTCCATACCGAACAGGCACTTGCTTATCATGGCACCCAAATGGTTGCGGGAACGCACCCGAAAAAGGGCGGCGAAACTTGGTCGTCTGCGGCGGGTCAAGATCTTCCAATTTTTACAACAGTTGGTGAAGCCAAAGAAGCAACGGGCGCTAATGCTTCCGTAATTTACGTGCCACCAGCAGGGTGTGCAGCGGCAATCGAAGAAGCCATTGATGCGGAAATTCCGTTGATTATTACGATCACCGAAGGTGTGCCAGTGATGGACATGGTGCGGGTGAAAGAGAAGCTTGATAAATCGAAGTCGCGGCTGATTGGCCCGAACTGCCCCGGTGTTCTAACGCCAAACCAATGTAAAATCGGCATTATGCCCGGCAGCATTTTCAAAGACGGTAACGTCGGCATCGTTTCACGTTCTGGTACTTTGACCTATGAGGCCGTGTTCCAAACAACTAATGCTGGCTTTGGTCAAACAACGGCTGTTGGTATTGGCGGCGACCCAGTGAAGGGTACGGAATTTATCGACATGCTTGAGATGTTCCTAGCGGACGATGAAACTAAGAGCATCATTATGATTGGTGAAATTGGCGGGTCGGCTGAAGAAGAAGCCGCGCAGTTCTTGGCGGATGAAGCCAAGAAGGGCCGTAAGAAACCAACCGTTGGATTTATCGCGGGACGTACTGCCCCTCCAGGGCGGACAATGGGCCATGCTGGTGCAGTTATCTCTGGCGGCAAGGGTGGCGCGGACGACAAAATTGAAGCAATGGAACGGGCAGGAATTCGCGTTTCACCATCGCCTGCAAAATTGGGTGAAACACTCACAGCACTATTGAACGAATAATTAGGGAGGCGGGGTTTCCCGCAACGCACATATGGCCCGTGAAGAAGCAAATGAAGCCTTTGCCAATTCCTCTTTTTTATACGGAGGAAACGCGGGTTATATCGAAGAACTTTATGCTCACTATCGCGAAAACCCCAATTCTGTAGACCCTGAATGGCGCAGTTATTTTAACAGCCTTGGGGATGCTCCCGAAGATGTGGCGAAAGCCGCTGCGGGTGCATCTTGGAAAAAAGACCATTGGCCGATTGCAGCGAATGGTGAATTGGTATCGGCGTTTGATGGCCATTGGGCTGACGATGAAGTTGTTTCTGACACTAAAGTTAGCGCGCGGATTGCTGAGACAAAAGGCGCGAGCGCATCAAGCGATGACGTTCAACAGGCAACACGGGATTCAATCCGCGCCATTATGATGGTGCGTGCCTATCGTATGCGCGGTCATTTGCACGCCGATCTTGATCCCTTAAAACTAACAGGCAAGCGCGAAGCTTATAACGAGTTGCATCCGTCTTCTTACGGGTTCACAGAAGCAGATTACGAGCGGCCGATCTTCCTTGATAATGTACTTGGAATGGAGTTTGCAATTATCCCGCAAATGCTGGAAATTTTGCAACGTACCTATTGCTCGACGCTTGGTATTGAGTTCATGCACATCTCTAATCCAGAAGAGAAAAGCTGGATACAAGAGCGTATTGAAGGGCAAGATAAATTTATCGAATTTACCAAAGAGGGTAAATTGGCGATCATGAATAAATTGGTCGAAGCTGAAGGTTTTGAGAATTTTATTGATGTAAAATATAAAGGCACGAAGCGTTTTGGTTTGGATGGTGGGGAAGCGCTTATTCCAGCTCTTGAGCAGATTATTAAACGTGGTGGACAGTTGGGTGTTCAAGAAATTATCCTTGGCATGGCTCACCGCGGCCGTTTGAATGTTTTGACAAACGTGATGAGTAAACCGTACTCAGCCGTGTTCCATGAATTTAAGGGCGGTTCTTCTAAGCCCGAAGAAGTGGAAGGTTCAGGCGATGTGAAGTATCACTTGGGCGCTTCTTCTGACCGCGAATTTGATGGCAACAAAGTTCATTTGTCGCTTACCGCAAACCCTTCTCACCTCGAAATTGTAAACCCTGTGGTGCTTGGGAAATCTCGCGCCAAGCAAGACCAGCTAACGCCCAAACGGGAAGATGGAACCCGCGATCGTAAATGCGTATTGCCATTGCTGTTGCATGGGGATGCCGCTTTTGCAGGGCAGGGTGTTGTTTCGGAATGCTTTGGCCTTTCTGGATTGAAGGGTCACATAACGGGTGGTTCAATTCACGTCATCATCAACAACCAAATCGGCTTTACCACCAACCCACGTTTTTCACGTTCTTCTCCCTATCCATCAGATGTGGCGAAGATGATTGAAGCGCCAATTTTCCACGTGAATGGGGATGATCCAGAAGCGGTTGTTCATGCGGTGAAAATTGCGGTGGAGTTCCGCCAGCATTTCGGTAAGCCCGTCGTCATTGATATGTTTTGCTATCGCCGCTTTGGGCACAACGAAGGTGATGAACCGGCGTTCACCCAGCCATTGATGTATAAAAAGATTAAAACCCATGAGACGACGCTGACAAAATACGCCAAGCGTTTGCAGGCTGAAGGTTTGATTAGCGAGACAGGCCGCGATGAGCAAGTGGCAGCCTTCCGTGCTAATCTCGAAGAAGAATTTGAAGCCGCTGATACCTATAAGCCTAATAAAGCCGATTGGCTGGATGGCAAATGGTCGGGCCTTAAGGTTGCCGATAAAGTGGAAGAACCGCGCCGTGGACAGACAGGTGTTCCTGTTAAAGTCTTGAAAGAATTGGGTGCAAAAATTACCACTGTACCGAGCGACTTCAAAGCGCACCGTACCATTCAACGGTTCATGGATAACCGTGCTAAAATGATTGAGACGGGCGAAGGTTTGGATTGGGCAACTGGCGAAGCTCTGGCTTTTGCAACTTTGCAAAATGAAGGGCAGAAGGTTCGTCTTTCTGGTCAAGATTGTGAACGCGGAACCTTCTCACAACGCCATTCTGTTTTGTACGACCAAGAAACGGAAGATCGTTATATTCCGCTTGATAATTTGGGTGACGATAAGGCTGGATATGAAGTTATCAATTCGATGCTCTCAGAAGAAGCGGTGCTTGGTTATGAGTATGGTTATGCTTTGGCCGAACCAAATGCGCTGACAATTTGGGAAGCGCAATTTGGCGATTTTGTAAACGGCGCGCAGGTGGTGATCGACCAGTTCATTTCCTCGGGCGAACGTAAATGGTTACGCATGTGCGGCCTGGTTATGCTGCTGCCCCACGGTTATGAGGGCCAAGGGCCAGAGCATTCGTCGGCGCGTCTTGAGCGGTTTTTGCAGTCCTGCGCGGAAGACAATATGCAGGTGGCAAATTGTACGACCCCTGCGAATTACTTCCACATTATGCGCCGCCAGCAAAAACGCGATTTCCGTAAACCGCTTATTATCATGACCCCGAAAAGCCTGTTGCGTCATAAGCGGGCGGCTTCAGCGCTCGAAGAATTTGGCGAAGGCACAAGCTTCCACCGTCTTTTGTGGGATGATGCGGAGGTCAAAAAAGGCGAGAAGATAAAGCTCGTGAAAGACGACAAAATTAAGCGAGTCGTTTTGTGCACGGGTAAGGTTTATTATGATCTATACGAGGAACGCGAGGCGCGAGGCTTGAAAGATATTTACCTACTTCGGGTTGAGCAACTTTATCCGTTCCCAGCCAAGGCTTTGATTACAGAACTTTCGCGCTTCAAAAAAGCCGAGATTGTTTGGTGCCAAGAGGAGCCTAAAAACATGGGGGCTTGGTCTTTCATCGAGCCTTATCTTGAGTGGGTCTTAGCGCATATCGAAGCCAAGCACACACGGGCGCGCTATGCGGGCCGGGCGGGGGCAGCGTCTCCTGCAACGGGTCAAATGTCACGCCACAAAGCACAACTTGCCGCCTTCCTTGAGGAAGCTCTTGGGGGCTAAGCCTCTATAATTTGAATTCAAAAGTTCCGGATTGGAAAACAAAATGTCTACTGAAATTCGCGTTCCTACCTTGGGTGAATCTGTAACGGAAGCAACTGTTGGTTCTTGGTTCAAACAACCCGGCGATGCGGTGAAAGCCGATGAGCCGTTGGTTGAATTAGAAACCGACAAAGTGAGCATTGAAGTGCCTGCGCCCGCTGACGGAGTGATGGGAGAGATCATTGTTGCAGAGGGTGAAACTGTTGGGGTTGATGCTTTACTCGGTTCTTTCAATGCGGGAGCTGCGGCTTCCGGATCATCAAAGCCTGCACCCGCTCCAGCGCCCGCCTCCAAAGCAGAGGCTGCGCCTGCAGCAAGCATGACACCCGCACCATCGGCAACAAAAATGATGGCGGAGAATAATGTTTCGGCTGATGCCGTTGCAGGCACTGGTAAACGAGGCCAAGTGTTGAAGGGTGACGTTATTGCCGCCCTTGAAAAAGGAGCGACTGCCCCCGCCGCCGCAACGACTGCCGCACCACGACCAGCTTCTTCTGCTGAGGATGCACCACGGGAAGAGCGCGTTCGTATGACACGGCTTCGCCAAACCATTGCGCGCCGTTTGAAAGATGCTCAAAACACTGCCGCTATGTTGACCACTTTTAACGAGGTGGACATGGGGCCGGTGATGGCACTTCGTAAGCAGTACAAAGAATTGTTTGAAAAGAAGCACGGCGTGAAACTCGGTTTTATGGGTTTCTTTGCTAAGGCTGTTTGTCATGCGTTAAAAGAAATACCATCGGTCAATGCAGAGATTGATGGCACTGATATTGTTTTCAAAAACTATGCTCATATTGGTGTGGCAGTTGGTACAGAAAAAGGACTTGTTGTTCCTGTTGTGCGGGATGCTGACCAAATGTCGATTGCAGAAATTGAAAAAGAAATTGGCAACCTTGGCCGTAAGGCGCGGGATGGCAAGCTGAGCATGGCCGACATGCAGGGCGGAACGTTTACGCTTTCAAACGGCGGTGTTTATGGCTCGCTTATGTCCACCCCAATTTTGAATGCACCGCAATCTGGTATTCTCGGCATGCACAAAATTGAAGAGCGGCCTGTCGTTCGTAATGGCGAAATTACAACTGCAATGATGATGTATTTGGCGCTCTCCTACGACCACCGAATTGTTGATGGCAAAGAGGCTGTGACCTTCCTTGTGCGGGTGAAAGAGAGCCTTGAGGATCCAAGCCGTTTGGTCTTGGATTTGTAGAACACCTTTAGAGGATAAGTATTATGGCTGACCAATTTGATGTTGTTGTTATTGGCTCTGGACCAGGCGGTTATGTGTGCGCGATTAAGGCCGCACAGCTTGGGTTGAACGTGGCGATTGTTGAAAAAAACGCGACCCTCGGTGGTACTTGTTTGAATGTTGGATGTATTCCTTCAAAAGCACTTCTTCATGCATCTGAAATGTTTCATGAAGCGGAACACGGCTTAGAAAAACTCGGTGTTGAGGTGAGCAAGCCGAAGCTCAATATTGCAAAAATGATGGAACACAAAGACGCGGTGGTGAAAGCCAATGTCGATGGTGTTTCGTATTTGATGAAAAAAAACAAAGTCACCGTTTTGCAAGGACTTGGTAAAATTACAGCGGCGAATACTGTCGGCGTGACAGGGGACGACGGCAAGAGCCAGAGTGTTTCTGCGAAGAATATTGTTATTGCGACAGGGTCGGAAGTCGCTGGAATTCCAGGCGTTAAGGTTGCGTTTGACGATGCGATTGTTGTTTCTTCAGATAACGCTATTGCCTTACCGAAGGTTCCTAAAACCATGGTTGTTGTTGGTGGCGGCGTGATTGGTTTGGAGCTTGGCTCCGTATGGTCGCGGCTTGGGACGCACGTTACCGTTGTGGAATATCTTGGTGCAGTTCTTGGTGGTATGGATGGCGGAGTTGCCAAGCAATTTCAGCGCAGTTTGAAAAAGCAAGGTTTCACTTTCAAGATGAACTCGAAGGTCACAGCCGTTGCCAAAAAAGGCAACAAGGGCGTGGTGACATTTGTACCTGTTAAAGGTGGCGATGCGGCTACCCTTGAAGCCGACGTGGTGTTGGTGGCAACGGGTCGCGCACCTTATACAAGCGGTCTTGGTCTCGAAGAATTGGGCGTTGAGATGGAACGCGGCAAGGTCAAAACCAATGGTCAATGGCGCACCAATATTGAAGGTATTTATGCAATTGGTGATGTGACAGACGGGCCAATGCTTGCACACAAAGCCGAAGAGGAGGGTGTCGCGGTTGCGGAAACTCTTGCGGGGCAACAGGGCCATGTGAATTATAAAGTTATTCCAGGTGTTGTTTATACCTCGCCAGAAGTCGCCTCCGTTGGGGCAACCGAGGAGCAATTGAAGGCTGATGGTGTTGACTATAAGGCGGGTCAATTCCCGTTTACAGCCAATGGCCGCGCTCGCGCCATGAACGTTACCGAGGGTTTTGTAAAGGTTTTGGCGGATGCTAAAACCGATCAGGTCCTTGGGGTTCACATCGTTGGCTTTGGTGCTGGCGAGATGATTCACGAAGCCGCAGTGTTGATGGAATTTGGTGGTAGTTCAGAAGATTTAGGCCGCACATGCCACGCGCACCCGACGATGTCGGAAGCTGTAAAAGAAGCGGCGATGGCGACCTATAACAAACCCATCCATATGTAGTTCTCACTTACCCCTTGCACCCGTTGCTGTTTTTGTCTCACACTGATTTGAGACTTTTAGTAACAGTAATGGGAGAAGAATAATGGGATCATATTTTAAGGACATGCCGAACCGCGATGGGTTTTTTGGCGATTACGGTGGGGCCATGTTGCCGCCGCCGCTCGTTCCGCATTTTGCGGAAATCAATGCGGCTTATGACGAGCTTTCCAAATCGGCTGAGTTCATCAATGATCTAAAATATATTCGCAAACATTTTCAGGGGCGGCCAACGCCTATTTCCTATTTACGCAACCTTTCGAAACTATCCGGCGGCGCACAAATTTATGCCAAGCGCGAAGATCTAAACCATACGGGCGCACATAAGTTGAACCACTGTATGGCGGAAGGCCTGCTTGCCAAACATATGGGCAAGACCAAGCTGATAGCTGAAACTGGAGCTGGCCAACACGGCGTTGCGCTGGCAACGGCGGCGGCATATTTCGACATGGAATGTGAAATCCATATGGGTGCTGTGGACATCAAGAAAGAGTATCCAAACGTTGTGCGGATGAAGCTCTTGGGTGCAACAGTTGTTGAAGTTACCGAAGGGGCGGCGACTTTGAAGGAAGCGGTTGATAGCGCCTTTGGTTCTTATATGGGACAAGCAGACAAAGCTTTGTTTGGTATTGGTTCCGTTGTTGGGCCGCATCCGTTCCCAAAAATTGTACGCGATTTCCAGCGCATTGTTGGCACGGAAGCCCGCGAACAATTTATTGATATGACCGGCGGCCTGCCTGATATGGTTGCGGCTTGTGTTGGCGGTGGTTCAAATGCGATGGGCCTGTTTAGTGGCTTTATCGACGACGATGATGTTTCGCTACACGGGGTTGAGCCCTACGGTAGTTCGAAGAAATTGGGCGACCACGCGGCGACAATTACCTATGGCGAAGACGGCGATATTCACGCTTTTCGCACCCTGTTGTTGAAAGACAAGGACGGGGAACCAGCGCCAGTGAACACCATTGCATCAGGCCTTGATTACCCGGGCGTTGGCCCAGAGCACGCGCACCTGCATAAAATTGGTCGGGTGAATTATACGGGAGCCACGGACAAAGAAGCGCTTGATGCTTTTTATAAGTTGTCCGCCAAAGAAGGCATAATCCCCGCTCTCGAAAGCGCCCACGTTGTGGCGTTTGCAATGAAGGAAGCAAAGAACCATCCGGGAAAATCAATCCTCATCAACCTGTCAGGACGGGGTGACAAGGACATTGATTTTGTCACCGAGAAATATGGTTTTGGTGAGTGATAATATCGAAAATTGGCGGGGGTATCCCCCGCCAATTTTTGTAAACTTATGATCGACCAGCAACGCTACGATTCCCGTTCATCCATGTCCAAGCATCAGGGTAATCAAAGAGTAAAGAAATAACATTCACCCCGAGAAGAACCGTCAGGTATGTATCATACATGCCGCTTGCTTCTGGGCGATAGAAGATCAAGATCACCACTAGAATTGTCCAAGGAATGATGTGCGGCAGTGCCATGAGTTTTGAAAACCCTCGGTCATAAAGCATCACTGGGAGGTTTAGCATCATGGCAATATTTGCCAGAAATGCGATGAGCAACCCTTTGGGTTCTGAAATAAACAGGATGCTTGCCATGTTGATGGGCATTAATAAAAACATCACCCAAACTTGCACCCATGTTGGCAGGGCTCGGAATGAATTCCAGCAATCCATCAATATGTTTGTTTTTACTTGTTGTACTTCGGCCATTTATTTTCCTTTCGTATATAACCAACCAGTTGGTTATATTTTAGATATTAAGTAAGTCGGCAAATATTGGTTTCGGTTAGTCGGTTGAGGGTTTGGTTATTTCTGCAAAAATGTATCACATTGCGAGAATTCTTAGGGCTTGTTTTTGACCGTCGAGAATTGCCTCTGGCCTGTTCTCTAATTTTGAGGCAACGAGACAGCCGTTCATATTGGTGAGAAGCGAGAGGATGGTTTTATCTTTGTCAAAACCGTCTGGCTTCTCGTTGGTTTTCCAACGGTCATCAATAATCTCACCATAGTATTTGCGATAGCTATCGAAAGCTTTGGATACCGCGTCTCTCATTGGTGGGTGTGATACCGCTAGCTCGACGCCGAGGTTCACAAAGGGACATCCACGGCAATTTCCATCTCGCCGAAAGACATCTAGATGTAATTGGTAGGCTTTTTCGTAGATGTTAATAAGGCGGGATTTTGGATCACTGGTCTCGGCGAATGTTGAGCGATAGAGGTATTCCTCTGTTCGTTCTGCCGTACGCTTAATCGAAGCTAATGCTAATTCTTCTTTGGAGCGGAAATATTGATAGACAGTGGCTTTGTTGACCTCAGCGAAACGGCTTAACTCATTCATGTTTACCCCATGATAGCTTTTGCTCCAGAATAGATCAGCAGCTGCATCTAGGATTTGGGTTCTTGTATCGGTCTTGCTCATAGTCTTGCTATAACCGACTGGTTGGTTATAGCAAGTGAACCGTGTTCACATGGTTGTGAGCGATTGATAAAAGGCAGGGGAAATTGAAAACCTAGTTTAATACCCGCAAGTGTCATCCGCAGCTTTTACCGCGTCTCTTGTGCAGCGCATTTTGCTGGAGCAGAACATGCGGTCGATCTTTGAGTAGGTCATGATGCCTGCAGTTACCTTGTTGCCCTTGCGTTTACAGCGCAGAACGATTTCTACAATCAAGCCTTTGTCTGTTGTCATTTCAACAAAAGCATCGCGGTCGTTAAAGCCGGGATAAAGGCTGAAGTTACTGGCTTCGGCTGCATTGCAGGTAACCAGCGAGAGAACAAAGGCTGAGGTGGCAAGAAAAGCGCGCATCGGGGTAATCCTGTTTTGCATATGCCACGTTCAGTTGAACAGGGCTTCTGCAATAGGATTTGCAAATGATGTGCCAGTTACTAGCCGTTGAATTGTCCCACTATGGGACGTTTGTTTCTATTGGCGTGTAATTGTATAGCCGCGCTGTGCCAAAATGTTCAAAATTCCTTTTTCACCAGGCAGGTGTAAAGCACCAAGGGCAATGAAGGCTGAGCCCTTATCAATGATTTTAGCGCTCTCGTCGGCCATGGTGTAATTGCGTTCATCGACGACGACCTTTTGGAAATCTGAATAGCCGGTGCTTTCTTTTGTTATGTCAATTCCGTTTGGTCCCATGTAGCGCATCATTGCCCAAATGGTTCCTGTTTCGCCTTTAATATAGAGGGAAATCATGGTTTCAAACACGTCGTTGATTTTGTCTTCCATATTTACCATATCGACCATGGCTTGCACCATCATCGGTTCAGGCAGGCCAGCCATAATCGACATTTGACCTTCGATTGTTTCAAGGGCTGTAATTTTTTTACCGGCTGCTTTTGCCCGTTGGCCAAGGGACAAATCTAGAAAAGGTTTGCCAGCTTGTTTGCGAGCCATTTCGCAAGCTGGAACCGTGAGCAAGCCCATCAAAACCCATGGGCGCATTTTTTGCGCAACATTCCATGGGATGCCAGCTTTGGAAGCGAGTTTTGGTTTGACGAGGGCAATCTGCTCCTTGGTCATTTTAGACTCAAGCGAAGAGCCATCAAGATAGGCGGTATATTTCATCAAGCCCATCGCTTTTTGCGCCATTGCTTGCGGGTCAAGAATTTCGGTAATCTCTAGCGTGAGTGTTTGAGATTTATCGAAGGCTATTTGTGCATTTTCTGGAAGCTCAACTATGCGTGGGTCAGCCATGTGCATGGTCCCATATAGATAAGAAGGCGCAACACCGTCTTTCGTTACCTTCCAAAGCAGACCCTTGCTATAGGGTAGTTTTCCTGCTGCATCTGCAATTGCCTTTCGGCTTGCGGGGTCATCTTGGCCCAATTTGTCGATCAGGTTTATGCCCGTGCAGACCATTTCTTTGGCCTGCAGAGCGGTGAGTGGTGCAAAGCATAGGGGGAGCGCGAGAGCGAGTGAGGCGATTGTCTTGTTCATGGGGTTTCCAAATTTGTTAAGCGCGCGGATGGGCGGCATTCCAGGTTTTCAATAGCGCGTCCGTATCAACGGCCGTGTATTTTTGTGTGGTAGAAAGGCTGGCGTGGCCGAGCAGTTCTTGAATGGTGCGAAGGTCGCCGCCATTGCCCAACAGATGTGTGGCGAATGAATGGCGCATGGCGTGGGGGGTCGCGGTAGCGGGTAACCCAAGCGCACCGCGCATCACCCGCATGGCTCGCTGAATAACGGCTGGTTGCACAGGGCCACCACGGGCGCCACGGAAAATCGTATCGTCGATGCCAAGTGTAAAAGGGCAAAGGTGCAGGTAATCTTCAATCGCGGTTGCGACCACGGGCAATAAAGGCACGAGGCGGGTTTTGCCGCCTTTGCCCAAAATACGAAGGGCGTTGGTTGTCACCTTAGGTTTGGCGGGGGAGGTGATACCGAGATCGTCGAGGGAAAGCCCAAGCGCTTCTGAAATACGAAGGCCGCAGCCGTACAATAATGTCATCAGCGCCGCATCGCGTGAAGCGATCCAAGGTTCCGCGTGCATTTGTTCCATGCTACTTGTGAGACGCATGGCATCTTGCGTGCTGACGGGCTTTGGCAAAGTCGCTGGTTGTTTGGGTGCACGCATGGCGGTCAGGCCAGCCGATGAAGCTTCCCCGCGCCGCTCCAAAAAACGAACAAAGGAACGAATACCCGCAAGATCACGGGCCAAGGTGCGAGGGCCATTTCCAGCCTCCCGACGGCGGGCTAAATAACCACGCATGTTCAAAGGTTTTAGATTGGCAAAATCTTTTTTGCGGGGCGGATGGCCGAGATACTCGGTGAGGAAAAAACAAAACTGACGCAGATCACGCTCATAGGCATCCAGTGTCTTTTCCGCCATGCGCCGTTCCGATTTCAAATGCTCAAGCCAAAGCCCGCGCACTTCGATAAGGCACGGAGCGGCGGGGATAAGAATTTCGGAAGAAGTGACCATGGCAGCAATGTGCCATGGGAGTGTTAGCTAAGGGTGAATCAAATGCCCTTAAATTGTCTGCCCGGTTTTTTCCCAATCTGCCAAAAACGCCGCTAAGCCTTTGTCGGTGAGCGGGTGTTTGATTAGGCTTTCGATTGTGCTTGGGGGAAGGGTTGCTACATCAGCACCCGCCAATGCACAGTCTTTGACGTGGTTGGCGGTGCGGATAGAAGCCGCCAGAATTTCTGTTTCAAAATCATAATTGTCGTAAATTGCGCGGATTTCTTCGATCAACTCCATGCCATCAATGCCCATATCGTCGAGACGGCCAATAAAAGGGGAGACGTATGTCGCGCCCGCTTTGGCTACGAGTAGGGCTTGGGTGGCAGAGAAGCAGAGGGTCATATTGGTTTTATGGCCTTCGTCAACGAGGGTTTTGCAAGCGCGCACTCCGTCCATAGTGGTTGGAAGTTTGATGCAGATGTTATCAGCAATTTTCGCAAGCTTGCGGCCTTCGGTCAGCATGGTGTCGTAGTCTGTCGCGGCCACTTCGCCAGAGACATCGCCATCGACGATTTCGCAAATTTCTGCGAGCACTTCTTTGATGTCGCGGCCTGATTTTAGAATGAGCGACGGGTTGGTTGTAACACCATCCAATAGGCCTGTTTTATTCCAGTGGCGAATTTCATCCACATCTGCTGTATCAAGAAAAAATTTCATGGCTCGCGTCTCCGGTAATTTATGCCCATATAGGGCTTATGAATTGCCCACTTTGTAGCGAACAATAGTAAAGTGGTCACTAATGAAAAGGTTTATTCTTGGAACTTGAATTGGGCGACAAATTAGAGACGGTATCTGTGCTGCTGCCAATCCCAGCAGAGCGACCCTATTCCTATGGCGTTCCTCAAGGCATGGAGCTGGCGCCCGGTGATTATGTGCAGGTTCCGCTTGGCCCGCGCAAGGTGGCGGCGGTGGTATGGGATGTACCTAAAGATGCGAAGCCAATTGACCCGAAAAAACTTCGGTTGATTGAGAAGAAATTTGACTGTCCGCGTTTGCCACGGGAAATGCGGAAATTTGTAGATTGGGTGGCGGATTATACGGTCTCACCTGCTGGTATGGTTTTGAAATCTGTATTGCGTGCGCCGGGGGCGCTTGATCCCGAACCGATGTTGGATGGCTTGCGGTTTAAGGGTGAAGCTCCTGAACGGTTGAGCAAGGCACGGGGGCAGGTGATAGAGTTGTTGCGCGAGCAAGAGAGCATGGCGTGGACGCGGTCTGGTTTGGCAAGTGCTGCTGGAGTTTCGACTTCAGTTGTTGGTGGCATGGAGAAGTTGGAACTGTTTGAGACGGTGAAAATTCCAGCTCCTTCAGTGGTCGCCGAACCGATTGGCGACCACGCGATGAAGCCCTTGCGGGGGGAGCAGGTGGAGGCGGCGGCGCAGCTGGTGGAATTGGTTGAAGCGGATGGTTATTCATGCACCCTGCTTGATGGGATAACGGGCTCGGGCAAAACCGAGGTTTATTTTGAGGCGGTGGCGGCGGCCTTAAAGAAGGGCAGGCAGGTTCTTATTCTATTGCCAGAGATTGCCCTGACCACAACATTCCTAGAACGGTTCGAGGAGCGTTTTGGCGCGCCACCTGCCCAATGGCATTCTGGGTTATCACCAAAAAAACGCGAACGGATTTGGCGGCAGGTGGCAACAGGGCAGGTACGGGTTGTGGCAGGGGCACGCTCGGCTTTGTTTCTACCGTTCAAGGAGTTGGGGCTGACGGTAGTCGATGAGGAACACGATGGTGCTTATAAACAGGAAGATCGGGTTTTTTATAGTGCGCGAGATATGGCGGTGGTGCGGGCATCAATAGGCAAGTTCCCTTGTATTTTGGCATCGGCCACCCCTTCGATTGAAAGCCGCGTGAATGCAGAGGCGGGGCGTTATTCCCATGTCAAAATGTTGAAGCGTCACGGGGATGCGGTGCTGCCGACACTATCAACAATTGATCTGCGAAAGGACCCGCCCCCACGGGGAAAATTCCTGTCTCCGGTTTTGACCAAAGCCATGGGGGAAGCGATTTCTCGCGGTGAACAGGCGCTGTTATTTTTGAACCGCCGTGGTTATGCGCCGCTTACTTTATGCCGCGTTTGTGGATTTCGGTTTGAGTGTAACAATTGTTCGGCTTGGTTGGTGGAACATCGGTTCCGCAATCAATTGCAGTGTCACCATTGCGGCCATAATGAACCAACACCAGAGGCCTGCACCAATTGCGGAACGCTCGATCATCTGGCCGCTTGTGGGCCGGGGGTGGAACGGTTGGCCGAAGAAGTTGCAGACGATTTTCCTGATGCGCGGGTGATTGTGTTGTCCTCGGATATGCAAGGCGGCGTGACGCGGTTGCGGGTCGAACTGGAGGCGATCGCCAAGGGGGAGGCGGACATTATTATTGGAACGCAGTTGGTGGCCAAGGGGCATAACTTTCCGTTGATGACCTGTGTTGGTGTTGTTGATGCCGATCTTGGTTTGGCCAATGGCGATCCTCGTGCGGCGGAGCGAACCTTTCAATTGCTCTCGCAGGTAACTGGGCGTGCTGGTCGGGCGGGGGGCGAATCTATTGGCCTGTTGCAAACCTATGCGCCGGAACATCCGGTCATTGCGGCAATTGCCACGGGTGATAGGGAAGCTTTTTATGAGCGCGAAATTGCCCTGCGCAAAACCGCCAACCTGCCACCATTCTCGCGACTTGTGGCTTTGATTATTTCGGGAACCGATAAACGGGAGGCTGAAAGCTTTGCCCGGGCTTTGAAACTGGCCGCTCCCCAGGCTGATGGCGTGTTTTTATTAGGCCCTGCCGAAGCCCCAATGTCTTTGGTGCGGGGCCGCCATCGCTATCGTCTTTTAATCCACGCCCCGCGTAAATTTAATGTGCAGGGCTTTATCCGTGCTTGGATGAAACAGGCCCCCAAAGAACGCGGAAGCCTGCGGGTACAAATAGACGTCGACCCGCAGAGCTTTTTGTAGTGGGTAATTCTTTTGCATTCATTAGTAGTTGGCAAAGTAGGCTTCTTTGAAGTTGAACCATCTGGATGTGCAAGCGGCTAACGAACTTCTGGCCCTTCGTGTTTTGGCAGGTCATCTTTAATATGTAGCCAAGATAGTTTTTCCTCGTAGGCAACGTGGACTTGAGGCTTGAAATGCTCTGGATCTTCCATGGCCGCGATATAAAAGTGCATGACGGCTGTTAGTTTTTTAGATTGAAATGAGATCGGTGTGCCGCAATTGCTGCAAAATGTTAGCTCTACACCGGGAGATGAGTGATAGGTTTTTGGTGCCTCCCCCGTCCAACGCCACTGTCCGTCTTCAACACCGATGTAGCTGGTCATTGGAGCAGAGCATTGTCGCCGACAACTTTCGCAATGACAGCTGACGGACCATTTAATTGGCAGGTCAATCTCAAATCGAACTGCCTTGCAGAAGCATCTGCCCCTGTGGGTTTTAGCCATTGAGATCGTTCCAATCAAAATATAAGCAAATTAGCCTTGCCCTTTAATTCTATCCTATAATCCTCCCGAATCAAAAGGAGTTTTTATGATTGAGTTTTCTTGGCCCTTTTCTCAAGGCGAGTGGTTTGCTTGGGGGTTTGCGGTTTTTACAATTCTCTATGGATTTGTGGGTTTTGTTTTTCCCCGATTTATATTGAGGCACTTCGGACCAGCTTTTGGTGGCAATGAAACTGGCGAGCGCAACAACGCTGGGGTTTCAGAAATAAGAGCTTCTTCTGGGGGAATGCGGACAGGTTTTGCAATTGCTGCCATTTTATTGGCGCAACCACTGATTTATTTGGCTTTAGGCTTTGCTTTGGCGTTTTCAGTGCTTGGGCGGTTGGTTTCGTTCATTTTTAGCAAGGCATTCAACGTAAAGAGCCTAATTTTGGCTATTATCGAGGGTTTGGGGGCGTTTTTCATGATTGGCTATGGGATGATGTTGATTCCATAAGTGTGACCTTTTGGGCTTTAATGAAAAAAAATGGCCTCATATGCAAAAAGCTGCGTGAATCATACAAACGTCCCGTTGCGAGTCAAAAAAGACCGTGCTAGAGGAACCTCGGATTTACTGTTGGGCTGTTGATTTGGCTTTGACAAAAACCTAGAATTTACACTCATCTCAGTGTTTACGGGCGATTAGCTTGGAAGACTGACAAACAGCAGCTAGAGAAGTACCACATTGGCTAATTCATCTTCCTCGACAACCGGTCAAATTTCCGGGGTAGCAGAACGTTATGCGTCTGCTCTCTTTGATTTGGCTGTGGGCGAGAAGAAGGTTCCTGCTGTTGAAAAAGATATGAAGCGCTTGGGTTCATTGCTGAATGGCAGTGACGATCTCCAGCGTTTGATTAAATCCCCTGTATTTTCCGCCGACGACCAGATTGCCGCTATTGGGGCCGTTATGTCGAAGGCGAAGATTGGTGGTCTTGTGGGCAACTTCATTCGTGTAGTTGCTTCAAACCGCCGTTTGTTTACGCT
>JAZGEY010000036.1:0-2803 GCA_036478985.1 Rhizobiaceae bacterium
CCTAGCTGTCCCAAACAAAGTTTGTATTTATCTTCAAACTTGTGCGGCGGGATAATGCGCATGAGTTCCAACAACTCATTCATCATCCAAGATGCCTTCCATTGTTTCTTTGCGCGCAAATAGAGGCACGGGTTTTTTGATGTCCAATGTTGAAGAGTGGTGGTTTTTCCAAGCCCTGGAACACCATCAATTACCATCAGGCAAGCTTCACCTGCCCCACGTTTTTTGAGCGTTTGAAGCCCGTTGTGGAAAGCGGTGACATTACTGGTCTCGACAAAGTTCGTTTTCATTGTTATTCCTGTCTTTGTTTTTTGGGTGTTGTGGCATCGGCTCGGAGAAGGCCTCGTAAGCTTTCCAAGTCCACGCCGTTGATACGCAGATACTCAAGGTCGCTTTTGCTTCTGGTTAAAGTCAGCAAAAGCGACCTATCTTTTTCCGTCACTTTTTCAGGGTTGTTTAGGCACCACGTAGCGAGTTCATAATCTTCGCTAAAGCGTGGGCGCTCCCCTTTTGCGCGCACTATTTTTAGTGCTGGCGCGGACGGTGATTGGGGTGCTGCGACCTTTGATAAGGGAGAGGTATCATTGGTCACAGCGTCGATTGTGGTCACTTGCTTTTCCACAATCGAAAACGGAATGTTGGCTTCGCCTGTTAGGAACCGGTTCGGTGCGGCTTCCGCCTGAACTTCATCCATATGCACTTGAAGTCGGCGCTCACGCCCCTTCAATCGGTCTTCAATGGCTTTTTGTTCCATGCTGTATGGAACATAGCGCTCTTTGTTACCCTCAAAGGCGGCAACGCAAATCAACTTGCCTGGCAGTTCTTCACCATCGACAATATCGATTTCGTAACACCACATTTTTGTGGCATCGCGCACATCGTAGCCAACGAGAATATCAGTGCCGTGGAACGGCTCTAATCCCAAATCGAAATAACTGTTTCCTATCCACGAAACCATTGCGCGGTTGGTGCGGCGGCGGACTACAGGGCGGAAGAGTTGATCTGCCTCAATGGGATTAACAGTCACTGCTTCAAATCCGTTGATAACGGCGGCATCCCATGATTGGTTTGGTGTTTGTTCAACCTTGCGACCTTGCGCATTGCGAACCCGCAAACCCGAATGAGGTGCTTCATTGTAATCGTTGATAGATTTTTCAACGGATTGGATAAATTCTACCCACGTTGGCAACAACGCCGACGTGCCAAATTCCTTCAGGTCTTTACGGCTGTTTTTGTGAGCCTTATGTCCCGCCTCACGATCCATATCCTCGCCAATATAGCTGCTGAAAGTCTTCGAAAGAGGCGTGAACACAGTTGCATGAAACCGCTCCATGATGCCCCGCGCTTGTGAGTTATAAGGCAATGAGTGCATCTTGGTTGTCCCAAGCCGCGCGCAAAACCCAGTCAACGCATTATCCAGCGCGTCATTGCGAAAGCCTGGACCACGGTCAACGTAGAATATAGCCGCAACCCCGTGCGAAACTGTGGCGTCCCGTAACGCGGCAATTACATCGCGGCTGTTCTCGGCCAAACCAACAGACCAACCAACGCACTTGCGGGTTGCAATGTCCAATATTGGAGTGATTTCAGGGCGGAACGGACGACCATGAACGGGGTGTTGAACTTCCGCATCAAACAACTTGCCATCTGATGTATAAACCGATGTTGGCAACAGGCCAGACGTATCACGCAGGACATAAGCATGGCGCGCCTTTAGTGCCAGCGCACCTTCGCGACCACGATAACGGGCTTGCGTTCCTTGCACCTTATCTAGCTTCTTTAGGCACCGACGCACGGCATCATAAGACGGCGGATCATTAGGTCTTGCCTTGTCGATATACTGATCAAGAGCAACCGTAATGGTTGGTGATTGTGGACGGGCATAGAAGCCCATAAAAATAGGAAACCATTGCGGAAAACTTGCTGTGTCGCGGGTTGCCTTTGGAGCCAGTGAGGCAACGCCACCATCCGCTTGTGCCTTCATCCAATTATAGATTGTTCGGCGCGATAGTTTTCGCCCATTTCCAGCACGATCATTCGCCGTTTTTGCGATCGCAAACAGGCGACGATCAGTTTCAATCAATGCAAGAACAGCCATCACCGCATTGCCATTGCCACAACCTTCGGCAAGTGCATAAGCCTTCACGGCTTGAATAATTCCTGCCCGTGCCTCCATCACCTTTGTCTGTTTTGCAGACAAGGCCGTTCCACTAAGAGCTTCCAGCGCATTTTGTTCTTCGGCCATCGCAACACGGGCATCATTTTCTGCCTGTTCACGGCGGCGGTTGTCTATGTACGCCACAACAAATTCTTCTGGGAAAAGCGAGAAGTGATATTCCACACCACCGCCACGCCCCGACCTATTCCGAGTTAAAGGTGATGAGCCAAAGTTATTTTTTACAATGAATTTTTGAAGATTAGCTTTGTCAGATGGAACCGAATTAACGTCCAACCGCTTCGCCAATTCCGCCACTTCAAGCGGTGTAAAATACTCTTGCGCGCGCATTAGAGAACACCCTGTTCTTTTGCCCATGCAACAACCCGTTCACGCTGGCTCGACATCACCATATTGAACACAGTGTCGGGCATGGTTTTGAAGGACTTCAAAGCACCCGCAATTTTGCGTTGCTCGCTGGTCGCAAGCTTACCCTTTTCAATATATTCAAGGGCATCAGTCACGCTCTTTGGCGGCAACTCATCATTGAACAAAACATCAAGAATTTTATCTTGCATTTTAGTGCCAACAGAAGCCAAGGTCATAAGCCCCGCCTGATGGTTCGCCAGCCATGTACCAACCACCCGA
>JAZGEY010000037.1:0-32242 GCA_036478985.1 Rhizobiaceae bacterium
AGAACGTAGAGCACAAAACCAGCTGAAATACCACCCAAAATCACCTTCCCATTCACGCCAAACCTTGCGAAAGTTAATGAAATCGTTGCGGCGAGTAAGACCATGGCAATAAACAGCAAAGGTTGCGCCAAAAGGGCATGGAAACGGGTTTCGAAAGCAAGAGCGCTTTTTCCTGATTCTTCTGCCCGTGAAGCCTGCTTATTTAAGCTCCATATGCTGGTTTCCGAAGCGTTGGTTTGCCCCGATTGTAGTTGTGATTTCGAGACCAGTACGGCCAATTTTACCTGTTTTTGTTTGCGGCTACGTTGGCCAGGAATGGTAATATCGGCATCACTTAACACGTAATAGTTTTGCCCCTTCTCAGTGACAAATTTTGCCCGCGCTGCATCCACGCGCTCTTTGAAACTACCATCTGCAGCAAACCGGTATGCTGAGACTGCAGTAAGCTTCAATCCTTTGTTTTGGCTAATCTTAGCCCTTAAAACCACGTCACCTGATGTTTCGTTAATTCTGAGCCAAAAGTTTTTGGACTTATTTGAAAATCCGCCCTTAGCCTTACCGAATACAGAGGCTTCTACTGCTCGTGAGGCGATCGTACCCGATAGCGAAAGTGGGTTATATACGAAGGTTGCTAGTACACCGATGGTCGCCGCAGTAAGCATCAGTGGCCAGAGGAATTGCCATGCTGAAACCCCAGAAGCCCGCGCCACGACAAGCTCTAACCGTCGGTTTAGCATCAGCAATGACATGGATGCCCCAAACAATATGGAGAAGGGGAGAATGTTTTCTGCGAAAGCGGGCGCACGAAATAAGGAGATTAAGAAAATGTCCTTAAACCCTGCATTGACTGTTTTCCCCAAATCTCTTGAGAGTTCAATCAAATCCACTGCGATTATCAGCAAAAAAAACAAGATGAAAATGAACACCATGTTGCGTAGGAAGTCTTTTGCTAGATAAATTCCAAGTGTGCGCCCAATCATGATCTCACCTGCCCATCAAGCTTATAGCCACGAAGTTTTGCACGAAGCGGTTCAAGCTTGGTCATCAGGTTGTGCAGAACGGTTTCAACCTTCGCTAATAACTCAGGAGGGAAGCCGCTTCTGTCGGTTAGCAATAAGAACAGAGCAATGGCAATGGTAATTAGCGGAATGCCCCATACAACGGCGATCATATTTGGGTCGTCGCGCAACGAGCCTTCGGCAACAATAGTAATACCACGAAGTAAGATAATAAGCATGGTCACAGTGGTGATAACCACACTCTGCCCTTGGCGATGGGAGCTTGGATTCCCGAGATAAGCTAAGAGCAACAAACCGACCATAAGCGGATGAAGGCCGCCCGTTAGACGCGTATGTAATTCAGCTCTGAAACGTCCCGGCTTATGCTTGAACAGCGGGTCATTTGAATCCGGGAATATCAAATTATAGGTGGAAACCTCCATCTGGCTTCGACCCGTTGCAGTTTTCCCACCAGAAAAGCTGGATAAATTGAAGGCGTATGAGTTGAACTTAATGACGGAAAGCGCATTGTCTTCGTGGTTAAGTCTTTGAATTTGTCCGTTTTTTAAAACCAGATAGCTTTGCTCGTCAACTTTGGATATCGTTCCCTCGTTGGCGAGGTAAGTGAAAGTTTCCTTGTTATTTCGACCGTCGAGAATGAACACCCCTTTCAGCACACCGCCTGGCTCTCGTGCCGCAATGTGGAAGGTTAGCCCTTTACCAACATCTTGAAATGTTCCTTCTCGGACAATAACCGAGACCAAATCGGCGCGAACCTTAGTCACGAATGTACGAAGAACCTGCATAGAGGTTGGTCCAGCCCAAAGGTGTAGAAAGTAAACCAGCGCTGTCACCAACAAACTGAGAACCAAAAAAGGTTTCATCAAAGAAACACGCGAAGCGCCAGAGGCGTGCATCACCACCAGCTCTGTATCATCATTGAGCGCATTGATCGTTCGCACCAGCCCAATCATCAAAGCGAGGGGGGCAATCGCTGCCGCCAATGTTGGTACTCCAAGGCTGGTCATCTTTAAGTAAACCGCAATACTTTGGCCTTTGTTCAAAATGACATCAATATTTTGAACAGCTCTCACGACCCACAATACACCAATCAACCCACCGCCAGCCGTTAGGAAAGCGATAAGGGCCTTTTTGAAAATATAGCGCTCTATTAGGATGAGGCCCATTGGGTTCCCGAAATGTAAAAAAGAGAATCTGTGTCGATATTGAGTAGAATTATAATTGTAACCGTTTCATTAAGGACTCGTAATGGCTAAAAAGCGGCAAATAAACGAGGTTAACATATTGTTGATGCCCAGTTTATTCCTCAAGTATAACGAATGTTAAAAGCCCATTTACACAAGCGCAAAGAAGGGCGAACATCAGTCTTTATTTACTAATCTCTAAACCCGTTTGGATCCCCCCATGAGCCATATTCCTACTATTAGTTTTGCCGCAACCCAAGCCCCAACTAAAGGGAGCGTTGTTCTGTTTTGCGATAAATCAAACAAACTAACTGCAGCCGGTAAGGTGTTCAATAAATCGGGTGCAATTTCAAAGGCTATCAAGGCCGCCGATTTTAAAGGCGAGTTTGGCTTGGGGATGGAAATTATTGTACCCAAGGGTACGGATTTGGACCGCATCGTTCTCATTGGTCTTGGTGATGTGAAGAAACTAACCGAATACTCTTGGCTACGCCTTGGTGGAACAATTGGCGCTAAAGTTGCGAAAACGGGTAAAGCCTCGTTGATGCTGGAAATGCCTGATGGCAAACCTGCGACTGCAAAACAAGCCGCAGATATTGCCCAAGGAATGCAATTGGGGGCCTACCGTTTCGACCAATATAAATCGAAGGACAAGAAGCCGAAAACAAAGCCATTGAAGGTGACAATTCACACGAAAACGGCAACTACAGCGAAGAAGATTTGGATTGCAAATAAAGGTGTCGGAGAGGGCGTAATGTTGGCCCGAACATTGGTCAATGAGCCCGCTAACGTATTGACGCCAATAGAGTTTGCTAAACGGGCGAGCGCATTAAAGAAGCTTGGCTGTAAGGTCGATATTCTTGATGCGAAAGCCATGAAAGCCTTGAAAATGGGGGCGTTATTAGGGGTCGCCCAGGGCTCCCGTAACCCGCCACGCATGGCAATAATTCAATGGAAAGGCGGCAAGCCAAAAGACGCGCCAATAGCTTTTGTCGGTAAGGGGGTTACATTTGATACGGGCGGAATTTCCATCAAACCTTCAGGCGGAATGGAAGATATGAAGGGTGATATGGGCGGGGCAGCAGCTGTGACGGGCCTCATGCACGCGCTGGCCGCACGGAAGGCGAAAGCGAACGTCGTGGGCATCATCGCCATGGTCGAGAACATGCCAGATGGAGATGCGCAACGGCCCGGAGATATTGTCACTTCCATGTCGGGGCAAACCATTGAAGTTATCAATACAGACGCAGAAGGGCGCTTAGTGCTAGCAGATGCTCTTTGGCACTGTAATAAGAAATTCAAGCCGAAGTTCATGATCAATTTAGCAACGCTGACCGGCGCAATTTTGGTTGCGCTAGGAAATCACCATGCAGGGCTTTTCTCGAACAATGACAAATTGAGCGAGAATCTGACTGCAGCTGGTCTTGATACGAGTGAAAAGCTTTGGCGCATGCCACTCGGTGCTGAATATGACAAAATGGTCGATTCCAAATTTGCCGACATGCGTAACAGTGCAGGTCGCTATGCTGGTTCCATTACTGCTGCGCAATTCTTGCAACGTTTCGTAGGAGACACCCCATGGGCGCACTTGGATGTTGCGGGTACTGCCATGGGATCCCCTCAAAACGAGATTAACAAGTCTTGGGCCAGCGGTTATGGCGTGCGGTTGCTTGATCGCTTGGTCGCGAATAATTATGAGGGGTAAGTACCTCTATTTATTATGCTTTCAGGTTTGGGGTCGCTTGGCGAATATCCTCAACCATAAGCATTTCTGCCTCCCCATACCCGTTGAACTTTGTTATGGTCGCACTGCCATAGGCACCGATCGAGAGAAACTCGATGTAATCCCCTTCTGCAATAGTGCTCGGTAGCTCTAGAGGTATCGGCAGAAGATCGAGCGGGTCGCAGGTTGGGCCGAAGACTGTGAAATTTTGGGTAGGGGCTTTGCTGCTCTTCAAAACACGATGCTGCGGTGTTAGCAAAGACGTTTGGTTTGCTTCCATCAGCGAGCCGTAAATTCCATCATTGATAAATATCTCTCCCAACTCACGACGCACCAATTTCACGCGGGTGAGGAGAGTGACTGAAGGAGCAACAAGCGCCCGCCCAGGCTCGCATTCCAGTGGTGGGCACTCGTTGCCAAAGCAAACCCTGATAGTTTTCTTGATGGTTGCAAAGATCGTGGTCAAAGGAGTAATTGCCGCACCCTGATAAATAGCAGGAAAACCACCGCCAATGTTTAATCCAATAAGGGCAACACCAGACTTGTGCTGGATATCTGCAACAGCCTCAAGATAATGAACCCATCCAGCTGGATCGTGGCATTGAGAACCAGGGTGAAACGTCACCAGTGGTTGATACCCAAGCGACTTCACTTCGCGCAGCAAGCTAACTACTTCTTCTTTCGTTGCGCCAAATTTGCTTGAAAAGTCATGGACGGAAGTGGCTGTGGATGGCAGGCGTAACCTGACTGCAATTTGAATATCCCTGTCGCCACCAATCACCTCAGCGATTTTGGTGAGTTCGTCCAGATGGTCAACGGCAAACCGCTTGCAGCCGTATTGATGATAAGCGGTTGCAATCTCTTTGCTGGATTTTACTGGGTTATGGTAATGGATTTTGGCTTTAGGTGCATGAAGTTTAACAAGTTCCATCTCAACCGGAGAAGCCACGTCGAAAGTATTTATCCCTTGGGAAAACAAGGTTTTGATAACCTGTGGATGTGGATTGGCTTTGAGTGCATAGGCCGTTTTCCCAGGGAAATGGGCAAGAAATTGATCCGCCTGTTGCCGTAATGCGGTTGGGGAAAAGCACAAAATTGGCTCATCCGGTTGCAATAGTTTAGCCACAGCATCCGAATTGGCATACTGCATTTTTGACGCGATTTCCGCTGTTGGTGCTTTGTATTTGGTCGCTAGAGCAACGAGAGTGTCCATGGACTACTAGCCTTGTCTGAATGCTGATAGGGGCAGGATAGATGGATAAAAACATCAAAGGCAGGCGGCAATATATTGCATTTTGCCTGTTTTAGCGTTAAATCAACGAAAAAGAAATCAAAAGGACGTAAGTTATGGTCATAACAACCGAAAAAGATGCCCAGCTGCTGTCTCTGTTGAAACTCAACGGCCGTGAGTCGGTTTCTTCTCTTGCTCGCAAGATGGGCGTGTCCCGCACCACCGTTCAAGGCCGCATTAAGCGGCTAGAGGAAAATGGTATGATCGCCGGTTATAGCCTTCGGTTGGGAGCCGATGTTGATGCTCAGAAAATCACCGCTTTTGTTGAGATCACCTTAGAACCACAACGGCTGCCAACAATTCTGTTTGAACTGGTAACAATTGTGGCTATCGATATGATTCATACCGTCTCGGGAAAATACGATTTGATCGTCAAATTGAGTGAAACCACACCGCAGCGCATCGATACCGTGTTGGATAAAATCGGCCAAATCACAGGTGTAACTCAGACATCTTCCGCGATTGTTCTATCGACCAAACTTGATCGGTAGTAGCCAACACTGGCGGTTTTCCTACTCTGTTTCATGGATCAGTGCTTAGCCCTGATCTCCCAAAAGCGAGAAGGGCATTCACTGCGACAATTTGCTTGTGACTGGTAGACTGTATTCAACAGAAGCTACTGGAATTGCTGTAGCTTTTTAGCTAACTCCATTTTTTGAAAACGTATCAAGAAATGGAGATTTTGATGCAAGGCCGTAAAGTTCCTCACGTTATTTTTCACACCCGCGTTCGCGATGACAGCATCGGAGGCGACAACCCCTTCAAATGGGAAGATGTGACATCCAGCGACTATTTCTCAGGCAAAAAAGTCATTCTGTTTTCACTCCCCGGCGCATTCACCCCAACCTGTTCAACGTTCCAATTGCCGGATTTTGAAAAGATGTCTGGTGAATTTGCTGAAAAGGGCATTGATGCGATCTACTGCCTTTCCGTCAACGATACATTCGTGATGAACTCTTGGGCCAAAGGCCAAGAGTTGAAGAATGTGAAAGTCATACCCGACGGTTCTGGCGAGTTTACTCGTAAAATGGGCATGCTGGTGGCCAAAGACAACATCGGTTTCGGCATGCGCTCATGGCGTTATGCTGCAATTATCAACGATGGCGTAATCGAACAATGGTTCGAAGAAGAAGGCTTTGCCGATAATGCTGGCGATGATCCCTACGGTGTTTCGTCACCACAAAATTTGATGAAACACTTGTCCTAGTTTCTTGTTTGGGGTGTCGGCGTTCGCCACCCCATTCTATCAATCTGCCTGCTTGCCCTTAGTTTTACTGCCCCATGTTCCTGCGCGGTAGAGTTGCATAGCGGCTCGGTAGGCCTTCATGCCCGCCTTATATTTTGTTCTGACAACCTCATATGCATCGGCTTTCAAGCGTTTTTGACGATACTGTTTCCACGCACGATCTGCATATTTTTTCATGGAGCCACGATTAGCCTCGAGCGATTTGCGAAATACTTCGCGCTGATCGCTATTGTTATAAACTAACCCACTAGCTTTCGTTTTAATCAGCATTTCCATTGTGGCTGGATTGCTCATAGCTTCAAGAATTTCGCCTCCATCTTTGAGGCTTGCCCCACAAATCAAAGCTGAATTTTCTATGGCACAAAGCTGCTCGTCTGCGGCCCGTGCCGTACCAGAGGTGCTCATGACCACGGATGAAACGATGAGTGAATAGATGATCTTATTTGGTTGCATTGATCGGTGCCCTTATACAATTCCAAGTACGCATTTTATCAAAGCATGTTGATGAAGTGGGGGCAATGTTTCGTGGCACTTGTTGGTTTTTCATCTTCGTTTAGGGTGCAGAAATGACCGAAGTTCTTTTCTATCACCTTACAGAACACACCTTAGAGCGCGCTTTGCCGGGCCTACTTGAACGCAGCCTTGAACGGGGCTGGAAGGTAGTGGTTCAATCGAGCCGTGATACTCACCGCGATGGGTTGAACGAACATCTTTGGGCTTATCAAGCCGACAGCTTTTTACCCCACGGCTGTCAGGGCAATGATGACGAGACACAAACTGACCACCCCATTTGGCTGACAACCGCAACTGACAACCCAATTGGTGCAGAAGTGCGGTTTGTAGTTGATGGTGCAGTACCAGAAGGTACGGAAAACTACGAACGGCTTATCTATATGTTCGATGGTCGCGATGAAGATGCCGTTGCCGCCGCCCGTGGGCGTTGGAAAATAGAAAAAGAAGCAGGCTATGATCTTGCCTATTGGCAGCAAGACGAGGAAGGACGTTGGGCGAAGAAGGCCTAAGAGACCTTACAGAGCGCCATTCTTCAAAGCTTCCGCCACCAATATCTCAATCATCTCAAATTGTGCCTCCGAACTCACATCCTCAAAATATAAAGTCCCCGGCCAAGGTTGCTTGCGGTTTTCATAGCCATTGGCAGAAATTGTATTGGCCACATTCTTGATCGCATTGACGTAAGTCTCAGCAGTCGTCTGTATTCCCTCCTTAGCCAAAGCCAAATTCTCAACGCTGTTGCGATCCACTTGCCCCGCACCAATGCCCGTGAACAGCGGCACGTTGCGTTCAATCGCGGCCTTCTCATAGAAGCCAATATCCACTTGATCGTCATCAAGGCGGATAATATAATCTGTGCAAACGCTGTGTTTCAGTGCGGTCAATTCTTCCAAATCAATCGGCACTTCCGCGCTTCCACCACGCCCACGTCGCCGTGATGAGCGGCTTTTTTGCGGGGCTTGGGTAACGTAATCACCGCGATAGTTGGCGTCATAGACCCGCGCTCCCCATAGGTTCTCGTCCTTCAGCCGCCTAATGGTGCGAATGGCCATAGCTTTGCAATTTTTCGGCCCAATGAAGAAGGGGGAGCCAGAGGCATCTGAAAGTTCCACCCAACCGTTAGGATGTTTAGCGAAGAAATGCGCCATCCACGGTTGCAATACATGGTCAACCAAATGATCCAACATCGCGTTAGCGCGATCAGGATTATTGACCAAATCGGCGAGTAGCGGTTCTTGCCCATAGATATCCGCGAGCAAGCTGTAGGGCGCGGAGAGTTGCAACAGCGGTTCCATACCCGTTAAGCGCACATAATGATTGATAATCTCATATATAATTTTTGGAATTCCGGTGGTGAAATCTGGCGTTTGAATGTCCTGCCAGTTGTCCGCCGTCACCAACACTTTTTCTGGATCAGAACCCGGCGGGAATTTGTCGGGATACATCATCGCTTGGCCAAGCGCTTCCGCCGTAAATCCATAGACCGCCCAGCTGATATAAAGCTTATTCATCCCCAACAACCGCCGCGTCAGCAGGGTGGTTCGAACATATCGTTCCATATCCAGCTTATAAAATTCCGCAGATTCGTAGCCATATAAATCGTTCATAATATTGAGGGTAAGCAGGTTGATAGACCCACCAACATTCACCGCATCTATGGGTGCCTGTATTGCAAAATTAGCATCACAATCGCCCACAATAGCACCGTCAAAAATCTGCTTCAGCCGATCCCGAGCCTCAACATCCCCAGCCTGCCAACGATGCAGCAAGCGCAACCCATTCGGAAAACTCAATTCATCAATCATGCCAAGAACCCAAAGCAGCATTTTTCCTAACACCGCATCGAATAGGAAACGGGGTTTTTGTCAATTGGAAACTGCTAAGGGAATAGTATCATTCGGGAACGAAAAAGTGACGCAGAAACTTGATCACCTTAGGTGACTGTTTCTGCGTCCTGCTAAATTCAGCTCTTACTCGCCTGGACCACCAGTTTGCGCAACCCAGCGTACGAGTTCGCGTGGCGCTTCGAGAGTCTCTCCTCGTCTATTGCTTGCCCGCAAAGAATCGCTGTTGTTGAATTTAATTTTCAACCCAACCATCCAAGTGCGCTCGTCAAAATGGTCGGACTCACCTGGACGTTCATCGTAGTAGGAGATGTCATATTTGGCATAGACCGAGAACTTGATGTTGTTTTCAAAGGTGAACTGATGTTCAGCACGAACACCCCAGTTACGGGTGGTAACTTTATGGGCACGATCGAAAAACCCTGTCTTATCTCCCATTACACCCCGGGCACCTGAAAAATGCGCACTTAACATAGTATCAGGCTGTACAAACCAATTCACACCTACTTTAAAGAAAGTAGCATCATAGATTGAATCTTCACCACTATCATCGGTACCACCAGTTCCACCCAAACGGCCTAGTTGAGCCATCAAGGTAACGTTCTCCCAGTAGTACTGGCCTTCAATGCCGTAAAAGTGACGGATCGAGGTGTCATTGTTATTGTTGTCTTGGTCAGTGTTGATGCGTCCACCAAAAGCGCCGAATAACCAATCATCCCGTTGATAGGCAAGATGTCCTGCCATAGAAAAGCCAGATGCGTAGCTATCATCTGCGCTCCCCGTGTTGGTTTTTTCTGTGAAAAGTTCGCCAACCACGAGAATGCCATTATTAAAGCCGTAGCCCGCTTTTAGTGCTCCGCCATAGAACTTAGCATTAACTGGTTCGTTTGTTGGAGTACCAACTAGGCCGCTGCCCTCGGTCAGTTTAATTCCGCCTCCAAAAATTTCCACTGATCCAAAGAGGTAGCCAGCTGGCTCTCCATCAGCAGCATAGCTGGTTGTGGACGCACTAATAGCAAGCGGTAGAGACACAGCCGCAACAAACAAAGATTTCAGGGTAAACATTTCGAGCTCCGAGACATTGGGATTCAAAGCTGGTCGTTCTAGCCAGCCGTAAATCAGTAACGCCCCGTTAACGATTTGTTCAGTTTTGTATCCTCAAGCAAACCAAAGAACAAGTTGGAATCGTTGCGGATGGTAAATGTCGCATTACCTGTTGTTATTTGGCATCACCTGAAGAGTCGTCGGGTAATTGACCCCTCAACATTTCTCCCAAACCAAGAACCAAGATTCAGCCTCTGCGCTGTCTGTGTAATTGCTGTCTTCCTCACTGCTTACCGTTGTTATTGTTCCAGCCTTTGTCAGCTCATCCACCTTGGCTTTGAAGCCAGCAGGTTCCCAGTAAGTTTTGCGAATGGCAGTGATAAAGCGTCCTCCAGGCTTCATAATGCGGAATAACTCATCCAAACAATCAGCCCCGACATGGCCGTGGGTGAAGGTGCCGATGCAGATGATTGCGTTGTAGGTATTGCTGTCTATGGCAAGGGGTTGTTTTAAATCCGCCTCGATCAATGCGCTATAGACACCGAGTTTTTCTGCCACCGCTAGCATCGGTGCGGAGTAATCTATTCCATCAATTTCTGTAAAACCAAGCGCCGCCAACTCTTGCCCAACAAGCCCCGTGCCCGTTCCCACATCCAATATCCGCGCCTGTCTATCTGTCACACTTCGCCCTAGCAAATGTGCGGCCTTTTGTGGGGAGAGATACCCCAAACCCTCAACCATGGTCTTGTCGTAACTTTCCGCCCAATCCGAATAAAGCGCCTTAGTTTCCTTTTCACTAGCCAACCCATGAGCACGATCAAGCATCGCTTTGGAAGAGGCGTCGAGGGTAGGGGGATTGGTCATGGGAGGGGCTTTCGGGATGTGAGGCAAGTTTCTTGCATGGTATTCCAAAAACCTCAGCAAGCAAATCTCTCTCAACCACCATACTATGCCCTGTGCATAGTATCTCCCCAAACCCATCACAACAACCATCAGGCCAGTGGAGAAATGGATTCCCGCTGTGGGCGAGAATGACAAAAGGGTAGGATTAGGAAACCTGCCGGACTACTTACCCAACCGCGTGCTCAACGCCAGCCATTCTTCTTCCGTCTCGGCCAAGCGCCGCTCGAACTCTGCTTTTTTGGTGGCTAGGTCGCGGATGCGTTTGGTGTCGCTTTGGGTACTCGCGACCGCCAGTAATTTGTTGAGTTTTTTAATCGCGTCAGCAGCCTTTGGCATGATGGCATCAAGCTTTTTAATGCGGGTGCGGATGTCGGCTTCCGACTCTCGCTTTAGGGCTTCTTCGCGGCGTTTATCACCAGCGGATTTCTCCTGAATGATTTTTTCTTTTTTTGGCTTTTCTTTTTTCTTTTCGGCCTTCTTTGAGGCAGGGGAGCCGGGGCCTTTTAGGATGAGTTTGCGGTAGTCATCGAGATCACCATCATAGGGGCCAACGGAGCCTTCGTTGACGATCCACAGCCGTTCCGCGCAGGCCTCTACCAAGTGGCGGTCGTGAGAAATCAAAACCACAGCACCCGAATAAGCATTGATCGCCATGACGAGGGACTGGCGGGTGTCGATGTCCAAGTGGTTGGTCGGTTCGTCCAAAATAAGCATGTGCGGCTTATTGAATGTCGCCATGCCCAACAGCAGACGGGCTTTTTCTCCACCAGATAGGCTCTTGGCCTTGGTTTCCATTTTCTCTTGGCCCAAGCCCATTTGCGCGACGCGGCTGCGAACCTTTGCATCAGGCTCTCTGGGCATCAAACGGCGGACGTGATCCACTGGCGTTTCTTCGGGAAATAGATCATCCATATTGTGTTGGGCGAACATCGCCACCCGCAGTTTTTCAGACCGCGTAACCCGCCCGTCCATCACGTCCAGCCGTCCAGCAATCAGCTTGGCGAAGGTGGATTTACCATTACCATTCGCCCCAAGAAGTGCGATACGATCGTCTGCATCAAGGCGCAAATCGAGGTTGGTTAGGATTGGCTTTCCTTCCTCATAACCAACGGATGTTTTTTGCAAATTGATGATCGGGGAGGGGATAGCTTTTTCTGGGCTAGGGAAATCGAGCGGCGCAACATCTGCATCTTGCACGGCAGAAATAACTGCCATTTTCTCCAGCGCTTTAACACGGCTTTGGGCCTGTGTGGCCTTTGATGCCTTGGCCTTAAAACGGTCGATGAAGGTCTGCATGTGGGCGCGTTTAGCGTCTTGTTTGACCTTCATTTTTGTTTGCAAAGCGTTGCGCTCAGCACGGGTCTTCTCGAAGAAATCGTAGTCGCCTTTATAAGAGGTCAACTTCAAGTTTTCCAAATGCACGATCATGCTGCAACAAGTGTTCAACAAGTCGCGATCGTGACTGATGATGATAACTGTGTGCTGATAGCGGGCAATATAGTTCTCCAGCCAAAGCGTGCCCTCAAGGTCGAGATAGTTGGTCGGCTCATCAAGCAGTAGAAGGTCAGGCTCGGAAAACAGTACGCCCGCAAGCGCAACGCGCATCCGCCAGCCACCAGAAAAATCGGAACAAGGACGGAGCTGTGCTTCCGCATCAAACCCCAGCCCGTGCAAAATTGATCCGGCCCGCGACTCGGCAGAGTGGGCATCAATATCAGTCAGCCGTGTGTGAATGTCGGCAATGCGTGTTGGGTCAGTGGCCGTCTCCGCTTCCGCCATTAGCGCGGTGCGCTCAAGGTCAGCTTCGAGCACGGTTTGCAACAATGACTTTTCGTTGCCCGGTGCTTCCTGCGCCACTTGGCCGATGCGCATATTGCGGCGCAATTTAATCGTGCCTGTTTCTGGTCCATAGTCTTTGGTGATGAGCTTGAACAGCGTGGTTTTGCCCGTGCCATTGCGCCCAACAAACCCCATTTTCGCGCCCATAGGCACGGTCATAGAGGTGTTATCAAGCAGCAGTCGCCCCTGCATTCGGAAAGTAAGATCATTAAGTGTAAGCATGCTGCGGCTTGTGACGGAAAAGTGGGAAAATTACAAGCGGTGATTTGGGTAAGGGGAGAGTATTCCCCTCACGAATAATCGTCGTACCCAGCACAACCAGAATCCATCAATTCTCGGAGCACCATCAAGCTGTGTCGGAACTCCTGCTCACCTTGTATCGCGATGGTGGCAACGCGGACTTTATGGATTGCGTCCCCGCTCTGACCAGACTTGAATTCATAGGCGCTGTCGATCAATATTCCTTGTTCGCGGGCGGCAGTTTTGAAGGTGCCTGATACCCAAGGTTCGGGGAGCTGTAACCAAACGAATGCGGCTTCGGGATGGGATTTGAATTTCAGTCCATCGAAAATTTCCCGCACGATGGCTTCACGGCGGCTGATATGGGCGGAGACCTGCTTGCCAATCCTGTCGGCCTCACCAGAATTGACCAACCGAGCGGCAACTTCCGTGAGCATATAGGTGTTCCCGCCGACCAAGGCTTTGTTGGCGATGAGCAGGCGGTTACGGAAATTTGCGGGGCATGAAATCCAACCGGCGCGAAGACCCGCGCCAACATTTTTAGAGAGCCCGCTAACGTGGAATGTCCGCTCCGGTGCCATAGCTGCGAGCGGAGGAGGGGCATCTTTAACGTGGCGGCCATAGATATTGTCCTCAATAATCATCACGTTATTATCATGGGCAATCTGGGCAATACGCCTGCGGTTTTCCTCTGGAATAATGGCCGTTGTCGGGTTGTGAAGGGTAGGGATGACCATCAATACTTTTGGATGTTGCTGGGCACAAACCCGCGCGAAATCATCAGGGTCCAACCCGTTCTCGCCAATATCCACCTGCACAGGGCGGCGGCCAATCAGCGTTACCGCGCGCGATAGAGATGCGTAGGTAAGGCTTTCAAAAGCAACCTTATCACCGGGTTGGGTGAGGGCGGCAACAATAGCGACCATGGCGGAATGAACCCCCATCGTCGGGAAAACATTCTCGAGTTCAGGTGACCAGCCGCTAGTGGAAAGCCATTTGCGCCCAGCTTCTTGCCATGAAGGCTCTAGTGAGCGCACGTAGTCGATGGATTTAAGCGGTTCTTCTTTGAGCACGGCACTGCACATTTTTTCGATGACGGTGCTTTGCCCCATGTCCGTGGCGCTGGTGGAGTTCATTCGGCGAAGGCCGACACCCGTTTCCATTCCCCGCGGTTCGGGTTGCATAACATCGGCGGGAATTTGCTCATTATCGCGAATAAGAGGTTCGGTTGCTCGAATGAATGTGCCGCGCCCAACCTCCGCAGTGGCCAATCCGCGTTCAATCGCTAGTTGGTAGCCACGGCCAATTGTACCTATTGTCACCCCAATATCGAAGGCAAGGTTACGCTGTGGCGGGAGCTTTGTCCCCCCTGATAGCGCGCCAGAAGCAATATCAGCCTCTATCTCGTCCGCGAGACGCACATATAGTGGGCCGCTGCCCTGTGAAATATTTGGAAGCCAATTTGTCATGGTGACAAGTATTACACTTGATTCAATTTGGGAGTCAATGCACATGTTTGCGGGTACAATGTGCATTTATAGGAGAGAAAAAATGAGTACAATAGATACAATTAAGGGCAAAAACTGCAATGCGAGCCATAAATCGTGGGTTGCCAGTCTTTTCGATACCGCGTTCCAGATCATATTGTTCCTGCATAATCGGCTTGCAAAACAAAACAGCCGTTTGGCCCTATCCAAACTCAGCGGTGAAGCTTTGCGTGATATTGGAATGACCCGCAAAGAAGCCAATGCTGAGGCAGAAAAACCTTTTTGGGATTAAGTCGAACAACACTCCATCCAAGGCGAGCCTTTCCTCGCTAAATGGAACCCCAGCTTTCGCGCTATCCCCCATGGTGGCGAAGGTTGGGGGCAAATTTCATTGAAACCAATTCCGATCACACTCCAAGCTGATAATAAATTAAATCGAGCGGCGGAGCTTCGCCTTTTATGCGGGTCAATATAGCGTGGGCTTGCCCGCGATGGTGGGTTTGATGGTTGAAGATGTGGGCAAGGGCAGGGGCGAGCTGTAGTGTAACTTTTTCTGGCATGGTGATCGGGGTATAGCTGAAGTCGCTGTTCAGGTTTTCAACTGTCAGCCCTTCCACATACGCAATGATTTTATCATCCATCGCCCGCCGCGCCTCTAAATAGTCCGCAAATTTCTCGTGCAACAATCCATCAAGGCTTGTCGGCGCGCCGCTGGTTCCCTGAAATCGGCTTAGCCAGATAGTATCGCCAAGAAGCAAGTGGTTTAGCGTGCCATTCATTGAGTTGAACGCCATCTCGCAATCCTGATTATATTCCGCCTCGCTCAACTCCGCGACCGCTGTCAGCAATTTTCGATTAGCCCAGCCGTTATATTGGGCAAACATGTTGAAGTGTTTTTGCATTGTAAATGTCCTCTTTTCCTCCATGATAGCCACAGTAATTGCACGATCAAGGATAAACTCAATGACCATCAAACTCTACGAACTATGCGGCGCAGACCCAAAGAGCGTTTTTAGCCCTCACGTTTGGAAAACTAAAATGAGCCTTGCCCATAAGGGCTTGGGCTTTGAATCCGTGTTGGTCACGTTTACGGAAGTGTCTTCGATTGAAGGCGGTGATAAACGGCGCGTGCCGGTTATCCGCGATGGCGATACGGTGGTGGAGGAAAGCCTCGCAATCGCCAAATATCTCGATGTGACATACCCAGATGCCCCAAGCCTGTTCAACGGTGAGGGCGGGGAGGCGCTTACCAATATGGTGATCTCATGGTCGCAAACACAATTACACCTAGACATCATTCGCCTCTGCTTGATGGATATTTACAACGGCCTAGCCCCAGAAGATCAAGTCTTCTTCCGCACCACCCGCGAGAAGGTATTTGGCTGCACCTTGGAGGAATTTGACGCAAAATTTCCAAAGACCCCTGATGCCCTAAACAAGACGCTCGTGCCGTTGGAACTAACCTTAAAAAACCAAAAGTTCCTCGGTGGAGACACCCCAATCTTCGCAGACTACGTCGTCTTCGGCGCACTCCAATGGCTCCGCACATCCTGCCGTCACGACGTGATGCAAAAGCAAGGCAGCGTAGCGGCATGGTTCGACACATTGCTCGATATGTACGATGGGTTGGGAAGAAGCGCTAAAGCGGGTGCGGCTTAGTCAAACCAAATCGGATTAGACCAAGCGCGGTTTCCGTCTTTGTCGATCAGCGTAACCCGCACCCAAGGAGAGTTTTGTAAGCGTCCTAAGGGAACTTCCGCGCTCGTTATCCCATCGCCGAATACCACGTCAGTCTGGGGTACACTGCCGCTTACGATGACAGTGGTGACTTCCGAACATTCCACGTGCACCTTATCGCCAACAACAGTAATGTTAGTAAATTCAGGCCCTTGGGTGGAATAGTGGAATCCATTCTTCAAGGCTTCCAACAGCGCTTCCGCTGTGTTCTCTTCGGCCTTCACCATCACCCATCCGCCAAAATGGTCAGCGGTTGCGAAATGGGCATCGTCCGTTGCGCATAGGGTGAGTTTTTGACCTTCGCTTAATAATTGGTCGAGGGTGTGGGTCCCATAACCGCGATCGGATTCGACGCCACAGCCGTGATTATAAACCTCAACTGCGTGCGCCGCTTTGAGAGAACGGGCATCGTCTAAGGTCAGCACTGACCAATGAGGATGGGCGATAGCGACAAAAGCACCTGCATCACGCGCCCGTTGCGCTATTTCTGGGCCACTTTCTTGATCGTCATTTGCAAAGAAGGTTGGTGAATTCGATGGGGTAAAATCGGCAGGCAGACCAACGGCAAGAATATGCCAAATGGCTCCATTTTCTTGCGCCCCAGAATGAAGCTCTGCTCCCAAAATGGTTGTGAATTGGTTCGTATGGAACGGGCTGCAATCTGTAATGGGATAATCATACAGGCCAATAAAGTGGTCTGTAAGAGAAATGAAGTCGTAGCCTTCTGCGGCATAGGCTTCGCAAACCTCTTGTGGGCTTTTTACGCCATCGGAATTTGTTGAATGGGTGTGGAGATTTCCACGGTAAAATCGACCAGGTGCGTTGAACATGAGAAAATCCTATACGCTTTTGCTTGCTCGCGAGTTAAGTCTCGGCTATAGCCCCGCGCAAGCACTCTTTTCACAATTCACAGGATAAATCTCGATGGCTCTCGAACGCACATTTTCAATGATCAAACCAGACGCAACAAAACGTAACCTAACAGGCGCAATTACTGCCAAGCTTGAAGAAGCTGGCCTTAATGTTGTAGCTTCCCGCCGCGTACACATGGGCTTGCGTGAAGCTGAAGCTTTCTACGCTGAGCACTCAGAACGCCCGTTCTTTGGTGAGCTAACAGAATTTATGTCTTCTGGCCCAACTGTTGTACAAGTTTTGGAAGGCGAAGGCGCCATTCTTAAAAACCGCGAAATCATGGGCGCAACAAACCCAGCTGAAGCAGACGCAGGCACAATCCGTAAAGAATTCGCATTGTCACTCGGCGAAAACTCAGTTCACGGTTCAGACGCTCCAGAATCAGCAGCACGCGAAATCGCGTTCTGGTTCTCAGGCTGCGATATTGTTGGTTAAATCTGACAATCAATATCGAATAACAAAGGCTGGCTCTCACGAGCTGGCCTTTTTTGTGTCTGCAGGTTTGATGTGGTTTACTGCATTGATTCAACACGCGGAGAAAACACCATGCCAGAATATATTGTATCTTATCACGGCGGCGACCAACCAAAGACACAGGAAGAGGGCGCTGGCCACATGAAAAAATGGATGGCCTGGGTGCAGAGTTGTGGTGACGCAATGGTCAATCCGGGAACGCCTGTTGGAATAACCAAGGTCATAACGGCTACGGGTGTTTCTAGCGAGGGTAGCGCAAACCCAATGACGGGTTTTTCCGTTGTTAAAGCAGACGATATGGACGGCGCGATCGAACTGGCCAAAGGTTGCCCCGTGCTTGATATTGGCGGCACATTGGAAGTTTCAGAAATGATGCAGATGGGCGGCGGTAAGAGCTAAACCTCAAACCAATTCACGGTTGGCCCAAGGTTATGCACGGGTGTTTTACCGAGCGTGCCCGATGCTCCCCAAGAAAAATGTATATGCCCGCAAAGGTTCAGAACGGGCGTTTTATCCATGATGCACGCCGCAATGGCTTCACTGCCTTGGTGGCTTCCGTCCCGTTGTAAATCCGCACAATTGTGGGGCGGGGAATGGGTGACAAGAACCGCGTTGCTCGGGCAATTAACGAGCATTTTTGCCGCTTCATCTTCTTCCAACGTCTCGTTCCACACCGCATCACCACGGTTGGGTATGGCACAGCCAAGACCAAAAAAATCGACATCATCAATAGTGATACCGTTACCGTGGAGAAGCCGTACATTCTCCCACTCAATGCAAACTTCCGTTAGCTCAATGAGGTTGTCATGGTTGCCACTGGTAAGAATAATCGGTTTATCAATGGCCTTCAGAATGTTGATTGTATCAAGCAAGCCCATACCCTTGGTGGCAAAATCTCCAGCCCCAACAACAACATCGGCATCAGCACTGGCTTCCACCATTTGTTTGGTTGCGTCCATATCGCGGTGCAAATCGCTAAATGCTAGAATTTTCATTTTCAAACCTCTTTATTGTTTAGAAAACCGCAACAGGGCAGCACCAAAAAGCGTAACCATTGTGGAGAATACTTTTGTTAGATCGAGTTTTTCCTTCAAGAAAAAGACGCCGATTAAAAGTGCAAATACAATGCTCGTTTCGCGCAAAGCCGTAACCAATGCGATGGGGGCTTGGGTGAAAGACCATATGACTAATGCATAGGCGACAAAGGATGCACCGCCCCCAAAAAAGAAGACCTTCTTGGCTTTAAGCGGTAATTGTTTCAACACATTGGGCCGCGTTGCCCCCATATAGGCGACACACAATATGCAGTTGCCAATTGCCAGCCAAGCGTAAAATCCAAGGGCCGTTCCCGACAGCCGCGCGCCAAGACCATCTACCAATGAATAAGCGGCAATGAAGCAACCCGTAGTGAGGGCAAGCATCGCCGCCTTGGTATTACGTTGCCCGTCCTTTTGACGAACAAGGCTCATGCTGATGATGCCCGCGCCAATTATCAACACGGCGATGAGTTCGGTTTGCTCTAAGACAACCCCGAGAAAGAACACAGAGATAAAAGCCACAATAAGCGGCGAAGAGCCCCGGGCAATTGGATAAACTTGGGTCAAATCCCCAAGCCGGTAGGAGTTCAGCAACAGCAATTGATAACCCGCATGAAGGCCAATGCCAGCGAACAAATAAGGCAAGCTCGCAGACGCGGGGAGGGGCACGAAGGGTAAGATCAGAAGCGCAATGGGAAGATGCCCCAAGACAACAGCAGCCATGTTCAAATGCTTGTCGCTACCTCCCTTAACAACTGCATTCCAAACCGCATGAAGAATTGCTGCGCTTATAACAGCAATGAAAACTATCGAGCTCATTTTTCCCATCAAACTATAGCCGTATCACTGGATCCACGTTGACATTGTTCAATGTACAATACAAATAGAATGTATGAATTCTACGCCTATGTCCCCCACTTCAAAAGCTGTATTTAGAACGGACTTACAAAGTCTGCGCGCTCTGGCTGTCGTTGCTGTGCTCTTGTTTCATTTCAAGTTGCTGGGCGTTGGTGGCGGCTATCTAGGCGTTGATATATTCTTTGTTCTGTCGGGCTTTTTCATTACCGCGATGCTGCGCAGGTCTGATGGGGGACCGTGGAAAGAGGTTCTGCTAAATTTCTATCAGAAGCGATTTTGGCGAATAGCTCCCGCGTTATTTGTCACCGTAATCATAACACTTATTCTGGGGTGGTTTTTCATCCTTCCGCAAGGTTATACGCGTTTGGGGGTGTCTGCCTCCTATTCAGTTGCCTTCCTCAGCAATCAGTTCTTTACAGGTGAGGCAAGTTATTTCGATATTTCGAGCGCCTTTAAACCGCTCTTACATACTTGGTCTCTTGCTGTCGAAATGCAGTTTTATTTGCTTTGGCCTCTCTTGTTTCTAGTGCTTGGGTCTCTTGCTGATAAAACCCAAACCCTCCTCTTGTGGCTCTTGATTATTGCAACTTTTTTTGGTGCAATCGTTCTCGCACTTACCGATCCAGCCGTTGCATTTTATGCGATGCCTTTCAGGCTTTGGGAGTTTGCGATTGGTGCGCTGTGTGCCCATCCTAATGCCCAATCCAACATGAAAAAATGGGGCTTTAATTGTGATGCTGTTCGGTTTGCGGCGCTCGCGATACTAATCGCATGTATATTCTTCTATGCTGAAACGCTTCTATGGCCAGCTCCCTTTGCCGCCTTACCAGTATTGGCAACTGCCATACTTATTGCAACCGGTGAAAAAGAGCCGGGTGATCGTGCCATGGGTATGAGTGGTATGATATTGGACTGGAAACCATTCGTTTGGATAGGCGAAATATCGTACAGCCTCTATCTCGTTCATTGGCCACTAGTCACGATACTAAACATTGTGTGGTGGCCTAATCCAACTGTAACAACCCGTTTTGGAATGATGGCTTTGTCCCTTCCATTAGCATGGCTACTATATAAGTTTATCGAACAGCCATTTCGGTTCAAGTGGACTAAATGGTCGTCGCCTAAACAGCTGTTCATGCCAGTTTTCATGCTTGCCTCGATCCTGCTTGTTGGGCAAATCGTAATTTACAATAATGGATTTGTTGGCCGCTACTCCCCTAAATTGCAGAAGCCATTGAGTGGTAACTTCGCATTAAAGGCACTTCCTGAACCTGGCCCTTGCGTTGGACCATGTGCAGAGGCAGAGCAATCAAGTGAACACGCTAAGGTCTTCTTATGGGGAGATTCTCACGCTGGGCATTTTACGGATGCCATTAAGCGTATCGCTAGGGATAGCGGTTTGGGTTTTGCGGTAAGTTCAAATGGCGGCTGCCCTCCTTTTCCAGGGTTGAAAAGGGTGAATAGTAGAATTGCCTTGGACCTGAAGTGCCCCAAAAGAAACAAAGCCGCACTCCGAACCATTCTAAACGATCAAGCCATAAGGACGGTCGTTCTGGCGGCTCGTTGGTCGTATTATACCTCCGCCGTTCGCTTTGGGCAGGAGTCCGAAGGGCGCGGGTTCTTAGTCGTAAATAACTTTGATGAAGTCTCTCAAGGAAAATCCAAACTGCTTTTTGAAAAAGGGTTGAGGGGCATTGTTAACCAGCTGTCTGCGAAGGGTAAAAAAATAATTCTTCTTGATCAAGTGCCTGCGTTTGATAGAGACGCAAACAGGTGTTGGGTAATGGGGAAACTTAGAGGGGGAAATCTGGAAGAATGTTCAGTTGCTAGCAGTATCTATCAAGGGAGAATGAAGGAATTTCGTAGAATTGCGACCGATCTTGCCAAAGATAATCAGCTCGTACGCCTTCACATGTTGGAGGAGGCGTTTTGCAGTGAAGGGAGATGTCACCCCATTGTTGATAGTGAACTGGCATACAGAGATAACAATCACCTATTACCCGGCGCTGCATATCGTGTTCTTAAGAACACCCTTTCATTGGGTAAAAAATAGCCTGTACGTCTGATTACATTTAAAAGAATAACAATCGGATTGCTGCTAGCACGACGGCCAAACGGATGAGCCATTTGAACACTTCTAAATTTATTATTTTCAAGAACCAACAGCCGCAAAATGCGCCGAGTAGAATAATCGGAATGGCAGTTGCATCTAACTTTAAGGTTTCAAAAGTTATCAAACCGAGGTGGGCTGAGAAAGGAATTTTGAAAATGTTTATGAGCAAGAAAAACCACGCTCTCGTGCCGACAAAGTCTTTTTTGGGCAGACCCATCTGTAAGAGATAAATACCAAAAATCGGCCCCGCTGCATTTCCCATCATCGTAGCAATACCTGCGGCTATGCCCATGAAAGCGGTGAAAGATTTGTTGTTGGATAAATCAGCCCCACGCTTTTCAATATAAAGCGAAAGGCCCAGCATGAGTAAAATTAGATAGCCCAAGGATTTCTCGAACAGCTCTTGAGGGATCATATCGACTGTAAAATATCCGATGAGAACTCCCACAGCTGTTAGCGGAAATATTTTTGCAATCACTCCCCACTGGCAGGAACGACGATAGTATAAAACAGCGAATATATCGGCTGTTAAGGCCATCGGTAGCAAAATTCCCGGTGATGCCTTGCCGGGAAATGCGAGTGCCATTAACAGCACCGCTAAAATGCCCATGCCGCCAACAGAAGTTTTGGTAAAGCCGACGAGGAAGGCAGCTACGAAAAAGTAGAATACGGCGAGGGTGGGGAGTTCTGCTAACATCGGTATTAGCTCTTTGCCCACCGCGCTTTAGCGTCTACATCGCTTTCTTTGGCATCCACCCACTCGCCTGTCTTGCCATCAATGCGGTGTTCTTTTTTCCAAAATGGCGCATTGGTTTTAAGAAAGTCCATGACGTACCGCGCCCCGTCAAAGGCGGCATCTCGATGGCGGCTGGTTGCAATTACAAGCACAATTTGTTCACCTGGTTTAATGACACCATAACGATGAATGACGGTCAGCCCATCAATCGGCCAACGCTCGCAGGCCTCCTGTGCGCTCTTAGTTACCTCAGCTTCAGCCATGCCCGGATAGTGTTCTAGCTCTAGCGCATTGAGACTTTCCCCCTCGCTTCGGCAAAGACCGATGAAGGTTGTCACAGCACCGATATCCGCGCGTCCTTTAGTGAGTTTTTCAATCTCAATTGTTTGATTGAAATCTTCGGGCTGAACGCGGATGTTGGGTGTTGCACTCAAAACCTATCCCCCCGTCATTGGCGGGAAGAGGGCGATTTCGCGTGGAGTGCCAATCGGATCGTCATGCTCGGTATGCTCTTGGTCAAGAGCAACGCGAATAATGTCGGGAACCTCTAAAGCGTGGGCGAATTGATCGTTACGTTTTTGCATCCAAGTTAGCAGGTCGGTGACAGTACGCACGCTATCGGGAAGTGAAATAGTTTCTTCACCCATACCAATCCGCTCGCGGATCCAAGAGAAATATAGAATTTTAACAGGTTCGCCCAAGAACTTAGTCCTCGATCATGTGTTTCACGCCAACGCGGAAATAGTCGTATCCGGTGATCAATGTTACCACGGCTGCAATCCACAACAAGACCAAACCTGTTTGGGTGCAATAGGGGAATATTTTATCACCCGCAGGGCCCGCTAGTAAAAAGCCCAGGGAAATCATTTGCAAAGTGGTTTTCCATTTCGCCAGTTGGGTAACAGGAACAGAGACCTTTAGCTCCGCTAAATATTCACGAAGGCCCGACACCAATATTTCCCGGCTCAATATTACGACGGCTGCCCATATAGACCACCCGGCAATAGCTCCATCAGCGGCCAACAAGAGCAAGCAACAGGCAACCAAGAGTTTATCAGCAATCGGATCAAGCATTTTCCCAAGGGAAGAGGTTTGATGCCAAATACGAGCTAGATAACCATCGAAGAAATCAGTCACGCTGGCAAAGATAAACAAGCCCAATGCCCACCACCGTGCTGCATCGGTTGATTTCCCACGCTCTTCTAAATCGAAGCAAAGCACGATTAAGGGGACCACCAATATGCGCGCATAGGTGAGCAAATTCGGGACACTCCAAGGCCCCGCTTCCCGTTGCGGGGTGTGGGGTGGAGTATCAGATGGAGAGGGGCGTTTATCCATAGGTAACTCAAAGACGATTGTCGCAGTAATTTCAACCATGACTTTAGAATATTTTACAATAATAACACCTTCTAAATACGACGCGGCTATAGTTTCCATAGAAAATTCGATGGTCCGAGGAATAACCAATGGAAAAGTTTGAAAAAAAAGGCATGGAAGAGAAGGGTATAGCCCATGTCTTGGCGGCCTTTGGTTACTCCATGGCAGGGTTGAAAGTGTTGTTCAGAGAAAGCGCGGCACGCCTTGAGGCGGTTTTGTTTCTGGCAGCTACCATCTTGTTTTATCTTTCAGGAGCAAGCCTCGTACAGTACGGAATTTTAGCAGCCCTACTGGTTGGGCTTCTTTGCGTTGAGGCATTGAATACGGCAATCGAACTCATAGTCGATAAAACCTCACCAGAACGCAGCGACTATGCAAAACAAGCCAAAGATTTAGGCAGTTTTGCAGTCTTCTGCGGCCTGACAGTTTTCTGCGGTTATAGCGCTTGGGTTGTTATTGGCGGGATAGTTTAAGAGGGAGTTACCCCTATCTCATATTCCAAGCGCAAATGCGTTTGTTGGTGACGCGACTCCAAACATGAAGTGGTCTTCCCGATTCGTAAGCTCGAGCGACTGTTTTTGAGAGAGATCGAGTGCTGTATAGATTTCTTCCGCAAGCACCAGCCTGAAAGGCCAAAACGCATTTAGTCTTTTCTCTTGATCGGCACTCAGATAGGCTTGTCCAAGCAGTGCTCTGTCCATTGTTTCCTGCCGTTCCCCATTTCACAGTATAGCCACGAGCGTTGGCCGTGGTTGCTACGAGTGTGGTTCCAAGGGCGAGTGAGCCAATCATTAGTATCTTTGAAAGAGATAATTTCTTTGATGTTGTAAACATAGTCGTTTCTCCAATTTAGAATCATGGGTGGTCCCTGCTATGGGCCATTGGAGCATTTTGGGAGGATTAGTCTTCACCCAAATGGGTTAGGGAAGGGAATTACCCCTTTTGAAAGAACCCATGTATCTTTCGCGCCATGGCTTCTGATACGCCTTCTACTAACATCAGGTCCTCTACTGCCGCTGTGCTGGCTACTTTAGCACTGCCGAAGTGGTGGAGAATGGCGCGTTTTCTGGCAGGGCCAATGCCTGGGATTTCGTCTAGGGGGTTTTTTATCATTTCTTTTTTGCGTCGAGCGCGATGCGTCCCTATGGCAAAACGGTGGGCCTCGTCCCGTAGTCGTTGAATGAAATAGAGGGTCGGGTCGCGCATCGGCAAGGAGAAGGGTTGCTTGCCCGGCATGAAGAACCGCTCGCGCCCCGCATCTCTATCAGGCCCCTTAGCCACGCCCACGAGAGGAACCTTATCCGTCAGCCCTAATTCATCCATCACTCCTTGAACGGCGGAGAGTTGCCCTGCGCCGCCATCAATGAGCACAAGATCTGGCCATGGCGGCATTGCATTATCATCGCCTTCTGTTGTGTCTTCTTCCCCATGGTCTCTTACAAGTCGAGCAAAACGGCGGGTAAAAATTTCACGCATCATCCCATAGTCATCACCCGGTACAAGGTCTTCGTTCTTGATGTTGAACTTACGGTATTGGTTCTTAGCAAAGCCATCAGGCCCCGCAACGATCATGCCGCCAACAGCGTTAGTTCCACTCGTGTGAGAGTTATCGTAAACCTCGATCCGCTTCGGTGGGCGGTTCAAATTAAACACCTCTTGCACGCCAGCAAGCAGTGCTGTTTGTGTCGCACTTTCGGCCAGCTTTCGCCCTAGTGCCTCGCGGGCGTTGCGATGAACTTGGGTAACAAGATCACGCTTCTCTCCGCGCTGGGGGCGATACACTTCAATTTTTTTGCCAGCCTTTGCAGTGAGTGCTTCAGCTAATAGTTTAGCTTGAGGGATGTCTTGAGAAAGCAGCACCAATTTCGGTACGGGCTTGTCGTCATAAAACTGAGTAACAAAAGCCTCCATAACTTCCGTCTCATCATAGCTTTTATCCGCGCGCGGGAAGTATGCTCGATTGCCCCAGTTCTGCCCCGTGCGAAAGAAGAATACCTGCACACAAAACTGCCCCGCTTCCTCGTGGACAGCGAATACATCCGCCTCAACAACCGTATGCGGGTTGATACCTTGATGGCTTTGCACATGGGCAAGAGCAGAGAGGCGGTCGCGGTAGGTGGCGGCGAGTTCAAAATCTAATGTGTCCGATGCCTTCTGCATTTTTTCTGAATAGTGGGTTTTCAACTTCCCAGATTTCCCAGAGAGAAAATCCTGTGCTTGCTTCACCAGAACAGCGTATTCATCCGATGTCACTTCATCCGTACAAGGCCCCGCGCACCGCTTGATCTGGTGCAACAAACAGGGCCGCGTACGGTTGGAAAAGAAGCTATCCGTACAGGTGCGAATAAGGAAAATACGTTGCAACGCCGTAATGGTTACATTGACTGAAGTGGCATTGGCGAAGGGGCCAAAATATTCTCCCTTACGGCTGCGCGCCCCGCGATGTTTGAAAAGCCCAGGGGAAGGGTGGTCACTGTTAATCAGCAAATAGGGGAAAGATTTATCGTCCCTGAGCAGAACGTTATAGCGCGGGCGCAACCGCTTAATCAGATTGGCCTCCAGCAGTAACGCATCGGATTCCGTGTGTGTAATGACGAATTCCATATTCGCCGTCTCGGCAATCATCCGCGCTGTGCGTTGTCCGCCATGGCCATCGCCACGGGCATAGTTTTGCACGCGGTTTTTGAGGTTCTTGGCCTTGCCCACATAAAGCACATCACCAGCCGTGTTCATCATCCGATAAACACCGGGCGAGCTGGGCAAGCGGGTGACAAAATCAGCGATCACCTCTTGGCCTACAACCCCAGAGGGCGTGGCCATTTCTTCCCAAATCACATCGCCCGAATGTTTCGGTTTGACGGTTCTGTGGGCAGGTTCGGGTTCGGTTGAATCACTCATGCAGAAAGGTTAGCAGATCGCCCGACAACGAGAAACTAAGCGCTGGGTTTCAATGCGGCCAGCTCTGGGTGCGCCGCATCAAACGCCTTTTGCCAATCAACCAGTGCACCACGACCAGCTTCCCATTTTCCCGCAAACCGCAAATCCAGATACCCCAGAGAGGCGGCGAGCGAGATGGAGCCAATTGTGATGTCATCGCCCGTTGGAGGCAACATTGTCATGGTTGCATCCAATGCCCGTTCGGCCTTGCCCCAAAGGCGGTCTAACCAAGGTTGATGTACTTTGTCTTCGGGATGAAAACGCAACTCATACATATAGCCAACGGCGACATCGTTGAGCCCATCGCAATGAGCTTCCATGAGTTCGGCAGTTAACAAGTCGGGATCACTTGCGGGAAACAGTTTTCCGCCGCTCAATCGGTCAAGATAGCGAGTGATAACGCGGCTGTCGTAAAGCCCCGTGCCATCATCCAGCACAAGACAGGGAATTTTTGAAAGTGGATTTGCAGCATCCAATTGCGGATCACCGTTGGTTACGTCAACAGCGATTGATTCAACATCCACCCCAGAAAATTTTGCGGCCATAGTGACTTTAGCAACATAGGGGGATGCCCCAGATGTAAGAAGTTTCATTGGTTTATTCCTATCTAAGAATTAGTACCGCAGCACGCGGCAAGAACCGTCGTATTCATTCCAGCGGTCTAGGCCGCCGAGGCAAAATTCTACGTTGAAGCTGTTACCCGCAAACCCTTGGCCGCCTTCGATGAGGTAGAAAAGTGTGGGGTGTTTGCCGTTGGTTAGCCGTGCGTGGGCGCGGCAATAGCGGCGTGGGATTTGGTAGCGGCGTGTGCCTTGCACAACCCGTTCGCGCACCCGCTCAATATCCTGTAAATAAAACCCACGGTTCCAAGTCGCTTCCTCAGCCCAATTGAACCGCTCAACAATTTTCCCAAGCACTTTAATGTCGTCGCATTGGGGAAATGTTTTACTCTGAATATGACGATCAATTTGCCCAGCCTGCACTTGGGTTCCAAGCGAGAGAGCAAGCCCTGCGGCAATAAGCAGTTGGGTTATAGTGTTGAACATAATAATTCCCGTCAAATCATTCACTGCCACAAAGTGCGGCAGGGGCGAGGGCGGGTCAACTAAATGACGTATAACAACGGTGGATATTTACTTGAGTTAAGGGAGTTACCGCGCCGATAAGTCTTGTATCCGATAACCCCAGCCTTTTTCAGCCATCATCGTTTCGGCTAACCACGGCATAATCAAATTCAATTCATCGCGTAATGTGTAAGGCGGATTGACGATTACCATGCCGCAGCCGTTCAACATGCCAATGGCGCGTGGTTCGCGGATGTAGAGTTCCACGTTTAAGATATCGCTGTACTTCAAGCCTTTGAGCGTTTCTAGCCAATCGTCCGTGTGCTCGCGTTTTTTGATCGGATACCAAAGCGCCATCGTGCCGCCCATCCATTTCTTGCGGGCTTTCTCTAAGGCAATAATCATACGGTCAAAGTCTTTGCCGTCTTCAAAGGGCGGGTCAATCAACATCATCCCACGGCCTTCCTTAGGCGGTGTATGAGCACCCACTGCAAGCCAGCCATCTAGATGGAGTACGCGGGTTTGGTAATCATCGGCAAAGTTTTTAGCGAGCACCGCATGGTCTTCTTCGTGGAGTTCATAAAGCGTGAGCCGGTCTATTTTGCGCATCAAGTATTTGGCGACAGCTGGGGAGCCCGGATATTTGCCTTCACCCGCATCGCGCACCGCGTCCAACCACGGGCCAATCAAGCGGGTTACTTCTTTCGGCGGGTTTCCTGCTAAAACCGCGCCCACACCAGCCTGCGCTTCTTCCGTCTTTTGCGCTTCTTCAGAGGCTAAATTATACATGCCCAAGCCTGCGTGAGTATCATAAAGACGGAAAGCTTTGTCCTTGGTCTTCATATATTCAATCATCCGCGCCAAGATGATGTGTTTGAATACATCGGCAAAGTTTCCTGCATGGAAGGCGTGGCGGTAGTTCATGGAATTTTCCAGTTTGCGATTGTCTACGCGCTTGCTAACAGTATGTGCAGATAAACGATAGGCACTAGCTGAGAAAACTCATGACACTCTTTCAACGGCTCAAGACAGATAGCGCACCTGATTGGAACGCATACACCAACCACGCCTTCGTTCAGCAAATGGGCGAGGGGACATTGGCGGAAGCCGCGTTTCGGGAATATCTGGTGCAGGATTACCTGTTCCTCATCCAATTCGCCCGCGCCTATGCGTTGAGCATCTATAAGAGCCGCTCGCTGGATGAAATGCACCACGGGCTTGGTGGGTTAAAGGCCATCCTTGAGGTGGAGATGAACCTACATGTGCGACTTTGTGAAAAATGGGGCATCTCGAAAGAGGAACTCGAAGCCACGGAAGAAAAGACTGCGACCGTCGCCTATACGCGCTTTGTCTTGGATGCGGGGAACGCGGGGGACCTGCTCGATCTATACGTCGCCCTCGCGCCTTGTATGATCGGTTATGGCGAGATTGGTGCGGCGTTGAAGGATAAGGCAACTGACGGCAATCCCTACGCCGAGTGGATCAATGAATATGCCAGCGATGAATACCAAGCACTTGCCGCCGATACGATTGCTCACATCAATCAATTGGGGGAAGAATTATCCTCTAAGGCGCGATACCCCAAGCTGCAAAAGCTATTTGCCGCCGCCACCCGTCTTGAGGCAGATTTTTGGCAAATGGGCTTAAAGGTCATAAAATGAACGAGACAGTAAACATCAAAACGCTTCATTCTGCGTGCCCCCACGATTGCCCTTCCACCTGCGCATTGGATGTAGAGATCATTGATGGGGTGAAGGTTGGCCGTATCCGTGGCGCTAAGGACAACAGCTACACAGATGGCGTGATTTGCGCCAAGGTCGCCCGCTATTCCGAACGCATCCACCACCCCGATCGTTTGCTCAAACCCTTGGTGCGCAAAGGCGCAAAAGGGGCAGGGCAGTGGGGTGATATTTCTTGGGATGATGCGCTCGACTTAATCGCCGAGAAATTCATTGCCGCCGAGCAAAAGCACGGGGCGGAATCAGTCTGGCCTTATCATTTTGCGGGAACCATGGGCTTGGTACAGCGCGATTCCATTCAACGGCTTACCCATGCCAAGAACTACTCCAATGAATTTACCACAATTTGCATCAACATGGCGTGGACAGGGTTTGCGGCAGGGGCTGGCAAGCTCATGGGTCCAGACCCACGCGAAATGGCCGTCTCCGATTGTGTGGTGATTTGGGGAACCAACGCGGTCGCAACCCAGATCAACGTCATGACCCACGCGATCAAAGCCCGTAAACAACGGGGCGCAAAAATTGTCGTCATTGATGTCTATGAAAACGAGACAATGAAGCAGGCAGATTTGGGCTTGTGCCTAAAGCCCGGAACCGATGGAGCCTTAGCCTGCGCGGTGATGCACTGCCTGTTTCGAGATGGCAAAGCCGACCATGAATTTCTCAAGCAATACAGCGATGTACCCGAAGAACTTGAATCACATTTGCAAAGCAAAACACCGCAATGGGCAGTTGAAATCACGGGGCTGACGGTCGAAGAAATCGAAGCATTTGCAGCGATCTTAGGCGAACGCCAACGCACTTATTTCCGCCTCGGTTACGGCTTCACCCGCTCCCAAAACGGCGCAACAAACATGCACGCCGCCAGCTGCATCGCCACCGTTATGGGCGCTTGGAAACATGAGGGCGGCGGCGCGTTCCACACCAACGCCGATATATTCCACATGGATGGAGGCGAGATTGAAGGTCAAAGTTTCGCCAACGAAAACACCCGCTCCCTCGACCAATCCAAAATTGGCCGCGTGCTGACTGGCGATAAAGCTGCGCTGTATGGCGGGCCGCCCGTTACCGCTATGCTGATCCAAAACACCAACCCCGTTTCAGTCGCGCCAGAGCAAGAAACGGTGAAAGCGGGATTCGCTAGGGAAGATTTGTTCGTAGCGGTGCATGAACAATTCATGACGGAAACCGCAGAAATGGCAGATCTCGTCATTCCCGCCACGATGTTCATGGAACACGACGATATTTATCGCGGCGGTGGGCATCAGCACATCATTCTAGGGCCAAAGCTGCTCGATGGGCCCGAACTGTGCCGCACCAACCTGTTTGTAATCGAGGAACTCGCCAAACGGCTGGGTGTCGCGGATATGCCAGGCTTTGGCAAAACTGAAAATGAGCTGATCGACAACCTGCTGCAAAAAAGCGACTGGGGAGCACTTGCCGACATTCAAAAAAGCAAATGGATTGATTGCCAACCGCCAATGGAAACGGCTCATTTCTTCGATGGCTTTGGCCATGCGGACGGCAAATTTCATTTGAAGGCAGATTGGTCAAGCGTACCATGGGGTGCACCGCCAAAAACCATGGGGCTACAAGGCAACGTCGAGGCCGCGCCGCAACTGCCCGACCATTGGAATTCAATTGAGGTCGCCGATGATGCCCACCCCTACCGCCTAGCCACATCGCCAGCCCGATCGTTCTTAAATTCCACCTTCAACGAAACCCCAAGCTCGCAAAAGAAAGAGGGGCGGCCAGAGGTGATGATCCATCCCAAAGACGCGGTCAACGAGGGCATTGAGGATGGCGAAAAAGTGCGGTTGGTCAACACGAGAGGCGCGGTCATTCTCCACGCCAAAATATTCGAAGGCGTAAAACGCGGTGTCTTGGTAACGGAAGGCATCTTCCCCAACGCGGCCTTTGAAGACGGTAAAGGCATCAACACCCTAACCAGCGCGGAAGCAGTAGCCCCCCACGGCGGCGCAGCGTTCCACGACAACAAAGTGCGGGTGGAAAAGTTTAGGTAATTGCTGTATCGTCTGAGGTTGAATTAGGGGGACGGACATGCAAGATGTAATTATTGTGGGCGGTGGTCATAATGGGCTGGTTTGCGCCAATTATTTGGCAATGGCTGGTAAGAAGGTTCGCGTATTAGAGCGCCGATCGGTTGTTGGTGGTGCGGCGGTGACGGAGGAGTTCCACCCGGGGTTTCGAAACTCGGTCGCGGCCTATACGGTTAGCTTGCTCAACCCAAAAATCATTGCAGATTTAGAGCTACACAAACACGGGCTGGAAATCGTCAACCGCCGCGTCAATAACCTGTGGCCCCATGCGGACGGTAATTTCTTGGCTTTCCCCGTGGGCCTCGAAGCGATGAAAAAAGAGATTGCTCTTTTCTCTCCAAATGATGCAAAGGCCTTGCCCCGTTATTACCGCGATACGGGTATGGTGGCAGACATAATCCGCGATTTTCTTTTGGAAACACCGCCGAACGCAGGCGGGGGATTACGAGATGTTTTCAAAGCGGCAAAATTTGGCAATCGGGTGCGCAAACTCTCCTTAGAAGACCAGCGCATCGTCATGGAGGTTTTCACCAAGAGCGTGGGTGACTTCCTGAATCTCTATTTTGAAAACGAATACGTGCGCGGCGCATTTGCCTTTGATGGCATTGTTGGGAATTACGCAGACACCCAAACACCGGGCTCCGCCTATGTGTTGCTGCACCACGCCTTTGGCGAGGTGAATGGCCAGCAGGGCAGTTGGGGGCACGCCATCGGCGGCATGGGATCTATTACCCAAGCCATGGCAAAATCGGCCCGCGACAAGGGTGTGATTATTGATACCGATAGCCCCGTTGATAACATTCTTATCAAGAACGGCTGGGCATATGGTGTGCAGCTTGAAAATGGCGAGGTGTTGGAGGCCGAT
>JAZGEY010000038.1:0-13621 GCA_036478985.1 Rhizobiaceae bacterium
AAGGTTTCTTCCCAGACGACCGCCTAAAAAGCCCCGTCTTCAAAAAAGTAGAACCCTGCATGAAAAATTGCAAAACCGACGTAAAAATAACAAGCACAGCTAGGTCTCTAGATGTAACGCCAGACAAACCTGAAGATAATTAGGCTCAATTGACCTGAAACAAAAAAGCCCTCGAATTGTGAAGTTCGGGGGCTTTTTTATGTCTCTAGCTAGCCATCCATTTGGCAATTGTATCGCAGGTAACAAAGTTATCCCCGCGCCCCTCACCCATGATATGTTGGTAAGGGTCGAGCCGTTCGCCAAGGTGACTAACGACTGCAAGTGCGCCATCAAAAGTATGGTGGCTTGTATATTGCGCGGGGGTCACAACGCATTGCATCCCTGCATTGCGCGCCGACTTCAATCCAGCGGAGGAATCTTCTAATGCTATTGCTTCTTCAGGCTTCACGCCAACTCCCGCAAGCGCCTTTAGATAAACTTCAGGGTCAGGTTTTTTAACATCAACATCTTCACCGCAAATGCGAACAGAAAACTTCTCAAAGATTGCGGGGGAAAATAGATCAAGCAAAAGTGCGTCCGCATTTGAACGCCCTGTCGTGGTTGCGAGCGCGAGAATTATGCCGTTCTCAATCGCGTTATCAACCAAACGCTTTATGCCAGGACGAGCTTGCGGAGGATTGTTCTCAAGCCCTACGCGATAGAGCGTGGACTTTCGTTTGTGCATGGCAAGAAGGCGGTCCTCTGGGAACTCATTCAGGTCAAGATCGCTGCGTTCGCTAATGTAATGACGCATACGTTCCTTACCACCAGTTATCCGCAACAACCCACGGTAATCATCCTCGCTCCAGTGCCAATCGAGCCCTTCTTCGGCAAACAATTGGTTGAAAGAAACGCGGTGGTATTCCTCTGTCTCTGCAATTGTTCCATCGACGTCAAAAATTATTGCTTTCAGCATTATTTTTGCCCCTAAACTTGAAGGTCGAGATCGACCAAAACTTGTTTTACGTCACCAATATTTGAGATTACTGCGACTGATTCCAACTCAGACACGGGCGTTGTCGTGTAGCCATAATCCACAAGGACGCCGGGAACTTTTGCCGCGACTGCACATTCTGCATCTGCGCGGGAATCACCTATCAACACCGCGTTCTCAGGTTCACCGCCCGCGAGACTAATTGCGAGTAAAAGTGGCTCCGCATGGGGCTTGTGTTGACGGCCATCATCAGCGCCAATGATTGAATCAAAGTATTGGGTGAGATTGAGCGCATCACAGATTGCTTCCGAGGGCGCTTGCTTCTTGTTGGTACAAATCGCCAGCTTATAACCTTGGGCTTTCAGCTCAATCAGGAGTTCTTCCACACCAGGATAAAGCTTAGTCTCGCGGGTTAAATTGGCCTCGTAGTGAGCCGTAAAATTTTCTAATATTGAGACAAAGTCTATATCTTGAAGGTCAATTCCTGAAGCTTCTAAAGCTCGTTCCACGAGTTTAGGAATACCGTTCCCGATCATCGCTTCGATCTTAGGAATTGGTAGTGCAGGTGCGCTCAATTCCGCGAGCATTAGATTTGCGGCATAGGCCAAGTCTGGGGCGGAATGAACTAACGTTCCGTCCAAATCGAAAACAACAGTTGTCGTGGTCATAATATTTCTTTCGTTAGCTCTTAACAGAAGCGCGGATGGCTTCGATGTTCGACTTATAATCAGCAGGAGTACCGCCTTTAAAAACAGCGGAGCCTGCGACAAGAACGTCTGCCCCAGCCGCCACAACTAGTGGAGCTGTATTGGGGTCGATGCCACCATCTACTTCAATGTGAATTTCACGATCGCCAATCATTTTTCGAGCATCACGAACCTTATCAACCATGGTCGGGATAAATTTCTGTCCACCAAACCCTGGGTTGATCGTCATCACCAAAACCATATCGACCATATCAAGAATGTGTTCGATTGTACTCAAAGGAGTCGTGACATTAAGCGCTACCCCTGCTTTTTTCCCAAACCCGCGAATGGTTTGCAAGGTACGATGCAAATGCGGCCCAGCCTCTGCGTGAACGGTAATCATATCCGACCCTGCATTCGCAAAGGCTTCAATATAGGGGTCCGCTGGCGCGATCATTAGATGTACATCCATGAAAGTTTTTACATGAGGACGAATTGCGGCAACAACGTTTGGCCCGATGGTGATGTTTGGCACAAAGTGTCCATCCATCGGATCGACATGGATCCAGTCAGCTCCTGCAGTTTCAACAGCTTCAATTTCTGCGCCAAGTCGAGCGAAATCGGCAGACAATATTGAAGGGGCAATCTTAATTGAACGATCAAAGGACATGATAATTTTCCTGCGTTATTTCACTTTTGAATGATTGGACAACGCGAAGTAACTCGCGTTGTCCGATGTTGTCTTTGTTCAGCACTTAGGATTCAGAGTTAATCCGCAACACTTTGCGCCACTCAGGATATAATGCGTCTGCATCACTTGGGAAGCTGGCGAATGCGCGGGCGAACTCGCGGTGATCTTTCGCAAACTCTAGCGGGTCTGCACCCTGTTTCCAACACTGTTCTGCTTGGCGCAAGGATGTTGCACCGGCTGGTGCGCCGTCCAAGTGACCGAAAGCACCGCCACCAGCAGTTAGGATGAGGTTTGAATGGCCAAGATTATCAAAGAAAGCAGGCATACGAATAGCATTCATACCACCAGAAATAATCGGTGTGGTCGGGTTCATACCCTGCCACTCCTGGTGGAAATATGGCCCATCGGCACTGTCATCAGTGATCATGTATGCCATCAGCCTATCGGCGTTCTCGCCTTCCATTTTACCAAAGCCCATGGTTCCTGTGTGGATACCAGAAGCACCCTGCATACGCGCCATTTTAGAAAGCACGAAAGCTGTATAACCACGCATTGAACTTGGGCTTGTTACGGCCCCGTGTCCTGCACGGTGATAGTGTAGATATTGGTTCGGGAAATTGCGGCGCGCTGTTGTGATCGCCGCTGGACCGGTCACATAACCATCAACAAGGAAGGCAACATGGTCTGCATTTTCAGCGAATGTTTCAAGAATAAAGTCACCGCGAGCAAGCATCTCATAGTGGCAATCGGCTGTAATGTTAGCAGAGAAAAGCTTGGCTTCGCCGGTCTCATCTTGAGCACGTTTCATAGCATCTGCAACCAAAGGAATTGTTTCCTTCAACGGTGCAAACAATTGGTTGCCCTGTGGTTCATCGTTCTTAATGAAGTCACCACCGAGCCAAAAATCGTAACACGCATCAGCAAATGGTTTTGGACGCAGGCCCAATTTCGGCTTAATGATTGTACCAACGATGAAACCACCATCAACAACCGGGCGACCAAGCACACGCCATAAATCACTGATTGTTGTGGATGGACCATCGAACAAACGAAGGTATGCCGGTGGCACATAGAAGTCGTGAATTTTCGCATGTTCAACGTCGCCCATACCTTGGTTGTTACCAATGGCGAGGGTCAAAAATGATGCGATCATTGCGCGTCCATCAGTGATGTTGCGATCGAACAAATCCGTTGGATAAGCGATCTTCATCAAGTTGGCAGCTTCGTCGACTTCATAAACAATGGCGTCAACGCCACGGGTAAAGTCGTCAGTGGTGGAAACGTCAACATTCGTACCTGTTGAAGATTCTGCGGCGAAGTGCGCGGCTGTTTCAAGATATCCACCGAAGCCTGCTTTAGGCTTCATGATGTAAGCGACGAGCACGTGTTTTCCACCTGCAATTAGGTCTGCTTCTGTAAGTTTTAAGTCGGCGTAGCGATCTGACTGATCCATAGGATTGTTCCTTTTCGTTCCGTAGTGTGAGTGAGTGCGGGCTACCTTAGCCTGCGGTTTTAGGGTCCAAAGAACCGCTCGCATAACGAGAGGCCATCTCGTCAATTGAAAGAACTTTGATGCTGGATGCATTCCCCGCAGTTCCGAACGCTTCAAAGCGCTCATGAACCAATTTTTGCATTGCATCCATCGCGGGTATTAAAAATTTGCGTGGGTCGAATTGTGATTTATCTTCGGCAGCAACCTTGCGGAATGCGCCAGTCATTGCCATGCGGCAATCCGTGTCGATGTTGACCTTGCGCACACCGTTTTTTATACCGCGCACAATCTCAGCAACGGGGACACCGTAGGTTTGTGGCATCTCGCCGCCGAACTCGTTGATTACGTCCTGCAATTCTTGCGGCACGGATGATGACCCGTGCATAACAAGGTGGGTGTTTGGCAACTTACGGTGAATTTCTTCAATCACGTTCATTGCAAGAATATCACCATCTGGTTTACGGGAGAATTTGTAAGCTCCGTGGGATGTGCCGCAAGCAATAGCGAGAGCATCAACCTTTGTGCGGGTTACGAAATCTACCGCTTGGTCTGGGTCTGTGAGCAATTGGTCTGTTGTCAATTTGCCAACTGCACCTGAACCGTCTTCTTCGCCTGCTTCGCCAGTTTCAAGTGACCCAAGAATACCGAGTTCGCCTTCAACGGATGCGCCAACCCAGTGTGCCATACGCGAAACGCGCTCGGTGATGTCGACGTTGTATTCGTAAGACGCGGGTGTTTTCATGTCTGCTTCCAGAGACCCGTCCATCATCACTGATGTAAAACCGTGACGGATTGCAGTACTACAAGTCGCTTCGTTGTTGCCGTGATCTTGGTGCATACAAACTGGAATATGTGGATACATTTCAATGAACGCATCAATCATTTTGGCAAGCATAATATCGCCCGCATAGGAACGTGCACCCCGTGAAGCTTGCATGATAACGGGTGCATCAACAGCGGATGCCGCTTCCATAATGGCAAGCCCCTGCTCCATGTTATTGATGTTAAAAGCCGGCACGCCGTAATCATTTTCAGCAGCGTGGTCGAGCAATTGGCGCAGGGTAATTCTAGCCATAAGTTTAGTTCCTGTTTTTAAGTGTTCTTGGGTGAGAGAACGGCAATACCGGGCAATTCTTTGCCCTCTAGCCATTCGAGAAAAGCACCACCGGCGGTGGAAACATAAGTGAAGCGTTCAGTCGCACCAGCGGCATTCAGGGCGGCAACAGTATCACCTCCCCCAGCAACAGTGATGAGTTTTCCTGCGTCGGTTAATTCAGCCGCAGATTTAGCAACAGCAAAGGTGGCCTCGCCAAAAGGTTCAATTTCAAAAGCACCCATCGGGCCATTCCAAAGCAACGTCTTGCACTTGTGCAAAACCTCAATGACCTTGGCTTGGCTTTCAGGTCCAACATCAAGCGCCATTGCATCGTCTGGGTTTTTATCTGCCGCAACAACGTGGTTTTCAGCATTCGCTGCGAATTCTTTAGAGACAACCAAATCTACAGGAAGCACCAGTTCGCAAGCCTGTTTTTCAGCCATCGCCATCACTTCATTTGCTGTGTCGATTGAGTCTGGCTCGTACAAAGATTTACCCATCGGGTAGCCCTTGGCCGCCAAGAATGTGTTGGCCATTCCGCCGCCGATAATGAGGTAATTAACTTTGGGAATAAGGTTCACAAGAACGGTAATCTTGGTCGATACTTTCGCGCCGCCAACAAGTGCCGCAACAGGACGTTGCGGTGTCTCAAGCGCATCGCTCAAAGCGTTCACTTCGGCCAGTAAAGAAGGCCCAGCATAGGAAGGCAATATTTTCGCAATCGCGTGGGTAGAAGCGTGCGCACGGTGCGAACAGGAGAACGCGTCATTCATATAAATATCGCCAAGCTCTGCGAGTTGTTCTGCGAACTCTGCATCGTTGTCAGTCTCGCCCTTATGGAAGCGAATATTCTCCAAAACGGCAACATCGCCCTTGCGAAGATCGCCAACAGCCTGCTGCGCCATTTCACCAACACACTCGGTAACAAACCTCACATCTCTGCCAAGCATAGACCCCATGGCAGCAGCAATCGGGGCAGTTGATAGCGCGGGGTTAACCGCGCCATCAGGCCGACCCAGATGGGTCAAAATAACAACAATTGCACCAGCTTCGCTCAACGCTTTTACCGTGGGTAGAAAGCGGTCGATGCGGGTCGTGTCCGTAATCTCAACACCCTGCATAGGGACGTTGAGATCAGCGCGGACAAGCACCCGTTTTCCGGCCAGTGAACCGAAGTCTATTTGTGGCAAGTTGCTCACAGCAGCGCACCCATCGCAACGGCTGTGTCAGCCATGCGGTTTGAGAAACCCCACTCATTATCGTACCAAGTAAGGATACGAACCATGCGGCCGTCCATAACTTTGGTTTGATCCATGTGGAAAATTGAAGAATGTGGGTCGTGGTTGAAGTCGCAAGAGACAAGGCTCTCGTCTGTGTAACCAAGAACGCCTTTCAATTCGCCATCAGCAGCAGAGCGAATAGCGGCATTGATGTCTTCAACGCTCGTGTCTTTCTTGGCCATGAAGGTCAAATCAACAACCGAAACATTCGGTGTAGGCACGCGAATAGAAACACCATCCAGCTTGCCGTTCAAATGCGGCAACACAAGACCAACAGCCTTCGCAGCACCCGTAGAAGTTGGGATCATGGAAAGAGCAGCAGCACGGGCACGATATAGATCGCCGTGCATTGTATCCAATGTTGGCTGGTCACCCGTGTAGGAGTGAATGGTGGTCATGAAACCTTTTTCAATGCCAACCGCTTGATCGAGAATATAAGCAACTGGAGACAGACAGTTGGTCGTGCATGATGCGTTAGAAACAACCATGTGATCCGCTGTGAGCACGTCATGGTTCACGCCGTAAACAATGGTAGCGTCCGCACCGGCAGACGGAGCAGAAACAAGAACACGCTTTGAACCGTTTTCAAGGTGAAACGCCGCTTTATCGCGTGCCGAGAAAATACCTGTACATTCCATAGCAATATCAACATCGCCCCAAGGAAGTTCTTTCGGGTCACGAATTGCAGTAACTTTAATTGGACCACGGCCAACGTCGATAGAGTTTCCATCCACAGTAACTTTCTGCGGGAAACGGCCATGCACAGAGTCATAACGCAACAGGTGTGCGTTTGTTTCAACAGGGCCAAGGTCGTTGATAGCTACGACTTCGATGTCGGTACGTCCAGATTCGACGATAGCACGCAATACGTTACGGCCAATTCGTCCAAATCCATTGATTGCAACTTTTACAGTCATGTTAATTCACCTAAGTTTTGCAGTGCGATTGTGCCATAGCGACAACGGCATCTGCTGTGATGTTGAAGTGTTTATAAAGTTCAGGTGCAGGCGCACTTGCACCAAAACCTTCCATACCTATAAACCCACCGTTGCCAGCAATCCACCTGTCCCACCCCATTCTAATCAAAGCTTCAACACCTATCCGTGGTGCAGAGCCCAAAACGGCCTCTTGGTAGTCATCAGATTGCGCTTCGAACAGTTCCCAGCAAGGCATGGAAACGACAGCGGCGTTGATATTTTCTGTAGCCAGTATTTTCGCAGCTTCTACCACGATCTCTACTTCTGAGCCGGTCGCCATCAGCGTCACGTCGCGAGAGCCTTCTGGCTCGATCAAAACATAAGCGCCCTTGGCTGATTTATTCTCAGTCTGCTTCCCTGTACGGAGACTCGGAAGTCCTTGGCGAGACAAACAATGAGCTGATGGTGTATTCCTAGTCTGTAAAGACATTTCCCAACACTCAGCCGTCTCAACAATATCTGCTGGACGATAAACATTGAGGTTTGGTGTCGCCCGCATCATCGCAACCTGTTCGATAGGTTGGTGTGTTGGCCCATCTTCACCAAGCCCGATTGAATCGTGGGTTAAAACATAGATCACCCGTTGTTCCATCAAAGCTGAAAGACGCATCGCGCCCCGCGCATAATCGGCAAACACTAGGAATGTTCCGCCGTAAGGTATGATACCGCCGTGCAAGGCCAAGCCGTTCATCGCTGCGGCCATGCCGTGCTCACGAATACCGTAATGGATATATCGACCGCTCAAGCGGCCTGGGGCAACCTTCTTCAAGCCTGAAGTCAGGGTGAGATTTGAACCTGTCAAATCTGCTGATCCACCAACGGTCAACTCTGTTTCGCCGTTGATAACTTCCAATATCATCTCAGAAGCCTTACGGGTCGCAACCTTGGTTCCAGCTTCAATGTGTTCGTTACAGAAAGAACGAATGGCAACGGATGCATCAACATCACCACTCATCGCTGCATTGAAATCGCCTTTTGCAGCAGAAGAACCTAAACGGGTTTCCCACTCGCCACGGGCAGAAGCTCCACGTTTTCCAACAACTGCCCAATCGTCGTAGACATCTTGAGGAACAACGAAGGCAGGATGATCCCACCCGATATTCTTACGGGTATTGGCAATCTCTTCATCACCCAAAGGCGCGCCGTGTGTTTTTGCAGACCCTTCGAGGTTCGGAGACCCCTTACCAATTTTAGTCTTACAGGCGATCATCGAAGGTTTATCAGACTTCTGCGCCGCTTCGATTGCACCTGCAATCGAAGCCATATCGTGACCATCAATGGATTGAACATGCCAACCCGCGGCTTCAAACCGCGCCTGCTGGTTCATTGATGTTGAAATGCTTGTCGCCCCATCAATTGAAATCTCATTGTCATCCCAAAACGTAATCAGCTTAGAAAGGCCAAGGTGGCCCGCAAGATCAATCGCCTCATGGCTGATGCCCTCTTGCAAACAACCGTCACCCATAATCACGTATGTAAAGTGGCTCACCAGACCGTCCCCAAAACGATCTGCCATTAGTCTTTCACCCAGAGCCATACCAACGGCGGTAGAAACCCCTTGCCCCAAGGGCCCCGTAGTCGTCTCGATACCATCCGCATGGCCGTACTCTGGGTGTCCCGCCGTCTTTGCCCCAAGCTGGCGGAAATTCTTTATTTGCTCCATCGGCATATCTTTGTAACCGCTCAAGTGGTTCAATGAGTACATCAACATAGAGCCGTGGCCCGCAGACAAGACAAATCTGTCACGGTCGGGCCATTGTGGATTTGCAGGGTCAAGCTTGATGTAATCTGCAAATAATACTGTCGCCACATCCGCCATGCCCATTGGCATTCCCGGGTGACCAGAATTTGCGGCCTGAACCGCATCCATTGAAAGAGCACGAATAGCGCTCGCCATGTTTTGATTGGCGTTCATTACGTTCTCCCTGAGGCTGAACCAGCGCGGCGTGATTGATCAACAAGCTTCATAATCATTGGTGTGAAAATAAGCTGCATCGCCAATTCCATCTTATTCCCCGGCACAACAATTGAATTTGCGCGAGACATAAAGCTGTCGTGGATCATCGAAAGCAAATATTGGAAATCAATTCCGCGCGGATTTGCAAAACGTATAACAACCATAGATTCATCCGCCGTTGGGATGCTGCGCGCGATGAATGGGTTTGATGTATCCACCAAAGGAACCCGTTGGAAGTTGATGTCTGTCTCAGTAAATTGCGGGGTGATGTAATGCACGTAGTCGTGCATACGGCGCAAAATCGTATCCATAATTACTTCTTTTGCGTAGCCTCGTTCTGAGCTGTCGCGATGAATTTTTTGTGTCCACTCGAGGTTGATAACGGGCACAACGCCGACTTTAAGATCGGCATGTTGGGCAACATTCACATCGTCTGACACCACAGCACCGTGCAGTCCTTCGTAGAACATCAGATCGGTATCTTCATCGAAAGACCGCCAATCCGTAAATGTACCAGATGCCGAGCCATGCACTGCGGCTTCCTCATCGTTATGAATATATTGACGCGTTTGCCCTTGCCCCGTTTGACCGTACTCTTCAAAAACGTCAGCCAATTTATTCAAGATGTTCGCTTCAGGGCCAAAGTGAGAAAAGTGATGGTTCGGATTTTTCTCGGCTTCCTTCATCGCTTCTTTCATGCCAGCGCGATCATAGCGGTGGAACGCATCGCCTTCGATGTCCGCAGACTTGATGCCTTCGCGACGGAAAATATCATGAAATGTTTTCTGAACAGAGGTAGTCCCCGCGCCAGACGAACCAGTGATGGAAATGATGGGATGCTTCTTTGACATTATCTTTTTCCTATTTCCTAAACAGACCTTGATTACCAAACAGGGGCGATTTTTCCCGTCCAGTACTCGGATCAGCAATGACTTTTTCAATGTGTTCAATTTCGTCCTTTGACCCAAAGATCAATGGAATACGTTCGTGCAATTGGCGCGGAATAAGATCGAGTATCCGAACAGTTCCAGTACTCGCTAAACCGCCTGCTTGCTCAACCAAAAAGGCGAGCGGAAAGGCTTCATATACAAGACGCAAGCGTCCTTCTTTATATCCAGGGCGAATATCTCCTGGGTACAAGAACACGCCGCCACGGGCAAAAATACGAGTTGCATCAGCCACAAGAGAAGCCAACCAGCGCATGTTGAAATTACGCCCTCGCGCACCTTCTTCACCATCAAAACAATCGTCAATGTAAGTACGAATACCGTCATCCCAATGACGGTAATTGGAAACATTAATCGCAAACTCGTTGGTGTATTGTTCGATTTTCACATCGCCGTCTATGACAACAAAGTCATTCTGTTCGGCATCAAGCTGCAACAATAGAGTACCCTGACCGAGGGTTAAAAACATTTGGGTGCGCGGCCCGTAGGCTACAAACCCAGCCGCCAATTGCGCATCACCGTTTTGACCGAAAGTTGAATCAGGCCCGAACTTACTCATCGGCAAAATTGAAAAAATTGTACCCACAGTGCCGTTGGTTTCAATATTGGAAGATCCATCAAGTGGATCAATAGCAATTGCTAGTGGTCCATCTGGATTGGCCTCGATTGGCAGCTCCGCCTCTTCCGAACCATAAAGACGAACAGCCCCACCCTTCATCGCCTCCAAGAACATCTCGTCCGCACGAACATCAAGCACCTTTTGGGCATCCCCATCGGTGTTCTCACCAATAACTGAACTTTGAGAATCCGCGCTGGGAGCGGCAATTTCGGCCGCAAGCTCTATTGCGCCTACCGTGATACGATTGATTGTATCAGCAACATCAACACGGCTAGCATTTTCGCCCGCCCATGATTTTAGGTACTGTTTAAGTCCCTGATGCATGCCTGCCTCCCGCAGAAGAACCACCGCAAAAAGCGTGATTACACAAAAAACATAGATTTCCTTGAATGTTTAGTATATTTAATAGTTTTTGGCCTGTGCAAAGTTTTTCTTAATGTCATTCGATGCCTTAACAATCAAGCAATTACGGGCATTCAAAGCCTATATTGAGCAAGGAACAGTGGTAAAGGCCGCTGATTTATTGAACGTAACCCCACCTGCAATCACCATTCAGGTAAAGGCGTTAGAGGCTCTCTCTGGGGCAACTCTCTATAAACACGTCAACAAGAAAACACGGCTTACTGACACGGGAAAGCGCGTGCTTGAACTGGCAGACACGCTCACAAAACAAATAGATGCAGCTGCCGAACAGCTTGAAGATATCCGTTATGCCCGCCGTGGTTCTGTGCGGCTTGGCATTGTAAGCACAGCAAAATACTTTATCCCAAGCGCCATCGCAGGCTTCCGCAAAGCCCACCCGGGGATTGATGTCTCCCTCTTTATTGGCAACAGAACCACCGTGATGAAACAACTCGAAGAAGGCGCAATTGATCTCGCCATTACGGGCCGACCGCGCGGGGATTTTGCAGAAACATCCGTCAAAGTATGCAATCACCCCTACGTCATCATTGCCGCTGCCGACAATCCTCTCGTCAAACGTAAAAACCTCACCCTATTCGATCTTCAGCACCAAGAATTTCTCCTGCGCGAAGAGGGTTCCGGTAGCCGCGCTTTGATGGAGTCTGTGTTCGCCATTGAGGGATTCTCTATCCCCGTCATCGGCTTAGAGGCGGACAGCAACGAGACAATCAAACAAGGGGTAATGGCTGGCCTCGGCGTCGCCTTCATGTCGGGGCATACAATCTATCAAGAAACTGAAAGTGGTCGCCTTGTCATTCTTGATATTAAAGGCTTCCCCATCGTGCGCGCTTGGTATGCGGTAGAAAACCCAACGGTAGCAGGCTCTGCCGCTACCACTGCCCTTCGCGACTTTATAATAGAAACCGCGCCGAACTTCGTGGCTTAACCCCGTAATCGTAAAAAATATAACAGCAGTTATCCCATCCACGCACATTGACTCGCGCCCCATGCGATGTAGCCTGTTGAAATGGTTTAAGTTCTTTGACGGCTCTTAGTTACCGCCCATTAGCTTTAATCCACTTTTCAACTGGGAGGACGATATGAAAAAACTAATTCTTAAAACAGCACTTGGTCTTGGACTTGCGACATCCGCATTTACATTCGCGCAAGCAGCCGAGCTACGGCTTTCACACCAATAGTCAACAAAAGACGTGCGCCACAAGGTCGCTCAAATTGTTGCCGACGAAGTTGCCGCGGCTGGTGTCGATTTGAACATCAAAATTTTCCCCTCCAAATCGCTCTTCAAACCCCGCGAGCAATACAAACCGCTCTCGCGTGGCCAATTAGATATGACAATGTTCCCGCTTGCCTATGCAGCAGGTCAGCGCCCTGCCTACAACCTCACACTCATGCCCGGTATGGTGAAAAACCACGACCACGCTGCGCGCCTCAACCATTCCCCTTTCATGGGTGAGCTACAAAAGCTCATGGCTGAAGATGACGTTATGGTTTTGGTTCACGGCTATTTGGCTGGCGGCTTCGTTGGCAAAGAGAAATGCATCACAGGCCCCGATGACGTAAAAGGCTTGCAAACACGCGCCGCAGGTAAATCCTTTGAGCAAATGTTAGCCGCAGCTGGTGCATCTATCGCGTCCATGGCTTCATCTGAAATCTACAGTGCGATGCAAACTGGCGTTCTACAAGCCGCTAACACCTCATCATCATCCTTCGTATCCTACCGGATATTTGAGCAGGTGAAGTGCTACACGCCAGCTGGTGATGTTGCTCTTTGGTTTATGTATCAACCACTCTTGATGAACAAAGCGTCTTATGATGGTTTGAACGACAAGCAAAAAGCCGCTCTCAATGCCGGCGCAAAGAAAGCCGAAGCTTACTATTTAGCCGAAGCGAAGAAGCAAGATGCAGCCTCTACAAAAGTGTTTGCTGATGCTGGTGTTGAAATCAAAAACATGACCGCGGCCGAGTTCAAACAGTGGCGCGACATTGCAAAAACATCGTCTTATAAGACCTTTGTTGAGCAAACACCAAATGGGCAAAAGCTCCTCGACATGGCACTTTCAGTAGAATAGTCCAAACAAAATCGGGTGTCGCATTTATGCGACATCCGTTCCACCATTTTTACATACTATTAGGGGAACATCGTGGCAGCTCATGGGGTGACCAATGGGGATGATACCCCTTCGGTTGATATTCAAAATTCCAACGTCTTCATTCGTACCGTAAACAATATATCTTCCCTATGCGGAGTTGTTGCTGCGGGGCTGATTGTGATTGCGGTAGGCATTACCTGCCAAATGATTTTCGTGCGCTTTGTTCTCAACCAGTCAACAATCTGGCAAACAGAAGCCGTGGTTTATATGATGGTTGGTGCGACCCTTATCGGCTTACCTTATGTCCAGCGCTGGCGTGGTCATGTGAACGTTGATCTGTTCCCCCTAATGTTGCCCCAGCGCGCCCGCTACTGGCTAGCGCTCCTCGTG
>JAZGEY010000039.1:0-5291 GCA_036478985.1 Rhizobiaceae bacterium
GTTTCAGAACGACACCGCCACCGCTATGAGGTGAATATTGCTTACAAGGAACGATTAGAAAAAGCTGGTTTGATCTTCTCAGGTATGAGCCCAGACGGTTTGCTTCCAGAAACTATTGAATATTCGCGTGATGTGCATCCATGGTTCATTGGGGTTCAATATCACCCTGAACTTAAGAGTCGGCCTTTTGAACCGCATCCATTGTTTGCTAGCTTTATTGAAGCTGCAAAAGAGCAGAGTAGACTTGTATAAAGTCTTTCATTAGCATTCTCTGTTAATGCTTTGATATAATTATTGTTTTATCCCTCGATAGCTCTCCATTAATAATGGCGAGAGCAGATTTGGGTACGCCTAATTCTTTAGCTAAGAGGGCCAATACCGCTTTGTTTGCTTTCCCGTTTTCAGGAACGCAGGTGACATACACTTTATAGTCAAAGTTATCGTCTGTCCCTGTAACTATTCTATTGGATGAGGCTTTTGGTGTAACGCGTATTTTCAGGCAGCGCTCACCCCTCACGGGTTGTAAACCGTTCAGGTTTTGCTTCAGGAGGGAAAATTGTGAACCAGGCGCCTCTCAGTAGAAACCAAGCCAACGACCCAGAACCTGCGACCCATATAGAACGGTATTCAATGGACTTTGGCTCTACAGCCCAAGTGTAACACATATAAGCCATAACAACCCCGATTAGAGCCATTATGTTTCCAGCTAGAAACCAAATTGCTTTTTCTACGCTTCCGCCACTGCTAGCGTTTGTCTTACTCATGGGAGCGTTCCTTTGGGGAGTATATTGATTCTCAGTTGAAACAGATTGTGTCTCTTGAATCTTAGCTTAGTGTTAAATTTCTATAAAACGTGACACTTTGTAATAATTCGGTTGAGGATCACTTATGACAACTACATCCTATCGGTTCACCCATGCGATCACCTGCATGCCGAGTGAAACAATTGTAAGCGGCTTACGGGCGGTGGATGTAGGAAACCCTGATCTGAAGGTTTTCCGTCAACACCATCAAGATTATATCGAAGCCTTAAAGTCTACGGGCGCTTACGTGACGGAGCTCCAGTCATTAGATGCATTTCCTGATTCAGTGTTTGTGGAAGATGCGGCCCTTTGTTTACGGGAGGGAGCCGTGATTATGCGGCCCGGTGCTCCAAGTCGCTTAGGGGAAGCATCCGCCATGAAACCGCACCTCGAAAAACTATATGGGAAGGTTCTTTCAATCGAAGGGCAGGGGGACAAAGGGTTTATTGAAGGTGGTGATGTTTTGGTAACCGAACGTGAGATCCTCGTTGGTAGTTCCGCACGTACTGATAGTGAAGGCATTGCAGAATTACGTAGGCTTGTATCCACTTGGGGCTATGAGGTGAGAGAAGTTCACACCCCAGCCGATGTGTTGCACTTTAAAACTGATTGTTCGTTGTTGGATGAGAATACAATACTCTCGACCAAAAGGCTCGCCGCTACGGGGTGCTTTGAAGGCTATAACGTTATTTATACGGCTGATGGCGAGGAAGCTTGTGCCAACTCTATTCGCTTCAATGATTTGGTTATTATGCCCGCCGGTTTTTCTAGGACGACAGACAGTTTGAAAGAACGGGGCTACAACATTCGCGAGATTGGAAATAGCGAAGCCGCAAAACTTGATGGCGGCATGTCATGTCTTAGTTTGAGGTTTTCGCCGTCTCCCTAACCATGCTGACACGGTTGTCAGCATGGGCCGCATATAGTCGCAGTTTGAAATAAGGATTTCCCTATGCAATTTGAAACAGACATCTCATCCCCACAAGCAGAGTTATTCCTAGCGGCACGCACTTTGTTGATTGAACTTCACGGGCTTGATGAAATCAAGAAGCCCCGAATTACCACCTACGCCCATCACAGCGGCAATATTTGCCATATGCGAACGATGCCCCACGGCATTGATTTTGGTTTTTTGAAAGGTGCAAAGATGAAGGATAAGCTTGGGCTCTTAAAAGGAAACGGCAAGGCTATGCGGGTATTGCCCATGAGTGAAATAAATGCGGATTCAATTGCTTATTATATTGATCAAGCGATAGAGTTAAATGGTGGATGAGCTACTCGGTGGATGAATGATGAGTGATGAAAGAACGGTTTCGGCCTATGATGACTTGGCCGAAAATTATGCAAAATTTATTGCTTCCGATAAACATGACCCAATTCTTGATAACTTCATAAAGCAACTGCCCGTTGAGGGCTACGTGCTTGATCTTGGTTGTGGCCCGGCGAAGGATTCAGCCGCCATGCGTTTGGCTGGGTTGCAGGTTGACCCTGTTGATGCCTCGATTGAAATGGTCAACCTCGCGAATAAAACTTACGACATTGGTGCGCGCCAAGGCGTGTTTGGCGATATTGAGGGCCGCCATATCTATGACGGTATTTGGGCCAATTTCAGCCTTCTTCACGCAAGTGCTAATGCTTTCCCCAAACACCTCAATTCACTTCACGAAGCACTGAAACCAACAGGGTTATTTCATATTGGAATGAAATTAGGGACGGGTGAAATCCGCGATAGATTGTCACGTAATTACACCTATTACTCTGAAGATGAGTTGTTGCATCACTTAACTACGGCGGGCTTTCAAGCTGTAGATATAGCACGTGGTGAAGACTTAGGATTGTCGGGGGATGTTTCCCCTTGGATTGCAGTGCTTTCACGAACATGAACAAACAACATGCGGATTGAATATTTTTATTGCTTAGTCCAAACCATGACAGACACTAATAATTGGAATACTCCATGCCCTTCCAGAACCTTGATCTAAAAAACATATCAATCACCCATGATGGCGATGTGGCGCTTGTTCGTCTCGATCGTGCGGCGAAGCGCAATGCGCTTAATATTGATACGATTGAAGAATTGGTTTCCATTTTTTCGTTGATGCCACGTACTGGGGTGAAAGCTGTTGTTTTGTGCGCAGACGGAGACCATTTTTGTGCTGGTCTTGATTTGGTTGAACACCACAAGGAAGAACGAACTGCCGCAGAGTTTATGCATGTTTGTTTGCGTTGGCATGAAGCCTTCAACAAGATGGAATATTCTGGGATACCAATTATCGCAGCGCTTAAGGGCGCTGTTGTCGGAGGCGGGCTTGAGCTGGCTTCTGCGGCACATATTCGTGTGGCGAACGAAGGTACTTATTTTGCATTGCCAGAAGGGCAACGCGGTTTGTTCACGGGTGGTGGCGCGACTATTCGTGTAGCTGGTCTAGTTGGTAAAGCGCGGATGATCGACATGATGTTGACGGGGCGGGTTTATCAACAACAAGAAGCCGTTGATGTTGGGCTTTGTCAGTATTTAATTGAGGGTGATACGGAAGCAAAAGCTATGGAACTTGCCCAACTGGCGGCAACCAATCCAGCCCTATCAAACTTCGCTATTTGTTCCACGATTTCGCACGTTCAAAACATGTCTGCATTAGATGCTTCTTACATGGAGGCTGTGGTTGCTGGCATGGTGAACACCCAGCCAGATTCTAAAAACCGCCTTGAAGCTTTTGCGAACAAAACTGCCGCCCGCGTGCGCCCTAATAAATAAAAGCAGAGATAAACAATGCCTCGTTATACGCCTCTTGTAGATAGTTTACCTTCAACCGTTCCTTTCGTTGGACCTGAAACCCAAGAACGGGCGCGAGGACGGAATTTTCGAGCACGGGTTGGTGCAAATGAAAACGTATTTGGTCCATCTCCAAAAGCCATCATTGCGATGGCTGAAGCTGCCACGCAGGTGTGGAAATATGCCGACCCAGAGAACTATGATTTAAAGCATGCTTTGGCAGAACATGTCGGCGTAGCACCTGAGAATATTGTCGTGGGCGAGGGGATTGATGGACTGTTAGGCTTATTGGTTCGGATGTTGGTCAAGCAAGACACACCAGTAGTTACATCATTAGGCGCATACCCAACTTTTAATTTTCATGTTGCCGGGTTTGGCGGTAATTTGGCGACCGTTCCCTATAAAGGCGATTTCGAGGACCCCGACGCGTTGCTGGTGGCGATCAAACAACACAAAGCTCCATTAGCTTATTTAGCCAACCCAGATAACCCGATGGGCAGCTATCATTCCTCCAAATTTATTTTGGATATGATAGATCATTTGCCCCAAGATACGGTTCTATGTCTGGATGAAGCTTACGGGGAATTTGCTCCTGAAGACACATTGCCACCAATAGATGTTTCAGAAAAGCGTGTTATCCGCACCCGTACATTCTCAAAAGCTTACGGCATGGCCGGGGCGCGAATTGGGTATGCTATCGGGCATGTTGATATTATTGATGCTTTCAACAAGGTCCGTAATCATTTTGGCGTAAACCGCATCGCACAAGAAGGGGCGTTGGCGGCTCTTGCAGACCAAGATTGGCTACAGGCCATTATCCGTCGTGTTAATGAAGCCAATGAACGGATTGCTGACATTGCAAAGAACAACGGCTTATTACCACTGACAACGGCTACCAATTTCGTAACGATTGATTGTGGTAGGGATGCAGACTTTGCAAAGCGTATAGTGGTAGAGTTGGGGGAGCGAGATATATTTATTAGGATGCCGTTCGTAGAGCCGCATAACCGTTGTATCCGTATTTCTGCAGGAACAGAAAGCGAATTGGATTTACTCGCAGAAAAATTACCAGAAGCATTAGAGGCCGCGCAACGGGGATAATCCTGCGGTATTCTAACTCATCATGGTTTTAATGCCATCTGCGATAAATTGCACGGAAAGCGCGGCAAGAAGAATACCCATGAGCCGCGTCATAATAATACGCCCCGTATCACCGATGTAAGTATTTAGTCTGTCTGCTGCGAGCAGGAACAGATAAAGAATGATGCCAACAGCCAGAAGAATTGCAATCAATATGACGCGATCGAAGGGCCATTGAAAATCTTCGCCTAAAAGGATTGCCACCGAAATTGACCCAGGCCCTGCAATCAAGGGAACTGCGAGGGGGAATACTGCTATTGAGCGTAGATCATGCTCAGAAATAGTTTTTTCCGCAGCCTCGCCTTTACGCTCTTCTCGCTTTTCAAAAACCATTTCAAAAGCGGTGTAGAAGAGCAGCAATCCTCCCGCCACCCTAAAGGCAGAAAGGGAAATGCCCAATGTTGCGAGTAATGGCCCGCCGATAAACATAAAGGCCAATATGATCGCGATACCTGTAACGGAACCGCGGAGCGCAACTTTGCGTCTCTCAACGCTTGTCATGCCCGCAGTGACAGCAAGGAAGATCGCCACAAGACCTGGTGGGTCTATGATTACGAAGAATGTCGTAAAGGCAC
>JAZGEY010000040.1:0-57401 GCA_036478985.1 Rhizobiaceae bacterium
GCGCAATATATATCACGTAAGGACTCTAAGTGTGAATTCTCCGTTTCGAGGTAGGACCAAAACAAATGTCTGGTTTGGTGAACGCCGGATGAACAACATTGAAATCGCCAACGACTGCTATCCCCCCAAAGCGGCCACTAAGACCCAGTATTTAGTTTGGTATCAGTTAGCAGAGAAAATAGGGGCAGAATACAAGAGAATAGTATTTCTGTTTGATATCAATGTGTTCAAAAGATAATTGGCGGACAGACAGGGATTGATATTTGGGGTATATTTGGGGGTATGCTACCAAATGGTTATATTTTATTTCAATAATATTAAAGCATTATATTAATGGTTCGAATCCACTTGGGGTCACCAAAAGAGAAATATAGAGGGAAGTTGAGGGGCTTTTGATTTTTCGTGGGGTTGTTTTTTGCCTTTGCTTTTTGTTCGCGTTGCCAGCGATGGCGAAGGCGGGATCTTGTGCTCATGGGAAAGTCGTTTCGGGTGTAATTACTGAAGGTGGGCGATGGGAGATGTTTCTTCTTGATGGCTCGAAACAACCTTATGGGCTTGCGGGCTTACACATGGTTGGTGGGGGAATGCCAACTGGCGCAATTACACTTTATGTCGGGTCACAAAAGCCAGACCGATATGGTCGGCAATTGGTTCATGCCTATCAAGACGATGTTTGGGTACAAGGGGCCCTGTTGAATACTGGCAAGGCGCTTGTCTATGGGCTTGGTCTACGGGATGAATGTCTTACGGCTTTTCATGGCGCTGAGAAAGTTGCTGTGGGTGCGAAAGCGGGTGTTTGGGCAGGGCAAGAACTTCCAATAGCTGCGGATAATTTGGAGTTGCTTTCAGAAAAAGTTGGGCATTTTACAATAATTGAGGGAAAGGTTATTTCTGTTGGCGACCGTTCTCGTAGGCTTTACCTCAATTTCGGCCAAAAGTGGTCGCAAGACTTCACCATATCTGTCGCCAAGAAAGGCAAGGGCAGATATAAGGGCGATGTTAATCGCTTAAAGGTAAGTAAAAACAAGACCGTGCAGGTGCGCGGAATTTTAGAAGAACGACAGGGGCCGTTGATCCGGTTATTTGATGAAGCACAAATTATCATCATGGATTAAAATGAGCAGTAGAAGAGTCTTACCTATACTCTTTGGCTGTATTGCCTTGAGTTCGTGCCAAGTGCTCTCGAGTGCGGAGGGCATTGAACAAACTGTTGCGCCTATTGAAGAAACAAATGGACCAAAAGTAACGTTTGATGCTTTGCGGGCAAAAGATCCACAATCTAAAATTGGTGCAAAGGAACACCCCGGTATTCTTGCCGCCAATGGTGGGGCCTATCAAAATCAAAAGCTTGAAACTCTACTGGCGCTAATTGTTGGGCGGTTGGTTGCGGAGTCAAACGACCCTGGCCGCGCTTACGATATTACGGTGTTAAATTCTGAGGCCGTCAATGCTTTCGCATTGCCTGGAGGATATCTTTATATCACCCGTGGATTGTTAGCGCTGGCGAACGATACTTCTGAGATTGCGGCCGTTTTAGCCCATGAGATGGCGCACGTATCTTCTAACCATGGGGTGAAGCGCAGCAACCAAACCAAGGTCGTGGATATCGCTGATCGGGTGGTGAGCGATGTGGTTAGTAATCCCGTTGTCGGTCAGGTGGTGCGGGCTTCTACCGAACAGCGGTTAGCTTCGTTTTCTCAGCGGCAAGAATTACAGGCTGATGCAGTGGGTATTAAAATGTCTGGCAAGGCCGGGTTTGATGCATTCGCCGCGTCACGGTTTTTGGAATCAATGGATCGTTTTTCGGCTTGGCGCTCTGCACTTAATTCAAATGAAAACGATATGTCCAATTCACACCCTTCAACACCGCGTCGCGTAGAACTTGCTCGCCGCCATGCCCGTTTGTTGGGGCCTTCTGGGACTGGCGAAAAAAGCCGCAAGCGGTTTTTGCAAGGGATAGATGGCATGCAATTCGGTGGCTCCGCAAAGGAAGGCTATATTCGGGGACAGGTCTTTGCCCATGGGAAGCTTGGTGTTCGTTTTGAAGTGCCACCACGATTCGAGCTCTCAAATAAGGCGGCGGCTGTATTGGCTTCAGGGCCAAATCAAGTTGCACTGCGGTTTGATGCTGTGAGTAAAAAAGGGCAGATATCGAGCGCCACTGGCTATTTAAAATCGGGCTGGGTCAATGGTTTGATCACCTCGACGGTAAGGCCAACTGTGATCAATGGAATGACAGGCGCAACAGCAAAAGCGCAGACGGGGGATTGGCAGTTTTCCATTACGGTTGTTGAATTTAAGAACCGATACTACCGTTTTATTTTGGCCGCGCCAAAAACAAACCCCGATATTCAGGCGACGGGGAAAGCCATTGCCGCAAGTTTCCGTCCTATGACGAGTGGAGAAATTTCCAGTTTGAAACCTATGAAGTTGCAGGTTGTGACAGTAAGGCCGAGCGATACAATTGCTGGCCTTTCAACCCGCATGAAAGGCGTTTCTCGTCAGGTGGAATTGTTTAGGGCGCTCAATGCGCTGGGCAAAGGAGCGCGCTTGAAGGCGGGATCACAGGTTAAGCTCGTGGTGGGCGGTTAACTTCCGGCCTTCTTATTTTTGCTGCGCCAGCGGGTGCGCTGTTTCTACCAACTCGCGTAACCGTTCTTCTAACACATGGGTGTAAATTTGGGTCGTCGATATATCTGCGTGACCAAGCAGCTGTTGAACGGCCCGTAAATCAGCCCCGTTTTGAAGCAGATGGCTGGCGAAGGCATGGCGCAGGACGTGGGGAGAAACTTTGCTCGATTTTAAACCTGCTCGGGCCGAGAGGGTTTTAAGATCGCGAGCAAAATGCTGACGGGTTAGATGGCCTAACTCTCCTGCCGAGGGGAAGAGCCATTTACTTTCCTCGACGCGTAATTTGTCTTTTGAAAAAGAATTGCGCAGCGCATCATAAACGGCGACTGCTTGTTTGGCTTTGTTGCCCAAAGGCACCAGCCGTTCTTTATTGCCTTTGCCTGTAACCAATATAAACCGCGTGTCGCGACGGGTGGCGGTGAGTGGGAGGCTGACCAACTCTGAAACGCGCAAACCTGTAGCATAGAGAAGTTCGAGTAGGGCATGGAGACGGGCGGCGCGGAGTTTTTTACTGTTGGTTCTGGCTTTGGCTATTTCTTCTTCGGCGTATAATAACAGCGCATCAACATCAGCCTCACTTATTACTTTTGGTAAGGGGCGGCCCGTGCGTGGGCTGTCGATTGAACCGGTCGGGTTGTCCTCACGCAGGCCTTCAGAATACATAAAACGATAAAGTTGGCGCAGGGCAGAAAGCTTGCGGGCCTGGGAGGCGGCGGAAATGCCGTTGCGTTCCATGGCGCTTATCCAGCCACGAATGGTTTCTGATCCTGCTTTTGAAATGGATGTACGTTTGCCTTGGACGTGCTCAGAAAAATCGGCAAGGTCACGCTCATAGGCGCTCAACGTATTGGCGGCTGCACCTCGTTCGGCGCTCATCATTTCGAGAAATGATTCGATGAGAAGAGAATCTCGCATAGGCCTTTGTCGCACGAATACTTTAAGCGAGGCTTACTGGGTGACAATAATTGAGTGCTTACGGATTTATTTTTTTAGACGGGATTTTAATGCGAATTTCGCGCTCTTCTGGCTCGACCATGGTCGCCAACGCAAACATGCCGCCGTAAGCCAAAGCAGCTAAGATGCCACAGATGACGATAAATTTTATCAGACTTGGCATAGGCCGCTCTTTCCCCGTTTGAAGTCGTTTTCTTGATGCTTTATGGAAAAGCTTGTACCGAATAGCAAGTTTTTGACCTGATTTATAGGGTTAGACTGCGAAAACGTTTGTACAGACTTGACGATGGGCCTAATATGCTGTGTTTGACCGTGAACCCCGTAACCAACCCCACAAAGAAGACAGAAAACAGGCATCGTGAGCACAGCATCTACACAAGACGTTAATCGCGCGGTTATTGCAGACCGCTCTAGCACCATTAGACGCGCCTTAGGTGGCCGCAGCATTGTACTTGTTGGTATTATGGGTGTTGGCAAATCCACAATCGGCAAGCGCCTTTCTCAGTATTTAGACATCGAATTTGTTGATGCAGATAAAGAGATTGAAAAAGCTGCCGGCATGTCTGTTCAAGATATCTTCGAGCAATTCGGGGAAGAAGCTTTTCGTTCTGGAGAAAAGAAAGTCATAAAACGACTGATAGGGGACGGCCAGAAAATTTTAGCTACTGGTGGTGGCGCGTTCATGAACGAAGATGTTCGCGCAGATGTGTCAGAGGCTGGCGTTTCCGTTTGGCTCACGGCTGATCTCGATATTTTGATGAAGCGGGTGCAGCGCCGTGCTGATAGACCTTTGCTGAAAACCGAAGATCCTGAGGCGACGATGAAGGCGCTGTTGGATGAACGCAATCCTGTTTATGCGCTGTCTGATATTCATATTGAATCGCGCACCGTCTCAAGGGATGTGATTGTTGCTGAAGTGGTTGATTTATTGGCAGAGAAACTACCAGCAATTGCTGAGGAGAAGGGCTGGAGTTAATGAGCCCTGTCCCGAACCTCGCCCCTTCAAAAATTATTACCGTCGATCTGGGTAGCCGTAGCTACGACATTGAAATTGGCGACGGCTTACTCTCAGGTGTTGGCGGGCGTATTGCGACGCTGCACCCCGATAGCCGTGCGTTGATCGTTAGCGATACGAATGTTGATGCTCTCCACGGGGAGACCTTACGAAATTCACTTGAAGCGGCGGGTGTTCGACACGCTAGCGTGATTGTACCTGCTGGGGAGAAATCCAAAAGCTTTACGATGTTGGATACGGTGGTGGATGGAATCTTAGCTGCTGGTATGGAGCGGGGCGATGTGCTGTTGGCATTCGGCGGCGGTGTTGTTGGCGATCTTGCTGGATTTGCTGCTGGAATTGCCCGACGGGGGATGGAGTTTGTTCAAGTTCCGACCTCGTTGTTGGCGCAGGTGGATAGTTCTGTGGGTGGCAAAACGGGCATAAATTCGCCCCGGGGTAAAAATCTGGTTGGCTTGTTTAATCAGCCCTCGCTGGTGGTGGCGGATACTGCTATTCTAGATACGCTAACACCTCGCGAAATGCGGGCTGGTTATGCAGAAATTGCTAAATACGGACTAATTGATCAGCCAGATTTTTTCGATTGGCTTGAGAAAAATCATGCAGCACTTTTTGCTGGTGGGGAAGCGCGTATTCATGCGATTGCTACAAGCTGTCAGGCAAAAGCGGATGTTGTGAAAGCGGATGAATTGGAGCACGGCTCCCGCGCTTTGCTCAACCTTGGACATACCTTTGGCCACGCGTTGGAAGCCGCCGTTGAATATAATGCGGAAAGGCTGGTTCATGGGGAAGGTGTTGCTATCGGTATGGTTATGGCGCACGAGTTTTCGGCGCGAATGAACCACTGCGGCCCTGAAGTTGCAGAGCGGGTTGTGGCTCATTTGGAAGATGTGGGATTGCCAACACGGCTCGATCAAATTCCAGGCGATAAACCCAACCTTGAACAATTGATGAACTCAATTGCCCAAGATAAAAAAGTGCAACGGGGTATGCTGACTTTTATTTTAACTTCAGGTATCGGCCGTTCATTCGTTGCAAAAGATGTGCCCGCCAGTGAGGTGCAATCCTATCTGTTGCAAAAGCTCGCGGGTTGACCGTTTGGGCTATGTCCATTCAACTGCTACAAATCACATTCAACGCAATAACTAGCGAATAATATCATGACACTTTCTCTTTGGCTCATTCTTCTTGCCATCGTTTTCTTAATTTGTTTGTCGGCATTCTTTTCTGGATCGGAAACTGCGCTGACCGCAGTCTCGAGGGCGCGAATTATGTCTTTGGAAAAGGCTGGAAACAAGCGGGCTAAATTGGTGATGTATCTACTTGGTATTCAAGAGAAGCTTATTGGCTCGCTATTGCTCTCAAATAACCTTGTGAACATTCTGGCCTCTGCCTTGGCAACAAGCTTGTTCATTAAATTGTTTGGAGAGCTTGGGGTTGTTTACGCCACAATAGGAATGACCGTTCTTGTGGTGATATTTGCTGAGGTTTTGCCAAAGAGTTGGGCTATTGCAAATGCTGAACGGTTTGCATTGGCTGTGGCTCCTATCGTGAATGGGTTGGTAAAAATCCTTGGGCCAATCACCAATATTGTCACAGCAATAGTGCGTTGGGTGTTGCGCCTTTTTGGCGTAGATTTAAGCCAAAACGGTAGTTTCCTTTCTGGCCATGATGAACTGCGTGGCACGGTGGATGTGTTGAGCCGAGATGGGGTGATGGCTAAGGATGACCGCGATATGATGGGCGGGGTTCTTGATCTGCACGAGCTAGAAATCTCAGACATAATGGTCCACCGCACAGCCATGACCAGTATTGATGTTGATGAGAAGCCAGAAGACATTGTTGCGCAGATTTTAGAAAGTCAGCATACCCGTTTTCCCGTTTGGGAAGGAGAGACTGATAATATTATCGGCGTCATACACGGCAAGGATATGCTGCGGGCTTTGGCGGCAGGCAAGTATAATATCAAAAAATTTAACCTAAAGAAAACCATGGTTGAGCCGTGGTTCGTACCCGAATCAACGACCCTACAAGACCAGCTCAACGCCTTCTTAAAACGCCAAGCTCATATTGCCTTGGTGGTAGATGAATATGGAGAAGTGGAAGGGCTGGTTACGCTTGAAGACATTCTTGAGGAAATAGTAGGTGAGATTGCCGATGAGCACGACGAAGAATTATCTGGGCTAGAACCGCAGGTGGATGGCTCAGTTATTGTGGAGGGCATATTGCCTATTCGCGATTTGAACCGTGCGTTGGATTGGGAGTTGCCCGATGAGGAGGCGACGACAATTGCAGGGCTTGTGATCCATGAAGCGCAAATGATTCCGAATGAAAAACAAACTTTCACCTTTTACGGCAAGAGGTTTGTCGTTCTGCGGCGTGAAAAAAATCGGATTATGGAAATTAGAATTAGGAATTTGGCGGGGGGGTAATTCTCTGTGCGCTAGGACGTGCCTTTTACGTCTATTGATAGGGCGTGAAGCCCTGCCGCGATTTCTTCAGCGCAAATTGTGTTGATTGCCCTATGAATGCTGACGCGGTTCATGCCGTTGAAATGTTCGGCAATCATGCGCACTCGGATGTGGCTTTCACCTTCACCATTAAATCCAGGTTGATGACCCGCGTGTAAATGGCTTTCGTTGATGATTTCTAGGGATAGAGGATTGAAGGCTTTACGCATTTTCTCATCAAGTTTTTTGGCCAGCGGCCCCTGTTCACTCATGAAATATCCGTTCTCTTTGTAAAATGGGTGGCTTTTTGCCATCTGTTGGGTTAGAAGGTAGTCTTCCATATTTTGCACAAGCATCTACTAGCGTTGCGCCCTTATCAAGGTTCTCAACGGGTTTGTCACGGTATGAGGTAAATAACAATATTAAGGGCATTATGGCTTCCAATTCAGACATTTTTGAAAAAATCCGGATCAAACCCCGTGGGGCAAAGAAAAAGGAAGAAGAGGCGAAATCTGCGAACCAATGCGCGTGGGAGGGGTGTGAAAACCCTGGTGCTCACAAGGCGCCAATGGGACGCAACCGCGAAGGACAGTATTTGAACTTCTGCCTTGATCACGTGCGCCAATATAACAAGCAGTTTAACTATTTTTCTGGTCTCAACGACGATGAAATAGCGAAATACCAAAAAGAAAATATTACTGGCCACCGCCCCACTTGGAAAACAGGTGCGCGCAAACAGGACGAGCCGGTGAGTGAGCACAAGCTACGGGCAACGCCGGGCTGGCATGCCAAGGTACAGTCTCGCTACACTCCAGATGGGAAGCGTATTCCAACAACTAAGGGCCCTCGTAAGTTAAAGCGCCTTGAGGAAAAAGCACTTCACGATCTTGGGTTGCCCTCAACTGCATCTAGCGAACATATCACTAAGAAATATAAAACGCTGGTTAAACAAAATCATCCAGATGCTAATGGTGGCGACCGATCTTCTGAAGAGCGCTTGCGACAGATCCTTCAAGCCTATAAACATCTTAAAAAGGCGGGCCTTTGCTGAATATCTACTGAATAGTGTCGCAAAATACCTTTTTGCGCGGGGCATGTTCTGCTAGCCTAATCCTGATAACAAAATGGGCGGTTGTTACCCCCAATACTACAAGAGCTTTTCTCCATGAGCGATTATACAAATCTGCCCGATACTGAAGTGTCGGTTCGCGAAGTTTTCGGGATTGATTCTGATCTCGTTGTTCCAGCCTATTCTAAGACGAGCGAGCATGTGCCGCCGATCGACGAGAACTATCTTTTTGATAAGAATACCACGCTGGCTATTCTAGCGGGCTATGCCCACAACCGCCGCGTTATGGTGACGGGTTACCACGGCACGGGTAAATCAACCCACATTGAACAGGTGGGCGCACGGCTTAATTGGCCAACAGTTCGTATCAATTTGGACAGTCATATTTCTCGTATCGACCTTCTTGGCAAGGACGCGATTGTTTTGGAAGATGGTCAGCAGATCACTAAATATCAAGACGGTATTCTGCCTTGGGCTTTGCAAAACAATGTGGCGCTTGTGTTCGACGAATATGACGCGGGCCGTCCTGATGTGATGTTCGTTATCCAACGGGTATTGGAAGTGGCCGGTCGTTTGACCCTGCTTGACCAAAATCGCGTTATTGAACCGCACCCAGCTTTCCGCCTATTTGCTACGACCAACACAGTTGGTTTGGGCGACACTTCTGGGCTTTACCACGGAACACAGCAAATCAACCAAGGTCAGATGGACCGTTGGTCTATTGTGACAACCTTGAACTATTTGCACCACGACCAAGAGGCGGCAATTGTTGTAGCGAAGACACCCGCTTGGCAAAATAAAGAAGGCCGCGATAAGGTTTCTAAAATGGTGAGGGTGGCAGACATGACCCGTGCAGCATTTATCAATGGCGATCTTTCCACGGTAATGAGCCCGCGTACGGTGCTCACTTGGGCAGAAAACGCAATCATCTTTGATGGTGATATTGCCTTTGCTTTCCGTTTGACCTTCTTGAATAAATGCGACGAATTAGAACGCAGCTTGGTGGCTGAGTTCTATCAACGTGCTTTTGGTGAAGAGTTGAAAGAATCTGCCGTTAACGTGGCACTGACATAAATCTAACGGGGAAATAGAATGTCCCGCATTGGTGATAACTCCCAGAATACAGCAAGCATTGCTGATGTAGAGCCGCTGAAGACTTCGGTGTCTTCATGCATGCGTGCGATTGCTCAAGACGGTGAGCTAGAAATTACCTACGGCAAGGATAAGCCAGGCATTTCAGGGCAGCGGGTGCGCTTGCCTGATCCGGGTAAAACCATGACGGCTGAACAAATTGCTATTACCCGTGGCCTGTCTGATTCAATGGCCTTGCGCCATGCCATGCACGATAATGGGGTGCATGCTCAACACCTGCCTGAGGGCGAAAATGCCCGTGCAGTTTTCAATGCTGTAGAACAGGCGCGAGTGGAAGCTATTGGCACAAAAGCCATGGCTGGCATGGGGGATAATATCCACCAGATGCTTGAGGAAAAATATTTCCGTGGTGACTTTTCTAAAGTATCGAGCATGGAAGATGCACCACTAGAAGATGCTGTTGGCTTGTTGGTGCGCGAAAAACTTACAGGACGAAAGCCTCCGAAATCAGCGCAAAATCTCGTCAATATCTGGCGCGAGTGGATTGAAGAACGGGCTGGAGATAGTTTTGATAATTTGAGCGAAAAGCTTGGGGATCAAGAAAGCTTTGCCTTAGCGTCTCGTGATTTAATTGCGCAATTAGAAATGGCTGATGAACTTGGTCAAGACAACCAAGACAATGATTCCGACGACAGCGAAGACGACACCGACAGCCAAGATCAAAATGAGGAGATGGAGCGGGAAAACGAAGAATCCACCGGCTCTGAAGACGCCTCTCCTGATGACGATAATGCAGACGGCGAAGAGCAAGATGCTGGTGAAATGGAAGCCTCTGAATCAACCGCTGAAGATATGTCGGATGATGATGAAGCAACAGAAACGCCGGGCGAAGCACCGCGCCCTGATATGCCATTTTCTGACATGCCTCCGACATCAGATTATAAAGCTTATTCAACCGTTGATGATGAAGAAATTAAAGCTGAAGAACTATGTGATGATGTTGAATTAGAACGGTTGCGCACATTTTTGGATAAGCAATTGGCGCACCTGCAAGGGGTGGTTGGTCGTTTGGCTAACCGTTTGCAGCGCCGTTTGATGGCACAGCAAAACCGTGGGTGGGACTTTGATCTAGAAGAGGGTTATCTTGATCCCGCGCGGCTTACTCGCATTGTAACTGATAAAACCGCCCCACTTTCTTTTAAGATGGAGCGGGATACAGATTTCCGCGATACGGTGGTGACGTTGGTACTCGATAATTCGGGTTCGATGCGCGGCAGGCCCATAACGGTCGCGGCGACTTGTGCTGACATATTGGCACGCACCCTAGAGCGTTGCGGTGTTAAGGTTGAGATATTGGGCTTCACCACCAAAGCTTGGAAGGGTGGTCAGGCTCGCGAAGCTTGGTTAAAGGCTGGAAAGCCCGCCAATCCGGGTCGGTTGAATGATCTGCGTCATATTATCTACAAAAGTGCAGATGCTCCTTGGCGGCGCGCACGGCGCAATCTTGGGTTGATGATGCGCGAAGGACTGTTGAAAGAAAACATTGATGGTGAGGCTCTCGAATGGGCTCATAAACGCCTATTGGCGCGACCAGAACAGCGTAGAATTCTGATGATGATTTCGGACGGTGCGCCGGTGGATGATTCAACCTTGTCCGTAAATCCTGGAAACTATCTTGAGCGGCATTTGCGATTTGTGATTGATGAAATTGAAAACCGCTCGCCGGTTGAGCTCTTGGCAATTGGTATCGGCCATGACGTAACGCGCTACTATGAAAAAGCAGTGACGATTGTTGATGCGGAAGAATTGGCGGGCGCTATGACCGACCAGTTGGCTGAATTGTTTGAAGAGCAAACAACAAAACGTCGCCCAAAACGCAGACGCGCTTCTGGCATGGTTGGGTAACTCCATGGGTGTGCGCGGCACTTTGTTGGGGGTGCTGATAAGCTTAATTGGCTTCATTGCACATGCGGAAGTATTGAATACCCCTATCACCGCCACTCCAATAGTTTCCTTTGACCTGAACGATGCTGATCGCACTCGATTTGGAAAGCTGAACTTTATTGGCGGCCTGGTGTTACGCTCAAGTCGTGCGAAGTTTGGCGGTGTTTCTGGGCTGCGAATTCTTGAAAACGGAACATTGATTGCAGTTACAGATTCAGGTTTTTGGTTTCATGGGCAACTTCAGCGAAGCAAGCAAGGAATCCCTGCGGCCATAAGCAAAGGACAAATAGCGCCTTTACTTGATGGGGAGGGCCGCCCGTTTGGCAACAAGTGGTTTGCTGATGCTGAAGGCGTAACCATCGCAAAGGAGTTTGTTCTGGTTAGCACAGAACAGGATACGCGGGTGTTGCTCTATCGAACTGGAGAAAGCTTGCTGCGATCAAAATCTATTGAGATTCCTGTACCTTCTCTTGGTTCGCGTTTTCGCTCCAACAATGGATTGGAAGCGATTGCGACTTTTCCGAAAAACCATAAATACGTAGGAAATGTTTTGGTTATTCGAGAAAGACCCGGCCAAGATGAAATTGATAATCAGGGGTTTATACTGAGTGGTCAGATAAAAGGACGCTTTAGTATCCATATTGATAAAGGCTTCGCCATCACTGACGCAGATTTTTTGCCCAGCGGCGATCTACTTATACTTGAGCGTAAATTTACAATGGGGCGTGGTGCTCAAGTGCGGATTAGACGTATTGATGGCGCAACGATTATGGCAGACGCAAAGCTTCAAGGTGAAATAATATTCGAGGCCGATAGCAATCAGAAAATTGATAATATGGAAGGGATCAGCGTGTTCAAAGGCCCGTTCGGAAAAACTCGTATCGGCCTCATCTCAGACGATAATCATTGGCCATTGCAACGCACATTGTATTTGGAGTTCGCCTTAGAGAATTAGGAGCGGCTTTCTGGTTCCGGCTGTTGGGATGTTTTTTTGATTTCGTTTTGTTGCAAGATGCGGTTTACCCAAGCCATCGCGGCTAATACCAAACCCAATACGAGGAAAGAAACCACACGCAACAATCCGTCTAGCCCAGACATATCGACCAGGTAAACTTTGGCTACGGTTACAGCAACGGCCGCTAGGGCAAATTTTCGGAGCAAGGGTGATTGGCGCATAAAGGCTAGAACCAGCAGGCCGATCGAGACCAACATCATCACAACGGTATAGGTGTAAAGTTCGCCCTGTATTACGAAATGGCCGCTGACATCATTGCCATGCCAGAACCTTCTGATTTCAAGGCCACCGTAAAGCGCAATCATCGCGGTTGCCCAAGAAGCAAGAATTTTTCGTAAGCGGTTCGAGAGATGTTCAAATTTCCAAGCAACAAATCCAAGCAACAATCCGGGCAGTGCATAGGTTGCAGCTATTGAATCTAGAATAAACGGGCCTGTAATTTCGGGTGTCTTTTCCATGCCATTCAAAGGGTTAAACCAAAATACTGAAACAGCGGTCGCCACTGTCCCTATCGTTCCATAAATTGATGCCAGTGCGATGCGGGTCCGTCTTAGGCCAACTCCTGCGCGGATACGATATAACTGATTGGCCGATGAAATCAGCCACACTAGCCCGCCGAGGGCAATAAATATGTGGCCGGTCCTATCCGTTCCACCATTAAAGTAGCGCGCCAACATAATGGTAAGATACACGCCAGATAGTGACCAGATTGCTGATTCCAGCATCACCTTCACACCGGCGCGGGTGTTTGAGCGGCGAACAAAATAGGCGACGATAAGCAGGCTAACTGTTCCAGCAAAAGCGAGTGTTACCTGCCATAGGATACCCTCATAAGCCCAAATCACACCGGGGGAGACAACGAGCCGCCAGGAGATTGCCAAAATTCCAATTTGTACGTAGCGGTCCATCAAGGGGAGGTTGAATTTATTCCCAAGCCATGCGGCGCTAGCGACGAGAACTCCAAGAGCAAGCGTTAGGGCAAATGACCCCAATAAGGTGAAAGCAATAAATGCTATCAGCGCCATTGCTGAGAGAGCAAACAGCGCGGTTCTCAGCTTTACTTCGCCGTCTTTTATTGAAAATCGCTCAGCTAAAATAGCCATTACAACAGCGATAATTGCCAGCAATATCGCTGTGTTGGTTTGGCCCAAGAGGACATCGAGATCCCAAAAGAATGCTACAATCAGTGCTACAAGTGGGGCAAATGATGCGGCGTAAACGGCATCAATGTTTTTTAGTGATCCGCCACCATAGCTGCGCCAAGCGAAGATCAAGCTGGTGAGAATACCGCCAGCCATCAAGATCAACATACTTAGAGATGGGCTGACGATGGAGCGTCCCCCTTCACCTATGATTGCGATGATTCCAAGGGCAGCAAGGGGTGGCAGAAATGCAAAGTCCTTCAGGGCACTCGCACCGCGCATCCAAAAAATTGCCGCGACTAACAAGAGTGATTGGGCTGTAAGGGCCACGAAGAAAGCATTTTCGAGTGAAGTGATGAAAATAAAGATTGTTGAGGCGACAAATGCTCCACCCGCGATGAGCGTCGGAAATCTTGCGAAGGAGCGCTCTTCGGCCTTTTGACCAAACCGAAACACTTGCGATATTCTTGGGCCGGCATGATTTGGCATGAGCTGAAGCTCCGGCAAAATCAATGCGAAAGCTGCTGCAGCTAATGCAAACAACATAAAGAATGTTGTGGTGTTACCATACCATGAGCTTCCGCTAACGTATATGAGCCATGCGGCAAAATAGGCTCCAACGAGCCCTATTACTGACAACCATGCCCAGCGTTTTATGCTGTCGATAATGAGTGCCACTGCCGCAATGCCAGCGAAGTAGAGCTGTAGGAAATAAGCAGAGTTACTATCGCCACCAACCAAAAAAGGCGCGGCGAGAGCACCAATAATCCCAACAATTGCCAGAAGCGGGCCGTAAAACCAGCCAAGGGCAACAGCTAAGGCCCCAGTTAGTCCCAGACCTATAAAAGCCGTCATCGGTCCAATGAGACCGTACAGTACGCGAGCTGATAGAATGCCTGCAAACAGTGCAACAAGGCCCGCGCCTGCAAATGTCGATGGTAGTAGTGCGAAAGAGCCATCCTCATCGCCACCCAAATTGCGGCGAATATATTCACCGACCCCAATGAGAGTGATACCCAGAGCAATTGCGCTGATAACGCGGAGTGTTGGGCTTAGAAGCCCGTTCTCAACCCCATATTGAACAAGGAATACCCCAGCCAATGCCAAGGAAATAGCTGCGAGGGCGAAGAACCAATTTATTACAATCCACTTGTAGGCATCTGCTACAAAATTTTGTGCAAAAATGAATATTTGATTGGTGGGTTGTTCAGGCGTTTGGGTGACAGCATCTTCACTAAGCTTGTCGCTGATATTGGCGCTTGCAAGGATCGCCTCTGGGTGCGGCTGTTTCGGTTCTGCTGTTGTTTGTGGGGGGCTTGAAGCTACGGATGTTTGTTGAGGGCGGTTTTCTTCGGAGGATAGTGACGCATCGCCTCTGGTTGGCATATTGCCAAAAAGCGTCAGTTTGTTTTCCAGCTCAGAAATACGACGTTTCAATGCTGAATGGCTAAAAAGTAAATACAGTAAGCCCAGTACAACTAGAACTTCCATATGATTCCCCCAAAGTTGGTAGTGAACTTTAGGCTATTTCTTGGCGGCGGGCAATGAAGCCATAGGGGATGAGCATTGCTAGGCCTACTATGACTTTGACAATGAAGTCGCCGCTGGCAAGAGAGATCCAAAGAGGAGCTTCGCTGCCCATGCCCAAGAAGGGGACGGCGAAACCAAGGGAGCCATCTTTGCCACCAAAGTCGAGAGCACCAAAGGCTGGAGCAAAGGCAAGACCGAAGAATAGGACTGTATCAACAATTGAACCAAGCAGGCTTGAGATCAACGGAGCGCGCCACCAAGTGGATTGGCGCAGGCGGTTGAAGATTGAAACATCGAGTAATTGAGCGATGAGAAAAGCTGAGCCTGATGCAATGGCGATGCGCGGTGTTGCCAACCAGATGCTTAAAATCACGGCGAGGACAAAACCAGCGACAACAACAAGACGGGCTTTGGATGCTCCAAACTGGCGGTTGGTAAGATCGGTGATGAGGAACGCGATCGGATAGGTGAAAGCACCAAGTGTTAGTATCTCGGCGAGATTAACGCCACCAAGGGTTGCTTGGAGGGGAAATTGCACAAGATAGTTTGAGAGCGCCACAACAGCGGTCATTGCTGCGATAAAATATACGATTGAGTTTTTTGTGTTGGTCACAGCTAGGGTCCTGAAGATAGCAATAAAAAAGGCGGCTTAGTGAAGCCGCCTCTTATAGAATTAGTGATTGCGAAGTTTAAGCAGCAGCAGCTTCAGCAATTTTCTTTTGAACCTGACGACGAAGCAAAGCAGCTTTAGGAGAAAGGTTAGCAACCTTTTCCTTTAGCAAGAAGGCATCAAGGCCACCGCGGTGCTCAACTGTGCGTAGGGCAGCAGCTGCGATACGCAGGCGAACACGTTGGTTCAATGATTCGCTCATCAAGGTTACGTTAACGAGGTTTGGCAAAAAGCGACGACGGGTACGGTTTTTCGCGTGGCTTACATTGTTGCCGGTCATTACGGCTTTGCCAGTTAGTTCACATTTGCGGGACATGGGTCTCACCTTACAAAAAAGTCTGGGATAGTTCAAAAGCCTTCGCACCCGTCTTACAAAAAGAGCGGATATTGATTGCCAACTAATCCATGAAAAGTCGCGGTGGTGTAGGCCGAGAACGAGGTTTCGTCAAGATGGTTGTGGTCAATTAGTAGTATTTCGGGCAAAATAATTGTGTTGCCATGGGATATTGGCCACTCTTTTGCATGGGAAATAATTTTAGACCCCATTTTTGCCAGATTTACCCTGCTACAAAGGTGGCATTACGGGGCGCTTTTATATTAAAATCAATACTTTCGGCGAGCAACAACTTATTTCGATTGGAACCAATCACATGAATTCATCTTACTCTCTTATTCTTGCGGCAGGATTGTTGGGCGGGTTTGTTTATACGACACCTTCCTATGGGGCTGATGTTAAATTGGTGACAAAAATTAAAGTTGCATTTTTAGGTATTGGTGTTGGAAAAATGAACAGCACCATATCAGTCGCTGATTCACAATATTCCATATCGGGTTTGGTAAAAACCAGCGGCATGGTCACGGTGGTCAGTAAAACGAAAGCTACCTTTGCTAGTGCAGGTAAAATTTCTGGTAAGCGCTTAATACCGCATGGCCACAATATGAAATATAAATCTAATAAAAAGCGCGGGAGTTTAAGGCTTTCTTTTGCTGGAGGAAATGTCACTAAAACAAGTGCAGTGCCAGCTATTAAATATAAGGCTGGGTCTGTTCCTGTCGATGGCTCCCACATGAAATCCGTTTTAGACCCAGTAAGTGCATTGTTGTTTCCTGTAGAAGCCAGTGGTGTGGGAAATGGTAGGAGTGTTTGTAACCGTACATTGCCTGTGTTCGACGGAAAGGCTCGAATGAACCTTGTTTTTTCTTACAAGTCTAAGGCTGTTCGTAAGGCAAAGGGTTTTAAGGGCATGACCTTTACCTGTTCTGTTCGATACCAACCGGTGGCAGGTATCAGGCCGCACAAGAAGAATATCAAATTCATGAAAGCCAACCGCGACATGAGTGTCACCGTGGCGCGGGTTGGGGATAGCAATCTTTATGCCTTGTTTGGATTTTACGTGCGTACATCCAAGGGTGTGGCAAGTGGTTCTGCCGCAAGGTTTGCGCTACAATAGGGGTTTGACATTCAGCTGAACTGCTGAAAAGCAAGGGCATGAATTTGAACTCCCATCCAGAATTGAGACAAGACCGTTTGCTCGCTCAGGCTGGCTCTGGGCGTGGGGTAACCGCTGTGCTGGGGCCAACCAACACGGGCAAAACCCACCTCGCAATTGAGCGTATGTTGGCGCACTCCACGGGAATGATTGGGCTTCCGTTGCGGTTGTTGGCGCGGGAGGTCTATCAACGTGTTGTTGAGCGGGTCGGTGTCGAGCAAGTGGCGTTGATTACGGGGGAAGAAAAAATTCTTCCAAAGGGCGCGCGGTTTCAAGTCTGCACGGTTGAAGCCATGCCGATTTCAGCCGATGTGCATTTTTTGGCCGTTGATGAGGTGCAATTAGCAACGAGTCTTGATCGGGGGCATGTGTTCACCGACCGCCTAATGAACTTACGAGGGCGTAGCGAAACCATGTTGCTGGGGGCGGCAACCTTGCGGCCTGCGCTGGAGGCTTTGTTGCCTGGAATAAATATTGTCACTCGACCGCGCATGAGCCAATTGCATTATGCAGGCCAGAAAAAGATAACGCGGCTTCCGCGCCGCACGGCGATTGTAGCATTCTCGGCTGATGAAGTTTACGCCATTGCTGAACTGATTCGCCGGCAACGAGGGGCCGCGGCGGTTGTCTTGGGTTCATTGTCTCCCCGTACCCGCAATGCACAGGTTGAACTTTATCAATCCGGAGACGTTGATTTTTTGGTTGCAACAGACGCTATTGGCATGGGGTTGAACTTGGATGTTGACCATGTGGCTTTTGCTCAAGATTCAAAATTTGATGGTTATACGCATCGTCGCTTGAAGCCCGCTGAATTTGCTCAAATTGCAGGGCGTGCGGGGCGGCATCTTCAAGATGGAACCTTTGGGGTGACAGGTAATGTTGACCCGTTTGAAGATGAATTGGTGCAACGGTTAGAGGCCCATGAGTTTCAGCCTGAAAAGATATTGCAGTGGCGAAATCGTAAATTAAATTACGATTCAATCAGCTGTTTGATTGAGAGCCTAGAGATGCCAAGTCGCAATGAAGTCTTGGTAAAAGCCCCTATTTCTACGGACCAAAAAGCATTTTCAGCAATGGCGGCTCAAGATGATATTCGAGATTGTACGAGCGCTGCTGATCGGGTGGAAATGCTGTGGCAGGTGGCGCAGGTTCCTGATTATCGCAAGATCGCCCCTGCAAACCATTCCGATATGTTGGCGACTATATATCGCGATCTTGTTGGCGAAGGGCAAATCAATGAGGATTGGTTTTCTGATCAGGTAAAACAAACAGATATTGCGGAGGGAGACATTGATGCGTTATCAAATCGCATTGCTCATATTCGCACTTGGACCTATATTTCACACCGTGAAAACTGGCTAAAAGATGCTCCTCATTGGCAAGGAGAGACGCGAGCCATCGAAGATAGATTGTCAGATGCTTTACACGAACGCTTGACGAAACGCTTCGTTGACCGCAGGACATCCGTATTAATGAAGCGCCTTCGGGAAAATACAATGCTAGAGGCTGAAATTGCACCATCGGGTGCTGTGACTGTAGAAGGTCATCATGTGGGTGAATTGTCGGGATTTCGGTTTACGCCTGATCCAACGGCTGATGGGCCAGATGCGAAGGCCGCGACCGCTGCTGCGCAAAAAGCGCTTGCCGGTGAATACGAGGCTCGTTCAGAGCGACTCGGTGCTGCCCCCAATTCGGATATTATTTTAGAGAGCGATGGCACATTGCGCTGGATTGGCGCTCCTGTTGGTCGTGCGGTGGTTGGGGATGATATGCTCAAGCCTCGGGTGTTGCTGTTGGCTGATGAGCAACTGACGGGCCCCGCCCGCGATAAGGTTGCGGCGCGGTTAGAGCGCTGGGTTGGTCATCATGTTGAAACGCTGCTGAAGCCATTGTTGGATCTTAGTGCTTCTGAAGAGCTTGAAGGCGTGGCACGTGGTGTGGCGTTTCGTATCGTCGAAAATTTGGGAACGGTTGATCGGCGTGAGATTGCAGAAGATGTGCGCGGATTAGACCAAGACCAACGGGGCATATTGCGCCGTAAGGGTGTGCGCTTTGGAGCCTATCATATTTTTGTTCCTGCCCTGTTGAAGCCAGCGCCAGCTGGCTTAGTCGCATTCTTGTGGGCACTTAAGGAAGATAAGCTAGAGTCAGAAGGCCGTGCGGAGGTAATCGCAGGCCTTGCGGCTGGCCGCACCTCGATGGCGGTTGAAGAGGCCTATGAGGAAACAATGTACCGATTGGCTGGCTTTCGGGTTCTTGGTAAAAAAGCAGTGCGGGTTGATATACTTGAGCGGCTTGCAGATTACATTCGCCCGGCAACCGGTTGGCGCTTCAAGAAAGAAGCTCCAGCTAAACGCCCAGAAGGGGCATGGGATGGTGCGGGCTTTATGATAACGACACCGATGCTTTCCATACTTGGCGCAACCCACGAAGACATGGCCGATATTCTTCGCGGTCTTGGCTATCGCGGTGAAAGCATGTTGGAAACAGATGTAAACGCCAAGCTTGAGCAATGGGATTTGGCTGAAGCCACGCCAAGCGCTGAAGCCGTTGTTGAAGCTGCTAAAGCTGATGCACCAACAGAAAACCCCACTGAAAAACCTACTGATAAGGTTGTTGATCAAGCCCCAGAGCAGATCAAAGAACAGGCCAGTGAACAGCCGCTAGAAGAAACGGAAGAGCCCAAGCGAGTTGATATTTGGCGTCAAAACCGTGAGGGCCGCCCAAACAATCGCGGCAAACGCCGTGATGCTTCCTCAAATAAGGGTGAGCAAAAAGGTAAGCAGAAGAACAACCAAGGAAACAAGGGTAGTTTCAAAAAGGCAGGCGGGAAGCCTCATCGCAACAAACCAGTTGATAAGCCTATTGATCCAGATAACCCATTCGCCGCTCTGATGGCTTTGAAAGATGGCATGAAGGGCAAATAATGAGAGGACGATTGCTTGGCGGACAATGAGCCACTGCTGAAACTTCGAGCAGATAAATGGCTTTGGTATGCGCGGGTGGTGAAAACCCGTTCGTTGGCGGCGACACTCATTAAAAATGGTAAGGTTCGGGTGAATAGTGATAAATTCAGTAGCCCAAGCCGCACTGTTTGTGTCGATGATGTTTTGACTGTTACGCTTTCTCGACAAATTAAAATTTTGAAAATCCGAACTATGGCGACCCGCCGTGGCTCCGCCCCTGAGGCGCAATTGCTGTATGAGGACCTCACCCCACCGCCTGTTAAACAGGTCCCTGTTACCCGTCCTTTGAAGCAAGCCGTTCGTGAAGAAGGGGCAGGTCGCCCAACGAAAAAAGAGCGTCGTGTATTGAGCCGTTTCCGTAGTGAAGTTGGTGAAGAGTTTTAACGGACACCATTGTTCTGCGACAGCTTGTCAGTTCACGCGAGTTTCACTTGTTTTTGCCCAATCAAGGGGGTAATCAAGCGGCAGATAATTCTGGAAAGCCTAAAATATGACCTACCTCGTCGTCGATAACTGTATCAAATGTAAATATATGGATTGCATTGAAGTCTGCCCCGTAGATTGTTTTTATGAGGGGGAGAACATGCTCGTCATTCACCCCGAAGAATGTATCGACTGCGGTGTTTGTGAACCAGAATGCCCTGCAGAGGCGATTAAACCGGATACCGAGCCAGGTTTAGACAAATGGCTCAAGGTCAATACAGAGTATGCCGAGAAGTGGCCGAATATCATTTCTAAGGGCGAGCCGCCAGAAGACGGTGAGAAATTTGACGGTGAGAAAGACAAGTTTGAGAAATATTTCACCGCTGAGCCCGGTGAAGGCAATTAGAGCTTGCCTCTAAGCCTACGGTCGATCGTTTACGGCCGTTTTATTAACCATTCACCCAATAGGTTAACGTAAATCATTGGCAACAGGGCGTAAAACCGTTGAAATTTGCCGATTTTTAGTGTATGGTCTGCTCAATCGTTAAGTTTTACTCCTGAAAAGCGTTAAACTCAGCAGCCTGTAGAGACATAACCTCTATCTCGTCTCAATGCTGCCACTTGTTTCGCGCACCTCTCCGCTTGTTTGTGGATTGCTTTGCACCTTTGATTTCATCATCTTCATGGGCGCATCGGGAAAGTTTGGCTCGAAAGAGTTTAGCTTAGACAAATACGGTTTGTGGGTGGCGCTAGCCGCCTGCTCGGCAAAACAGGCTTCTTATAGTGAGAGCCAATAATTAGGAGCGAACGGCATGGCAGCCAAAAAAACGATCCAGAGACAGGGTTTTAAGACCGGTGAATACGTTGTTTATCCAGCCCACGGGGTTGGTCAAATCATTGATATTGAAGAACAGGAAGTTGCTGGATTCTCTCTAGAGTTGTTTGTGATTGATTTTGCGAAAGATAAAATGAAGCTACGGGTTCCGATCCCAAAGATCGAATCTGTTGGCATGCGTAAACTGGCTGACGACAAGCTCGTGGCTAAATGTTTGAAGACCTTGCAGGGCCGCGCTCGTATTAAGCGCACCATGTGGAGCCGTCGGGCGCAGGAATATGACGCAAAAATCAATTCTGGCGATTTGAACCTGATAGCTGAAGTTGTACGTGATCTATTTCGTTCTGAAAATCAGCCTGAGCAATCTTATTCTGAACGTCAGCTTTATGAGGCCGCTCTTGAACGCATGGCGCGTGAAGTTGCTGTCGTGAAAAAGGTTACAGAGACTGAATCAGTTCAACTGATTGAAGCTAACCTTGCAAAGGGACCACGTCGTGGCCCCAAAGAAGAGGAAAATGCTGAGGCTACTGAAACTACTGAGGCTACGGCGACTACAGATACTGCCAAAAAAGAAGCGGCTGCTTAATTCTCGAGCGGTTCAAAAATAACCCGGCTTTCAACATCTTGTTGAGTGTCGGGTTTTTTGTTGTGAATATCTATAGTGAGGGTGTAATACCTTCTCAGTTCCTCTAAGTTAAGGAACATTGTTTTGGTCAGGGCATATCCATGCAAGCCTATTTAGAATTTGAAAAACAGATCGCCGAGCTAGAAGGCAAAATACGTGAATTGCGTATCATGGCTGATGGCGACGATGCGGTGAGTCTTGAAGATGAGATTGAGCGTTTACAATCTAAGTCCAATCAAGCTCTCGGCGAATTGTATAAGAAGCTTACCCCTTGGCAAAAAATGCAAGTCGCCCGTCATCCAGACCGGCCTCATTTTAAAGATTACACCAAAGCGCTGATTGATGATTTTGAAATTTTAGCGGGCGATCGCGGGTTTGCTGATGATCATGCGCTGCAAACAGGAATTGGCCGTTTTCAGGGCCAATCTGTTGCGGTAATAGGCCATGAAAAGGGCAATGATACTCAATCGCGCTTACACCATAACTTTGGCATGGCGCGCCCTGAGGGGTATCGCAAGGCCGTTCGCGTTATGAAGATGGCAGAACGCTTTGGCCTGCCAATTTTATCCTTGATTGACACAACTGGGGCCTATCCTGGTATCGGGGCTGAAGAGCGCGGACAAGCAGAAGCAATTGCGCGCTCTACCGAGGCTTGTCTCAATTTGAAGGTTCCGTTGATTGCTATTGTCATTGGTGAGGGTGGTTCTGGCGGCGCGATTGCTATTGCGGCTGCCAACCGTGTTTATATGTTGGAACACTCAATTTACAGTGTGATCTCTCCTGAGGGAGCCTCTTCCATTTTGTGGCGTGATTCTACGCGGGCAGAAGAAGCGGCCACAAGCATGAAAATTACGGCTCAAGACCTAGAGAGGTTGGGCATTATTGATGGAATAATTGCTGAACCCGTAGGTGGAGCCCATCGTGGCCGTGCCGCTGTCTTTGAGGCCACGAGTAAGGTAATTGCGCAGGCTTTGGCTGATCTTGGCACTAAATCAGGCGATGATATCCGCCGCGAACGTCGCGAGAAATTTCTGGCGATTGGCCGTAATTTATAAAATGCTCTGAGGGGGACACCCTTGTTCAACGAACTTCAACACCAGCAACGGATTGCACGGGCAAAGGCGCGGTTTATTCCTGATGCCGATTTTCTGATGACTGTTGTGGTTGAAGACATGATGGAGCGGTTGTCAGCTGTAAATCGTACCTTCGAGAATGGAATTGCTTTGTTTGGGCGCACGCCGTTGTTGGCTGATGCGATGGGCGATTGCTCGCAAATCAGAAATGTCCTGCGTGTTGATGAGGTGCAGCATTTAGGAACTGCAGATCACATTGCTACCCCGACCTTGTTAGGGCTTAAGAAGGAGAGCGCTGATTTGATCATCGCCCCTCTTAGCCTTCATTGGTCAAATGATTTGCCGGGTACGCTCATTCAATTGCGGCAAACTCTTCGTCCCGACGGATTGCTCCTTGCAGTTTTGCCTGGGCCTGACACTTTGCATGAATTGCGTACAGCTTTATTATCTGCAGAAAGCGAATGTACTGATGGTGCGGCAATGAGAGTTGATGCCTTTACTGATATTCGTGATGCTGGTGCTCTTTTGCAGCGCACTCAATATGCGTTGCCAGTTGTGGACCAAGATTTGACCATAGTGCGCTATGATCGAGCTATGGATCTTATCCGCGATTTACGTGGATTTGGTGTTACTTCTCATCCTGCTGAAGATACTTACCCCCCACTAACGCGCACTATTTTAAGGCGCATGGAAGAGATATATGTGGATCGTTTTTCGGATGCAGATGGGCGAATTCGAGCGAGTTTTAGCTTCATCTCGATGGCGGGGTGGGGACCTCATGAAAGCCAGCAAAAACCGCTGAAGCCTGGATCTGCGACAACGCGATTGGCTGACGCGCTGAAGGTAAAAGAAGTAAAACTTTAAAGACTAACAATCGCCTTTTTGACTGCCGTCAGCTTGAATAATGCAAAGTGCGCTTCCCCTTGATTGCAAAACGCTTTGGCGAACTGTGTAGCGTTTTACCTTCCCTTTTTTTGACCCTGACTTGGAAATAGAACCAACAATTGTCCTATCAATCCCCATGTCTTGATTGTCATCAGATGGGAAAATACTGGCGATCTTTTCAAAGTCATCTCCCATAGTCACAGAAAACAGCAATGCGCCGACCAAACCCAAAACGCTAAAGCCGATGGCGGTCTGGACTGATGAAAAATTGGAAGGGTCCAATTCTTGCTCAATTTTGCTTAATTTTTGTTTGCTTTTGAAAAATAGCATTGGGTTCGTCCGCCTGTGTCATTGGTTACAAAAACCTTAACAGAACAGGGTGAACAGAAGGTTACTGGTTAGAGGAGTTCTTGTAGTGCTGGAATAAGCGGCAGGTCGGCTTCTGGCATAGGGTACTCACGTAGTTTATTGGCGCGTACCCACTTTAGTGTTTGCCCTTCTTTAGCTTGAGCTACCCCCCACCATCGGCGGCAAATATACAGCGGCATGAGCAGATGGAAATCGTCATATTCATGGCTAGCAAATGTGAGGGGTGCGAGGCAGCTTGTCTTTGTTTCGATCCCCAACTCCTCGTCTAATTCGCGGATTAAAGCCTGTTCGGGCGTTTCTCCTGCTTCGATCTTTCCACCAGGAAATTCCCAAAGCCCTGCCATTGATTTTCCCTCTGGGCGTTTGGCTAGGAGTATACGGTTGTCCGCATCAATCAGTGCGCAAGCGACCACAAGCACGAGTTTTTTTCTATTGCTACTTGTCATAATTAGCCTTGGAAATTGTCTGGTGCTTGGCGATAGGCGTAACGATAGACTTCAGAGAAGCCTTCACTCTCGTAAAGAGAATTTGCCGCTTCATTCGTAGCAACCACCTGCAACCAAGCTTGTCGTGCCCCATGCTCGCGTCCCCAAAGCAATGCATTGCGGACGATTCGGCGACCAAACCCAAGGCCACGAAGGTTGGGGTTTGAGACTATTTCAAACAGCCCCACCAAGTCACCAAACCGCACTGCCATTGCGGCGGCTAGAGGGTTGCCATTGCCATCTTCTGAAAGGAACAGGCCAACTTCACCCTGCACATTATTGATGATCTCAGAAAGCCCAGGCTTAATGGAGGCAGAGAAGCCTTCCATCACAGCGCTTTGGTCTATCCATCTGCCGATGTCGCGCAACGGGAGTTGGTCAACTGCTCCCGACAGATTCGCGGTCTTTAAATCCATCGTCATGACTCGGGTTTCATCGAAGCGCCGCCAACCGCGGGCATCAAGGATATTGTCTAGTTCTGGTGGAGCCAGTGGTGATTGGCGAAAAACGAGTGGGCGACCAAAACCCTGGAAGCGGCGCGCCATCCGGGCAATTCGGGCTTCTAAATCGGCATGGTCTGCGCGGTCTAATGGGTTTACAGAATTGATGCGTTTTGAAGGGTGCCCCGCTGTTAAACGAATGGCCCATGAACCGTCGTAGCTTGTGGTTGCAGCTGGCCACGAGCGGAAACTCACCGCTTCTAAACGACGCACATCGGGTAGACTTAAAACTAGGGAATTAGAATTCATAGTACCTGTTACGCTCTCATAGATTCTCAAGGTTCGAGTCGGTCATTCAAAAACCTAACTTCGATAATCCCCGTTTATTGCTACATATTCTTTTGTTAGATCGCAGGTCCAAACCCGTGCGCTTCCATTGGCAATACCAACATCAATAGAGATCAATATTTCATCGCGTGCCATAATGGCGCTGGTGGCAGTCTCATCATAGTTTGGGTCACGCTCACCGGCCACTGCAACACGAATATCACCAAAGGAAATCTCTAGGGCATCGCGGTCAGCGGCTTCTCCAGCTTTACCGACAGCCATGACAACACGCCCCCAATTGGCGTCTTCGCCAGCGACGGCGGTTTTGACGAGGGGAGAATTAGCAACTGATAGGGCAATTTTTTTCGCAGCACTATCGGTTTCGGCCCCCGAGACAAAAATTTCAACTTGCTTACTTGCTCCCTCACCATCGCGTATAACCTGCATGGCGAGGTCGTGCATGACCAATCGCAAGGCTTCATTAAACAGAGGGAAGCGACTATCATTTTCATTTTCTAGCGGAGCTGTTTTCACGCTACCGGTTGCAAACAGCATCAAGGTGTCACTGGTCGAAGTGTCGCTATCAACTGTTACCGCATTGAAGGTCGGGCCAACCAGTTTTGACAGCATGCTTTGCAAGAGAGGTTGAGAGATTGGCATATCTGTGACCATGAAAGAAAGCATAGTTGCCATATCTGGGGCTATCATGCCTGACCCTTTAGCAATGCCGTTGATTGTCGCTGTTATCCCATTTAGCTCCACAGATTGAGTGGAGAGTTTTGGATAGGTATCTGTTGTCATTATAGCGCCAGCGGCGGCGGCCCAATTGTCGGGTTTGGCTTCTTTTGCCATGGCTTGCAAATAGTGAGCAAATTTATCGGCTTCTAGCGGTTCACCAATTACACCAGTGGAAGCCAAGTAGATGTCGTGAGGCTCGCACCCACAGGCTAGAGCCGCTGCTTTTGCAGTTATTGCGGTTGCGGCCTCCCCTTTAATGCCAGTAAATGCATTGGCATTACCTGCATTCACAACGACCGCTTTTGCTGTTGGGGCAGGGCTTGCGCTCAATCCTTTACGACACCAGTCAACTGGGGATGACGAACACTTGGATTGGGTGAAAACCCCCGCCACGGCCGCAGGTTTGTCGAATACCATCAACAACAGATCGGTGCGATTAGGGTATTTAATTCCTGCTTGGCACGTTTCCATGCGCACCCCATTCATTATCGGAAGCAGGGGTGCACTCTTTGGGGCAAGGGGTGAAATTTTCATGCGGCTCTAACTCGGTTCGATAGATACTAAATCAGTTATTTCACTTCTGGTAATTTCAAGCTCTCGTCTACTACGGTAACACCAACAGATGTGCGGCCAGCTTTGACTGCTTTTGCATAGGCTTCTGTTAGCATAACCTGGCGGAGTTGATCTTTTGAAGCTTCGAAGGTCGGTAGCTCGCGATCGCGCTTGTCATCTACTTTGATAATGTGAAAACCGAATTGAGTTTTCACGGCGGTCTTTGTGTAGTTGCCCTTTTCGAGCGCATAAGCTGCGGCTTCAAAGGCTGGGACCATACGGCCCTTGCCAAAGAATCCAAGATCACCGCCTTTAGGACCGCTTGGGCCTGTGGATTTTGTTTTTGCGAGTTCGATAAAGTCTGCGCCACCATCCAGCTCTTTGATAATGGCTTTAGCTTCCTCTTCAGTTTTCACAAGAATGTGACGAGCGCTAACCTCTTGCTCTGGCTTTGTCTTCGTAATTTCTGCATCAAACCGGGCTTTAAGGGATTCGTCAGTGACGCTTGGCTGGATTTTGGATTGGAAATATCCGTTGTGTAGGGCGCGGGCGGTTAGCAGTTGTATCCGGCGGTTGATTTCTGGGTCTTTGTCTAATCCGGCTTTTTGGGCCTCAATTGCCAAGACGTTGATGTCGATAATTGAATCCAAGGCACGGGCGCGGCGTTCGGCTTCGGGGAAGTTTTGGAACTGTTGCCCCATATCTTTTATGGCCTGATCAAGGTCAGCCTTGGTGATGACACGATCGCCAACCTTGGCAACAGTTACGCTTTCTTGAGCAAAAACACCGCTTGAGAAAGCCAGCGAGCTCCCAACTAAAACCAAGATCAAAGGTTTAGAGATAAGTGAAAGGGAGTTGAATTTCATGGCCATTTTGGGATCCTGAGAAAAAAAAGTAAAAGAGAATTAGCTCGCGATATTTAACTCGTAAAAATGAGGAAGCAATGTGGCGCGGTGAATGGTTCGTCCTATACCACCATTATATTCGCACTCCAATCAAAATTGCCTACCGCTTACGTTGACAAGCCTTGTTCTCACTCTTATCTGTCCAAGGCGCTAAGGTCTATAGATTGTAGACTATCTCCCATTAGTATCGAGGGGATAAGCTTAGCGTCACGCTTATTTAATAGGCGTGGATGAAATAATTTAAGGAATGAGTATTCATGGTCAGTTTCGGCGGTATCGCACGTAAGCTTTTTGGTTCTGATAATGATCGGCAGGTGAAGAAGTATCGCCCAATGGTTGATGCCATCAATGGGATGGAACCTGAAATCCAAGCCCTTAGTGATGCCGAGCTCACAGCAAAGACGGACGAATTCCGCCAAAAGATAAAGGACGGCTCTTCTCTTGAGGATCTTTTGGTCCCTGCTTTTGCCGTTGCCCGTGAAGCGTCTGTTCGAGCATTGGGTATGCGTCCCTTCGATGTGCAGCTTATGGGCGCGATGATATTAAACGAGGGTAAGATTTCTGAAATGCGCACTGGTGAGGGTAAAACCCTTGTTGCGACATTGGCAGTCTATCTCAACGCCCTTTCAGGTGAAGGGGTGCATGTTGTAACCACCAACGATTATCTTGCCCAACGCGATAGCGAATGGATGGGGAGGCTGTATGGATTCCTTGGCATGACCACAGGGGTTATTGTCAACGATTTAGACGATGATGAGCGCCAAGAGGCCTATGGGTGTGACATTACCTACGGAACCAACAATGAATTTGGTTTCGACTATCTGCGCGATAACATGAAGTTTGATCTCGAAACGATGGTTCAGCGCGGACATCACTATGCGATCGTGGATGAGGTGGATTCCATTCTGGTAGATGAAGCGCGCACGCCGCTGATTATATCCGGACCTATTGACGACAAGTCTGATCTCTACACAACCATCGACCGTTTTATTCCTTTAGTTGACGATGAGGACTATGAGCTCGACGAGAAGCAGCGCTCAGTGAACTTCACTGAGGACGGCACTGAGAAGTTGGAGAATCTCTTGAAGGAGAACGGAATTCTCACTTCGGGCAATCTCTATGATGTTGAGAATGTTGGTGTTGTTCACCACGTCAACAATGCTTTGAAGGCGCATAAGCTTTTCACCCGCGATAAGGACTACATGGTCCAGCATGGCGAGGTTGTTATCATCGACGAATTTACGGGGCGTGCTATGCAGGGTCGCCGTTATTCTGATGGCCAACATCAGGCTCTTGAAGCCAAAGAGAACGTTGAAATTCAACCAGAGAACCAAACGCTGGCCTCTATTACCTTCCAAAACTATTTCCGTATGTACGACAAGTTAGCCGGAATGACTGGCACGGCGATGACGGAAGCCGCAGAATTTGCAGATATTTATAAGCTCGACGTGATCGAGGTTCCAACCAATAAACCTGTTTTGCGCCTTGATGAAGATGATGAGGTTTACCGCACTGTTGAAGAAAAATATATCGCGGTGGTTTTGGATATTATTTCTTCGCAACGGGTAGGGCAACCGGTTCTCGTTGGTACGACCTCTATCGAGAAATCTGAATTACTCTCCGCTATGCTTTCCGACGCGAAGGGTTTGAAGGCAATGGGGCAATCTGTTGAGGAACGCCTTGCTTCAACCAAAGAGAAAAAAGAGCCACACCTTCATGCCTATCTTACCGAGGTTCTTGAAGGGCTAGATGAAGCTATCAAGAATGGCGGTGTTACACACGAAGTACTGAACGCCCGTCACCACGAGCAAGAGGCGTTCATCGTATCTCAAGCTGGTGTTCCTGGCGCTGTTACTATTGCCACCAATATGGCTGGCCGTGGTACGGATATTCAATTGGGCGGCAATCTTGATATGCGTCTCGAGCGCGAGCTTGAGGGTAAAAGCGCCAAGCAAGCCGAGAAAATTACTGCGGCTGCGACCGCAGATGTTGCAACACTTAAGGAGCAAGCAATTGCTGCTGGGGGCTTGTATGTTCTGGCAACCGAACGCCATGAATCGCGCCGTATTGATAATCAGCTACGGGGCCGTTCTGGCCGTCAGGGAGATCCGGGTCGCTCTAAATTCTTTCTTTCTTTGCAAGACGATTTGATGCGTATTTTTGGTTCTGACCGAATGGATGGCATGTTGACCAAACTTGGATTGAAAGAGGGGGAAGCGATTGTTCACCCTTGGATCAATAAGGCGCTTGAGAAAGCGCAACAAAAAGTTGAAGCACGCAACTTTGATATTCGTAAGAACCTATTGAAATACGATGATGTGATGAATGACCAACGTAAGGTTATTTTTGAGCAACGCATTGAGATGATGAGTGCGGAAGATTTGTCTGAATATGTCTCCGATATGCGTGAAGACGTTATTGATAATCTGGTTACGCAGACCATGCCTGAGAAGGCCTATGCTGACCAATGGGCTTTGGATGAGCTTAAGGAAGGGGTTGAGCAATATTTGAATCTTGACCTTCCTGTTCATGACTGGGCGCAAGAAGAGGGTATAGACGATGAGGGCGTTCATGATCGTATCACGGAAGCCGCTAATAAGGCTGCTGATGAACGGGCTGAGCGGTTTGGTCCCGATGTCATGAGTTACGTCGAGAAATCTATTTTGCTTCAATCTCTTGACCATTTATGGCGGGAGCATTTGGAGAATCTTGAGCATCTTCGTTCTGTTATTGGCTTCCGTGGCTATGGCCAACGTGACCCACTTTCTGAATATAAATCAGAGAGCTTTGAGCTGTTTGATGCCTTGCTTGGTAATTTGCGCCAGGCGGTAACTGCGCAAATGATGCGGGTTGAGGTTGTTGAGCAGGCCGCTGAAGACGAGCTAGAATTGCCTGAGATGGAAGGCCATCATTTTGATCTCGATGGTCAAGATGGTTTCGAGGATATTGAGGATTATGATGGAGCTCAATATGGCAAGGCGATCAATACGCCAACCCGTGCTGCAGCCGCTGAAGGGCGCGATCCCAAGGACACGAGTACATGGGGCCGTGTTGGCCGCAACGAGCCTTGCCCTTGTGGTACTGGATTGAAGTACAAGCATTGTCACGGCAAGATTGCTTAATTAAATAGCAATTTGCCTTGCTGGATATAAGTCACCAACCGGCGATTGCACGGCAACTTCGCGCTTCTTTCCCGAAAGCGTAACGCTTGCCACAAACGCTGACTTTGGGTGGCACACCTGTTGTTTCGAATAAGTCATAGCCAGTTTTGATATTGCTCCAAAAGGCTGACCACTTCCCTTTGGGTTCGGCTTGCAAGTTTGCGCGGCTCATACGGAAGGGAAAAATGTGAACGGGCACATTTATTTGTCCCTGTGATAAAGCTCTCGAAACAACTTGATAAATTTCACCGACCCCTAAATCAGTCATCGCGTAACACCCAATTGAAGTGCAACCGCCATGAACCATCAGTGCTGATCCTGTGCGGCCATGGGCGCGGTCGTATTCATTTGGAAAGCCGACATTAAAAGCGCGATAATGGCGTGAGCCTGGATTGAGTTGCTTTTTTGTTATGACGTAAAAACCCTCAGGGGATTGCTTGTCGCCTTCCTTTAGTTTTGGTCCTAGAAAACCAGAGAAGCGGCAAATCGGGTAGGTGTGTAATTTGCGATAGCCCATATCGCCTTTCATCCAAATCTCCAGCTCGGCTTCTCGCTTGAATATTCGCACGAAAGTATTTGAGCCAAGAGACAGGTTTGCTTTCTCGAGCCGGTCGTTCAATGAAGCGCGTGCTCGCTCACCTACTGGCGTGACAGGCAATTGCTGTTCTGCAACCCGCCGTGCACGATCTCTAAATTCGTGGAATAGGGGAACACCTGTAATTTTTGAGGCAATGAACATAACGAGAAATCCGCCGCCGATAATTAGGAACGGAATGAGTTTTTTCTTTTTAGTTTTTTTCACGTAATTCCCCGTTCCTTTTTGCTTGGTCTTCATTAGCTAATGCGACTAAATTTTCCAAGGCGTAGAGGCCATTGCGGTTTAATCGTGTACCTGTTTCCACGTGAATGCGCAGTAATATTTCGCCAGCGTCACATACCTGCATTTCATGTAGCGTGGTAATGCCAGCTTGTTCAATGAGGTCCACCATTTTGGGGCCAATGGAAAAAGCGCGCAGCATTTTTGCACGCTCAATCGAAGAAGTTTTTGATGAAGTCACACAGCCTACCCAGCAGGTTTGAGATTAGTGGTTAAACTATCCGATGCTGGTGACGGTTTTGTGGCGACGGGTTCGGCGGCCGTTGTGGTTGGCGTTGCCGTTGTTATAGGGGCTACCTTTGGTGTGCTTGCTGGTGCAGGCTTTGGCCCTTCGATGGTCACGCCCGGCAAAGCTGTTGTGAAAGTGAGTGGTGTTAAAGCTATTGCTTTACGGCTTTCAGCTTTTGCCAATAGCTTTTCAAAACTTGTCGCATAGGCGTTTTGTTTTACCACATAAGCATTGGCAAGTTTGGTTGGCATTTTACGCGTTGGACAGTGGCCTGAGGAAGGATAGCGCGCAGATGATTCAGTGTTGAATTCATAGCGCTTGCCACAAACATCTACCTTCGGAGGAACGCTGGTAATCTCGAAATGATCGTAGCCTTTCTTGAGCATTTTCCAGAATTTGAAATTTTTATTTCCTCGGTTCTTGACCATATTTTTCGCGGTCATGCGGAATGGATAGGCTTGAATTTGAAAAGCTTTTTGACCACCCTTAAAGGCATCGCGCGCCAGGGCATAAATCACCTCAACCCGCTCGTCGGTCATCGAATAACAACCCGCCGATGAACATGCTCCATGAACCATCAGGTGCTGACCAGTGCGGCCATGGGAGCGGTCGTAGGCATTTGGAAAGCCCATATTGAATGAAAGATGGTACTTTGATTTTGGGTTCATCTGGTGTTTGTTGACGTTGTAAAAACCTTCTGGCGCTTGGCGATCACCCTCTTTGAATTTTGGGCCGAGCTTACCAGACCATTTGCATATTTCGTGGGAGGTGAGCAAAGCATAGCGGCCGGTGTCTTTGCGTTTCCAGACTTCAAGTGTGTTTTCTTGCTTGAAAATGCGCAACATAATTGGCGACGTCCGGGTCATGCCCTTCGCCTTCATTTTAGTAACAAGGCGCTTTGGAACTGGCGCATTAGCCTTTTGCTCAAGGCCATCCAAGGCTCCATTACAAGCCGATAGAGAAACCAAAGCGGCTCCAAAAACTGAAGCTTTTGCGACTTTTTTGAGCGAGAAATTTTTTAACAATGAAGCTGACAACTCAAACCACCATGATTGGGCAATACACATATGATTACCTTTTATATACCAATTGTATTGAAATTGTCTTGACGAACAGGCGATCATCACGGCTTTGTTAGAGGGCTTGTGATCACAAATTGTAACTGATCTATGGCTGTTTCAAAGACAAGTGAAAACCAATATCCTTGCACCAAACCAGATAATCAGTTTCACTCTCTCTATGAGGGATTACCGACAGCTGTTAACATGGAAGCTTGCTGCGAAGGCTGGGGCTTTTGCTGTGCGGGATTTGGTTTTGCCGCCCACCTGTTTAGCCTGTGATAATGGGGTTGATAAGCAAGGGGTGGTTTGCGCCAACTGTTGGGCCTCGGTGCGATTTATCGAAAAACCCTATTGCGCGGTGTTGGGGTCACCATTTTCCTATGATCTTGGAACCGGTGCATTAAGCGCCCAAGCGATTGCAAACCCGCCCCCTTTTGACCGACTGCGTTCGGCTGTCCTGTATGATGATGTAGCGCGGCGTTTGGTGCAGGGGTTGAAGTTTTCGGACCGAACGGACCTAGCTCCCTGGATGGCAAATTGGATGGTGCGGGCGAGCGATGGTTTGTTAGAAGAGGAGGCAATTATTGTTCCTGTTCCTTTGCATAGGCGGCGGTTGTTTGGGCGACGGTTCAACCAATCTGCTGAGTTGGGGCGTGTGATTGCTAAGCAGGTTGGGCAACATTATGCACCAGAATTTTTATCCCGTGTTCGTCCAACCAAACAACAAGTAGGTCTTGGAAGAAAGGAACGGGACAAAAATGTGCGAGGAGCCTTTCGTGTGCCGAAGGAACAGGTGGTGAATATAAAGGGTCGCCATGTTGTTTTGATTGATGATGTTTATACAACGGGGGCGACATTAGAGGCCTGTTCTAGAGCGCTGCGGCGCGGCGGTGCAAAGCAGATTGATTGTCTTACCTTTGCCCGTGTTGCCCATGGGGTTGCAGTCAATGACCTTTAATCCCTATATCGGGGTCAATTGACTAATAAGGAAAGGCCGCAAGATGGCTGACGTTACAATTTATACCCGCAAAATGTGTGGGTTTTGCACTATGGCAAAGCGGTTATTGCAAAAAAAGGGTGTGAAACTCACTGAACTGGATGCGACCTTCAAACCCGATGTAAAAAAAGAGATGGTCCAGCGCTCTGGCGGTGCAATGACATACCCGCAAATTTTTGTTGGTGATATCCATGTTGGCGGATGTGATGAACTGATGGCGATGGAACGGGCTGGGCATTTGGATAAATTACTGAAATTGTAAGGTAACCTAGATGGCAAAATTTACGGCAGCTGTTGTGCAAATGCGATGTGGTACGGATACGCACCGCAACATCGAAATGATGAATGCCGCGGTGAAGACTGCCGCAGCAGATGGCGCGGATTACATTCAAACGCCTGAAATGACGGGGCTGGTCCAAGCTAACCGTAAAAAATTCTTCGAAGCCGTTAAGAGTGAAGCCGATGATTTAGTCGCGCCTGCTGCATCTGCTTTGGCTAAGGAGTTTGGTGTTACTGTACATATTGGATCGACACCAATTTTGGTTGGTGAAAGTAAGGCGGCGAACCGTGCTTACGTGTTTGGGCCAGATGGGACGATGAAAGCCCACTACGACAAAATTCATATGTTCGATGTGGATTTGGATAATGGGGAGAGCTGGCGGGAGTCTGCTGTCTATCAACCAGGCGAGCGCGGCGTTATCATTGATGTTCAAGGGGCAAGCATGGGTTTGGCAATTTGTTATGATTGCCGCTTCCCAGAATTACATTTGGCTTATGCCCGTGAGGGGGTTGAAATTCTAACGGGGCCTTCTTGTTTTACGCGGCAAACGGGGCAAGCCCACTGGCATACATTGCTGCGTTCCCGTGCAATAGAAAATGGATCTTATATGATTGCCGCTGCCCAAGGGGGTGATCTTGAAGATGGCCGCGAGACTTTTGGGCACTCGCTGATAATCAACCCGTGGGGCGAAATTATTGCAGAAATTCAAGGCGAAGAACCGGGTATTGCACTGGCCGAAATTGATACCAGTGAAGTGAAGGCTGCGCGGGGTAAAGTGCCAAATCTGGTCAACAACCGCCCCTTCGAAATTGAGCGGCTCTAATGATAAGCTTTGGTCTCATCTGTGATAAAGAACATGAGTTTGACGGCTGGTTCTCGTCTTCTGAGGATTTTGAAGCGCAGGTGAAACGCAAACTTGTAGCTTGTCCCCATTGTAGTTCGCTTAAAATATCAAAATCGTTGATGGCGCCGAGAGTTTCAACGGGCCGACAGAAAGACAAGATCAATGTTGCCAAAATGGACGCAACTCGGCGGGAAGTTTTGGGGGAAATGAAAAAGCTTCGTGAGAAGATTATCGACGGGTCGGAAGATGTTGGTAAGGAGTTTCCCGAAGAGGCACGTAAAATTCATTATGGTGAAAGCGAAAAGAAAAGCATCTACGGTGAAGCCAGCAGAGAAGACGTTGAGAGCTTGATCGACGAAGGGGTGGAAATTGCTCCGATCCCTGTCTTGCCCGATGATGCGAACTAAAGGTAACTATGCTGGACGGGTAGCAAGAACCATATAGTTCACGTCTAAATCATTGGAGCGGTTCCAGCTGTCGTTGATCGGGTTATAAGAAACTCCCACTTTCTCAAGAATGGTCATGCCTTCAGCCTCTGTTGGCGCAGTGAGTTCTGAAGGGGTTACGAGTTTTTCGTATTGATGGGTTCCCTTGGGGAGCCAGCGTAGAACATTTTCAGCCATGAAGATGGCGAGGGTTTTGGCTTTCATCGTGCGATTGATCGTGGCGACTAGCATTAAACCGCCGGGCTTCACCATCGAGGCGCAGGCGGTCATGAACAGTTCCACATCTGCGACGTGTTCGACAACTTCCATATTCAAGACGACATCAAATTTTTCGCCAGCGGCGGCTAGATCTTCCGCAGTGGTGGCGCGGTAATCGACTTTTACGCCAGATTGTTTTGCGTGGAGTTTGGCGACTTCAATGTTGGTTTCACCAGCGTCAGCACCGACTACGGTGGCTCCCATTTTTGCCATGGGTTCACTAAGCAACCCGCCCCCACAGCCAATATCTAGCATTTTCAGCCCCTTGAATGCGTTATGGGCTTTGGGATCGAGGTCAAAATGCTCACACAATTTTTCGCGAATGTAAGTGAGGCGAACGGGGTTGAACTTGTGAAGTGGTTTGAATTTTCCTGTTGGATTCCACCACTCTTGCGCCAAGGAAGAAAAGTGATCGACCTCGGATTGGTCGATGGTGCTGTTTTTAGAGATTGGCGTGCGGGTGCTGGTGACAGCCATGGGAAATCCTTCCTGTTACCCTCTATGTTGGTTCTCGAGACACAAAAGGCAAGTGAAATTTAAGGGTGTATGGGCTGCGAAGCTTGCGGGATTTGGAACCATCGTCTAAACCCACCACATATCCCGCGCTCCTTTTCAGGGGCGCTTTTGTTTATTTGTTAGGCAGCTCTTCTCATGGCCCGTTTGGTGATGAAATTTGGCGGCACTTCGGTGGCCGATTTAGAACGTATCCACAATGTGGCGCGCCACGTGAAGCGTGAGTTTGAAGCTGGGCATGAAATAGCCGTTGTTGTGTCCGCAATGTCGGGAAAAACTAATGAATTGGTTGGCTGGGTCAACGATATGCCCAAGGTAGCGGGCAATGATATGCCGATATTCGATGCCCGTGAGTATGATGCGATTGTTGCCTCTGGCGAGCAGGTGACGGCAGGACTTTTAGCGATTGCATTGCAATCCATGGGGGTCGATGCCCGTTCTTGGCTCGGGTGGCAGATCCCCATGAAAACAGACATGGCCCATGGCTCGGCACGCATTACAGATGTTGATGGCTCTGCATTGATTGAGCGTATGTCAAACGGTCAGGTGGCAGTTGTTGCAGGTTTTCAAGGGGTCTCGCCTGATAACCGGATTGCAACCCTTGGGCGCGGCGGTAGCGATACAAGTGCCGTTGCGTTGGCAGCTGGCGTTAAGGCTGACAGATGTGATATTTATACGGACGTGGATGGGGTTTATACAACAGACCCGCGCATGGCCCCGAAAGCACAACGGCTTGATAAAGTCTCCTATGAAGAGATGCTGGAAATGGCATCGCTTGGGGCTAAGGTTTTGCAAGTACGTTCGGTGGAGCTGGCGATGGTGCATGGTGTACCCGTCTTTGTGAGATCATCTTTTGATGATCCTGATACGATTGATTCAAGCGAAGGGGCGAACCCGCCTGGCACTTTGATTTGTGATGAGGATGAAATTTTGGAAGAGCAAACGGTTACAGGCATTGCTTACGTGAAAGACGAAGCACAAATTTCCCTCCGGCGCGTTTCGGATAAACCCGGCGTGGCGGCAGCTGTATTTGGCCCGCTGGCGGATGCTCAAGTGAATGTCGATATGATTGTGCAAAATGTTTCCGAAGATGGATCAGTCACTGATATGACTTTTACCGTTCCTTCGAGTGATTTGGATAAGGCGCTTAAAACGATCGAGAATTCGCGCGATGATATTGGGTATGAAGTCGTACAATCTGACCCAGGAATGGTGAAAGTTTCCGTCGTTGGTATGGGTATGAGAAGCCATGCGGGAGTTGCCTCTACTGCATTTAGAGCAATGGCGGAAAAGGGCATTAACATCCGCGCGATTACGACATCGGAAATTAAAATTTCCATTTTGATTGACCAAGATTATGCAGAACTGGCTGTTCGCACTTTGCATTCGGTCTATGGTCTCGATAAAGAATAACAAACACAAGACAGGAATCCATTATGCAAGGTCTGGTTACCGGACCACGGGTTCTTCTGAAAAATCTTCGGGAGGCAATGGCGGAACCCCTTGGGCCCCAAGAGCGGCTCAACCGGATCGTGCAGCAAATTGCTGCGGCGATGTCAGCGCAGGTGTGTTCAGTTTATGTGCGCCGCGCTGATGATGTTTTAGAACTCTTTGCGACCCACGGTTTGAACCCTGATGCGGTTCACACTTCGCAATTGCGTGTTGGCCAAGGTCTTGTGGGTACGATTGCGGCGATGGGTCGTCCGTTGAATTTAGCGAGTGCTGATAAGCACCCAGCCTTTGCCTATTTGCCAGAAACAGGGGAAGAGCTTTATCACTCTTTCCTTGGCGTGCCGATGAAGCGGGCGGGTCGCCCACTTGGTGTTTTGGTCGTGCAAACTCAAGACACTAAGACCTTTGATGAGGAAGAAGTAGAGGCGCTGGAAACGGCGGCCATGGTGCTTTCTGATCTGGTGGCTTCAGGCAACCTTAAAGGACTTGCCAATGAAGGGGTGCAACTGGATCAATCGCGACCCGTTTCCTCAACCGGTGTTCGACTTTCTGCTGGAATTGGAATTGGTAAGGTTGTGCTACACGAGCCCCGGGTGGTGGTTGAACACCTGTTTGGGGACGATGAAGCTGAAGAGCTAAATCGTCTTGCTATTGCTATTCAAAGCCTTCGTGCATCTGTTGATGATCTTGTTTCGCGCAATGTGGGCGATGATGGAATGGCCGATGAAGGTGATCATGTTGATGTGCTGGAAAGCTATCGTATGTTTGCCTATGATCGCGGTTGGGTGAGGCGCATTGAGGCTGCAATTAAAGACGGCCTCACGGCAGAGGCTGCAACGGAAAAAGTTAGTCAGGAAAACCGCTCTCGGTTGATGCGCTCTAGCGACCCCTACTTACGCGAACGGATGCATGATTTTGATGATCTTGCCCGTCGCTTGATGAAGCAATTGATGGGGGATAGTGCAAGCCCGGCTAAGGATTGTAGTGATTTTGTAGTGGTGGCGCGAACAATGGGTGCTGCGGAATTGCTCGACTACGATAACACCAAACTTCGCGGGCTTATTTTAGAACAAGCAACCCCCAGCAGCCACGTTGTGATTGTTGCCCGCGCCTTGGGTATTGCTGTTGTCGGCCAGCTGGATGGGTTCGTCGCAAGGGCCGAAAACGATGATACGGTTATCGTTGATGGTGATGAAGGCAGTGTGCACTTACGACCTGCTGAAGATGTGGTCGATAACTATGTTGAACGGGTTGAGTTTCGCAGCAAGCGGGTCGCGCGGTTTGATGCCCTGCGGGATAAACCAAGTGCAACTACGGATGGAGTCGTTATTGATCTTCTGTTGAACGCGGGCCTTTCGATGGATTTGGATCAGCTAGACCACTCAGGCGCTATCGGTATCGGCCTGTTTCGCACAGAATTGCAGTTCATGATTTCAAGTAGGCTCCCTCGGCTTGGTGAGCAGGCGAAGTTTTATAAATCTGTTCTGGATGCGGCGGGAGATAAGCCTGTCACTTTTCGAACGCTGGATATTGGTGGCGATAAAGTGCTGCCTTATTTGCGTAGCCATAAAGAAGATAACCCAGCCCTTGGGCTTCGTGCCATCAGGCTTGCGATAGATCGACCCGGTCTCTTGCGGGTGCAACTTCGCGCGTTGTTGAAAGCCGGAATTGGCCGCACGCTCAAAATCAAATTACCAATGGTGACGGTGGTGAGTGAGATTGATGAAGTTCGGGTAATCTTAGACGGAGAAATGGAAGCGCAAGCGCGGTTTGGCCATGCGTTACCCGACAAGGTTTTGCTGGGTTCAATGATAGAGGTACCGAGCTTGCTTTGGCAGTTGGATGAATTGATGGCAAAGGTCGATTTCGTATCCGTTGGTACGAATGATTTGTTCCAATTTATGGCAGCAACGGATCGCACCAACTCCTATATGACAACTCGTTTTAACCCGCTTTCGCGGCCGTTCTTTCGGGCGTTGCGAGATATAGTGAAAGGGGCGGAACGTAACAAAACCGCCTTACAATTATGCGGTGAATTGGCGAGCGACCCGCTCTCTGTTATGGCTTTGGTGGGGATTGGTTATCGCGCGGTTTCTATGCCGCCAGCCAGTATTGGCCCAGTAAAAGAAATGATCCGTATGCTCGATATGGCTGACGTTACCCGAGTGGTCAACGAAGCGATTGATGATAAGATTGGCGCACAGCCGTTGAATGATTTATTGCGAGACTATGCGAATGAAAAGGGGATTCCCCTATGATCAAATTATAGCGAAGCTCTCAACTCCAGCTTTTATCATCACTTCAAAACAAAGACGTTAGCCATGCTCTCCCAAGAAAAAATCGACCAAATACTCGCGCGTCATAAGGACATTGAAACCCAAATGGCTTCTAGTCCTGATCAAGAAATCTACGTCAAATTGGCGAAGGAATTTTCTGATCTTGGGCCGGTGATTGAAAAAATACAAGAAATGGAAGCCGCCAAAGCTGAATTGCACGGGCTGGTAGAATTGTTGACCGATGCTGAAGTTGATGCCGAGATGAAAGAAATGGCTGAGTTGGAAATGCCAGACTTGAAGTCTCAGATTGAAAAGTCGGGCGAGGAATTACAATTCTTGCTGTTACCAAAAGATTCAGCGGATGAGAAAAATGTTATTCTTGAAGTGCGGGCAGGCACAGGTGGTTCAGAAGCCGCGCTTTTTGCTGGCGATTTATTCCGCATGTACCAACGGCACGCTGAAACCCACCGCTGGAAAGTTGACATTATGTCTGAAAGCGCTGGTGAAGTTGGCGGGTATAAAGAAATCGTTGCGCTTATTTCTGGCAAGGGTGTTTTTGCGCGGATGAAATTTGAATCTGGGGTGCATCGGGTTCAACGGGTTCCTGATACGGAATCGGGCGGACGGGTACACACATCAGCTGCAACCGTAGCGGTGTTACCAGAGGCAGAAGATGTTGATGTTGTCATTCGCAATGAAGATATTCGAATTGATACGATGCGTGCTTCAGGAGCTGGCGGGCAGCATGTTAACACCACGGATTCTGCTGTTCGTATCACCCATATTCCAACAGGGGTTGTGGTGCTGTCTGCGGAAAAGTCGCAACACCAAAACCGTGCCAACGCGATGAAAGAGTTGCGCACGCGGCTTTACGATATGGAACGGCAAAAAATCGACCAGGAACGGGCCGATAGCCGCAAAGGGCAGGTTGGATCTGGCGACCGATCGGAGCGAATTAGAACTTACAATTTCCCGCAAGGAAGAGTGAGTGATCACCGGATTAATCTGACACTTTATAAGCTCGATAAATTGATTGCTGGCGAGGGCTTGGATGAATTGTTCGATGCGTTGATTACTGATTACCAAGCGAACCTATTGGCGGCGTTGGGTGATGAGGACTCGGTATAAATAGTAAGATGGAATGGGCTAAGGCAACATTTTCGCAACTGCTGAAACTGGCAGTGGAACGCTTGCAGGCGGCTGGGTGCGATGGGGCCGCCCTAGATGCGCGCCTGTTATTACAAGAAGCCAGTGGGTTCGACCGCAGTCGTTTGTTGATACGGGAAAATGATCGCGTTCCCCTGGATGTAATTGATCAATTTGAAAACTATATTGCTCGCCGTGAAGCGCGGGAACCGGTTTTTAGAATACTGGGGGCGAGGGAGTTTCACGGTCTTTCATTGAAGCTTGGACCGGACACATTGGAACCCCGGGATGATACGGAGTGCCTAGTGGAAGTGGCGCTTGACCAGATTTCAGATAAAGCGGCCTCTCTAAGGTTTCTCGATTTAGGCACAGGGTCGGGTGCGGTGGTTTTGGCGCTATTGTCTGAACTACCAAATGCTAGAGCGGTTGCAACTGATATGAGTATTGAAACTCTCAAAATTGCCCAGGATAATGCGACGGATCACGGTCTGCACAAACAGTTGGAACTGGTTCATGGAAGCTGGTTGGAGCCTGTTGAGGGTAGGTTTGATTTCATCGTTTCAAACCCACCCTATATTGCGACTAAGGTTGTCAATAAACTCGCCCCTGAAGTTCTCAACCATGATCCGCGCGTAGCACTGGACGGTGGAAAAGATGGGTTAGATGCTTATCGCGAGATATTAAAATCGGCGTGTGATTATCTAAAGAAGGACGGGTTCTTGGCATTCGAGATTGGCTACGATCAATTAGTAACAGTTAAATCGCTGGGTGAGAGCTTGGGATGGAACTTCATAGCAGTTGGTCGCGACCTTTCGGGTAACGATAGGGCAATGACCTTCAAGCGATAGAAAAGGTTAGGCGCGGTTGATTAGTTGGCCCTTTACTTCCAGTGTTTGCTTGTTTGAGGGAAGTTTGGGGGAATCATGCGGTATTTGAAGATTGTATTGTCGATAATATTAGGGCTGGGGGTCGCGTTATTATCAACCTACGCATGGTTTGCGCGCGATATAGCTGCCACCCACACAGCCCTTTCCCAATCTAAGTTACCGCCATTGATTCCTGTTCGAGATTTTTTTGCAAACTCAGATTCTAAATGGGACTACAAACTTTCCGATAGTGGGAAATGGCTTTCGTGGCGGGAGGTGAGGGGGGCGAGTACGCTCGTAAAATATCGGCTGGTTGACGGTAGTGAGACGTATGAATTGCATCCTACTGGGAGGTTCACATTGACCTTCAATGATAGCGCGAAGGCTTTTTATATAGTCGATAGGAAAGGCGTATGGCTGGTTGATCCTGCGAAGCCAACGGCTCGTTGGAAAAAGATCGACTTCGCTGGAATTAGGCGATGGCGGATATTGAGTTTCCCAACGGCAAAAAGCCCCTCTTGGATAGTTTCCTCTTTCGATCACAACGAAGCAGCGCCAGATATTTTTCGGTACGATGTAAATGGTAATAATCGAAAAATGGTGGTTGATAATGACGGAAGTGTCTTCCGCTGGAATTTCACTCAACAGGGAAAAATTTCGCTTCGCTATCGCCGTTTGGATACTGGTGGAACATCCCTTGAAATTCCAGAGGGTAAAAAATGGCGCGAACTGCTGAGGGTCGATGCTGACGATAAATTCTTTGTTGCTGGGAGCCCTGAGCTAGATCAGAAATTTTGGGCATTATCAAATCGCGGACGTGACAAGTTAGTGGCTGTTTCTGTTAACCCGCGAACGGGTGAAGAGAATGTACTTTATGAGAATGAAAAGGTCGATGTTGACAGGTTTTTGATTGATACGGAAACAAATAAACCCAAATATGTATTCGTGAAGGATCCGTATCTTAGAGCTGTTTCGTTCGATGAGCATTATGTAAAACTGTTCTCATTGCTCTCAAAAACAGAGCGGAAAACATTCAATATCTTATCTGAAACAAATGATGGGAACGGGATGACTATTGCGCTTTCTGAAAATGAAGACGCATTTAGGTATTATCTAATTGATGTTCAAAAAGGTACGCGCCAAAAGTTAGGGACATATGTATTTGCCAAATACGATACATCTCTTTCTGAGACAAAGCCGGTCACTATAACAGCGAGTGATGGGGTGGAAATTCCTGCCCTTCTGACAAAGCCAAAGGGCGCAAAAAATGCCCCCTTGCCGCTCGTCCTTCTTGTTCATGGTGGGCCAAGCATGCGCGATTTTCTTGGGTATAATCACAAGGTTCAATTTCTTTCCAATCGCGGCTACGCGGTGTTGCGCGTCAATTACCGTGGTTCAATTGGTTATGGCCGTAAATTCCAAGCATTGGGCTTTGGTGGAGTTGGCACAAGAATACATGATGATTTGGATGATGCGGTTAAGTGGGCCGTAGAACAGGGCGTCGCTGACCCTTCTAATGTCGCCATCATGGGCACGAGCTACGGTGGCTATTCAGCTTTAACTGGAGCTTGGAAGGGAAGCGGATTGTACAAGGCGGCGGTTGCCTATGCTGCCGTGTCAGATATGGAAGATCAAACCAAAAACCCTCCGAAATTTTGGGCTCTACACATGCGGACCTGGACTCAATACGTCGGCGATCCTTATGACCCTGCTGTGCAAAAGAACCTGCGTAAAGTTTCGCCGATCAATCATATTGATAGTTTTAATATCCCCTTGCTCTTGATCCATGGCACGAATGATGGGGTGGTTAAGGTTCAGCAAAGTCAAAAATTGCAAAAGAAGCTTGAGGCGGCAGGGAAAGAGGTGAAGACAGTTTATATTGACGGTGAGGGGCACGGGCTGACCAGATGGCAAAATAGGGTCAAGTTTTGGCGTCATGTTGAGCAGTTTTTAGCACAGCATCTAGGTGGACGTGATGGGGGCTTGGACTATGTGGAGGCGGGCGAACTGATCAAATAGTTCACTGATTTCACAATTGGGCGTCATAATAATGCCAAATCAATTTGAAAGGCTTCAATCTATAAGTTGGGGAACATTTACCTTGCTTATTGATGTGAAGAAAAAAGGGCTTGCAATTTTTGGCGGAAAGCGTACCTGTGTGTTCAGAAAAGCGCTTGGCGCTTGATGTCCCCGAAAAATCAGTTTGTATCCCTTCAGTTCACTGGAGAACTAAATTGAAAATTCGGGTATGAATTTGCGGATCTAATGGGAGCACCCGCAGCTATTTGGCGAACATAATTTCAGTTTGGCGGAAACGCCGTTAACCGGGGGCTCGCGCCCCTAAACAAGCCCTAAGGGGTATTCAGCCTGCATGTTACTTTCCCGTAAAAGGAAGAGGAATGTAGGCGTTCATAGAGAAGTGTCGAATGAGACAAGGTCAACCGCAAAACAGACAGCGCTCGCGCGGTCGCGGAAATAATAATAATCGCAATCATAACAACAATCGTAATCAGATTAACCGTTCGATGGAATCGAACGGGCCTGATGTGCGTATTCGTGGTACAGCCACCCATATTGCAGAAAAATATACACAGCTCGCAAATGATGCACTTACGAGCGGTGACACAGTCGCAGCACAAAGCTACTGGCAATTTGCAGAACACTATAACCGTTTGGTTGCTGTTGCGCAGGCTGCGCAAGTGGCTGCGAAAGAAGAGCAAGACGCTAAACGCGTTGCTCGTGGGGAAACTGATGGTGATGACAATAAAGGCGATAACCGCCATGAGCGTCGCCCACGCCGTCCTCGCAATCGCGATGATGAGAGCAGCACAGAAGCCGCCAGCGAACTAGATAAAGCCGACGCACCACAACCAACAATGGATGAGATTCCAGCTGAAGTTGCATTGGCAGAAAAACCTGCTGATGAAGCTACAAACGGCGAGGATGCACCTGCAAAAACACGCCGCTCACGCCGCCCAAGAAAAACGGAAGCGGCTGTTTCAGCTGATGATGACTCCGCTGGCTTGCCTTCGTTTGTGACGGGCGGTGAATAGAGGGCGGGAATAGTTATTCCCTCCCCTTAAAATCTCAAAATAATATCCTACATTATAAGAAGACGGGTTTGCCATAATGGAAGCCCTTTCTTTGATCGCCAGTTTCGCTTCGGGTTTCTGGCCTACTGAAGGATGTAAAAATGAATTTTGAAAATTACACAGAACGTATGCGTGGGTTTGTTCAATCTGCGCAATCTAAGGCCCTCTCCGAAGGGCATCAGCAATTCACCCCAGAACATATTTTGAAAGTTTTGCTCGACGATGAGCAGGGCTTAGCAGCGTCTTTGATTGGCCGCGCTGGTGGCGATGCTAAAGCTGCGCTATTGGCGACTGAGGTTGCCTTGAGTAAATTACCAAAAGTCTCCGGCGGAGACGGCGGGGTTTATATGGCTCAACCCTTAGCCAAAGTCTTAGAACAAGCTGATAAAGTGGCGAAAAAAGCTGGCGATTCTTACGTTACGGTTGAGCGTTTTTTGTTGGCCTTGGCGATGGAAAAGGCGGCGAGCTCTGCTGATATTCTGAAGAAGGCTGGCGTGACACCCGCTTCCCTAAACCAAGCGATTGAGATAATTCGTAAGGGCCGCACCGCTGACACAGCGTCAGCTGAAGAAGGCTATGATGCTTTGAAAAAATATGCCCGTGACCTGACAAAGGATGCGCGGGAAGGAAAGCTTGATCCGGTTATTGGCCGTGATGAAGAAATACGTCGCACAGTGCAGGTGCTCTCGCGCCGTACAAAAAATAACCCAGTTCTCATTGGTGAACCCGGTGTTGGTAAAACAGCCATTGCCGAAGGTTTGGCTTTACGGATCGTCAACGGTGATGTGCCTGAAAGCCTGCGGGATAAACAATTGCTTTCTCTCGATATGGGGGCGTTGATTGCTGGTGCAAAATATCGCGGCGAATTTGAAGAGCGGTTGAAAGCTGTGCTGTCAGAAGTGCAGGCGGCTAACGGCGGGATCGTCTTGTTTATTGATGAGATGCATACGCTTGTTGGTGCAGGTAAATCTGAGGGGGCAATGGATGCGTCGAACCTTTTGAAACCCGCATTGGCGCGGGGCGAACTGCATTGTGTTGGCGCAACTACGCTTGATGAATACCGTAAGCATGTTGAAAAGGATGCGGCGCTCGCCCGTCGGTTCCAACCTGTATTTGTGGCTGAGCCAACGGTTGAGGATACGATTTCTATTCTGCGCGGCATCAAAGAGAAGTATGAATTGCACCACGGTGTTCGTATAGCCGACAGTGCGCTCGTTTCTGCGGCAACGCTTTCTAACCGTTATATCACCGATCGTTTTTTGCCCGATAAGGCCATAGATTTGATGGATGAGGCGGGGTCGCGTTTGCGGATGCAGGTGGATTCAAAGCCGGAAGAACTCGACGAGTTAGATCGTCGAATTATCCAAATGAAAATTGAGCGAGAAGCCTTGAAAAAGGAAACCGATAAGGCTTCAAAATCGCGCCTTGAAAAGCTTGAGGCTGACCTTTCCGATTTGGAAGAAAAAGCTCAAGTGCTTTCTGCAAAATGGTTGTCTGAAAAAGACCGCCTTTCTGGAACCCGCGATTTGAAAGAACAGCTTGATCAAGCTCGTTCCGAATTAGAAATCGCACAACGGGATGGTAATCTGGCGCAAGCTGGAGAGCTTTCTTATGGGGTGATCCCAGAGCTTGAAAAGAAAATAGAACAGGCTGAGGGCGAAGAAGATGTGGCGAGCATGGTTGATGAGGCGGTAACGCCTGAATCCATTGCCCATGTTATTTCGCGTTGGACGGGTATTCCTGTCGATAAAATGCTCGAAGGCGAGCGTGAAAAATTATTGGCGATGGAAGATGAATTGGCCGAGCGAGTTGTGGGGCAAGCTGAAGCTGTTGCTGCCGTGTCTCGCGCTGTTCGCCGTTCCCGTGCTGGTCTGCAAGATCCAAACCGTCCGATGGGATCGTTCATATTTTTGGGCCCAACGGGTGTTGGTAAAACTGAGCTGACCAAAGCTTTGGCGGACTATTTGTTCGATGATGACAGCGCCATGGTGCGGCTGGATATGTCTGAGTATATGGAAAAGCACTCCGTCGCCCGGCTTATCGGTGCGCCTCCAGGTTATGTCGGTTATGATGAAGGTGGCTTGCTTACTGAGGCTGTTCGTCGTCGTCCTTATCAAGTCATATTATTTGATGAAATCGAAAAGGCACATCCCGACGTGTTCAATATTTTGTTGCAGGTGTTGGATGATGGTCGTTTGACCGATGGCCAAGGCCGTACAGTTGATTTTCGCAACACGCTCATCATCATGACTTCGAACTTGGGGTCAGAATTCCTTGTGAACCTGAAGGACGGCGAAGACGTTGATGGGGTACGTGATATGGTCATGGAAGTGGTGAAGGCCTCATTTCGCCCTGAATTCTTGAACCGTGTTGATGAAACTATCCTGTTCCACCGTTTGCAAAAATCGAATATGGCGGCGATTGTTAGAATCCAACTCACTCGGTTGGAAGCTTTACTTGAAGAGCGAAAAATTACTCTTGAGTTGGATGATGATGCTTTAGTCTGGCTAGCCAACAAGGGATACGATCCAGCTTATGGTGCGCGGCCTTTGAAACGAGTAATTCAAAGCGCGGTTCAAGACCCATTGGCCGAAATGCTGCTGGCTGGCGAAGTAGACGATGGGGTAACTGTTGCCATCACTTCGGGGACAGATAGGTTGCAGTTTAGGGTAAAGGGATCGAAACCACGCCCTGTGGATGATGGTGTCGAGCCGAAAAGACTAAACCCAAACAGGCAAAGAGTGGCGATAAAAGCGCTGCTTAATCCTGTGTAATCACCTGCGCTAACAAAAAGTTTAGCGCAGGTGCCTTTTTCATGTCTCGTTCATATACCATTTGTTACCCATAAATGGTTTAAGGGGTGAGCGCACAATGAAGTGATTCATCGTCGTTTGTCTCTTGGGCTTAGAAATATATTGGGAATGTCATCATGAAGTCGGTCTTAGCATCCGTTCTAATAATTGTAGCCAGTTTGATTGCAATGCCTGCATTTGCGGATAGCCACCAATCCAAAGGCGGTTACAGAGATAATTTTGATGTATTCATTGATGACCGTGGGCGGCATTATTTGGTTGATCCACGCTCTGGCGAGGTTGTTGGTAGGGCTAATAGAAACGCTAAATTTACACGCCGGGATAAACGTCAAGCGGAGGCCGCTTACCGCAGAAAAAACCGCCGTAAAAAATTGAACAAAAGATTGGGTAGCATCTTTGATGTGTTCAATAAAAAAGGCCGCGATGGGAAAACTCGTTTCAAGAAAAAGAAGCGGGATAGAGTTCGCCAAAAAGCACCTGCTGAAATTATACAACAAGAACCGTTGCCTGAGATTACTCAACAAGAAGAAATTGCCCGCCTGCCTGAATTGCAGCAATCGATTCAAACTGCGCCAACACTAAGCTTGATGCGAAAGCCTAAATTTAACAGCAAGCAGATGATGAACCTTCAAGTGTTTCTTGATCGCGCAGGGTTTTCTCCTGGGGTCATTGATGGCCGTTGGGGGTCAAATGTTGCAAAGGCTGCGGCCTCTTGGAAGGAATCAACAGGCAGTAGCGCTAATTTAGGAAATGCAAAAACCTTATCTGGTTTGGTTGCCCAAAGCGGCGGTGAAACACTAACCAGCTATACGATTACAAAGGCTGATGTTGCTGGCCCCTATTTGAAAAGAGTTCCAACGGATTACGCTGAGAAATCGGAGCTGGAAGAGCTTTCCTATTTATCTATTCATGAAATGCTCAGCGAGCGGTTTCATATGAGCCAAGGATATTTGCGAAAGTTGAATAAAGGTAAAAGGTTTGGTCGTGCTGGTACGACAATAACAGTTGTATCTCCGGGGCAAAAAGTAACTGCTAAGGTTCATTATATTATTGCTGATAAGAGCCGTAAACAGATTAGGGGTTATGGTCGAAATGGTAAGTTGATAACAGCTTACCCTGCAACAATTGGCTCTGCTGCTACACCTTCGCCAACGGGTACTCATTCAGTGGCGCGTATCGCGATAAATCCAGAATATACCTACAATCCGAAGAAAAACTTCCAACAGGGTGAGAATGATAAAATTCTGCGCATACCACCTGGGCCTAATGGGCCAGTGGGAAGTGTTTGGATTGCACTTTCTAAACCTACCTATGGAATTCATGGCACACCAAACCCTGATACAATAGGGAAAACGAACTCCCATGGTTGTATTCGTTTGACGAATTGGGACGCGCGGGAGTTAGCAAAACTCGTTCGTAAAGGGGTAACCGTTGAGTTTGTTGAATAAGTAATTTGTAGCCTTGTTCAACAGCAATTGACATTGTAGTAACGCGACAAGAAGGGGTAGTTGCCCCATCATGCTTGGTTAAAACACGTGAAACCACCACTCAAGAATCCTGAAAATAGATACGTCAATGATTTGCGACGCTTTGATTTTGGGCAATCCCAAATTTTTAGCATTCGCGGAATAATTGTTCCTATTGGCCTGTCCCTTCTATTCTTGGGGCTGGTCGCCCTGTTCGTTAGTCGTGCTTATATGGGGGGAGATGGTGACTATCTTCTCATTGTAATTGCTGCCGTTATAGGCGGTTACATGGCGTTGAATATTGGTGCAAATGATGTAGCCAATAACATGGGGCCTGCAGTTGGCGGGAAAGTACTTACGGTGTTTTGGGCCGTGGTTATTGCTGTCATTTGTGAAAGTGCGGGGGCATTGCTTGCTGGTGGCGATGTGGTGAAGACCGTTTCCAAAGGTATTATAGCGCCGGGCGGTGATGTGAGTGTGGAAAACTTTCGCTATCTTATGCTTAGCGCTCTTTTGGCCGCGGGCCTTTGGATAAATTTAGCAACCATTTTAAGCGCACCAGTTTCGACAACCCACTCGATAGTCGGTGGTGTAATGGGGGCGGGAATTGCTACTGCTGGATTTGGTGTTGTGAACTGGGCAACCATGGCGAAAATTGCTGCGAGCTGGATTATTTCGCCTGTATTTGGTGCGGCTGTTGCAGCGGCACTTTTGTTCTTTATCAAAACCAAAATATTGAACGTCGAAGATCGGCTAACTGCTGCGAAACGATGGATGCCGGTTTTAATTGGTCTTATGGGTGCAGCCTTTGCCGCCTATATGGCAATGAAGGGGCTGAAGAAAATCTGGAAGCCTTCGGGTCTTGAAATGGTTGCCTTTTCGGCGGCATCTTTCCTTGGGGCTTATCTTCTGGCACGGCCGTATATTACCAAACGACTTGTCGGACTGAAAAATCATAAAAAAGATATTTATACATTGTTCGATTTGCCGCTCATCCTTGGGGCTGCTCTCTTATCGTTTGCTCACGGGGCGAACGATGTTGCTAATGCGGTTGGGCCATTAGCAGCTATTGTCTCGACCTTCGGGGAGAGTGGCGAGATTGCCAGCAAGGTTTCTATACCGTTGTGGGTGATGGTGGTTGGTGCTTTTGGGATTGCCCTGGGGCTTGGTTTGTTTGGGCCGAAACTGATTGCAGTCGTTGGTGAAAAAATTACCCGACTAAATTCTCCGCGAGCCTATTGTGTCGCCCTTTCAGCGGCTGTCACGGTGTTGATTGCATCATCGCTTGGGCTACCGGTTAGTTCTACTCACATTGCTGTGGGCGCTGTGTTCGGTGTTGGGTTCTTGCGGGAGTATTCTGAGAACCCGAACAAACAAAAACTGCGGCCCGGGCATAAATTGAACGCAACTTCGGCGGAAGCTTTTGCTAGCTTGAATGTACGTAAGAAACGTCGATTTGTGCGACGTAAGTTTGTGCTCTCTATCGCTGCAGCTTGGGTAATTACTGTTCCTGCGTCTGCTTTGTTATCCGCGTTAATTTACACCGTTATTCAGCAGTTTTAAGAGCCGCTTCTTTAATCCAAGGGGCCAGGCTTTCGAACTGTTTGATCAAGGACAGAAAATCTGCGCGGTGGACAACTTTTTCCGCATCCTTGAGCAAGGCCCAATGCCGCTGTCGTTTTTCTGCTTCCGGCCAGTCTTCTTCTTGGGAAGATACGAGGAGTGGATAATAAGTGACAGGAACGGCTCCCATTCCAGTGTCAGATTTTTTCGTAATGGCTGTTGTGATGGGAAAGTCTTCTAATACCGTGCCACGAATTCCAGCTTCTTCAAATCCTTCACGGGCTCCTGTTTCTGCGTGGCTCTCGCCTGCCTTTGCCAAGCCCTTAGGCAATATCCAGCGTCCGCGGGTTTGCGATGTCACAAAAAGTAGAGCGATATTGTTGTCTTTTATATCGAAAGGAATGATGCCAATTCGGTGCATAGTTTAGTCTCTCCAGAATCACTGGGCTATCTTTAGAGCAAAAACCGTATTGTGGGAAAATACTTTCCGGCCCAAACTTCAAATGAAGAAATACACTACTGTTGCACCCCGTAGATTTTTCTTGCGCGTTTCTATGTTTCTGACATAGCTGGATCATGGATAGATTTAATTTAGGGTCGCACACGCGAACAGTAACGACGGCTTCAAGCGAAGCTCAACGGTATTTTAATTTGGGGTTGAATTGGTGTTTTTGTTTCAATCACGAAGAAGGGGTCGCGTGTTTTAAGCGGGTGCTAGAAATTGACCCAACTTGCGCAATGGCCCATTGGGGCATCGCTTATGGGGCGGGGCCATTTTACAATCAGCCTTGGTGCGACTTTGGTGAAGCTGAAGTTGCGGAATGTACGGCCCTTTGTTTTGATCATATCAAGCAGGCGCAAAAGCTATCAACGAATTGTACTGCCTCTGAGGTTGCTATGATTGAAGCTCTCGCAAGGCGCTTTCAACAGCCGAATACAGTTTCTCAGGGTGAGTTTAACCGTTGGGATGATGATTATGCTGATGCTATGCGGCAGGTAGATAAAGCGTTTCCGAACGACCTTGATGTGATGGCTTTATTTGCGGAGGCGATGATGACGCGCACGCCGTGGAAGTTATGGAATGTGAAAACGGGTGAACCTACTGATGGAGCTGATACGCATGAGGCTCTTGAGGTCTTGGAGCGGGCAATTGCCTTGGCGGATGAGCGGGATGAGCCGCCACACCCAGCTATTGTCCACTTGCACATTCATGCGTTGGAGATGTCTACTGAGCCGGAGCGGGCTTTGCGTTCTGCTGATGATTTACGGGAGCTTTGCCCCGATGGCGGGCATATGAACCACATGCCGGCTCATATATATGTGCTGTTGGGGGAATATAAAAAATCTAAAATTGCCAGTGAACGGGCAATCTCTGCTGACAATAAGTATGTGGATTACGCGGGGGCATTCAATTTTTACACCACTGCGCGGTGTCACGATCTGCACATGCAAATGTACACTTGCATGTTCCTTGGTCAGTACGAGCCAGCCATTAAAGCGGCCGATCAAATGTGTGAAACACTTAGTTTTGATGTGTTGAGCATGAAGGGTAGGCCTCAAATGGCGGTGACGATGGAAGGTTACTACGCCATGAAAATGCACGTGATGGTCCGGTTTGGGCGGTGGCAAGAAATAGCTGATGCGACCATGCCTCCATGCGCTGATCTTTATTGTGTCTCCACAGCGATGCACCACTATGCAAAAGGGGTGGCCTTGGCGGCTTTGAAAAGAATTGATGAGGCGGAAGAGCAGCGAGGTCTGTTTTACGCATCGTTGAAACGAATTCCTCCAAACCGCAAGTTCTTCAACAATCTGGCCTCAACCACTTTGGGGATTGGGGAAAAAATGTTGGAGGGGGAGTTGGAATATCATAAGGGGAATTTTGAGGTCGCTTATGAGCGCCTGCGCGAAAGTGTGCGGCGCGATGATGATCTTGAATATACCGAACCTTGGGCATGGATGCACCCGCCGCGCCACGCGCTTGCGGCACTGTTGATGGAGCAGGGGCATTTTGAAGAAGCGGAAGAAATTTATCGAGCAGACTTGGGTTTGGATGATACGTTGCAACGGTGCGCCCAACATCCGAAGAATGTCTGGGCTTTACATGGATTGGTAGAATGCTTGCGCCAGCGCGGTGGAGCTGAAGAATTGCCAGAATTTGAAAATCAGCTCATTGAAGCTCAATCCCAGACAGATGTTCCTATTACGTCTTCTTGTTTGTGCCGTATGAAGGTTGCGAATGGCTGATAGCCCCGCTCATTATTGCCCTCCTGAAAAGCGCAAGTTTGTTTTGATTGCAGCCATACTTGCAAGCGCAATGGGGTATATTGATCTCTCGGTGGTTGCGGTTGCTCTGCCGCAGATGAGGGCATCTTTGGGGGCAGATTTTATTGGCGCTCAGTGGATTTCAAATGCCTATATGTTGTTTTTGACGGCCTTCATTTTGTTGGGGGGAGCGATGGGGGATAGGCTCGGAGTTAAGAGGGTGTTTTCTTTCGGAGTTGGTTGGTTCTGTTTGGCTTCTTTGGCATGCGCCCTTGCGCCAACGATTTACAGCTTGATCATTTTTCGCGGGCTTCAAGGTATTGGCGCGGCCATAATGCTACCTGGAAGCATGGCACTCATCGCATTGAATACACCTCGAAATGAACGCGGCAAGGCAATGGGGCTATGGGTATCTGCTTCTTCTATCACGACGGCGGCAGGGCCGTTCTTGGGCGGTTTGTTTTTAACCTATGGCGGAGAGGGTGTGTGGCGTTGGATATTTGCCCTTAATTTACCGATTGCACTTGTTGTTATGTGGGTGTTGCGAAAAATACCGACGGATATCGCGAGAAAGGATAGATCGGCTGAACTTGATTGGGTGGGGGCGGTTTTTCTGACAACTGCATTAGGTTTAATTGCAGTTGGCCTGACATTTATTCAAGAGCCGTTTGGGCTTTGGTTGGTTATCGGCGGACTTGTTGTTGGTGGGGGAGCAATTGCTTGGGAAATAAGGGTTAAAAAGCAGGGGCGAATACCAATGGTGGATTTATCACTGTTTAGATCGCGGGCTTTCTCAGGCGGAAATCTCCTGACGTTTTTGGTTTGGGCAGGCATGGGAGCGACCTTTTTCTTCCTGCCGATGCTGGTGATTGTGGCTTGGAAGTTACCACCAACATTCGCTGGCGGCATGTTTGTTCCGTTTAGTTTAACGATCGCCTTCGCATCTCCGCTCGTTGGTAGGGTGATGGATAGGTTTGGTGGACGGGAGTTACTGGTCGCGGGTTCGTTGGTTGTTGGGTTCTCTTTTTTAGCGATAGCCTATGCAGTTGCAAAACAAGAATATTGGCTCGGGCTACTCCCCAGTATGGTAATGCTTGGGCTTGGCATTGGAGGGATAGCGTCGCCAATTTCAACGGCAATCTTGAACTCTGTGGATGACCATTCTTCAGGTGTGGCATCTGGTATCAATAATATGGTCGCGCGGGGCGCTGGCCTTTTTGCCGTGGCTGGGCTTGGGGCGTTTGTGACCTATGTATATGGGCTGATTATACGCGGCGGTGATTTGCATCCTGATATTGCCGAGATGATGGTGGATGCGGGATTTGGAGAAAGACTGACGGGGGCACTTTACCAAGTATCAAATATAGACTTGCAGGTGGTGGCTATGAATCATGCGGTCATCGCGCTGTTTTTGGTTCTCGCGCTTTTCGCTTTTATTGCAGCGCTTGTTGGCTGGTTTACCCAAGAGAGCAGAACCTCGTCTAGTTGAGTGCGGCTACTTTTTCACCATTGCCGCGGCCTTTTTCAAGCAGGACATTGATGCGATCACGCTCTCTTTTGAAGGCACTTAACTGTGAACCCTTCAAAACACGCCCTTTGGGCAGGCGAATTTTCATAGGATTCACTTTGGTTCCGTTGACGATTACCTCGTAGTGGAGGTGAGGGCCGGTTGAATATCCGGTGGAGCCAACTTGGCCAATGATTTGACCCTGCACTACCCGAGCGCCAACCTTAATGCCTTTGGCAAATTTGTGCTGGTGATTGTAAGACGTTTTGTAACCATTGGCATGACGAAGAATTGTTTGTTTCCCGTAACCTGAATTCCACCCAGCTTTTTCAACAATCCCGTTCCCTGCCGCAAGTATGGGTGTGCCGCGTGGGGCGGAAAAATCCGCTCCCCAGTGCATTTTTACGACCCGCGAAATAGGATGTCGGCGTTGACCAAAGGCGGAACCAAAGCGAGCATTTGGGACGGGTTTGCGCAACAAGAACTTTTTGGCGCTTTTGCCATTGGAATCATAATAATCAACCGAACCATCATCGTTGGCCTTAAATCGGTAATAGGTGCGTTTAAGGCCTGAAAGTGTGAGGCCAATATAAAGAATTTCAGAATTACTGCTGGCGGTTTCTAGCCCCTCTTCGAGGGAATAAAAAATTTCTAGATCATCAGTAGGCTTAATTTTTGAACGAAAATCGACATCAAATGCTACGGTACGGACAACGCGGCGGGCATGATCAGTCGATAGTCCTTGGGAGAGCGCGGCGCGATAAAGCCCATCATAGATATTTGGTAGTTTAGAACGACCCACCATGGCCATGACAGGTTTTTCAGTGTCTGGATTGTTAGCAGCGATTGCTTCAATGGGCGCAGGTTCAACGGCCCATTTTACGACGCCAGCATCACTCAACGCAACGCTCTTGATGTGGTCACCGGCGCGGTAAACACTGATCCGGCGGCAGGTTTTTCGTGTGCCCGTGGCGGTGGAGGGATCAGATACCTGTTCCCAAACAATACGAAGCTTTGTACCCTTTGCCATTGGGCCTTTGCCTAGCTCACCGATCATGGCGGCGATCATTTCTTTTAGGGGAATGGGCTGGAAGTCAAAATTTTCTAAGGCTTGGGAAAGGGAATGTTTATCGGGGACACTCAAGACTTCTTCTATAAATGTACGGTGGGTGTCGTCGTCGTTTGCATCTGACTCCATTGTTGATACATTTTGAGCAATGATACGGATGTCCAAACCTGAGACGGGTACAACATCCTCTTTGTTCAAGGCAAAGCGGGTTGTATCGAGATAGGGAAGGGCGGCTGTTTGTACCTGCCCGTCAATAAGGGATACCCGGGCTAGGCGAACGATGAATTCAGCCTCATGGGCAGAAATTTTAGTTGAGGTGTCGTATTGGGCTGTTGTTAGGGGGAAGGGAATTTGCTGGATGCGTACTTCCCCTTCAATATCCGCGCCATAGATCACATCACTAGATATGATTGTATTATCCGCCCCGGAAGCACGAAAAACAGTAAGGGGGTTGAATTTTGGATAACTCACACCCTTTTTTGGTGCAATGGCCAAGGGGGCTGAGGCGTAGGCAAAGGGTCTTTTGCGGATGACATTACTATCACCAACTTTGGTTACGGTAGGCACATGTAAAATATGCTCGTTTACTGGCTGTAGGGCGATGATAGTAACAGGGCGGTTGCCCATTTCTGCTTGCTCACCAGCTTTTTCCGTAAGCTTATTAAGTATGCTCGCGGGCTGAGCCAATTGTTGGCGGCCATCGAGGGCGGCATGGAGTGCACCCCCCATAAGCAATACAGAGGTAACGCCGGTAAGAATGGAGCCAGCCATCCACCGAAGTGATACGCGGCGTTTATCAGGTCGGCGGCGGCCGTTTCCGCTGATTAGGGGAGGCATAATGCCAAGACTCTCTTCTATAGGAGAAGCTTGTCCTTTGCGATTTGAGGGTGAGCTCATATCTATGTTTACCCCAGCATTTGGTTTATTATGCATTCATTACCCCATAAAACTCATATTGGAAGCATTGGCAAATAGTTTGGAGTGAGAGGTGAAAACTGCCACAGCGCTACTTCTCAGATGAATGGATTGATATTGCCTTGTTAATTGGGGCATTAAACAGGGGCAGGAGTGTGACGAGCCCTAATTTTCTGCTTTGATTTGAATCTCTTACACTAAAGATGCCCAATATCTGGGGGCTGTGAATTATTTTCGAAAAAAGATGAAAAAAGTGCATTTTGTGTGTTGACGGTTTTGATAATGGGTTCTATAACCCGCTCAACAACGACGCAGACAGTTCGCATCATTGATGCCTAACCGCCTACATTGTTGTTCACCCCGGAAAGGCGTCGCACTGTGCGAAAACCTACCTTGATTTGGTAAGCGGTTAGATATTGTCTAATCACCCAATTCGAAAGAAACGCTCTATGCGGTTCTGTTCTTTGATAATTTAATATGAAGAAAGAGAAACGTGGGCGGCGGAGTTCTGCTGGATGGATTATTATTTCCTTTTAATAATTGCATCCGATAAGAGACTTCGGCGGACACGTTTTTCGAGAATGTTACAAATACCAGAAGATCAATTTATTGGTTTTCAGGTGTGTTTAAAATGTTCTCGTCAATTCGCGATGGTGTCAAAACCATTGCAAATTCCAGTC
>JAZGEY010000041.1:0-3387 GCA_036478985.1 Rhizobiaceae bacterium
GGGAGAGAATTTATGAGAATATCTGTATTATTGATTGGTGCTGCTTTTGCAGGATCTGTTGTTGGGTCTGCATTTTCTGCGGGTACGGCTGTTGGTGATGTTAAGATCAATGATGATCTTGAGGTTACAGCGTCATTGAGCGGAGCGGCAGGCGATGCTGCTGCTGGTCGTAAGTGGTTTGCGAACCGTAAGTTGGGCAATTGCTTGGCTTGCCATGCGACCTCTGAGTTATCTGAGCAAGCGTTTCACGGCGAGATTGGTCCTTCTATGGACGGAGTTGCTGGTCGTTATAACGCCAACCAGATGCGTGCGATTTTGGTTGATTCCAAGAAGATCTTTGGCGATCAAACGATCATGCCAGGTTTTTACAGCATGAACCTTGGTGTTCGTGTGACGAAGAAATTCAAAGGTAAGACCGTTTTAACAGCCCAACAGGTTGAAGACGTAATTGCCTATCTTGAGACTTTAAAATAGGCCCGACACGGGCATTAATATCAGCCCTCGCGGGCGGTAAAACAGGAGCTTTTAGCTATGAAGCTGAACAAACGAGAATTTTTAGGATTTGGTGCGGGTGCTGCGGCGTTTGCACTTGTTGCAGGCAAGACAACACTATCTTTTGCTGCGGCTGAACCAACGGCTGAAGAAGCGATCAAAGCCTTTACGGGTGGCGCGGCTGTTGCTGAGGGTAAAGTATCCCTTTCAACACCCGAGATTGCTGAGAACGGCAACACGGTTCCCGTTGAAGTTAGCGTTGAAAGCGCGATGACTGCGGACGATTATGTTGCTGAAGTTCTGATTTTGGCTGACGGCAATCCAAGCCCAGGCGTTGCAACTTTCAAATTCACACCGATGAGCGGCGTTGCTGAAGCTTCGACCCGTATTCGTCTTTCTAAAACGCAAAACGTTATTGCGGTTGCGAAGATGAGCAATGGTTCATTCTTCATGCAGAAGAAATCAGTGAAAGTAACAATCGGCGGTTGCGGCGGTTAATTTAGCGTTTCGTTTTAACGATCGCAAAGACATTCAAAAGCCGATTAGATTGGCAGGAGTAACTACAAAATGGCAAAGTCAAAACCTCGGGTAAAAGTTCCCAAGAAGGCAGATGCAGGTGAGATTATCACCATCAAAACACTAATCAGCCACAAGATGGAATCTGGTCAGCGTAAAAACAAGAAAACTGGTGAGTTGATTCCCCGTAAGATCATCAACTCGTTCACAGCGACCTTTAACGGCAAGACCGTTTTTGAAACTGTGATTGAACCAGCTGTTTCTTCCAACCCTTACATTCAGTTCAAGGTGAAGGTTATGGAAAGCGGTGAGTTTGAGTTCATCTGGATGGATGACGATGGTTCTAAATACAGCACCAAGAAAAAAATCACTGTTGGCTAACTTTATTCTGGCGGGGGCAATGCCCCTGCCCTTTTCTTTTTGCCGTTAGGCATTTTACTTTTGCCATCAGGCAATTGCTTTGGGAGGAGCATTTATGACATCTCTTAAACTTACAACAACGCTTATCGCTGGTGCTTTCGCACTTGGTGCGGCAACTTTGGCCTATGCTGAAGCAGACAAGAAAACGCTTGTTATCGAAGGCACAACGATTGCCACCGAAGCTAAGCCTGCGATGAAGGACGGTCCTTTGGATCACCTTTATTCTGGTTGGCGTTTCCGCAGCAAGGAAACTCAGTCTTTGCAAATGGACGATTTTGAAAACCCAGCCATGCCGACCGTCGATATTGGCGCTGATCTTTGGACAGAAGTTGATGGTTCTGCGGGCAAGTCTTGCTCTTCGTGCCACAATGAAGCCGAAACCAGCATGAAGGGCGTTCGTGCGGCCTATCCAAAGTGGAGCGCCAAACTTGGCAAGCCCCACACGTTGGAAACGCAAATCAACGAATGTCGTGAAGAGCGCATGGGTGCTAAAAAGTGGAAATGGGAAGCGGGCAACATGCTTGCGATGACTGGCTATGTTGGTCTTCAATCTCGCGGCATGCCAACGAGCGTTCAAACGGACGGCCCGATGGCTGAATGGATGGCGAATGGTAAGAAGCTTTACTATACCCGCGTTGGTCAATTGAATATGTCCTGTGCCAACTGCCACGAAGAAAACTACGGCAAGCACATCCGCTCGGACCATTTGAGCCAAGGCCAAATCAACGGCTTTCCAACCTATCGTTTGAAATGGGGTGGCTTGGGTTCAATCCACCGTCGCTTCAAAGGCTGCATGAAAAACATCCGTGCCAAGCCTTACAAACGCGGTTCGGACGAATTTGTCGCACTCGAAGTCTATGTTGCTTCACGCGGCCAAGGTCTAGTAGTAGAAACACCCGCTGTACGTAACTAAGCTCGAAGCTTGTTTTGAGATTTATTGAGGCGGGTTCTTTGGAGCTCGCCTTTTTAATGCGGGTGATTTGATTAGCACTCACGCTGTCGGCCTTCGGCCTGCGCTGCGTGATCGCGCGAAACGGTTCGCGGTCGCTGTTCGCTCTCTGCGGATTAGCACTCACGCTGTCGGCCTAGCGGCCTGCGCTGCGTGATCGCGCGAAACTATTCGCGGTCGCTGCTCGCCGCGCCCGTGCAGGTGGTTTGCGCAGCAAACCTACCGTGAACGCAAACAAACTGCCCAAAGGCAAAGACGACACAGAACTATCAATCGACTACCTCACGACCCAAACAACCACTTACACCCCAGGAACACCCCATGATCTCACGTCGCGACTTTCTTCAAGCAACTGTAGCTGCTGGTGCCATTTATGGTGCGGCGCATGCTGGTAACTTTAATGCTTTTGCGGCTACTCAGCAGATGAAAGAGGCTGATCTTTTGGCCTTTGAAGATTATGGCAATGTGACCCTTGTTCACATCACCGATATCCACGCGCAGGTGAAACCGATTTACTTCCGTGAGCCGTCTATCAACCTTGGGGTTGGCGATGTGAATGGCTTGCCGCCGCACGTGACGGGCGCAGACTTTTTGAAAATGTTCAACATGACGGCGGGTTCTCCTGAAGCCTACGCCCTCTCCTCCGATGATTTTGTTGCCTTGGCAAAAGCCTACGGCAAGATGGGCGGTTTGGACCGTGCATCGACTGTTGTGAAATCCATTCGCGCCACCCGCGAAGCCAATACATTGATGTTGGACGGTGGTGATACGTGGCAGGGGTCTTACGTTTGTAACAAAACCAACGGCGGCGACATGGTCAAGATCATGGACATGTTCAAGCCCGATGCGATGACGGCTCACTGGGAATTTACCCTTGGCGAAGATCGGGTCAAAGAGATTGTCGAGAGCCTCGACTTCCCGCTTTTGGGCTCCAACATCTTTGATAAAGAATGGGAAGAACCCGCCTACGAGCACACCAAAATGTTTGAACGTGGCGGCGTTAAAGTTGC
>JAZGEY010000042.1:0-6057 GCA_036478985.1 Rhizobiaceae bacterium
GTAGCAAACAGATAGGCATTTATACCCGTAGGGCAAGCCGCGAGCAGAACGGCAATTTTTAGCCACAGTGGTGGCAAAGGCAGTACATAGCTTCCCACAAAATAGACCACCGCTGGCATGACCATCAAGCTTATAGCCGCAAGACATATCGCCGGTAGGAGGTTGCCTTTAATTCCATATTTAATCAGCCCCATACCTAGTGAAAGCAGGGCCAAGGGACCCGTTGTTCGTGCGACAAGATCCATAACATCGCCAACCAACCCGCCTACGCCAAATCCACTAAACCGCCATAAGATCCCGATGAATATACCGATGATTATCGGGTTGCTGGATAAATTACGAATGAGCGTTTTCGCGATTCCTGTAACATTAAGCGGGCTATCCTCAACTCCATCTGCCCGCACCGCATATTCCATCATAAACGTCGATAGGGTCATCATGATCGGCAAATGAAGAGCAACAAGAAAGAATAATATTTGTAACCCAGCGCCCCCGTAAGCCCGCTCCACCAATGGAATTCCAAGTAGAACCAAATTCGAAAATGCAGCGGATACCCCTGCAATAACGGATGCTCTATAACCCCGCTTAAAAATATAAGTGATGACCAATGTACCACCAATCCAAGCCGCAACAATTCCTGTGAGATAAACACCGACAAATGCCCAAGGATTCACATCGTTAAATTGAGCAGTTGCAATTGATCGGGTCAGAAGAATCGGAACGGCCACCTTGATAACAAAGTCAGCTAAACCATCCCCCGCTGCCTCGCTCAAATAACCGCTCCGGGCAATGAAAAAGCCCAGCCCAATCAGAAAAAATATTGGCAGTACAATATTGATAATAGCATCCATGGTATGGGAATACGGCGAGTACAACGACAAGACAATATCCTCCTCGACAATTCTGTCATTCAATGTCACACCGCTTGCCATGCTCGCTAGATTTGCCCCCGCCCTATTTGTCTGCCTTTGGGCCACCGGATTCATCGGGGCACGTATGGGCATGCCCTATGCGGAACCCGGTACTTTTCTCTCCATTCGCTTTGTTATTGCATTTTCCCTGTTGGCGGTTATCGCAACAGTTTTCCGCGCGCCTTGGCCAGGGGCACGCAATGCACTATCTGCAATTCTCATCGGGGCTTTAATGCACGGCTTCTATTTAGGCGGGGTGTTTTGGGCCATCAATCAGGGTATGCCAGCAGGTGTTTCAGCCGTCGTTGTCGGCCTTCAGCCTCTCCTTACCGCCATTATTGCTGGTTGGTGGTTGAAGGAAACGATCACACGCGGCCACTGGCTTGGTCTTGCGTTGGGGCTTCTGGGTGTTGCTATAGTACTGTATCCAAAGCTCGATATTTCCAACTCTGGTATCACACCATTCACGATAGGCGCCTCACTATTGGCCGTTTCCAGCATATCAATGGGTACTATCTTACAAAAACGTTTAGGGGCAACTCAAGACATTCGCAGTGGCACAGCCCTTCAGTATTTAGGCGGTTTCATACCCGTTTTTATCCTGTCAATAACGAGTGAAACTCGAGTTATTGAATGGAGTGGTGAGGCAATATTTGCTATGGCCTGGCTCGTTATTGTCCTGTCATTCTTAGCCACTTTTCTGTTGATGTGGCTTATCCAGCACGGCTCGGTTGCAAAAGTTTCATCACTTTTCTTTCTCGTTCCAGCCGTATCTTCACTCATGGCCTATTTCTTATTTGATGAGCGGTTGATCCCTCTGCAATTGTTTGGCATGGCTCTATGCGCAGTTGCCGTAGCACTCGCCACCAGAAAACAACCAACACCAACGAAGTAGTCATTCCATGAAAATCCTTCTCCTCATCGCCTGCTTCGTTGTTGCCATCATTCTTTTTCGTGGCCTTTGGAATTTATTGCGCGGCGGATCACCTAACATGTCGCAAAAACTCATGCGCATGAGAATCGCCGCTCAAGCCATCGCTTTAGTGGTTGCAATTCTTGTGGTTTATTTGTCACGTTAGTCACGTGAGATTAACCTTCAAGCCTTTGTGGACTTGCGATTCTCTTCCATCTGAAATATCTAAAGAACACAATTGATTACTCGACGGCACATCAGTTGATGTGAGTGCGGTGTTTAGGAATAATAACAAATGAAAACTCTCGTTCGTTTAGCAATAACCGCTCTTTGCATGTCTAGCTTTTCTTACACAGCACAAGCGCAAGAATCCTTTATCAATGAAGCTCGCTTTGGCGGCCATTGGGCACAACCTGGATTTTTAGAAGTTGGCCATAAGGAAAAGAACCAAACGGCTCTCTCAGCCGAACTCTTATTCCAACCAATCAACATTGACTTCCTTGATCTTTTTGAAGGGTCACAGGATTCATGGGCTTACAGCTTCGTCACCCCGCGCCCCCATTTGGGCGTTACAGCCAATCTTGCAGGCAACGGCACAAGCTACGCCTACGGTGGTCTTACATGGCACTTCGACGTGACCAACACTGTTTTCCTAGAGGGTGGCTTAGGCATGGCCTACACCAATGGCAGCAAATCTGGCTCCCCAACCCGTGCCGCATTAGGCGCTCACTGGCAGTTCCATGAATCATTGGCCGTTGGGTTTAACATTACAGAAAATGTGACCTTGGTTACCCAGTATGAGCATTTATCTCACCGCAAGGTATTCTCAGATAACAACCGCGGTCTAGGTAATCTATCCGTCAAGGTTGGCCTTAAGTTCTAGCCCAAGCTAGATTTCTTTGCGATAAACGTTTGCTTACGCTAATGCTTTCTAGAAGAAATTTTAGGCGAGCATTTCATGGTTATTCTCAATAAGATTTACACCAAAACAGGTGACGACGGCACAACGGGCCTTGGCACAGGCGAACGTCGTTCTAAGTTTGATCTTCGGGTAGAATCCTATGGCACGGTAGATGAAACGAATGCCTTGATAGGCGTTGCGCGCCTGCACACAAATTCCACACCTGAATTACACAAAATGCTATTGCGCATTCAAAATGACCTCTTCGATTTGGGGGCAGATCTAGCCACTCCTGAAGGCAAGAAGCCGCCTGAATTTGAACCTCTTCGCCTTATAGACAGCCAAGTTGAGCGTATTGAAGCCGACATTGATAAACTCAATAAAACCCTCGATCCGCTTCGCTCGTTTATCTTACCCGGCGGTTCGGAAGCCGCCGCAAGCCTCCATGTTGCCCGTACTGTTGCTCGCCGCGCTGAGAGGATCATGGTGGAACTGGCCGCCCAGCCTAAAGAAAAAGTGACCCCTGCTGGCCTACGCTATATCAACCGTGTCTCGGATTTCCTCTTTGTAGCCGCCCGCTTCGCCAACAATGGCGGAAAGGATGACATCCTGTGGGTTCCTGGTGAAAACAGATGAGAGCAAGTGAGACTCTTCGCCTAAAATATTGTAGAGTATTCTTTTACTAATAGACCCGAGCCAATCCCATTTTCATTCCCCTTCACGACGGCAAGCCCATCAAGCACATATCCCTGCAATGGGTGACGCTTGGTATCATTGCAGCGAATGTGTTGGTCTATCTACTGGTGAATGTGGCTCACGTTGCAGATTCAAATTTTGCAAATATCGCCTTTGGGCATGTCCCCTCTGTTGCCCATGAGTTCAAAAACCTCCCCCCTAAGTTTCAAGTCATTCCAGATTACCTATATGGCATCACAGCGATAACCGCTGCATTCCTCCATGCCAATTTCATGCACCTTGGGGGCAATATGTTATTTATCTGGGTGTTCGGCGATAATGTCGAAGATGCCATGGGGCATGTGCGATTTTTTATTTTCTATCTCCTTTGCGCCTATGCCGCCTCTTGGTTTCATGCGTTCTCGTTCCCCGAATCAGACGCTCCGCTTATCGGTGCTTCGGGGGCAGCAGCAGGCTTAGTTTCTGCCTATCTTATGCTTCATCCACGTATGAAGATCTGGGTGTTATTTCTTGGACGGTTCCCGCTTCGCTTACCAGCATTTGCGTTATTAGGGCTATGGATAGCCTTTCAAGGCGTGATGTATATCACCGATAGCGGCAGCAACGTTTCATGGGCCGCCCACGTTGGGGGTATCATTGCAGGTATTGTCTTGGTTGGCCTCTTCAAACGCCGTGAAGTTCACTTGTTTGACCGAGAAGTCGTTCTTCCTGGAGCAATAGAGCTCCAACCTAAAACCATTCTCCCCCCACAAATCAAACCTTCTCCACCCCCTGCACCACCGCGTTCAAAGTGGGGACGCAAGGCAAAAGATCGTTCTGAATAGGCTCTATTGTCCAGCTTCGACCCTAAGTTCAAAATAACCCTGTATTTCTGATCAATTTTCTGGTCTATAGGTGTCTGAATTCCAACGCTTTATGTCGAGATATGACAAGCGTTTCGTGCCTTGAACAAGCACATGACTATGTAAGCATCAGCCAGCTGGCTGGAATTTTGAAAGGCCTTAAACCATGAAGATTATTGTACCCGTTAAACGGGTTGTCGATTACAACGTGAAAATTCGCGTTAAGGGAGACGGTTCTGGCGTTGAACTCGCCAACGTCAAGATGTCTATGAACCCCTTTGATGAAATTGCGATAGAAGAAGCGCTTCGCCTACGTGAGGCGGGCACTGCAACTGAAGTTATCGCCGTTTCAATTGGCCCTCAACAGTCCCAAGAAACAATTCGTACGGCCCTCGCCATGGGTGCTGATCGCGGTATCTTGGTCAAGAACGACGACCTCGTTGAGCCCCTCGCCGTTGCTAAAATCCTCAAGGCCATTGTTGATGAAGAAAAGCCTGATCTTGTGATCCTGGGTAAACAAGCCATTGATGATGATGCCAACCAAACAGGCCAAATGCTTTCAGCCCTACTCGGCTGGTCACAGGCAACTTTCGCCTCCAAGGTTGAAATCAGCGGCAAGAGCGCAATTGTTACCCGTGAAGTTGATGGCGGACTACAAACCATCAAGGTTAGCCTACCGCTCATAGTCACCACGGATTTGCGTTTGAACGAACCGCGCTACGCTTCCTTGCCCAACATCATGAAGGCCAAGAAGAAGCCAATGGATGAGAAAGCACCTGCCGATTATGGTGTAGACACTTCCCCGCGCCTCAAAATTGTAGACACCCAAGAGCCGCCAAAACGCCAAGCAGGTGTTATTGTTGCCGACGTTGCTGAACTTGTCGACAAATTGAAAAACGAAGCCGGCGTGCTGTAAGGAGATACCCATGACTATTTTATTATTAGCTGAACACGACAACGAAACCCTCTCCGACCAAACACATAAAGCCATGACTGCTGCCTCCGAAATTGGTGGCGACGTGCATGTGCTTGTTGCGGGCAAAGGCTGTGCTAAAGTTGCAGACGCAGCCGCTAAATTGGACGGCGTATCTCAGGTGCATTTGGCGGAAGCTGATTACCTCGGCAACCGTCTGGCCGAACCAATGGCAGACCTAATTGTCTCCATGGCTGGCGACTACGATACGATTGTCGCGCCAGCAACAACCGACGGCAAAAACATCATGCCTCGCGTTGCTGCACTGTTAGACGTGATGCAAATTTCTGAAATCACCGCAGTTAAATCTGCCGATACTTTCGAGCGTCCAATTTACGCAGGTAACGCTATCCAAACTGTTCAATCGACAGATGCCACTAAGGTCATCACCGTGCGTACGGCTGGTTTTGGCGCTGTTGGTGAAGGCGGCAAGGCTTCTGTTGCTAAGGTCAAAGCGCCCGCAAATTCTGGTCTTTCAGAATTCGTCAGCGCCGCCCTTTCAAACAGCGATCGCCCAGAGTTAACCTCTGCGAAGATCATCATTTCTGGTGGCCGCGCACTTGGCTCATCTGAGAAGTTTGAATCTGTTATCACTCCAGTTGCCGACAAGCTTGGCGCTGCTATTGGCGCTTCCCGCGCCGCCGTTGATGCAGGCTACGCACCGAACGATTGGCAGGTTGGTCAAACCGGTAAAGTGGTTGCTCCTGATCTTTATATCGCCTGCGGAATTTCCGGTGCTATCCAACACTTGGCTGGCATGAAAGATTCAAAAGTCATTGTCGCAATCAACAAAGACGAAGAAGCTCCAATCTTCCAAGTCG
>JAZGEY010000043.1:0-50910 GCA_036478985.1 Rhizobiaceae bacterium
AACTCGTCAACGGAAGTTGGTAAGGTTACATCGACCGTCGCTGACATTCTTGCCCAGGCTCCAGAAGTCACTGAGGAGACCGTCGACAATGCATTTCTGGCTTCCCAGGCTTTGCTCGGCCATGCTCGTAAAGCAGATTTCGAAATTTATGTTGCAGGAATTCGCATAACAAAAATCGACCCATTGGACGATGATGAAGTGGGTACGGCAACTGTTGTTTGGTCACGTGGATCTAACCTTAGCACCTTATCGGCTCCAGCTCCTGGCACTACATTTGCTTTGGATACCAGCCTTAAAAAGCGTGTTGGCTTTATCGTTGCAACCCATGGCAAGCTCAAGCACGTGCCAATCTACGCTGATCAATATGCTGCATTCGGCGAGACAGATCATACAGTTTATTACGAGTACAAGAACTTTTTCACACCTCGTAACAGCGTTGAAACTGTTTGCATTGATTGCCCGACGGCAGACTAATGATAACAATACAAAACGCCCTGCCCTTAAACGGTTAGGGCGTTTTTTTATTCTCTCCAAAATTGTCGGGGAGACTGGCCTTTTTTGCATTGTTGCCGGTCCGAAGTAAATCAATCACAGACTGATAGTGACTGATAGTAACCTCACGGAAGCCGCCAGAAAAATTCGGCTCAACCGCCCCATAGGCCTCAAAATTACGCTGATTTAGATTTATCATGAATTTGGCCAACAGCGCTTTTACTTTCCCATCCAAGCTTTTTCTAACTGCATGGGGCCCATGAGAAATAGGGGAAGACTGCCAAAGGGTTGGGTACTCGCTTGCACCTGCCCCCAATTTCGCAATCATCAACGCTCGCGTTCCTTTAACTTGCTTCAAGGAAAGCTTACTATTTCCATAGTAAGGTTCCCATCCAAAAACACCTGCTGCATTTTTGCCTTCAAGATCGGCAATCGCATTTATTGCATTGCCACTATCAGCAATTTTCCACTCAGCATTTTCAATATCAACCCCATCCAACGCCAATTGACCTCGAGGTAATAAATAGCCCGAAAAGGATTTGCGACCAGGAATCACAATGGTTTTTCCCTTCAATGAACTGAGAGATGCGGTATGTTTATTAGATGATAATAAAATTGAACGGAAACCAGTGGCCCCATCTGCCGCAACGGGCGAAACAAGTGGTTCAATACATTTGCACAAAAGCCAACCAGCGCTAAAAGCGGAAGCAGAATAAATCGCATACTCTATCCGCCCGCTTCTATGAGCTTCAATCAAAACCTTGTAATCAGACGCGGCAAAAACCTCTACAGGAACACCAAGTTCTTTCTGTAAGGCTTCTTTAAATGGCTGCATCCGCCGGCTTTCTAAGATTGGGCGATTTCCACCAATAATACCCACACGGAAAGTGCCGAGCTTTTCCCGCCAATCCATCGCTGGCGTTTTTGATGCCGAGCCAGCCTCTTGGGCGCTTGCAGGTAGAGAGTTTGCAATCAAGGCTAACGAGCCTAGACCTAGAGCCACTAAAGTTTTTGGTAAATAAAGCATGAACCATTGTCAGCTTTTTTGAACCAATGCGAAAGAGCCTAAAACAGGTTTGCGGACTTAAGGTTAAAATCGCAAATTACGCAGGGGATGCAAAACCTGCTAACTGAGTTAACCCTTGCACACAGATAATCGAAATCATGGTGGTAACAGCAAAATATATGAGGGCGCGTCCAATCGGTATCTGAAGCGAAAAGCGTAATATATTCGTCCCAGCCGCAATCATTACCCCAAGTAAAACAACCGACACCATTCCCCAAAACTGTTCCGAAGAGCCTATCAATGTGGAGAGAATAACCAGTGGAAACGTTATCACGCTAACAACTGCCGAAGCCCAATTATTCGTTATTATTGCTGCTATAAAATTTGCCTGCTCGTTGGGCGCTCTACAAAGTAAATACAGGGCCAGTATTGAGGCTCCATAACCAATGAGAGCTATTAAAAGGCTGGCAAAAACAAACCAAAGCTTCGTTGGTTGGCTGATAAATTGATGGGCCGCATAGGTTATGGAATAGGCGGAAGCATCTACCAAACCCGCAAGGGCGAGACCAAGAAAAGATATCCAAAAGCCGCCATTTGTTAGATCAATTCGAGAAAGCCCGCTGGCGCGCCCGACCATAACATCAACAACACCCCCCAATGTTTCCATCAACGTATTTTGCTGAGGCTTCATTCAGATTGCAGCATAAAATAATTGCTAATGAATTGGGTGTAAATATCGGTCAGGGTTACCAGATCTTCCAACTCTACCCGCTCGTCAATTTGGTGCATTGTTTGCCCGACCAAACCAAACTCCAACACCGGGCAAACATCCTTGATGAAACGGCCATCGGAGGTTCCGCCCGCAGTTGATAATTCGGGGGACGAACCAACGACACTCGTAATTGCCTTCGAGATTGACTGAATGAGTTTGTCATCTTCAGTCAAAAATACGTGGCTTACCCGCCCTACATAATCGAGCTTGTAGTTGACCGCTGGTCGCGGCCCACTAGCGAGAGTTGGGCGCAAGGTTTTATCACTTGCTGCAACGTCCAGCCGCTGTTCGATTTCTGCCATGATACTGTCGCCGCTCCATGTATCGTTAAAGCGGATATTGAAATTAGCTGTGGCCTTTTCGGCCAGTACGTTGAACGCAGGATTACCGATATCAATTGAAGTAATCTCCAAATTGGTTGGCTGGAAGGTATCGGTCCCCTCGTCGAAAGGGACGGCCATGAGTGCATTTGTGAGTGCAATAATTCCACGTGCCGGATTGTCTGACAGTTGCGGATATGCTGCGTGCCCTTGAACACCCGTCACCGTTATTGTGCCAGATAGAGAGCCACGGCGGCCAATTTTCACGGCATCGCCAATAGTGTTTGGGTTAGTTGGTTCACCAACAATACAAGCGTCAATCTGCTCGCCATCTTCTGCCAGCCATTTCAACACCGCATCAGTACCGTTAATGGCAGGACCTTCTTCGTCGCCTGTTATTAAAAATGAAATCGAACCGGGCAATGGCGCGCCGTCAGTGAGGTGCTTTTCAACCGCCGCAAGAAAACAAGCAATGCCGCCTTTCATGTCCACCGCGCCACGGCCAAACATCACGCCATCCTTCACGTCTCCCTCAAAAGGGCCTAAGGACCACGATTTTTCATCCCCCGTTGGAACAACATCAGTGTGGCCCGCAAAACAAAGGTTCGGGCTTTTATCACCAAGCCGCGCATAGAGGTTTTCAACATCAGGCGTATTGGGAGCCGTTGAAATTTTGCGGGTAACTTTGAAACCAAGTGCTTCAAGGCGGGTTTGCAAATAGCTCAAAGCGCCCCCTTCTTCTGGTGTCACCGAAGGACAACGAATGAGATCGCGAAGAATTTGAGCGGCAGGGGAAAGATTTGTCATGAGAGTTTATTTCGTTTTTTTATTGTGAAGAGGAGGTGGGCCGTAATCATTGTCTGCATTTTCGCCAGCCTTAAACGAAAGAACCCCAAGGAGCATAGGCATAATAAAAGGCAGAAGGAAACTAAGCCCAACAGCTAGGAGAGAAAACAATCCCGGATACCCTAAATCGTGGAGCCTCTTATGACAAAGAGCATATATATTATACGTCGATAACAGCACCGTCAGGGCGAATATCACCAACCAGAAATTATAATCTGTATGGCCTTTGGACACGGTGTTGAGTTGAGCAATCGCTATCCACCAGTAAGCCCCTATAAGCGCCGCACCCCATCGAAACGACTGAACCCTCATTCTCCCTTGCAGTGAGAACAAAGCCCAGAGTACCGATTGGGGGCCAGATTTATCGCTCATTTATCGCCTTGTTTTATGCCCGCAACAACTCATTGATCGCCGTCTTGCTACGTGTTCTCTCATCAACAGTTTTCACGATAACCGCGCAGTAAAGACCAGGGCCAGGTTCGCCGTTGCCCATTGGTTTGCCGGGCATCGCACCTGCGACAACCACAGAGTAGGCAGGGATTTCACCGTAGGTTACGGAGCCAGTTGCACGATCGACAATCTTAGTGGATTGGCCGATATAAACGCCCATGCCAAGCACTGCGCCTTCACGCACGATGCAACCTTCAACAACTTCGGAGCGTGCACCGATGAAGCAATTGTCTTCGATAACAACGGGGCCAGCTTGTAGCGGTTCCAAAACCCCACCGATGCCAACGCCGCCAGAAAGGTGAACGCCTTTGCCGATTTGTGCGCAGGAACCAACCGTCGCCCATGTATCAACCATAGTCCCTTCATCAACCCGCGCGCCAAGGTTTACAAACGAAGGCATCAGCACAACATTTTTTGCGATGTGGGCTGAGTGGCGGACAACACAGTTTGGGACGGCGCGGAAACCTGCTTCGCGGAATCTATTTTCTCCCCAACCTTCAAATTTAGACGGAACCTTGTCCCACCAAACGGAATCGCCAGAACCATTTTTGACCACTTCCATATCGTTCAAGCGAAAAGACAGTAGCACCGCCATCTTGAGCCATTGGTTTACAGTCCAGTTTCCATCCGCGCCTTTTTCGGCAACGCGCACTTTGCCGCTATCCAAAAGGTTGAGCGTTTCTTGCACAGCTTCGCGGATTTCGCCTTGAGTCGCTATGCCGATATTATCGCGGTCTTCAAATGCAGACTCGATGGTGGATTGTAGGTCTTGAGTGTTCATGGTCATTTTCCTGAATAATTCGCTTGCGCCTTTATAGCGGCGACGGAAATAGGAGCAAGCGGCAACTGCCTAACCTTTGACGAAAAATTGCTGTGAGGGTATGGGCTATACAAATTGATTTGTACGGGATTCTAAAATGACCTCTCATAAAATGCCTCAACCGCGTAATCCGCTAAAAGGTTCAAGCAAAGACCGCGAAGAAGCCAAGGTTGTTCCAGACACCCCGCAAACGCGCTCTCCTGCCTATCGCTTGGCCTTTGATGACCAAGATTTTTTGTGTCGTCCTGAAACGCGGCCTATTCGTTTGCAGTTGGAGATGATGAAACCAGAAATGATGTTGGAAGAAGCTGGCATTATCTCCACCACCGTTCTTTTTGGCGGTGCACGTATTGCGGAGCCGGGCAAAGACCCGTGGGCGGCTAAAAACGAAGTCCAACGCAAAAGCCTCAAGGCCAGCAGTAAATATTATACGGAAGCACGAAAATTCGCCCAACTTTCCTCAAAGGCTTCTGAAAAAACAGGTTACACGGAATATGTTGTTGTCACTGGCGGCGGGCCGGGTGTGATGGAAGCAGGGAGCCGTGGTGCAATCGACGTGGGTGCACCTAACATCGCGCTCAATATTGTATTACCGCACGAGCAAGCACCGAACGAATATGTGACCCCTGAGTTCAGCTTTAACTTCCACTATTTCGCTATCCGTAAAATGCACTTTCTTATGCGGGCGAGTTCTGTGGCCGTATTCCCCGGTGGGTTTGGTACGATGGACGAGTTTTTTGAAACTCTCACCCTTATTCAAACAGGTCGGATGGAGCGGATTCCTGTTTTGCTATTCGGTAAAGATTTTTGGTCGCGGGTAATCAACATTGAAGCCCTCGCCGAAGAGGGTACAATCTCGCCTGATGATGCGGATCTCTTTACCGTAGTCGACACAGCCGAAGAAGGCTGGAAAATTGTCTCTGATTTTTATGAGCTAAAAACATGAGTGAACCAACACAAGAAGAACTAGAACACGCACGCCTAAAAGGGCTGGGTCGAAAATTCTTTTCACGGGAATGGATTTTCATCCGCGGTGTTCCCTCGATGAAATTTCTGCCTGATGAAGGGCCACTCGAGATTGCTTTTGCAGGTCGTTCAAATGTTGGCAAGTCGTCGCTTATCAATGCGCTGACCGCCAAAAAAGGTTTGGCGCGGACATCCAACACACCGGGGCGGACGCAGGAGCTGAACTTCTTTATTCAAGATGGAGAATTTGATGCGGGCATCCCGCCGCTCGCGCTGGTCGATATGCCGGGCTACGGTTTTGCCAAAGCGCCTAAGGCGACGGTGGACGCATGGACAAAACTCATCTTCACTTACCTGCAAGGCCGCAGCACGTTGCGCCGCGTATTCGTATTGATCGATTCACGCCACGGCTTGAAGAAGAACGACCATGAGGTGTTAGACCTGCTCGACAAAGCCGCTGTTTCTTATCAGTTGGTTTTGACCAAAGCAGACAAAATAAAACCACCAGCATTGGTGAAACTTGAAGCAGAAACGCTAGAGGCCGTTTCCAAACGTCCCGCAGCTTTCCCCAAAATCATTGCCACCTCCAGCGAAAAGGGCCACGGGGTTGATGATTTAAAAGCCGCAATTGTTTTCGCCTGCGGGTTTGGAGACGACCATGTATGAGCAACCGGAAAAACCGATATTCGGGCCAGAATCACCAAGGCTCGACCCGCCCAACCCACCAGAAATAAAAGTCTGGCGTTCAGTTGCTAAGGCCGTTTCTTGGCGGGTGGTTGGCACCATCGACACGCTCATTTTGTCCTACATCCTCATCACCTATATCGGCCCGTTCTTTGGAATGGAGCATAGCAGCGGTGAAGCGTTAGAGACGGCGGGCTATATCGCCATCACCGAAGTGTTCACCAAGATGTTGTTTTACTTCTTGCACGAACGGTTTTGGGCCAACCTGAAATGGGGCGTAACTGTTGAAGACGGTAAGCGCGCGGAAACACTAAAGCGCACTGGCACAAAAACAGCTACATGGCGCACGATTGCATCCGTTGATACGATGCTGCTGGCTTATTTCTTTACAGGCAACATCGGCACTGCAATTTCGATTGGCGGGTTAGAAGTGGTAACGAAACTTGTGTTGTATTTCGTTCACGAGCGGGTCTGGGCAAAGCTCCCGTTTGGGATTGATCATACGAATGACTGAGGGGGAATTCGATCTGTTTGCTCTCACGGCGTGGCCTGCGAGGCGCGCCGCATAGCGGCGGCTCGTTCTTCACTCGCTGTCCCTGCGATGACAAATTGACCTGAGTAGACTACTCATCCCGCACCCGTCCCCTTAGCTTCTTCGTGGTGCCGTGTTTGGTTTTTCTATCCATGCGTTTTTTTCTGGCGTTCATGCTGGGTCTTGTGGGGCGGCGTTTTGGGGGTGGGGGCGCGGCGGCTTCTGCGAGTATTTCGATCAGCCGTTTTCGGGCATCGTCGCGGTTTCTTTCTTGGGTGCGGTGGCTTGTGGCTTGTACTAAAATCTCGCCATTCTTGTTCAGCCGTCTGCCAGCCAGCTTTTCAGCTTTTGCAATAATATGCCACGGCAGTGTTGCGGCGGCGCGGGGATTGTAACGCAGTTGAACGCCAGTCGCGAGCTTGTTGACGTTCTGCCCCCCCGGTCCGCCGGAGTGGATGAACTTCTCAACCAGATCGCTTTCTAAAATATAAAGCTCTTTGTAAACGGGGATGCGAATTTCAGCCATAGGGGTGCATAGCCTTGGTTGAGCATTATTTCAAATTCACCTTTGACTTCCCCGCCACCAATAGCGAACATGTTCGAGAAATAATCGGGAGAAGACCATGACCAAAAAGAAAATTGATAAGTCGCAATTGCGTTCCAAGCTTTGGTTTGCCAACCCTGATGATTACGACATGACGGCGCTTTATATTGAGCGCTACATGAATTGGGGCATTACGCGGGAAGAATTGCAATCGGGCAAACCGATTATCGGCATCGCCCAATCGGGTTCTGATCTTTCTCCTTGCAACCGCCACCACATAATATTGGCGGAGCGGGTGCGGGAAGGAATACGCGAAGCGGGCGGCATTGCTTTTGAGTTTCCTGTGCACCCTATTCAAGAAACGGGCAAACGCCCAACCGCAAACCTTGATCGTAATTTGGCTTATCTTGGTCTTGTCGAAACGCTATTTGGCTATCCGCTCGATGGCGTGGTGCTGACCATTGGCTGCGATAAAACAACGCCAGCGATGTTGATGGCGGCGGCGACTGCGAACATTCCCGCCATCGCTCTTTCAGTTGGGCCGATGTTGAACGGCTGGTATAAAGGCCAGCGCACGGGGTCGGGCACAATCAAATGGCACGCCAAGAAAGAGCTCTCGAAGGGCGATATTACCTATGAGGAATATGCCGACATCGTCGCCTCCTCCGCCCCCTCACCGGGCTATTGCAACACTATGGGCACTGCGACAACAATGAACTCACTCACCGAAGCCTTGGGCATGTCCTTGCCCGGTTCGGCCGCAATCCCCGCCGTTCATAAGGAGCGGGCGCAGGTTTCATACCTCACGGGCAAACGCATCGTCGATATGGTCTGGGAAGATATGAAGCCTTCCGACATTATGACACGCGAAGCATTTGAAAATGCGATAGTTGTGAATTCCGCAATCGGCGGCTCCACCAATGCACCCATCCATCTGAAAGCCGTCGCCAACCACCTTGGGGTTCGGTTGAACAACCAAGATTGGGAAGATATCGGCTGGGACATTCCGCTGTTATTGAACCTACAACCTGCTGGCGAATATTTAGGCGAGGACTATCACCACGCTGGCGGTGTTCCCGCTATCACAAACCAATTGATGGGGGCAGGCAAATTGCCCAACCCAGATGCAATGACGGTGAACGGCGAAACGATTGGCAACAACTGCAAAGACAGTGAGATTGCCGACAACAAAGTTATCAAACCCTACGACAAACCCTTGCTTCAACAGGCAGGATTTTTGAACCTGAAGGGCAATTTGTTCGATACCGCGATTATGAAAACCTCCGTTATCTCAGACGAGTTCCGCGAACGCTATCTTTCAAACCCTGACGATCTCAACGCCTTTGAAGGCCGCGCTGTCGTATTTGATGGTCGTGAGGATTATCACGCTCGTATCAATGATGAGAGCTTGGGGATTGATGAATATACATTGCTCTTCATTCGAGGTGTTGGGCCAATTGGATATCCCGGCGGTGCGGAAGTTGTGAACATGCAGCCCTCCGACGTATTGCTAAAACGCGGCGTTACATCTTTGCCGTGCATCGGTGATGGCCGCCAATCAGGAACCTCTGGCTCACCTTCAATATTGAACGCTTCTCCCGAAGCCGCAGTTGGCGGCGGGTTGGCGTTGATCGAAACAGGCGACCAAGTGCGAATAGATTTGAACACCCGCGAGGCCAACATTTTGATCTCCGATGAGGAGCTGGCAAAACGTCGTGTTGCTGTCCAAGCCAAGCTCGAAAAAAATGGGCGGTTGGATTATGTCCCCGATCATCAAACCCCATGGCAGGAAATTCAGCGGGGATTGGTCGATCAATTTGAAGAAGGAATGGTGTTAAAAGGCTCGACCAAATACCGCGATGTAGCCAAAATCGTTCCGCGCGACAACCACTAACATGCGAACCGTTGGCCCAGCTTGTACACTTGGAGAGGGCCCGCTGTGGCATCCACTACGCGGGCAATTGTTCTGGTTCGATATTCCCGTCGGACGGCTTTACGCCTGCGATGTAGATGGTGAGAATTTGCAAAACTGGGATTTAGGCGAGCCTGCTTCTGCGGCGGGTTGGGTGGATGCCCATACCCTCATCGTGGCAACGGCGAGCGGGTTAAATAAACTCGATATCGAAACGGGCAAACAACAGTTGATCGTAGGAATAGAAGCCGACAACCCCATCACCCGTTCCAATGATGGGCGCATTGGGCCTGATGGTTCCTTCTGGATTGGCACAATGGGCTTGCAAGCAGAGCCAAGGGTTGGAGCCTTTTATCGTTATACTGAAGGCGGGCTGACAAAACTCATTGATGAAGTAAGCATCCCAAATGCAACGTGCTTCTCACCCGATGGACGCGCTGCTTATCTTGCAGACACCATGAGACAGATCATTTGGCGATGGAACCTTGATGTAAATGGTGCGCCAAGTGGCGAGCGCGAAATTCACATCAACATGCGGGATAAGAACCTAAATCCAGATGGAGCGGTTTGTGATGCGGAAGGGTTTCTTTGGAATGCTCAATGGGGTGCTTCTAGGGTCGCTCGCTATGCACCTGATGGCCGCTTAGATCGAATCATTGAGTTGCCAATCAGCCAGCCAACCTGCCCCGCTTTTGGTGGCAAAGACCTAAAAACACTCTTTATCACTTCTGCAAAACAAGGCCTTTCAGCTAAAAAACTAAAAAGTGAACTGAATGCTGGAAAAACTTTTGCCCTTGAAATTGATGTTCCTGGTCTGCGCGAACATCAAGCAAAACTATAAATTTGTTCAAAAACAGCTGTAAACCGTGGAAAGATCTCGGGTTAACGAGAATTAACCATGTTTAGGAACTGAATGTTTACGACCGATAGTCTATTAACCCTAGTTGGTTCTTCGAAAATTTAATTCAAATTGTTCATACCGTGTTAACTTGCGATGCGTGATGATGCCCTCAGATAATTCCAGGAGGGTATTATGTCATCTGCTCAAACACACTCGCTCAACGAAACCAGTATTCCAATTCCTGAAAACCTGTTTGGTCAATTGGCCAATGCGGAACCGTTGGATGCAGTTAAAATTGCCAGTGAACTTCCCCTTGAAAACCGCGCACGCCTAGCAGCCTTTTGCTATAGTCGTCGTCACCTCAATCATCTTGGTTTGCTCATCGCTTCGACCTGCGATCGCATGGCGCTTCGTCGAGCAATGGGAACGGCAGGAGATGTTGTATTCAAACAATCCCGCAATGTTGAAAAAACAATCGCATCCGAGCGGGGCAAGCGAGACGGCTCTTCAAAGATTACCTTAGCAAAAGCGGCTAATGTTGTACCGTTACGAAGCTTTGCTACATCAGAGATTGACGACGAAGACGATATGAATGACGGAGAATAATCCACTCCACTTGCAGTAATTAAGACTAGGCGGCCCTTGAGCCGCCTTTTTTGTGTCTAGACTAAATTTCACTTCCCAATGGGTGATCGCTCTGGCAAGATTCTGACAGTTACATCTTATAGTTACGGCTAGAGTTCCCATGACATATATATTTCCTCCTCACCCGCAGACCTTGCTTCCTATAGTTGGGAGCGATCAGTTTTTTCCTGTGCGTCGCATTTTCTGTGTCGGGAAAAACTATGCCGATCACATCATCGAAATGGGCGGCGACCCGAACCGCGAGGAACCTTTCTTTTTCGTCAAACCAACAGATGCCGTTTGTGTTGACAAGAATGTCCCCTTCCCACCGCGCACTGACAATTTTCACTTTGAAATGGAGTTGGTAATTGCCATTGGAACCAGCGGTTCAAATATAGCGGCGGCTGATGCTCATGATTATATTTTTGGCTATGGCGCTGGGGTCGATTTAACACGGCGCGATTTACAAGGGGAGGCAAAGAAACGTGGAAGGCCTTGGGCTATGGGTAAAAGCTTTGATCACAGCGCGCCCATGAGCCCGTTACAATCCGTTAAAGATATTGGCCACCCAGAAAGCGGTCGAATACATTTAAGCGTAAATGGAGAGACCAAACAGGATGGTGATCTGGCTCAGCAGGTTTGGAAGGTTCCCGAAATAATCGCCAACCTTTCCACCTATGTAGAACTCGCAGCAGGCGATTTAATTATGACAGGAACACCAGCTGGTGTCGGCCCCTTAAGTGGCGGCGATAAGGTTGTGGGTGAAATAGAGGGGGTTGGTTCACTGGCCTTTACTCTCGGCCCAAAACCAAAAGGTGAATGACATGAGTGATGATTTTGATTTTAGAGCATGGTCGCATAGGGCGGCTGATTGGTCTGCTGATTACCGAGACACGGTTGGTGAGCGCCCCGTTCGCCCGATTGTTAAGCCCGGCGCTGTGGCCGCAGAAATTGGCACTTCCGCACCTGAGCAGGGCGAAGCAATGGAAGAAATTTTCGAAGATTTTGAACGTATCATCCCCGACAATATGACCCACTGGCAGCACCCGCGTTTCTTTGCATATTTCCAATCCAACGCTGCGCCAGCCGCCCAATTTGCTGAACAGCTGGCCACAGCTTTTGCAAGCCAATGCATGCTGTGGCAAACATCGCCAGCCGCCACCGAGTTAGAAATAAAAATGGTTGATTGGTTGCGCCAAGCACTCGGCCTGCCAGATGAATTCTCTGGCTCATTTCAAGACACCGCCTCCTCTGCAACCCTATGCGCTATTTTAACGATGCGGGAAAAGGCTTTGAATTTTACGGGCAACCAAGAAGGGTTGTTCGGTAAAAAACCTTTGCGCGTTTATGCCTCAGGCCGCACCCACACTTCTGTCGATAAAGCACTTTGGGTTGCGGGTTTGGGCCAAGACAATTTAGTGAAAATACCAACCCATGGAGGTCCACTATTCCCCATGGATGCCGATGCGTTGCGGGCAGCCATTAAGGCCGATCGTGATGCGGGGTTACAACCAGCTGGAATTGTGTCTTGCGTCGGGGGCACTTCAATAGGTGCAACTGATACTATTGAAGAGATTTGCGCCATTGCAGAAGAAGAGGATCTTTATATCCACATTGATGCCGCTTGGGCCGGGTCCGCAATGATTTGTCCTGAATTTCGTCATCTCTGGAAGGGAATTGAGAAGGCCGATTCAATCGTCCTCAACCCGCATAAGTGGCTTGGAGTGCCGATGGAATGTTCATTGCACCTTGTTCGGGAACCGGAGCTGCTTATGCGTACAATGGCGATAAGGCCTGAGTATCTAAAAACCCCCGGCAAGGATGACATTGTTAATTTCTCAGAGTGGTCAGTTCAATTGGGCCGAAGATTCCGTGCTTTGAAAGTTTGGTTTTTGCTGCGCTCATACGGCTTAGAAGGATTGCGGCAACGTATTCGCAACCATGTGAAATGGACCGAAGAGCTCGCGGCTAAACTATCCAAGGAAGATGATTTCGAAATTGTTACGGAGCCTATTCTTTCGTTGTTCTCTTTTCGCCACTTAGGCGATGCGGCTGACAATCTTGATGCCCACAACACAAACCTCGTCAACGCAATTAACGACGATGGTCGAATCTACCTCACCCAAACAAACCATGATGGCATCATCGCTATACGGTTTGTTGCAGGGCAATTTGATATGCGCGAAGAAGACGCGAAAATCGCTTTTCAAGCCATCACGCAAGTTGCACGAAAAATGAGTTAAACGATGGACCAGCTTACCACCACTTCAATAACCGAACGGCTTGCTTCCTTAGGGGGTGAGAAATGGGTCGTACATTATGAGGCTCGGCGGCGGGTGGAAGCTGGAGAAAATGTTATCGAGCTCACCATCGGAGAGCCAGATATTCCCACCCCCACCTATTTGATAGACGTGGCCAATACAGCCATGCGTGCCGGACGCACGCGCTATTCAGGAGGTAAAGGAGAAGCGCCACTATTGGCGGCATTGGCAACTAAGTATTCTGCTCGAACAAATCGTACCATCACCGCGGGTCAAACGCTTGCGCTTCCCGGCACGCAGGCAGCACTGGCTATATGCATGATGGCGTTGGTGGAACAGGGCGATGCCGTTCTCGTGCCCGATCCCTATTACGTCACCTATGAAGGGGTCGTGCGGGCAACAGGGGCCGAGTTTATTCCTGTTCCAATGGAAGCCGCTAATGGTTTTCATTTAACGGCAAAACAGGTGGAAACCGCCATAACCCCAAACACAAAAGTTCTGTTGTTAAACTCGCCACACAATCCAACGGGCGCTGTTTTATCTGCTTCAGAAATTGCCGCCATTGGAGCCGTTTGTAAAAAACACAATATTTGGATTTTAAGCGATGAGGTCTATGAACAGTTGATCTATAAAGGATCATTTGCTTCCCCCTTTGATCAAGACGAATTGGCCGAGAATACAATTGTTGTATCCTCCATTTCCAAGTCTCACGCAGCTCCAGGCTTTCGCAGTGGTTGGTGTATTGGCCCTGAATGGGTAATTGACCGGGTCCAATCCGTTGCTGAATCTATCCTCTTCGGCAACCAGCCTTTCATCGCCGATATGACCACCTACGCCCTCAATAATCCAGATGATACCGCATCACGTATGAGTGCGATTTATCAACGGCGTATCGAATTGTTGATGGATGCTTTTTCTAACAGCCCTAAACTCAAACCAATGAAGCCTGCGGCCGGTATGTTTATGCTGGTTGATGTTACTGCCACTGGAATGAACGGGGTCGAATTTTCCCTTGAGCTCTTGGATCATGGGGTGGCTGTAATGCCCGGCAATGTTTTTGGAGAACAGGCCGATAATTTAATTCGGATAAGCCTTACAGTCTCGGATGAAAAACTGGCGGAGGCGGTCAAGCGTATGATAGAGTTTGCCAACACTATCATTTAGGCTGTCGTAATGAGCGAACTTACAAGCACATTTTTTAACGTCACCATCGTCGGCGCTGTTGCCCATCTGGAAATGAACAGGCCAGATAAAGCAAACGGGATGTCGCCCGACTTTTGGACCGATTTACCGCGCCTGGCACAAGCCCTAAATAGGAACCCAAACATTCGGTGTGTGGTTTTGTCGGGGGCCGGGAAACATTTCTCAGCAGGTATGGACCTGGCTACACTTTCCGGTATTCAAAAACTAATGAACGAAGAACCGGGCCGAGTGGCGCTTGCCTTACGTGATTTGATCTTACGTTTACAAGATTCCCTTTCAAGTCTCGAAAAGCTCCGCGTGCCGGTCATCGCCGTTACCCATGGCGCAACCTTAGGCGGAGCAATTGATCTCATCACCGCTTGTGACATGGTCATTGCCAGTGCCGATACATCATTCGGTATTGAAGAAATTCACGTGGGAATGACGGCGGATGTTGGAACATTGCAACGACTGCCAAAGCTCATACCCACCAATGTTGTAAAAGAGCTGGCCTTCACGGGGCGACGATTTACTGCAGAAGAAGCCAAAGCTTGGGGCTTGGTAAATTCTATTCACGACGATCAACAATTGGCCCTCAAAGCGGCAATGGAACTTGCGCAAGATATAGCCAATAAATCACCTGTTGCGATTGCTGGCATCAAGCAAGCCGTGATTTATGCTCGTGATCACGGTGTATCCGATTCACTCAATCAAATTGCCACATGGAATGGTGGGGCACTTCGGCCAACAGAACTAACCACAGCTATCACTGCTAAAATGGCAAAACAGGAAGCCGTTTTTGCTGATCTCTTGAAAGATGCAAACGAATGACAGATCTTGTTGGTTCAAAAGATAGCGAGCATCCAGAATTACGTGATGCCGTTCGTGATTTATGCTCGCGCTTCAAGCCCGAATATCACAGAAACCATGATGCCGAAGCTACCTATCCCGCTGAGTTTATTGATGCTCTAACAAAAGCAGGGTGGCTGGCCTCTATGATCCCCGAAGAATTTGGTGGCTCTGGTTTAGGGCTAGTTGAGGCTTCCATTGTTATGGAAGAAATCAACCGCTCGGGAGGCAACGCAGGCCACTGCCATGGGCAAATGTATAATATGTCGACCTTGCTCAAGCATGGCTCAGACGAACAAAAAGCTCATTACCTGCCCCGCATCGCAAGTGGCGAATTGCGCTTGCAATCAATGGGTGTCACCGAACCGACCACGGGAACGGATACAACAAAGCTCAAAACAACCGCCGTTAAACATGACGATAAGTACATTATCAATGGGCAAAAAGTGTGGATTTCGCGGGTACTGCAATCTGAACTGATGATCTTACTTGCTCGCACAACCCCCCTTGCAGAGTGTAAAAAGAAATCAGATGGACTTTCAATTTTCCTCGTTGATTTGCGCGAAGCAATTGGTCATGGCCTTACGGTTGCGCCAATCAAGAACATGGTCAATCACGCCACAAGTGAACTGTTCTTCGACAATCTAGAAATTCCCGCCACTAATCTCATTGGAGAAGAGGGCAAAGGTTTCAAGTATATTCTTGAAGGTATGAATGCGGAGCGGATACTCATTGCGGCTGAATGTATCGGAGATGGCTACTGGTTCATCAATAAAGTGACCGATTACACCAAGCAGCGCATAGTTTTTGATCGCCCAATTGCCCAAAATCAAGGGGTACAGTTTCCCATCGCGAAAGCATTTATAAATATTGAAGCTGCTAATCTAATGAGGTTTGATGCGGCCCATAAATTTGATAAAAAGCAGCCCGGTGGTGCAGAAGCGAACATGGCAAAACTACTGGCGGCCGATGCCTCTTGGGAAGCGGCAAACGCCTGTATTCAATTCCATGGAGGATTTGGATTTGCGACCGAATATGATGTGGAACGCAAGTTCCGCGAAACACGGCTCTATCAAGTCGCGCCAATATCTACCAATTTGATATTAAGTTATGTGGCCGAGCACATTCTCGGCCTGCCTCGTAGCTTCTAAAGGCTAATAGCACTCGCTTGTGGAGCTGCAGCAACAACAGTTGCCAAAAGAGCTTGATAAACAATATTTAACTCTTGGAATGCCTCCATAGTGCCGCCTTGATCTGGGTGCTTGAGCATTGCTTGCTGGCGATAGGCCCGTTTTAGCTCGTCCTCACCAAATGGATAACGTGGATCAATACCCATTATCTGCATTTTGCGTTTACGCTCATGGGCTTCCTGCTGGGCTTTCATATCTTCCAAAGCCTGCTTTTTTTGCACTTCTCGTTCTTTATCTTGTTGGACACGAAGGGCGGCTTCTTGCGCGTCTTGATAGATTCTTGCTTGCTCGCCACGGAATTTTTCTTCCATGTGCATATCGCCAGTTCTAATAAATCGAACACCAATTTCAGCCGCTTTACGCCAGGCCACTGAAGCACGTGCAACTAGATCTTCTGAACGGACAATAAGGAGGATGCTATCTGGAACTGCCGCCACATTTGCAACGCTCATGCGAGCCCCTTGGCTGTGCATATCGCGTACAGTGCACGGCATCATCATTTCTGCACCATCAACGCAGATTGCTGCAGTCTTAGTAATAGAGACCCGTTCTTTACGGGAGACTTTTTCTTTTGGAGCACCCTGACGGGGTCTTCTAGCCGTATTACTAAACAATTTTCACATCCCAGCTGAAATTAACTAGAGGATATTGCCACAATTTTATTAAGCTATAATTACTTAAAACGTTGAATTAACAATCCGTTAATCATGAGGCACTGCGCATTAAGTTAGGTAAAAAGGTGGGTGGTGGAGCTAGACGGAATCGAACCGACGACCTCTTGCATGCCATGCAAGCGCTCTACCAATTGAGCTATAGCCCCGTACCGAGGGGTTGAAATTCTAAGATTTCTAACCGGCAGTGTTTACGAAAGCATCACCCTAATTACAAGGGACTATTTTCGGTAAACTTATATGAAAAGCGCCCAGTAAAATACAGGGCGCTTTTCAATTTAAACTCTAAGAATCGTCTTTATCATCTTTGTTGATAGGGACAATATCGGCCAAATTATCGTTGTCGTCATCATCGTCATCTAAGAATGGGCCGTCGGCCTGCTCTTCGTCATCGTCGTCTTCAACACCCATATCTGGCATATCTGTTGGGATTTCATCCTCATCGTTGCTGTCGCCGTCAACAGTATTCTTTTCTTCTTCCTCAGCATCGTCGAGAGAAATGATCTCAGGGCCATCAGCATCATCGGCATCATCTTCTTCATCTTCCGTCGCTTCCGCTTCGGTTGTTTCTTTGCCTTTGGTCTCTTCTTCTTTTTCTTTTTCAGGCTTGGATTTTTCTGCTGCGTCAGCAACCACGAAAGCGGCTGCGCATTTTGGGCAGATAATTGGATCGCGGTTTAGATCATAATATTTCGCTGCGCAGCTAGGGCACAAGCGTTTTTCGCCAAGTTCGGGTCTAGCCAAGGGTCTGCCTCATGAATTTGAGATTAAGTTCGTTGAAAGCCAAGCATTGAACAGTCAACATAGATTAGCGTGAGGGTCTAACCTTCGATTGCGCGGCTGTCAAAGGGGTATTGCAGGTAATTTCAAAACAATCGCGGAGCGTGACAAAAACAACAAAGCATTCTATAGTGAATATGCCTTTCGAAGAGCCGCCAAACACGAACCAAGATATACTATGACCTCCCCTACCCATGACCACGCGCCCGTGCCCATGACCAGCGCGCCTGTGTCTAAGCTAAATGGCATTATCACCGTCCCTGGCGATAAATCCATCTCTCATCGCTCCCTCATTCTTGGCACTGTCGCAGACGGCCAAACCAAAATTACGGGACTATTGGAAGCCGACGATGTGATGGCGACCGCCAAGGCCATGCAGGCGCTTGGGGCTAATATCCGCAAAGTCAGCGACACTTGGTTGGTGGACGGCATAGGCAATGGCGCCTTGCTTGCCCCTTCTGCCCCGCTTGATTTTGGTAATGCAGGTACTGGCTCCCGCCTTACGATGGGGTTGGTTGCCGGTTATGATTTTCCCGTTACTTTTATTGGCGACGCTTCACTTTCAAGCCGACCAATGGGACGGGTACTGAACCCCCTCCGCGAAAGTGGGGTGCAGGTTGAGAGCGCCGGAGAAGAGGATCGTGATTTATTGCCTCTAACGGTTCATGGAGCGCCTTTACCAATTCCTATGACATACCGAGTGCCGGTTGCCTCCGCCCAAGTAAAATCTGCGGTCTTACTTGCTGGCCTCAACATTGCGGGCACAACAACCGTTATCGAACCCATCATGACCCGCGATCACACCGAAAAAATGTTGGCGGGTTTTGGAGCCAATATCTCAATCAAAACTGATGAGGATGGCACGCGCCATATTAGCCTTGTCGGCCAAGGCGATTTGCAGGCTCAGGACATTACTGTTCCCGCCGATCCTTCATCGGCCAGTTTTGCGATTGTTGCTGGCCTGATTGTTGAGGGTTCAGATATCACCATCAACAACGTCATGCTGAACCCTACCCGCACAGGGCTTTTTGATACGTTACTTGAGATGGGCGCAGATTTGACCATCGCCAACCGCCGCAACAGCGGCGGGGAAGAAATTGGCAATATTCGTGTACGCCACTCAAAGCTCAAGGGCGTTACCGTACCCGCAAGCCGCGCCCCTTCAATGATTGATGAATACCCGGTGCTTGCCGTTGCCGCCGCATTTGCAGAGGGCGAAACCCATATGCTTGGGTTGCACGAATTACGGGTCAAAGAATGCGATCGGCTCACGGTCACCGTCGAAGGCTTGAAGGCCAATGGCGTAACCTGCACGGAAGGCCAAGAGGATTTGCTGGTGATCGGCGGGGCCGTGAAAGGCGGAGGCCATGTAGCCACCCATCTGGATCACCGCATCGCCATGGCATTTTTGGTTATGGGCACGGCGGCAGAAAACCCTGTTAGTGTTGATGATACCTTTATGATCAACACTTCATTTCGGGAATTTGCGCCTTTGATGAGTGAGTTGGGGGCAAAACTCACATGACCACTTTGAAAATCAAACGCCTGCCCCATTCAAATGGGCTTCCCCTCCCCGCCTATGAAACAGCAGGGGCTGCTGGCCTTGATTTACGCGCTGCAGTGCCTGAGGGGGAACCGATGGTGCTAGCGCCCCGCGAGCGCGCCCTTGTGCCAACTGGGCTAGCAATAGAACTACCCACCAACCACGAAGGCCAAGTGCGCCCCCGTTCTGGCCTCGCCATCAAACACGGCATCAGCTTGATAAATACCCCCGGTACGATTGATGATGACTATCGTGGTGAGGTGAAAATCCCACTCATCAACCACGGCGACGAACCCTTTACGATCACCCGAGGCATGCGCATCGCCCAAATGATTGTCGCCCCTGTTGTGCAAGTCGCAATTGCCGAAGTGGATGAGCTGAGCGATAGCAACCGTGGAAAAAGCGGTTTCGGCTCTACGGGAACCGGCGAAGGGGTGTAATCGCGGGGATAAGTTCCGTGGAATTAATTTTCTACACACCCCCAGCGCCTCAAATACCGAGGGTTGAATATTTCTTCTAAAAAGTAATCCCCGCACTTTTCCAAGCCCCGATAATGCCATCACCCAATGAAACGGGGACGTGGCAGATCACCAATCGTCATTTCATCAGGTTCGGCTTCGGCGTTTTATCTTTGGTAGAGATATTGCCCGAGCGCCCTAAAGGACCAGTGCGTTGGTAACTCCAACTACGGCTGGCCGCGTTTGTAGGGTTCTGCAACAGGAACTCAGTCATTCAGTGACGTGCAGGCGGTATATGGTAGCGATAAACAATGCCGAGGCGGAGCGTTTGCTCAAGCCATCACACTCAAAACGTTAATTAAAACGTTTATCGGCGAAAGCTGAACGTTCCGCCGTCCCTAGCAGGGGCGATATCTAAGGCTTACTCTGGCGGTTTCCGTGGGAGGGTTTTGCCATGTCTTGCCCTTCAATACATCTCTCAGAAATGCCCAAGAAAACACCCAAGAAAACGTTGTTTCAAATTAGGTTTTTGCCCCTCAACACCCTATATTATCAACAACAACTCACACCGATTCGGTGTTGGTAATTAGTGGAAAAATATAATGAGCGACGAACAGAATAACCCAGCAGAAAACAAGCCTGATAACGGCGAAGATTACGGCGCTGATTCCATTAAAGTGCTCAAAGGTCTGGATGCGGTTCGTAAGCGCCCTGGCATGTATATCGGCGATACCGACGACGGTTCTGGCTTGCACCACATGGTCTATGAGGTCGTTGATAACGGCATTGACGAAGTGCTGGCAGGCCACGCTGATCGGGTGACCGTCACCATCAATTCTGATGGTTCTGTTACGGTGACTGATAACGGGCGCGGAATACCTGTCGATATTCACTCGGAAGAAGGAATTTCTGCGGCTGAAGTTATCATGACCCAGCTCCATGCGGGCGGTAAATTCGACCAAAATTCCTACAAGGTTTCCGGCGGCCTGCACGGGGTTGGCGTTTCTGTGGTGAACGCGCTTTCCGTCTCGCTAAAACTACGCATTGCTCGCAATGGCAAATGGCACGAGATCGACTTTACCCACGGGGTTGCAGATGACCGTTTGAAAACGCTTGAGGATGCAGGCGATTACACGGGCACAGAAGTAACCTTCATGCCCTCAAGCGACACTTTCACCAATATCAATTTTGAGTATGATCGGCTTGAGCATCGGTTGCGAGAATTGGCATTCCTAAACTCAGGAACTCGTATCATTCTGTCCGATGAGCGCGGCACTGAAACTCAAACCACAGAGTTATATTATGATGGCGGCTTGAAAGAGTTTGTCCGTTATCTTGATCGTGCAAAAACTGCTCTAATTGATAACCCCATCTATTTGATGTCTGAGCGTGACGGCATCACCGTTGAATTGGCGCTGTGGTGGAACGACAGCTACAACGAACGGGTATTGTGCTTCACCAACAACATTCCCCAGCGCGATGGCGGAACGCATATGGCGGGTTTCCGTGGCGGCCTAACGCGGCAAGTAACAGGCTATGCTGACGCTTCTGGTGCAATGAAAAAAGAAAAAGTTTCCCTCACTGGCGACGACAGCCGTGAAGGACTGACCTGTATTCTATCCGTTAAAGTTCCCGATCCAAAGTTCTCTTCCCAAACCAAAGACAAATTGGTGTCCTCGGAAGTGCGCCCAGTGGTTGAAAGCCTCGTCAATGAAACATTGAAAGAATGGTTTGAAGAAAACCCTGCGGACGCGAAAATTATCATCTCAAAAGTTATCGAAGCCGCTTCCGCCCGTGAAGCCGCTCGTAAAGCGCGTGAGCTAACCCGCCGAAAAGGTGTGCTGGACATAGCTTCACTCCCCGGTAAACTTGCCGACTGCCAAGAACGCGACCCTGCTAAATCTGAAATCTTTATTGTGGAGGGTGACTCAGCCGGCGGTTCTGCCAAGCAGGGCCGCGACCGTAAGAACCAAGCCATCTTGCCCCTACGTGGTAAGGTGCTGAATGTGGAGCGGGCGCGATTTGATAAAATGCTTTCGTCAGAACAAATTGGAACACTTATCACTGCGCTTGGTACGGGCATCGGCAAGGACGAATTTAACATTGAAAAAGCCCGTTATCATAAGATCATCATTATGACGGATGCGGATGTTGATGGGGCGCATATTCGTACCCTGTTGCTAACCTTCTTCTTTCGTCAAATGCCTGAGCTTATTGAGCGCGGATATCTCTACATCGCCCAACCGCCACTTTACCAAGTGAAGCGCGGCAAGTCTGGCCAATACCTCAAAGACGAAGAGGCGATGGAGAACTACCTCATCGAGGGCGGCCTAGAAGAGGCGACGCTCAACCTTTCCTCAGGTGAGGTTATGGCGGGAGCAGACCTGCGCGAGGCTGTTGATCGCGCCTTGCAAGTACGTGGCCTATTGAACGGCTTACACACCCGCTATGACCGTGGCGTTGTTGAACAGCTGGCCATTGCTGGCGCTCTCAACGCAGACCTTATGTCTAAACGCGACGATGCCGCTGGAGCCGCTGAATATGTGGCCAAGCGTCTTGATGCGGTTGCAGAGGAAACGGAAGCTGGTTGGCTCGGCGAGATACGCGACGAAGGTGAAGGCGAGTTTTCGCTGCAATTCTCCCGCGTGGTGCGCGGCGTGAAAGAAGTTCATGTCATCGACCACGCCCTGATCGGTTCTGCCGATGCGCGGGCGTTGGACGGCTATGCCAATCACCTACAACCAATATACGCCAACCCATCAAAACTCATCCGCCGCGATTTGACCACCGATGTTTATGGCCCCCGCGACTTACTATCCGCTGTATTTGCAGCTGGCGAAAAAGGCATCTCGACCCAACGCTACAAAGGGCTTGGGGAAATGAACGCCGAGCAACTATGGGAAACCACCCTCGACCCAGACGCACGCACCTTGCTACAAGTACAGGTAAAAGAAGCCACCAAAGCAGACGATCTATTCGCCCGCCTCATGGGTGAAGAAGTAGAACCACGCCGCGAGTTCATTCAAGAAAATGCGCTTAGTGTTGCCAATCTCGACTTCTAAGATTGATGGCCCTTTTGCCGCTCGCTCAAGAAGCCTGCCGAGCCTATTTGAATGAAGTACGCAATCATGATCGGCAGAATGAAGGACGCGCCGAGCTTGTCGATTGAGAACACCGCAAGAATAAGCGCCAGTGTTATATAACGGGTGACAATGTGCCAATAGACCGCTTTGCCCGTATCAGTATTCTTTGTGAAAATGCTGGCGAGAGCTACAGCAACCACATAGAACGCTGCCGTCGCAACGAGTGCTTTCAACAAGCTCGTTAGGGAAACTTGGAACAACAACTGGGATGTTGTTAGGCTAAACAGGTAGAACACGATGCCAAACATAGTGGCCTTAGAGATCAGCTGTTGGTGTTCACCCGTCCACTTAATCAGACCCGGGAAAAACTTCAAAGCAATGCGGCTGACCAAGAACGGAATGACAATTAAAATCATAAACGGCGCGAAGGGTTTGATCTCGCGACCCGTGGAAATATCGCCGACGTTGCTTAAATCGGGTGCTGGAAACCAGCCTGCTGTGAAAGTTTGAAATTCACCAAAAATAATGGTTGCAGGTAACAAAAGAGCGAGGTTGAGCATGAATAATATAAAGCCCAATTTTACGTGTGCCCCGCTTTGCTTAATCCACATCATCACCATGCCGCCACCGGGCAGGAGTGCCAGCAAAAAGAGCGCCGCCGCAATACCTACATCTTGGCTAAGATAACCTATGGCCAAAGCTGCAGCGGTAAGAAGCAGGTAGTTGATAATAAGATTCTTGAAAACGCTTGGAAGATGATTTTTAACAATCGCAATATCTGCCAGCTGGAACTTGAAGAGGCTCGGCACAACAAGAAACAACCCTGCCGCTAAACATACGGCAGATGAAAACTTCAAACCGCCCGTAAAGTGGCCAAAGGCCAAGCCTAAAACCATAGCGGAGACAACAAGGGCGATCTGTTTCATCTTTTTAATTTCATAAGGTTTGAAAATATATTGAAGAAACTTATGCCCGTCCAAAAAAGCTATGGCAAGATACGGGTTGTCGCAGGGCTATTGGGAGAAAAACAATGCGGTAAAACCCAAACCAATAAGCAAACAAAGAGGCGCGTAATATTTTCTGTCCAAAGTAGCGAAAGGTTCTTCAAATTCCATTTTTGTCGCCAAGGATGTGTAGCTAAATAACCCCCGCCCCAAAAACACAACCATCAGCACTATCATCGCCAACCAATTGAGAATGTTTGGAAGCAAAGATGGTGCTAATCCCACCCAAACGAGAGGAAAGTAACCTGCAGCAAATATGAGCGGAACAACAATCATCGTCAGCCAAAACGGCGGCATTGATGTTAGCCCTTTTGTACCGACAACAGTTTTCACTAACGATTCTTCATCGCGCCCTGGCCAGCGGCCACCGAAAGCCCAATAGGCATGAACAAGCGCAATGATTGTCAGCAGAACAAATAAAAGGATAGCAATGAGGTTCATTATGTTTGCTCCGATAGATTTGCATTTTTAATACCAAGATACGCAAGCGCAGGGATGAGTATAAAGACGATCCATTGAGGCATTAGCCATACAGTGCCGAGCCGAAGCAAACCGTAGAAAATGAACAATATAGCCAACGCGATATATTGAGCCGAGACAATTGAAATTAAAGGCCCGCTATATTTACGGCGCGATGCTGATATAAACAAGGCGATCGTATTGATCAAAATGAGCGCCGATACTGTATGCCAAATAATTGTCACGATAGCCTTTAACCCAAGGGGGATTTCACTCTCTAGCAATGGTGTGTGAACATCCCAGCCCCCAAAAATAACATGAATGAAAAAGGTAATTCCAGAAAGAATACCTGCGCCTAGCACCCACTTGTTCATTTCAACATCTCTTAATTTTACCATACGGTAACGTATGTATAGGAATGAATTGCAAATGTCCATACGCCAACGTACGGTGAAATATGAAAACTAAAAAACCACTTAACGCAAATGACTGGATAGAAGCTGCTTTCCGTTCCCTCACAAAAAAGGGGCCTGAAGGAATTCGCGCAGAAGCCATCGCTCGTGATTTAAAAGTCAGCAAAGGCTCCTTCTATTGGCATTTTAAAGATGTGCCTGCCCTCAAAAAAGCCATGCTGAACCATTGGAAAGAGGGCGCAACTGAAGCCATTATTTTACTCATCGAAGGCAGCAATTCGACACCCGAGGAACAATTAAAATTGCTGGTGATAACGGCAACAGGAGAAAACAACTTACCCTACGGCGGCGCACTCACTGAAACAGCCATACGAGATTGGGGGCGCTATGATAAATCGGCCGCAAGAACTGTTTTATCCGTTGATAAAAGGCGCTTGGCCTATTTAGAAAAACTGTTCACCGAGCACGGAGCCAAGCCCAAACAAGCCAGAATAAATGCGACCATTCTTTATGGAGCTCTAATCGGGTTGGAGAATCTCGCTCATAATAACCTAGCCAATTCACAGGATGAATTGTTGTCTTTACTTAACATGCAGTTGAATGCCGCCTAAGTTTTTTCGTTCCTGAGGTATACAGAACCATCCCTTAGAACAAACACCCTATACATCTCTTTCTGGATTCAGTTACAACAGACCTATAATTCTTAAAGAGAGATTGCCCCATGACCGAAGCCTATATTTGCGATTATATTCGGACACCCATTGGCCGTTTTGGCGGCTCACTTTCTGCCGTCCGTACCGATGATTTAGCTGCGCTTCCTCTAAAGGCTCTTCAACAACGAAACACTTCCGTGGATTGGGAAGCCGTGGACGATCTACTTTATGGTTGTGCTAATCAGGCGGGTGAAGACAACCGTAATGTTGCACGTATGGCGGTGCTGTTGTCTGGCCTTCCAACATGCATTCCAGCCGTCACAATAAACCGGCTATGTGGGTCAGGTATGAATGCTATTATTGATGCAGCACGTGCAATCAAAGCGGGTGAAGCGGAGCTGATGATTGCTGGTGGAGTGGAGAGCATGTCGCGTGCTCCGTTTGTCATGCCAAAGGCCGCAAGCGCCTTTTCTCGTAATGCAGAAATCTACGATACAACAATTGGGTGGCGTTTTGTGAACCCAATATTGAAAGCTCAGTACGGTGTGGATTCTATGCCCGAGACAGGTGAAAATGTCGCTGAACAATTCAATATCAGCCGCGAAGATCAAGACGCATTTGCCTTCAACAGCCAACAAAAAGCTACCGCAGCACAAGCCAGTGGAAGGCTTGCAAAAGAAATATCAGCTGTAAGTTTACCACAAAGAAAAGGGGAGCCAATTGTCTTTGAAAAAGACGAACATCCAAGGCTTTCAAGTTTGGAAAAACTGGCATCCCTTAAGGCCCCCTTCAAAGATGGCGGCACGGTGACTGCAGGTAATGCGTCAGGTGTAAACGATGGTGCTGCCGCACTTATTATTGCCTCTGAAGCCGCCATAAAAAAGCATGGCCTAAACCCAATCGCCCGCGTGCTGGGCGGTGCGAGTGTTGGCGTAGAACCTCGTATTATGGGAATAGGCCCTGCTCCAGCAACACAAAAACTTTGCCAGCACCTGAAACTGAAACCATCTGATTTCGATGTGATCGAGTTGAATGAAGCCTTTGCTTCACAGGGCATCGCAGTTTTACGTGAACTTGGGCTTGATGAAAAATCGGCCCATATCAACCCCAATGGCGGGGCCATTGCACTCGGTCATCCGCTTGGCATGTCTGGAGCGAGAATCACTGGTTCGGTGGCACTGGAGCTGCATGAAACAGGCGGCAAACTTGCGCTTGCGACAATGTGCATTGGTGTCGGCCAAGGCATCGCGATTGCACTGGAAGCGGTTTAACAAGGAATTATCATGGCTTACAAAACACTAGATTTCACAGTTGCAGAAAACATCGCCACCATCACTTTGAACAGGCCTGATGATGCTAATGCGTTAGATGCAAAAATGGCCGACGAACTGCTTGAGGTGGCTATCGAATGTTCCACTCGTGAAGATGTACGAGCTGTTATTCTAACGGGTAAAGGGAGGATGTTTTGCCCGGGCGGTGACTTGAAAGAGTTCAAAGCTGTTGGCAATAAGAAGGAAGCGCACCTGATAAAAATGGCAACGATTATGCACGCAGCTATCGTTCGATTTTCAAATATGGAAGCGCCATTGATTGTAGCGGTAAATGGAACCGCAGGCGGCGGTGGGTTTTCACTGGCACTTTCTGGTGACGTGATATTGGCATCAAACAAAGCTAAATTTGTTTCCGCCTATACCGCTTCTGGCCTTACGCCAGACGGTTCCTCAACCTTCTTTCTTGCAAAACATATAGGTCTGTTACGGGCCAAAGAAATGATTTTTACCAACCGAGTTCTTTCAGCTGATGAAGCTTGTAATTGGGGATTAGTCAGCCGTGTGGTCGAGCCAGAATCGCTAATGACGGCGGCAATGGAACTCGCTACCGCTTTTGCAACAGGCCCCACAAAAGCGTATGGCCAAGTGAAAAAATTACTCAACACAGCCTTTAATGAGCCGATGGAAGCGCAGCTTGAAAAGGAAGCGCAAGGCATTTCTGGCATGATGAAAACACGCGATGCACCTCACGGATTAGAGGCTTTTTTAAACAAAGAAAAACCCAAATTCGAGGGGCGCTAGTTGCTCTCACTAGCATAGTGGGCATGAGCTAAACTTAGATAGAGAGCCCACGGTGCTTGCCAGTTTATTGCAACCTCATTCGTTGCGTAACTTTCAACCGCATCTGAATAAATACGCATGGGCGCACTCCCTTTTAGGCGTTCAGCAGCAGGGTCGCCAGATGGATCCCCAGAGTTCGATCCCCCCGCCAGAAAGCCAGGCGGCAGGGTAATAGCACCAGAAGACCACGGCCTAAAATGCGGAGCTTTTACGGCTCTGGGATGAGCGCCGGTAACAAATATTTTGCCCAATGGATTACGACCGAAGAACCAATGCAATTGGTCGAGTGCATCTTTTGCAAAATTTGGTTTATGTGCAATTTTCGACCATAACAACCAATGCCACCCAGCTGTCGCAAGCACTCCATTCGACCCCCAATAGAGAGGCGCGCGATCTGGATTTGCTATGCGCCAAGGGGAGCGAGATTTTGCTTTACTCCAACTGCTAGCGGCTTGATCCAGAACCGAATTGACCAACAATGCACTTGGCTCATCTAGCTTATCTTCTATCAATTTTAGCGCCCAAAAGCCCAACAAATCAACGGTGCGCCAGTCCGTTTCTATTCCAGTTCGATTTAGTTCTACCCTACGCTTCACGGCCATTTCCATCGCCTGCTTAATAACAATTGCCTTGCCCGAATGGGCCGCAAAAGCTGCGGCCGCAAAAAAACGCTCATCTTTATCATTGTCGTCATGATAGGGCCCACCGTAGTCAAACCCACCATATTTAAATGCGGCCATTTTTATATGCGGGTGATTGGCAAGCCATAACCGTGCTTTTGCTGCCGCATTGCGATAAATCTCTGCCCGCTGGCGAGCAGTTTCACCGGGTCGTTTATCGTAAATCAGAGCCGCTAAATTCATGGTTGCGGCAAAATCTGCAGTAGCAGGAGAGGACGTTGGCATGACCCATTTTGGCTTATCATCCTCAAACGGCGTAACATCCATGTTCGGGAAAAAACGACTGGTTGCTTTGTGGCTAACACCGCCGTCTGCTCCTTGCATTTTTAATAGCCAATCCAATTCTACGCTTGCCACATCAAGCCAATCTGGCTGTTTATCATTACCGCCAGCAAGGGGGTAAATTGAGTGACTTAAAACCTCCGGAGCGTGCAAACCTGTTAGCAACATCAAGCTCACGCTATAGGCGCCATTAACGGTGTATTTTCCGTAATCACCCGCATCAAACCAACCTCCTCGGACATCACGAGTTTTGCCCTTAGCGGCAAAAATGCGCGCCTTGATATCTTTGAAATGGGCATCCTTGTAGGGCCCATGGTTATTGTCCGTTACCCAATAAAAAGTCCCCCATGCATCATCTCGATGTTTTGCTAATTCTGATTTCGGAGATCCTATTGAAAACTGTATTTCTGCAGGCGATGTCCTTTTGCCTGTTGCGGGAACGGTGAGAGTGTAGTCCCCTAACTCCTGAAGGCCACTTAAGTTAATTGTGCTGACGTTTGATGCGGAAGCAATAGAATACTTTGCGTTCAAAGGAGAGATTGCGTTAAGCCCACCTTTGGGGCCTTCTATACGAAGAACAATCTTCTTTTGTGCCATGCTTTCGGCATCATCATGAATGTCTAGTAGAAGTATTTTCGTCTCGCTTGGAGGCAGTGGCAGTACTGATATAAAGGGGCGCTGCGGAAAAACACGGTTATCAACCTCGGGCCAAACAGTGATGGTAAAATTACTAAGAGCGATGTCCATCCCCTTCGCCCCTGCAGTCCGCATTGAAAACGTACGCAAATGGCGGGTGGCTTTCATGAGGTTTAGTTGTATCTGTTGCACACCTACGGGCACAAAATTACGCCCGTCACTTGCAATGATTGGAGTATACGACAGACCTTTGGCATTACGGGCAGGCTCTGCTTGCCTGCCATTTAACAGCGGTTGAAAGAGTGACTTTCCCCATAGTGGTTTATGGGTATCACCAAGCGTCACATTAAAAGAAAGTGTTTTGCGCCCATAAGGCAAAGGCTGGTCAAACTTTATATCCCACAGGCTTGCGTCATCAAATGAGCTGGCTCCACCATCGCGAATTCGTATCGCCCCACCTGAATCATCAGCAATAAGCCGGGCCTTATTCCATACATTTTCAACGGTATGGAACTTTAGATTTACAGTTTTGGGATCAGATATTTGGGCAAACCCTACCCCCCCGAATATACTCAGGATAAAGACAAAAAACACCAAAGCTGATCTTAGCAACCTGCGCACGCTCGCCTGTTCCATTTCTTCCTATGGGAGATGCGAACAGTTTATCGTTTTGTTGCGGGCCTGTCTTAGCTTTGTTGTTTGCAGGTTAACGACGCAAGGCTCTAAGCATAAGTATGAACTGGTGTGCCTGCTAATGCCGCCATATTTATGAGGCCACGTACGGTGATGGAAGGCGTAACGATATGTGCGCGGTTGGCCATGCCCATTAAAACTGGGCCAACTTCAATCCCGCCAGCAACCGATTTAAGCGCATTTTTTACGCCACCCGCCGTCTCCGCGTTAGAGAAAACAAAAGCATTTGCTTGCCCACTTATGCGAGATTCCGGAAGCAGCCTTTGGCGTATTTCAGGATCAAGTGCAGCATCCACAGGCATTTCACCTTCATAAATAAAATCAGGATTTTGCGCATCTAGTATAGCCAATGCCGCACGCATACGCCGTGCCGATTCCGTTTCAAGCGTTCCAAATTGCGAATTTGAACAAAGGGCAATTTTTGGCTCTATCCCAAAACGCCGAACATGCCTTGCGGTTGCTGTCACAGTTTTCGCTATCTGCTCAGGTGTTGGTTCGGGATGCACATGGGTGTCAGCAACGAACATCGGGCCTTGGTCGAGGATCATTAGTGAGAGCGCACCAACGGGTATGGTTTTTGGTGATTCCAACATCTCCAAAACATACTTCATGTGCCAAAGATAATTACCGAAAGTTCCGCAGATCATTGATTCCGCTTCACCACGGTGCACCATAATAGCTGCGATAACGGTAGAATTTGTCCGCACAATCGCGCGTGCCAAAGTGGGCGAAATACCACGTCTTTTCATCACTGAATAATAGGTTTCCCAATAATCCCTATAGCGGTGATCATTAGTTGGGTTGATGATATCGAATTTTGTTACCACTTCGACCGGCAATCCGTATTTTTCACAACGGGCTTTAATAACGTCAGGGCGGCCTATAAGAATTGGTAAATCATCTGTTTCTTCTACGACGGCGACAGCTGCACGAAGCACCCGTTCGTCCTCCCCTTCCGCAAATACGATACGACGGGATTCCGCACGGCTTTGCTCAAATACAGGGCGCATCAGCATGGAGGACCGGTAAACAGAGGCGTTCAATTTATCAATGTAAGCATCAAAATTTTCAAGGGGCAGTGAAGCTACGCCTGTTTCCATAGCAGCCTTTGCTACAGCACCAGCAACGACCGCCAAAAGGCGCGGATCAAATGGTTTCGGGATCAAATATTCAGCACCGAATTGCAGATCTTCATCGCCATAAACTTCAGCGGCCTCAGCTGATGAGGTTTTACGTGCCAGTTCTGCGATGCCTTCAACACAGGCAATTTTCATTGCGTCGTTAATATCGGTAGCACCCACATCTAGCGCCCCACGAAAAATGAATGGGAAGCACAAGACGTTGTTGACCTGATTTGGGTAATCAGAACGCCCCGTCGCAACTATAGCATCGGGGGCGGCTTCCAACACATCTTCTGGCATTATTTCTGGGTTTGGATTAGCCAAAGCAAAAACGATGGGTGAAGGGGCCATACGTTTTACCATGGCCTTGCACAACACCCCCGGGCCCGAAAGACCGAGAAATAGATTTGCCCCATCTATCACATCATCAAGGGTGCGCAGATTGGTGTTTTGAGCGAACTCCGCCTGTTGGGGTGACATAGCTCCCTTACGGCCCTCATAAATTAGACCATCAATATCACAAAGCCAGATATTCTCGCGCTTCACCCCAAGCTGCACCAGCATATTGAGACAAGCTATACCTGCAGCTCCACCTCCAGTAGAAACTATTTTAATGTCCTCGAATTTTTGCTTGGTTAAATACAGCGCGTTTTTAACAGCTGCCCCTACAACAATCGCAGTGCCGTGTTGGTCGTCGTGAAAGACTGGAATGTTCATTCTCTCGCGGCAGATTTTTTCAACGATAAAACATTCTGGAGCTTTAATATCCTCCAAGTTGATCGCTCCAAACGTTGGCTCTAGGGCAATAACGTGCTCTGCGAGTTTCTCAGGATCACTTTCATTCATTTCAATGTCAAAGCAGTCAATGTGGGCAAACTGTTTAAAGAGGACAGCCTTACCCTCCATAATTGGCTTTGAGGCAAGAGGGCCAATATTGCCAAGGCCAAGAGCTGCGGATCCGTTGGTCACGACAGCAACGAGATTACCGCGCGCGGTATATCGGGCAGCATCTAATGGGTTTTCTTTAATTGCCAAACATGCTTCAGCAACGCCCGGTGAATAGGCAAGTGATAGATCACGCGGATTTGCTAATGGTTTTGTCGGCCTGATTTCTAACTTTCCAGGACGCGGAAACTCATGATAATTGAGGGCCGGATGGCGCACGGGTTTATCAGGAACATTGTCTATTTCATCACTCATGAATGTCTCTTAAGTTTTTAGGAACCGGAAGTTGCGGTCTTGTACCACTGTATTATTTGCTTGCGCTCAGCTTGGGTAATGTCAGTTAAATTCCCTGGGGGCATAGCGTGGCTTACCCCTGAAAATATATAAATCTGGTAAGCATGGGCCGCGATTTGCGCATCGCTTTCAAGCTTCACCCCTTTAGGCGGCGCAATGATGCCATCCCACCCGGGTTCTGCGGCATGGCACATAGAGCATCGGCTTTGAACCGTATCGCGCACTTCCTCAAACCCAGCTGCAGTGGCAAAAATTTGTTGTTGGCTTGAAAGGCTCGCTTCATCTTCATCAATTCCAACAGGTGGAATTGTGGAGAGCCACATAGCAATAACAAAGAGGATTGCAGTTGCTATCCACGTCCAAGTTGGATTTCCACCACGGGCGTGTTTGGTGTTGAAGTAATGACGAATAGTAACACCCATGAGGAACACGAGGGCAGCTATAATCCAATTATACTGGGTGGCGAATGCCAGCGGGTAATGATTGGAAAGCATCATGAATAGCACTGGAAGGGTCAAATAATTATTATGGGTAGAGCGTTGTTTGGCGATCTTTCCGTATTTGGAATCGGGGGTACGCCCCGCCTGTAAATCAGCCACCACAATCTTTTGGTTTGGCATGATGATGAAAAACACATTGCCGGTCATTATCGAGGCGGTGAATGCGCCAAGGTGCAAGAATGCGGCACGGCCTGTGAACACCTGAGTATAGCCCCAAGCCATCGCAACCAAGAGGAAAAACAGCAAAACCATTAAGCGATTATTGTCTTCGCCAAACTTAGATTTGCACAATTGATCGTAAATGATCCAACCTACAGCAAGAGATGCAAGCGAGATAAGAATGGCCGTGCTGGTGGAGATATCAGCAACATTGCGGTCCACTAAATAAAGGTCAGCCCCCGCGTAATAGACAATGGCAAGCATGGCAAAGCCAGAAAGCCATGTCATATAGCTTTCCCATTTGAACCAGGTTAAATGCTCGGGCATTTCCTTTGGAGCTACTAGATATTTGCGGATATGGTAGAAGCCGCCACCATGCACCTGCCACTCTTCACCATGGGCCCCAGCTGGTAAATTATCAGCTTTGCGAAGCCCAAGATCGAGCGCAATAAAATAGAATGACGAACCAATCCAAGCAATACCTGTTATGATATGAAGCCAACGAACGGCAAAGCTAAGGCCGTTCCACATAACCGCAAAATCAAATTCCATTCTATTTCCCTACTCTCAACAACAACGCAGCTAAGGTTATCCTGTCCGGACGTATATTCCAAGGTATCATGAAGTATAAAGAGGGGCGAAATACAAAAACACGGAACTCTTCTGGGAACGAATTCAACCAAAAAAGCCCCGCCTTCCTTCCTCTAAATGTAATTGGCGTTCCATTGTAAGCCGCATCAGCAGTGAGGGGGCACATAACCACTGACGTGTGAATGGAACAAATTACATCCAGAAGAAACGGCAATCTATTGGGTGAATTAACGATAGACGTAAAATAGTAATTTTAGCAAATACTAATTTTCGTTTAGTTGTCATTCGTATTTTTGACAATCAGTTTTAAGAAGCCAATAAGCTGTGTAAGCCCATTCTCGCCACCATCGCCCATAGCCGCGATTTCTTGCTCCGCACCCAGCTTAAAGAGATGATCAACACGCGCGTCACCTTCACTGGTTCCTGATATGACTTTCTCGCCTTCCAGTGTTTTTACTTGGCAAAGACCTGCTGCTTGCATTGAGCTTAACATGTCGTTCAAACTGGCGGGGTCAACAAAGGTACGGCTGACCAAATCGGAAAAACTGCGGCTGACCTGCCCTTGCAAAGAAGCCAGAACCCGCCACTCTGCAACAGATAGGCCACTGGTTTGAACGGCTTGATGGAACTGTTCCCCCATCTGTTTATAGGCGCGTGATAGATTATAAATCAGTAGGCTATCAATTGGCGTGTCGTCATTGGTTCCCGCCACCTGATTTTGAGATGGCGGCGATATTGGCGTTGCCGTGGCGTAGGTTCCACCGCTAAATACCAGCCCATCACCAGTGTTTAGTGTTAATTCCAAGACCTCACCAATGATGATCCAATGATCGCCACCTTCATAAACATTCCAGGTTTTGCAATCAATACGAGTTTTTACTCCGGCAAGTTGAGGCACGTTATTTTCACTTAATTGATAATCAACGCCTGCAAATTTATCTGCTCCACTTTTTGCAAATCCGTTTGAAAGATGGATTTGATCAGCGCCTAATATATGGACAGTAAAATGTTCTGCCTTTGTGAATGCAGGGGCAGAAAGAGCATTCTTCCCAATACTCCAAAGAATGAGCGGAGGATCCATGGAAACGGAGTTAAAGCTCGAAGCTGTCATTCCGCATGGGCTACCCGTCTCGTCTGTTGTGGTGACAATAGTGACCCCTGTTGCAAAACTTGATAGCGCATCACGCAAATCGCGGTGTGTGAAATTTTGTTGCGTCATAATATATCTGGTCTGTTTTAATCAACAATGGTTGCGTTACATCAAAAGTAACATATTCGCTTTTACATAGAAAGTTAATATGTTAAGTATCAACAATGACACCCAAAGAAATTTCTTCCGCTGCCAACCAATTATTCATAGCCGAGCAAAACGGTATCCAAACCGGTTTGCTTTCCGTTAGCTATCCAAAAATGACAATGGACGACGCCTATGCAGTTCAAGCAGAGCTGGTGGAGAAGAAACTTCGCGCGGGGCTTAAGGTCATTGGTTGGAAAATTGGCTTAACTTCAAAAGCCATGCAGGCCGCGCTTAATATTGATACGCCAGACTCAGGCGTACTGTTGAATGATATGTTATTTGAAAATGGCGCACTAATTGCAGCTAATCGGTTCATTCAGCCGCGAATTGAAGCCGAAATCGCGTTCGTTATGAAGGATGGGTTAAGCGGCTCAAACGTTGGAGTGGCCGATGTATTGAAAGCCACTGACTACATTGTGCCTTCCCTAGAAATTCTGGATACGCGGATATTGCGCGCTGACCCGAAGAGCGGAAAGGCGCGCATTATTGTTGATACAATTTCTGATAATGCGGCCAATGGCGGAATTGTTCTGGGAGACGGGAAGTTCGACCCAAAAGATGTTGATATGCGTTGGATGGGTGCGATCGTATCGCGTAATGGCGAGGTCGAAGAAACAGGGCTGGGGGCTGGCGTTCTAAATGATCCAGCCTTGGGAATTGCTTGGCTTGTGAACCGTCTTGCCCAATATGGGGATTCACTAAAGTCTGGAGAAATTGTCCTTTCAGGTTCTTTTATCCGGCCTATTGAAGCCAACCCTGGCAGTTTAATTGAAGCAGATTTTGGAACTTATGGAATAGTCAGTTGCTCTTTTGAGTAGGTTTATATCGCTCGAAAAAAGCAACGGCTTTTTCTACCGAACCAAATTTCGCTAAATCATTGTGACCGGCATTTTTCAAGACAAGAAACTCTGATTGCTTGTTAGCTAGCGCATGGAGTGCCTTGCCGTGGTGAATTGGAATGATGCGATCCTGTAGGCCGTGGATCATCAGCACTGGGATATTGATCGCTGAAATCTTTGAATCCGAGAGGAATTGGTGTTTCATCAACCACTTAATAGGGGCCCATGGAAAGCGCTGTTGTGCAACATTTTTCAAGGAATCGTATGGGGCTTCCAGTACCATCGCGATAACTGGTTTTTTAGCCGCCAGATCAATTGCCACACCTGTTCCTAATGAATGAGCATATATCATTATGGCCTCGTTACCACGCTTTGAAATATACTCGTAAACTGAAAGCGCATCCGTATATAAGCCATCCTCCGAGGGCTGCCCGCTACTTCCTGGATACCCACGATATTCAACAAGTAAAACTCCAAAACCCGCACCTACTAAAGCCTCGCCCTTTTCAAGCTGAAAGAATGCAGCATCTCCATTTCCATGGAATACCAATACAGTTGCCTCACCGCGCTCAGCAGAATGATGATAAGCGGCCAGCTCCTTGCCATCGGAAGTTGGTATGGTGAGAAATGTAAAATTTGTACTTATGTGGGCTGGTGCACTCATATTCGGAGCAGGAAATATCAACCGCTCCTGCAAGAAATAGAGAGCCGCTACTAAGGTGATGAAAATGGTTGCGGTGAATTTTATCAATTTCGGCAGAAACTTCATTTCTTATTTCTCTACTTCACTTGGTCGAACCAACGTCAATGCGACGAGCAATATAAGAAGCGCAAACCAAAGATAAGGTGACGGATTCTCGCCTAAAAAAATCATAGATAAGATAACGCCAGCTGGTGTGACGACATAGGCAACTTGCGAGGAAAATACGGCCCCCGCTTTGTCGACCATCCAAATATAACCTGAGTAGGCGACAACATGTAGCAAGGTGGATGCTACCAGTGCCAACTCAGGCGCCCCAAACGTGTTCAGGGGATTGATGAAAGTACCTGTTGTAAGAGCAAGGGGAGTCGTCACTAAGATTCCTATTAAGGAGGCACCAAATAAGGTGGCAAATGGCCCTGTTCCTTTAGGCTGTTGTACCGCTAAATAATTCCCCTCAACGGCATAACAAAGTGGAGCCAACAGCAAGATAAGCACAAAAATTGCCTTCGTCGGATCTGGTAAGCTGTTCTCGGGTAAAGTGATCAACGCAATTGCCGCCGCCCCTAATAAAACGCCACCCAATCGTACGATATTGAATTTTTCGATTTTGAACACCAGCGCCACCAGTAATGAGAACATTGGAACCAAAGCAATTGTGAGAGCAAGCACCGAGGCAGGCAAATGATAAGCAGAATAATAGGAGACGCTGTTTGGTAACAAAGTGCCGCTAAAGGCAATCATGGTGAAAAATACTAGATGACGTTTATCAAAGTCAATCTGAGAACGGCGATATATAATAATGCAACCAACGATAAGAACGGCCACTATTGATTGCCAAAACAGCAAACCAATCGGGTGATGCCCTGTTGAAACAACAATTTTTGTGAGTGGTATCGTACCGCCCCAAACCATGCCGAGAGCCAATAAAATAGCAAAGAGTGAAGAACGTTTCATTCTACCCTCTTAGGGCTAAGAGCCGTTAAGTGAAAGCCTAATTTGATTCTTCCCAACCTGCAGTGATCAAGCCGTTTAATTTTGGTAGATCACACAAAATGAGAGCGCCGGTTGTCTTATCAACAATGTTAGCTCGTTTGAGATTTGCAATTTCCCGGGACACAACCTCTCGACGCGTACCAATGCGAGCGGCTAGATCTTTTTGAATTGGTGGGGGCGAAATTGATCGCTGCCCTTCGTGACCAATACGCGGGCGTGACTGGCGAAGAAGCTCAGTGTAAAGTCTGTGTTTGGTTTGCAAGAAACAATGTTCGGCCAGCCGCGAATTAAGATTGCGACACCGTAAAGCGAGTGTTTTCATTACTTTCTTATTCACTGATGGAAACTTATCCAGCATTTCTAGAAAGACTTTTTGGGGCATATTACAGGTTTGCGAGCGAGTTAACGCCGTCACATTAGCTGATCTGCCCTCATCGTCTATCGCCGCCGTTTCACCAAAGAACTCGCCATCTTTCATCTCTGCCAGTATAACTTCTTTCCCCGTTGCAATTCGTAGAATTATACGGACATGGCCCGTAATGATAAATCGAACTCCACGACTATCATCATCGTAGTCAATAACCAGCTCGTTTTCTTCATAACGACGCCAGGTGCAGCTCTTTGAGTATTGGTCAATCACCTCTGGCGACAAGTCTGCAAAAAGTGGTATTTGAGCAAGTGTTTCCATGGAAGCAACTTCACATTATTTGGGCTTACCCAAGCTTCGTTCACATATGCCCTTGGGTCAAGTGTGTCTTGGTTATATGGGTGGAGTGTCGTTTTGAGCTAAAGCATCCCCCACGAGATAGAGCGAACCTGCAATCAAAATTATACAGTCTTTCTTCTCTTTAATTTTGCCTAACGCCTGCGGCAAAGACAAACAGTGGGTTGCCGCCAAACCGCTTTTTCTTGCAATCTTGGCCAATTCAACTGGCGTTATTCCAGCGTCGCTTGAAAGAATGGGAACGGCCAATAATTGATCTACTTGAGATGATAGCTCGTCGAAATATCCAGCGGGATCTTTTGTATTCAACATGCCACATATCATAATCACGGGCCGGGGATTTGCCCTGTTCATAATTTCAAGAAAGTTTGCCACCATGGTGGCAGCTCCTGGATTATGGCCACCATCTAACCAAACTTCACAGCCTTTCGGTACACTATCTAAAAGCTTACCCTTGGTGATTTTTTGCATACGGCCAGGCCAATCCGCCTTAGATAATCCCTCATCAATCATCGGTGTTGTAAGGTTCATACCGCTGATATTTGAAAAACAACGGGCAGCAGCAATAGCGGTGGCGGCATTTGAAATTTGATGCTCGCCCGGTAATTTGGGAATATCTAAATCTAACAGGCAGTTTTCATCTTGAAATATCATCCTGCCATTTACTGAATGACCATCAAAATCCTGCCCCGCAATCGTAAGTGGGGCGCTATTTTTGACTCCTTGCTGCTCAATCACAGCAAGCGCTTCTTCTTCTTGCGGCCCAACAATGACCGGGGTCTGTTGTTTGATAATTCCAGCTTTTTCAAAAGCTATTTTGGCTAACGTATCGCCGAGATAAGATTCATGATCAATGGAGATTGGCGTGATGATTGTTAGCGCCGTTTTCTCCATCACATTGGTAGCGTCAAATCGACCGCCCAAACCAACTTCAATCAGGCAAACATCGGCGGGGTTTTCACTGAACAATAAAAAAATCACAACTGTGAGAACTTCAAAAACCGTAATTGGCTCACCGTCATTTGCCTTTGCAACACGTGCAATTGCATCGGCTAAAACAGCATCCTTAACCAGTTGCCCGCCACCTTTCGCGCCCATGCGATAGCGTTCATGCCAATTCACCAGATGGGGCGAGGTGTGGACGTGTACAAGGAGGCCCGCCGCTTCCAATATCGCGCGGGTGAAGGCAATGGCCGACCCCTTGCCATTGGTTCCAGCAACATGGATTACAGGAGGCAGTTTGTGTTGGGGATTGCCAAGTTTTTCCAACAGGGACGTGATACGGCCAAGAGATAAATCATATCCCTTTGGGTGGTTGGCCATTAGTGCTTCAATAAGCTCTTCACTCGTTTTCTTCTTATTGTGCCCACCGCTCATTACCGAACGCAATCAAGTTGTTGGCTTGGTCGCAGCATCAGCGGTAGGTTCCACATCAACAGTATCTTTGGCGGCTTTAGCTATTACAATAGTTTCACCATCTACTTCACCAGCATCACTGGCCTTCTTTTCTGCCTGTTCTTCAGCCTTATCATCGGCCCTTCTTTTTGGGGTCGCATCTGGTTTACGTTTTTCTTGCTTCATCAAAATTGTTAGTAGATCGGAAATCGTATCTTTCATTTCCGTACGTGGAACCACCATATCAACCATGCCGTGCTCTTGAAGATATTCAGCCCGTTGGAAACCCTCTGGCAATTTTTCGCGAATGGTTTGTTCAATAACCCGCGGGCCAGCAAAGCCTATCAAAGCTCCTGGTTCCGCCAAATGAATGTCCCCCAGCATGGCATAGGATGCAGAAACACCTCCAGTAGTTGGGTTAGTCAAAACAACAATATACGGCAGGCCAGCCTCTTTTAAATATTGTACTGCGATGGTGGTGCGCGGTAATTGCATTAACGACAAGATGCCTTCTTGCATACGAGCACCGCCGGATGCCGCAAATAAAACGTAAGGGGTTCTGCGTTTAACCGCCTCTTCCATGGATGCAATGATTGCTTCACCCGCCGCCATGCCAAGTGATCCACCCATAAACTTAAAATCTTGAACACAGGCCGTTACCATTTGACCGTGAATTTTGCCTATACCAGCAAGAATAGTGTCTTCAACACCGGTCTTATTTCGGTTCTCTTTTAACTTATCCGTATAGCGACGCTCATCACGAAATTTGAGTGGATCAATTGGAACTTTCGGCTGCGCCAAAGTTTCGTATTCACCATCATCAAAGAAGAACTTCAACCGCTCCGCAGCGCGAATTGCTAGGTGGTAGCCAGAGGCCGGAACGACATAAAGGTTAGCTTCAAGGTCAGTATGAAAAACCATCTCGCCTGAATCTGGATCCTTGATCCAAAGATTTTCAGGCATGTCCTTACGACTAAGAAAATCGAGTTTCGGACGAACGTAGTTGGTAATCCAATTCATTGTGAAAGCCCTGAGAAGTGAGTTAGAGAAATAAACTAGTCTCCCATTATGGCGGTGGAGAGGCTAAATTACCATGCTGTAGTGGTAGTTGTAGTCACATATTTATCGACGAGAGGCATGGACACCTTTTGCAATTGCCGCCACCAATTCTAATGGCGCTTTGACCGTATCAGCCCCAGCAGTGCCATCTGATTGTAAGCTTTCGGCTATGGCCTGCACAATCGCGGTTCCAACCACAACGCCGTCGGCTCCTCGGCCAATGGCTGCGGCTTGCTCGGCGTTGCGTACGCCAAAACCAACACAAACTGGCAAATCTGTTTTCGCTTTAATATGCGATACGGCCTTGGCCACGTCTTCTGGTTTTGGGGTTGCGGTTCCCGTTATTCCGTTGATGGAGACGTAATAGACGAAGCCTGAAGTATTTTGGAGGACTTTCGGCAAACGTTTTTCGTCTGTTGTTGGTGTAGCAAGGCGAATAAAATTCAAACCCTGGGCTAGGGCTGGGATGCAAAGTTCTTCGTCCATCTCAGGCGGTAAATCGACGATAATCATCCCGTCTAATCCGGCTTCCTTAGCGTCTTTTAAGAATTTTTCAGGACCATATTGATAGATCGGATTGTAATATCCCATCACCACAATTGGAGTTTCATTATCGTCCTCGCGAAACCCACGTATCATCGCCAAAGCTTTTGGAATATTGTGGCCGCCTTTCAAGGAACGTAATCCGCCAGCTTCAATAGTTGGGCCGTCGGCCATAGGATCGGAAAATGGCATGCCTAGCTCAATCACGTCAGCGCCAGCAGCTGGCAAGCCCTTCATAATGGTGAGGGACGTATCAAAATCTGGGTCACCGCCCATGAAGTAAGTGACAAATGCGGGGCGGTTTTCTTTGGCCAATATGGCAAAGCGGTCGGTCATACGTTGTGTCATTTTCCGGTCCCTATATCTTCACGCCGAGCGCTTCGCTCACGGTATGCACGTCTTTATCGCCGCGGCCACAAAGGTTCATAATAATGATTTTGTCTTTCCCCATTTTGGGGGCACGTTTGATAACTTCCGCCAAGGCATGGCTTGGTTCAAGGGCTGGGATAATGCCTTCAACCCGGCAGAGAAGCTGAAAGGCTTCAAGGGCTTCTGTGTCCATAATCGGCACGTATTCGCACCGGCCTGTATCTTTCAACCAAGAGTGTTCGGGGCCAATGCCAGGATAATCGAGCCCAGCAGAAATAGACGCGCCTTCTTCAATTTGGCCATCAGCATCTTGTAACAAATAGGTGCGGTTGCCGTGCAATACGCCGGGGCTACCTGCAGTGAGGGACGCACAATGTTGATCTCCATCCAGCCCTTTACCGCCAGCTTCAACGCCGACAATTTCAACACTGGCATCATCTAGGAATGGGTGAAATAGGCCAATAGCATTCGATCCTCCACCAACAGCGGCGACCAGCATATCAGGCAAACGGCCTTCCATCTCCATAATCTGCTCTTTGGCTTCCTTGCCAATGACTGATTGAAAATCACGTACCAATTCAGGATACGGATGGGGACCAGCCGCAGTGCCAATCAGATAATAGGTGTCCTCAACATTGGTTACCCAGTCGCGCAAAGCTTCATTCATTGCGTCTTTCAGGGTTCCAGCCCCTGCCGTTACTGAAGTGATTTCCGCCCCAAGCAGTTTCATGCGGAACACATTTGGCGATTGGCGTTGCACGTCTTTTGCACCCATGTAGACCATACAAGGAAAACCAAAACGCGCGGCAACCGTGGCTGATGCGACACCGTGCTGGCCTGCGCCTGTTTCCGCAATAATACGGGTTTTACCCATACGGCGGGCAAGCAGAATTTGCCCAAGACAATTGTTGATTTTGTGCGAACCCGTGTGGTTCAGCTCATCGCGTTTGAAATAGATTTTTGCCCCGCCTAAATGCTCAGTTAAACGCTCGGCGAAATATATCGGGCTTGGGCGGCCTGTATAATGCTTGTTGAGATATTCCAACTCGCTCAGAAATTCAGGATCTTTCTTAGCGGCTTCATAGGCCTCGCCCAATTCAAGAATATTTGGCATCAGTGTTTCAGCCACAAAGCGGCCGCCATAGATACCAAATTGTCCCTCACTATCGGGGCCTGCTTTATATGAATTTGGGGGCGTTGTACTCATAACCAATAAACTTCCATTGCTTTATGGCATTGATCCATAAAGCTTCCAATTTTCGAAATATCTTTAACACCAGCTGCGCTCTCAACGCCAGACGAAACATCCAATCCGCATATTGAATTTTGTTGCCCGCCGACAAGCACCATAGCTTCAATCACGTTTTCACTGTCGATACCACCGGACAGCAATACGGGTGTACTGCTTTGAAAATTCTCTATGAGCGACCAATCAAAACTTACTCCGTTGCCGCCGGGCAAATCTGCCCCCTTTGGCGGTTTGGCATCGAGCAGTAAAATGTCGGCAATTCCCTCAAAGGTTTTGGCCTTGGTTAAGTCGCCCTCATCGCGCACTGCAAACGCCTTAATGATGGGAAGCCCATATTTGGCTCTAAGTTCAACCACCCGCTCGATAGTTTCGTTGCCATGCAATTGCAGCATTGTCGGCTTCATGGTGCTGACTATTCGATCAAGATACTCATCATCGGCGTCGACGGTTACAGCCACCGTTTCACATTCTCCCGCTTCTTGCACAAGTTCAGCCGCTAATTCTGGCAAAACATGGCGGGGGCTTTTGGGAAAAAATATGAAACCCAAATGTGTAGCTCCGCCGTTCTTGGCAGCAGCGAGTGATTCAGCCGTTGAGAGGCCACAAATTTTTACTAATGGTTTCATGGTGTACGGGATGCCAGAATTATGAGGAAGAGTCTATTAGGCGACAATTGCGTGAAGCTTACTTCCATGCACTTTTAGCCAAGATTTTTGTGCGTTCATATCGGGGCAAACGCCCTCAACCAGTTTCCAGAAGCGGTCTGAGTGATTCATTTCCCGTAGGTGCGCGACTTCGTGAGCGGCTAGGTATTGCAGGACTGCAGGTGGGGCCAATACGATACGCCATGAGAAATTTAAAGCGCCCGATGAAGAGCAAGAACCCCATCGTGATGTTGTATCGCGCATAGTAATCGACTTGGCTTTGACACCTAGTTCAGCCGAGTAATGAGCAACTGCCTTTGTCAAATCCTGTTTGGCTTGGCGCTTCAAAAAATCGGACACCTTGCGGGGGGTGAATTTTGGATCGCCAAAGACACGGATGACAGGGCCGTCCTCCTCCATGCCGATTGAAACAATACCGCGACCCAGACCTGAATGCATGATGCGATGAGGCACACCGCGCAAAGGGATCACCGCTCCATCTACAATCCGAGTCACTTGGGGTAAGCGCTTTAAACGCGCCGCCGCCCAATTGCGATTCTTGTTCAAGAACTCGTCGACCTCTTGCACGGGTGTTCCAGGGGGCACGGTAACTTTCAAACTCTCTTGAGTTTTGGATGCGGGGACGAGCCGCAACGTCAGACGGCTTGTTCTTGGGTTCTCAATGATGCGCACATCGACCTGCCGTCCATCTATTTCTAGAAGTGTCCAGCGTTCAACTAAACCACCTTTTGGTGCAGGGCGTTTTTTGAGGAATGAAAACATTTTTACAGTCTATCAGATTCGTTTCTGTTTGCAGACACAAAAAAGGCCCGCTCAAATGTACGGGCCTTTTCGTTGTTATTTATTCAGCGTGCTTAAACACCAGGTATTGTCTTGCCACCTGATTTTTTGACGCTCTTAGGCTTAGACGATTTCTTCGTTGTCACATTCTTAGCGCGTGATGCGATGAATGTATCGAACTCGTCTTGGTCTTTTGCGCGGCGCAGTTCGCGGGCATAGCCGTCGAATTCAGCGCGCATGTTATCAAGCTTCATCCGCTCTTCGTGAAGACGTTTCAGCTCAGTTTCGCGCCAGTCGTCAAACGCTACGTTGCCAGTTGGGGCCGACTTAAAAGACGGGCCTTTTGAGAACATGTCAGAAGCCTTATCGGTTGCCTTGTTCACATCAGCCTTAAACTGATCAAGACGATCACCCCAAGTAATATAAGCGATCATGGCAAGGCCAAGGGGCCAAAAAATCATGAAGCCAAAAATCATCATGGCGATGGTAACAGGCGTCCAAGCAGGACGGATCATTGCATTTGTCATAGGTGTAAACCTCTCTCAATATGGTGCGCGGGCTTTATTCAACGATGCCCTTTGCTTACCCTTAATGTAGGTCGCAGATAGGCAGTTTCAAGAATTATCGAGAGAAAATCGGCTAAATTACTGATTTGTAATGATGAAATACAGCGGTTAAGCCCCTTCAATTATCATCATATCGGCTTCCGCTGCCGTTAAACGAATAGCCTTAGCCGCTTGATATTCAGTCGAATTATAGCAATCCAGTGCATCTTGGACGGATGCGAATTCGATAACCACATTGCGGGCGCGGCCCTTGCCTTCCATCTGCTGGGTTTCGCCACCACGGGCTAGAAACTTGGCGTTGTACCTTTCAAAAGCGGGTTTCGCAGTGCTCACATAGTCTGGATAGCGATCAGCATTTTTCACATCAACCCGTGCAACCCAATATCCTTTAGCCATATTCTTTTCCGTTCTTATACTGTTGAAATTTCTTCGACGATGGCTAATGCCGCCGCCCGTCTATCAGATGCTGCCATAATAGGGCGGGCAACCACAAGATGTGTTGCGCCCGATAATAAGGCTTCTGAGGGTGTCATGACTCGTTTTTGGTCGCCTACATCAGACCCTTTGGGACGAATCCCTGGGGTAACAATTGCCATATCTGGCCCGACGATTTCGCGAATGGCTTTTGCTTCATGCGCCGAGGCGACCAATCCGCCCATGCCTGCTTCTCTCGCCTGCTCCGCGCGCATTTTAACTAGGTCCTTCGCGCTATAAGCATAGCCCGCTTCGATCAAATCTGCATCGTCCATTGAGGTGAGAACGGTCACCCCAAGAAGGGTAAGCGGCGCGCCTTTGAGGGCCTCAACTGCTGCTCGCATGGCCTTGGGATATGCGTGAAGAGTGAGCATATTTACCCCCATGCCAACAACACTCTCAACACCTTTTGAAACCGTGTTGTCTATATCGAGCAGTTTCAAATCGAGGAATACCTGCTTGCCATCAGCAATTAATTCTTGAGCCAGGTGAAAGCCATTTTCTTTTTCTGGGGCGTAGGCCAATTGGTGGCCAATTTTATAGTAGGACACCGCATCACCCAGTTCTTCGATCGCTTGGCGCGCATCGGCAACTGTTGGTACATCAAGGCCAACGATGAGGCGAGGGTCTGCTGAACTATGGTTAGACATCGTGATTCCTTTTGGAGCGGGCAAACGATTGGTGAATATCTCTAATCACCCAAGCCGTCAAAGAACCCTTTCATGCGGGAGAAAAATCCTGTGGATTCTGGAGAGTTTTTTTCTGAACTCAACTCTTCAAACTCGCTCAGTAATTCGCGCTGGCGTTTGGATAGATTCGAAGGCGTTTCTACCGCTACCTGAATATACATATCACCCATTTGGCTACTGCGCATGACAGGCATTCCTTTTGAACGCAGGCGGAATTGTTTCCCGTTCTGCGTGCCTTCAGGAACTTTTACGCGGGTGTTACCACCATCAACCGTGCCCACTTCAAACTGGCCACCGAGTGAGGCCGTTGTCATCGAGATCGGTACGCGGCAATAAATATCCGCCCCGTCTCTTTGGAAAAACTCATGGGGCTTGATTGAAAGGAATATGTAGAGATCGCCTCGTGGGCCACCCAACATTCCAGCTTCCCCCTCGCTGGCTAAACGAATACGAGTGCCGTCTTCAATTCCTGCAGGGACATTGACAGAAAGGGTTTTATTTTCCGTGGTACGGCCCGAACCCGAGCAAGGTTTGCATGGGTCTGAAATAACCTCGCCGCGCCCTTGGCAGGTTGGGCAGGTACGTTGAATAGAAAAGAAACCCTGGCTAGCACGAACTTGCCCAAGACCATTACAGGTCCCGCATTGAGACGGACTCGTACCAGGCTTTGCACCAGAACCATCGCAGGTATCACAGGTGATAGAAGTCGGTATTTCGATCTCGGCGGTTTTGCCTTCATAGGATTCCTCGAGCGAGATTTCCATATTGTAGCGCAGGTCAGCACCACGGGCGCGGCCACCAGAAGAACGACGGCCGCCACCGCCGCCCATCATCTCACCAAAAATATCCTCGAAAATATCACCCATGCCACCGCCGCCAAAGGGACTACCGCCCCCTCCGCCGCCGCCATTTTCAAAGGCTGCGTGGCCAAAGCGATCGTAGGCCGCACGTTTTTGCGGGTCTTTCAAAGCCTCATAAGCTTCGCCTATGTCTTTGAACTTTTCCTCAGCACTCGCATCATCTGGATTACGGTCTGGGTGATACTTCATCGCTTTTTTACGGAAAGCGCTTTTCAGCTCTTTCTCATCGGCATCACGAGAAACACCAAGGGTATCGTAATAGTCCGCTTTACTCATGCCTGATCCTATGCGCCTGTTGGCTTGAAGGCTTCAAGAAAATCCCCGCTCACCGTTTTAACAGGAGGCGGGGAAATTTATTACATAATCCGTAAATTGGATTACGCTGATTTTTGCTCATCGTCGTCGTTGATTTCTTCAAAATCGGCATCAACAACATTTTCGTCAGCAGCGGCGTGAGCTGCTGCATCTGCTGAAGCGCTTGCTTCTTCTTCAGAGGCTTGAGCTTCGTAGATGGCTTGACCCATCTTCATGCTGGCTTCTGATAGAGCTTGCGTTTTTGCTGTGATTTCATCCGCATCATCAGTTTCCAAAGCTTCCTTGAGTTCGCCCATGGCGTTCTCAATGGCTTCTTTGTCTTCTGCGCTGACCAATTCTTCATGTTCAGCCAATGACTTCTCGGTGGAATCCATGAGGGTTTCAGCAGAGTTCTTCGCTTCAACAGCTTGACGGCGAGCCTTATCGCTATCAGCATTTGCTTCAGCGTCTTTGACCATTGCGTCGATGTCTGCATCGGACAATCCACCAGAAGCTTGAATACGGATCTCGTGGGTTTTGCCTGTGCCTTTATCTTTCGCTGTCACGTTGACGATACCGTTGGCATCAATGTCGAAGGTCACTTCAACCTGCGGCACACCGCGCGGCGCGGGTGGAATACCAACCAAATCAAACTGGCCGAGCATTTTGTTGTCGGCAGCCATTTCACGTTCGCCTTGGCTTACGCGAATAGTCACAGCATTTTGGTTGTCTTCAGCCGTTGAGAAAGTCTGAGACTTTTTCGTTGGGATTGTTGTGTTGCGCTCGATCAAACGAGTGAACACGCCGCCCAAGGTTTCGATACCCAAGGAAAGTGGTGTTACGTCGAGCAATAGAACGTCAGTAACATCCCCTTGCAATACGCCCGCTTGAATAGCGGCGCCCATGGCAACCACTTCGTCCGGGTTCACACCCTTGTTTGGCTCTTTGCCGAAGAAGTCTTTTACAACTTCTTGGACTTTCGGCATGCGGGTCATACCGCCAACCAATAGAACTTCATCAATTTCACCAGCTGCAAGGCCAGCGTCTTTCAACGCATCAGCCATTGGCTTTACGGTGCGCTTAATGAGGCTTGATACAAGAGATTCAAACTTTGCGCGGGTTAGCTTCATAGTCAGGTGTTTTGGACCAGAAGCGTCTGCAGTAATAAACGGAAGGTTCACTTCAGTTTGGGCAGAAGAGGAAAGCTCGATTTTTGCTTTTTCAGCCGCTTCTTTCAAACGCTGAAGTGCAAGCTTGTCAGCCTTCAGATCGACGCCTTGCTCTTTCTTGAATTCAGCCGCGAGGTAATCAACCAAGGTGTTATCGAAGTCTTCACCGCCGAGGAACGTGTCCCCGTTTGTGGATTTCACTTCAAATACGCCATCGCCAATTTCAAGGATGGATACATCGAACGTACCGCCACCAAGGTCATAAACTGCGATTGTCTTACCGTCTTTCTTTTCCATACCGTAAGAAAGGGCGGCAGCGGTTGGCTCGTTGATAATGCGAAGCACTTCAAGGCCGGCAATTTTACCAGCATCTTTAGTTGCTTGGCGTTGGGCATCGTTAAAGTAAGCAGGAACGGTGATAACCGCTTGCTCAACTTTTTCGCCCAAATAAGCTTCCGCAGTTTCCTTCATTTTTTGAAGGATCATCGCAGAAATTTGTGAAGGGGAGTATTTGTCATCGTTGACCTTGAGCCATGCGTCGCCGTTTTCACCGTTGACGATGTTGTAAGGAACGAGCTTTTGATCTTTTTTGACGTTTTTGTCGTCGAAGCGACGGCCAATAAGACGCTTAAAAGCAAACAGCGTATTTTCAGGGTTGGTTACCGCTTGGCGTTTTGCTGGCTGGCCAACAAGGCGCTCGCCGTCTTCTGTAAACGCTACCATAGAAGGTGTTGTACGTGCACCTTCGGCATTTTCGATTACTTTTGGTGTTTTGCCATCCATGACAGCAACACATGAGTTAGTTGTACCGAGGTCGATACCGATTACTTTAGCCATTTTTTCTCTCCTTCAAGCGCCCCGAGTGAACCCGGTCTTGCCTTATTACATTTAGGCATTCCCATTGGCATTCAATGACGGGGCCTTATGGATCTTCAGTTACTTACGATGTTTACGGGAAAAAACGCACTTGTGATGCATAACAATATCACAAACGTATTCCCCGCTTCGAAGCCTATATAAGTAGCCCTTTTGCCCCCTGCAAGGACAGATTTGCAGATTCTTTATATTGGAGTTCTCCACAGGGAAGAAAATTGACTGCTATTGCCTCAAGAACAGGGTAATTCCACGGGTGGACTGAGGTGATTTCGCTTAATAATGGCCTTAAACGTTGGTTGATAAGAGAACTCTACAATCTGCATGTTTTCCGCTAACTTATGATAGATAAAGCGGAAATACACGGCTGGCCTGTTAGCACGTTCAACAACAAGCATATGTTCGCTCATATCATTTCCTAACGATCCAATATCATAGACTCTGCCGCCCTTGAATTTTACGTTCTTGAACAGCTTTGTTAGCTGTGGAGAAATTGTATCGACTTTTTCTTTGCCGAGACTCTGCAAGAGCTGTTCAATATGAGGAATACTAACCTCTATGCCTTTGGTCAGAGCGGTAATAACGCCACATGATTGCTGCTGTGCGGTCAATGGGGCGGCTGTTCCAACTTGTATATATGAGATGGCGCTAATGATTATTGCAGCCGTGAGCTGCTTAAGATGTAACAACATCAATATCTCCCGAATATTCGAGCCCCAAATTGACACTATTACACTCTTAGTCGGAGTTCAAATTTTACGCCTTTTGTAACGCACTGTTTCTACCCTCATCGAAAGACCGTCGACCATAACCAGCCGGCCAACCAAGCCTTCCCCTGCCCCCGTTATTTCTTTAATCGCTTCTAAGGCCTGCATAGTGCCTAGAATTCCAGTGACGGCCCCCAAGACACCGGTTTCTGAGCAACTGGGCAGTAACCCTTCCTCGGGTTGATTAGGGAAGAGATCGCGGTAACTGGGATTTTCATCTTCCCACGGCTTTAATGTGGTGATGGAGCCATCGAAGCGGTTCACCGCCGCTGTAATGAGCGGCACTTTAGCTTCAGCGCAGGCATCTGCCATTAAATATCGAGTGGCGAAATTATCTGAACCATCTAGGGCTAGAGTATGTCCTTTGATGAGATTGGCGGCGTTATGGCTGGTTATGCGGGTGTTATGGATTGTCACTTCAACATGCGGGTTAATGCGTTGAATTGATTGTTTTGCACTTTCAACTTTTGGTTCTCTAATTGAGCCTGTGTCGTGAATAACCTGCCGTTGCAGATTTGAAAGGCTCACGGTGTCATCGTCTATGATCGTAATTTGGCCAACACCAGCGGCCGCTAGATATTGAAGTGAAGGAGCCCCAAGGCCTCCAGCGCCAACCACGAGAACCCTTGCCGCCTTCAATTTTTGTTGGCCTGGGCCGCCGACTTCGGGCAGCACTAAATGGCGAGCGTAGCGTTCTAATTCATCTGGGTTAAAGGGCGAGGTCATACTCTACTCTGCCTTCTTTACCGTTCCCGATGCAACGTTAAAGAACTGCGCCCGTTCGCCCAACGCCTCAAACATGGGAACATCTGTGCCCGTCATCCAAGCTTGACAGCCTATTGTATCAATCAAGTCGAACAGGGCGGCGCGGCGGTGCTCATCTAAATGGGCGGCAATTTCATCGAGTAATAATATTGGCGCTATTCGCGAGACATCCCCAACCAATTTAGCATGGGCTAGAACCAAGCCAGTCAGCAAGGCTTTTTGCTCGCCTGTTGAACAAAGCGCCGCCTCCATATTTTTTGGGCCGTGACGCACAATCAAATTGGTTCTGTGAGGGCCCTCTAAGGTGCGCCCAGCTGCACGATCGCGCGGGCGATTACGGGCAAGCATGGCGCGATAATTATCCTCAAGATCAGCGGCAGCCCCATCAACCAGAACATTTTCCAACGTACCCTCAAGGGTTAAATCAGCGTTCGGAAAGATAGTTTTCGGGCCCGAGGGATTTTTAGCAA
>JAZGEY010000044.1:0-10155 GCA_036478985.1 Rhizobiaceae bacterium
TAGACTTCGGCGCATTCGTAAACTTCTTCGGAGCCAAAGATGGCCTCGTACACATCTCTCAATTGGCTGATGAGCGCGTGGCGAAAACCACCGACATCTGCAAAGAAGGCGATAAAGTATGGGTCAAACTCATGGGCTTCGACGATCGCGGTAAGGTTCGCCTTTCCATGAAAGTTGTCGACCAAGAAACTGGCGAAGAGTACGAAGACGAAGAATAAGCTCTTCGATATAAAAATATTAAAGGCGTTGCAGGAAACTGCAGCGCCTTTTTCATGTTAGGTTCATGTTCGCTGTTCTAGGTTCTGTAAAATTCATTCCCGGACAATCACTCATGCGACTAATATTCCCTTTCGCTGCGTTATTAGCAGCTCTTTTTCTTTCTTCCTGTGCCAGTCTTTCGAAAGAAGAATGTGTGGTCGCCGATTGGCAATCTATCGGTGAGCGTGATGGGGCCGCTGGGAAGGGTTTAAATTATTTTAGTCGCCATGTTGATGCTTGCAAGAAGACCGTAGCGAAACCAGACCAAGCCAAATGGCAGGCAGGCCACAGCTATGGAGCGCAGCGTTACTGCACCCCGCAAAATGGCTTGCAAGCTGGCAATGCCGGTAAGACCTACAACAACATTTGCCAACCACGTCAGCAACGCGGTTTTCTGGCTGCCTTCGAGTTAGGCAAGGAACGTTATAATTTATTAAGCCAGAGAAGTTCACTGGTGAGGGAGCTTGAAGGAAACAGAAGTGAAATTGATCGCATCAAGCGTAAGGTCAAGAAGAAGAAGCTTGATATCAATAAGCACAGACCAACCTTTCGTATTCTCCGCAGAAAGAATCGTAGAATTCTCGATGATATTGAGGATATTGATTATCGCATTGCCCGTCTCGATAGGCATATTGCGCAAGAAGGGTACGAACCTTTGGCAAGGCCTGTCCCTATCTATTGATTGATGTCGATAAATTATGGTTAACCATTGATTAACAAAGCGCTTGGTCATGGCTTCTCATATCGTGCGATAAGCTATAAAGTGATGGAGGGCCTTAATTTTGCTAGTTAGTTGATGATGCGTGGATCCATGACCAATTTAGGAATGAAGCTATGCACATTGTTGCTGGCATCCTTGCTTGTCGGCTGTGTTACGCGTCCTGCCGAAAGCCCTCAATTTAGGGACGCGACCCCACAAGATGCGGTGCATCTCAATTCGTTAAACTCTGAGCAAACCAGTAGTGGTGATGATGGAATATTGAATATTCTTGCCCTTTCCAGCGGCGGAGCTTACGGCGCGTATGGCGTTGGAATATTAAATGGCTGGAGCGAGCGCGGTACCCGACCAGAATTCGACATTGTAACAGGCGTATCAACCGGCGCACTTATGTCAGTATTTGCTTTCCTGGGCCCTCAATATGATGGAATTTTGCGTCACCTTTATACGGACGTTAAAGCGGATGACATCTTTATTTCTCGCGGCATCAAAGGTCTTTTCAGCGATAGCTTGTACGACAATACGCCGTTGAAGAAGCAGATTGAGAAATACGTTACGGCAAATCTTTTGCGCCAAATCGCCACGGAACATGCCAAAGGTCGCAGGCTCTATATTGCCACAACGAACCTAGATGCAGGTGCATCGGTGATTTGGGATATGGGAAAAATTGCTAGTGGTGGCCGAGCGAGCCCAGTGCAACACTTCCAAAAAATCCTACGAGCCTCTTCTGCGGTCCCCGGGTTTTTTCCGCCTGTTTATATCAAACCGCAAAGAGGCGTCCAGCTTCGCCAAGCCCATGTAGATGGCGGTGTTAAGTCTCCATTATTGGTGAGTGATTTCCTGTTTCGTTCAAAAGCTAAAAAGCGCCGACTGTTTATTATTGCTAACGATAGTATCGCTCAACGTGACGCCTACGCTGCCGTTGATGGTAATCTCCCGAGCATTGCACGCAAAACAATTTTGACTCTTACAAAAGAGCTTCTTATTCAAAATGTTTATCGAGGGTATGTACGTGCGAAGAACTCTGGAACTCAATTTAATCTCACATCTGTTCCCGATAAGCTTGGCTTAAACACAAAGTCTCTTAGCTTCGATAGGAAAACCTTGGATGGTCTTTATCAAGCTGGAAGAAATAGAGCGCTTTCAGATACTCCGTGGCTCCATAAGCCCGTTGGTATAGGGCGTTATGATGTGGCCCGGCATTAGAAATGCCCCACCCCGTTTTTAGGGGTTGAACACTCACTAAAAATATGGCTTTTCCCCTTATGGCTGATCATCGCGACACACTTCTTTTGCCTTTTGAAAAAGGCTTGCTCCCATTGCCCGCAAGTAAGGGCAAATGGAGCTTGTTTAATGGTGACGTGTTGCCTACGGGGGAACAGGCTTGGGCAGAAATACTTAATTGCGAACAAGGCTTTCGCTCGGTGTACCTTGATCTGGAGCAAGCAGGTTTTAATGTAGAACCTTCATTTCAGAACCCCAAAAACCAAGATGGCACAATGGTGTTGGCCAACCGTTCACGGCGCGTCAATGAAGAAAACCTCGCCCGTGCGTGGAATGCAACTAAGCAAGGTGGTGTTGTTCTGTTCGCAGGTAATAAAACTGCAGGCGTTCAACCCTTACGTAAGTGGGCGGGTAAACGAGTTGAGCTTGCAGGTAGCCTTTCTAAGAATCATGCTGTGGTTTTTTGGTTGGTACGCAATGGTGATGAATGGCCACTCGAAGAAAATGAGAAAATGGCTGAAGGCTATCATGTAGCCCCAGGCATGTTCTCAGCGTCGGGCCCCGATAAAGGCTCGCGCCTATTGGCCGAATATTTCGCCACCATGCCCTACGGCGGAGTGCGCGGCCGGGTTGCCGATTTTGGCGCAGGTTGGGGGTATCTCTCTGCTGAACTATTGAAGGTGGCCGAAAATATAGAAACGCTTGAATTATATGAAGCCGATTACGCTTCCCTTGAAGCCGCAAAAATGAATGTTGGGGAGCGCGCGGAATACTACTGGTCTGATCTAACCCGCGAAGCTCCGCGCGGCCCATACAACTGGATCATCATGAATCCGCCCTTCCATACAGGCCGTGCTGCAGAGCCAAGGTTGGGAAATATCTTCATTGAGGCTGCGGCTAAAGCTCTTCCAGCCGGTGGGCATTTGCTTCTCGTGGCGAACACAAACCTGCCCTATGAAACTACCCTAACTGGCTTGTTCAAGAAGGTAGAACGCAAAGCGCAAGCTAATGGATTTAAGATAATCGAAGCCATTCGTTAGAAGGCAACATCCCCCGTTACCTTTGGAATAATTGGCGCGAGGGCTTCATGCAAACGGGTTTCCCATTCCTCCCGTCCAGACCGCGCCTTTGGTACAGGGTTGATGAAATCAAACAACGACCACAAGGGTTCAATTCCGTAGCGCGGTAGGCCACGAGCTGATTTGATGCCTTTACGATGTTCGGCGCACCGCATGGCAGGTGGCTTTCCTGTTGAACCAACATAGGCGCCGTACCATTGGTTTTGTTCCAAATATCCATGACGTAAAACGACATAGACATTGGCTCCAAGACGACCTTCTTTTTGGCTTCCTAAAATTTCAGGAGTAAACACTTCTCGCACTCTAGTTCCCGCTTCAACGAGCCAGGCGATTGGTATTAACCCATGTTCAGCGAATTTCATTTCTGCTTTTAATTCTTCACCGCGACTTTGAAGCTCATGTAATGCAAGAGTTGCAAGTTCTAGGGACGGCGGGTTGCTCACCAGCCAACCACCAATTGCAGCGTTCATTTGGCTATCGCTCCAATTACGAAAAGGGCGTGGGTGGGCGTAGTTTAACCCTGGGAATTTTACGTATTTACCGACTGCATATTTGGGCAGTTTCACGCGCTAATCCGCTCGATCATTGTCGGCTTATCAACAACAGCGCGGGCTTCCCCCAGTTGATATGCCGCTCGCAAAGAGCGGGTGGCGGCATCTGCTTGGGCTTCATCGCGAGCATGAATAAACCCAAGTGGTTGTTCCTTATCCATAAAGTCGCCAACCATTGCTAACTCAGTAAAACCAACAACAGGGTCAACTGAATCTGCCGCTCGAACCCGTCCACCGCCAAGTGCGACGACCGCAACGCCAACAGCGCGGGTATCAACTGCAATTACACTGCCCTCGTTTTCGGCAAATATAGGGCGAACGATAGGTGCATTTGGAAGATGAACCTCTGGCTTCTCCATTAAGTCGGCTGGCCCACCTAAGGCGACAACCATTTGAGCAAACTTAGTTGCGGCCGCACCAGAAGAAAAAGCCTCTTCCATTTTTGCATGACCATCTTCCACCGAGGTTGCCAAGCCACCGCTCACTAACATTTCTGCACCAAGGGCAACGGTAACATCCCAAAGCCGCGTATCCACATGGCGCCCCGTTAAAAAGTCGATCGCGTTTTGAACTTCCACAGCATTTCCCGCAGCGCAAGCCAAAGGCATGTTCATGTCGGTTAGTAAGGCCGTTGTGGGCAAGCCAGCACCATTTGCAACAGCAACAAGTGAAGTCGCCAACTCGCGGGCTTTTTCAAGATCATCCATAAATGCACCGTTGCCGCACTTCACGTCCAGCACCAATCCGTCAAGCCCAGCGGCCAGTTTTTTTGATAGAATAGAGGCGGTAATGAGTGGCACGCTCTCGACTGTCGCAGTTACATCGCGGATGCCGTAAAAACGTTTGTCGGCAGGGGCAAGATTTCCAGTCTGCCCAATAATTGCACAGCCTACCTCCTTCGTTACCTTACGAAAAAGCGCATTATCTGGTTGGCTCGTATATCCAGGGATCGTGTCTAATTTATCCAACGTACCGCCCGTATGGCCAAGGCCCCGTCCAGAAATCATCGGCACAAACCCACCACAAGCAGCAACAGCAGGAGCCAGCATTAGTGAGACATTATCGCCAACACCGCCTGTGGAATGTTTATCAAGAACAGGGCCGCTAAGCTCAGACCAATCAAGTACTGTGCCGCTATCACGCATACCAAGTGTGAGTGCCACAGCCTCTTCACGGTTCATGCCCTTGAAGAAAGTTGCCATTGCAAAAGCTGAAATTTGGCCCTCGGTGATACTGCCGTCGGTGATGCCCGCTACAAAATCGGCAATCTCGTCATTACTAAGCTGGACGCCATCGCGTTTCTTGCGGATAATTTCTTGAGGTAATATTGGTTCAGTCACATCAATTCCAGTTCATAAATCACTTGGCATATTCTCTCTATTCTATCATGGTTTTTGATGGAGAGAATAGAAATGAAACGGTTGATTTTATGTCTAAGCTTTTTTTACGAACTCGGTTAGGATGACAATTTGCTGGCCGCTAACACGCCCTTCAATATGACCGTCGTTGTCCGCCACCAATGAAATATTCCGCACCATCGTGCCGCGCTTAGCTGTGAAGCCGCCACCTTTAACATTCAAGTCTTTGATGAGGGTAACGCTGTCGCCAGCCGTTAATACCGCACCATTGCAGTCACGATGTATCAACCCGTTATCCTCGTCATTCGATGCGAACCCAGTCTGCGCCCAAGTGGTCGTTTCATCATCGAGGTATATTTGTCCCAACAAATCTTGCGCCCAGCTTTCCTCGTTCAATTTGCCTAACATCCGCCAAGCAATAACTTGAACACCGAGCTCTTGGCTCCATGCGCTTTCATTAAGACAAGTCCAATGATGTTTATCAATTGAAGTAGTCTCTTGTATCTGATCAGTGCAGGTTGAGCAGGCATAAATGCAATTTTCGGCTTCGCTGTCGTCGCGCGGCGCAACTGCCAGAGGAGTTAGGTTCTCAGTTGCATTACACATCTCACATACGCCATTTGCGCGTGTCTTCAAATCGTCTTCAAGTGCCATGATAATTGCCTTTCATATTCTCTTCGCTTGTGCCGTATCGTGCTACCCGTGTCTAGCTAACTAGTGCCAAGCCAACCAAAAGAAATTGAGAGCACCTATGAAGGTTAGAATATCAACATAGGTAGCATGTTTTTCATTTGAGATTTTACGAAGGTAAGACCGCCCAAACCAGTTTCCAGGTATGGTCATCACCCCCACAAATATGCCCAACAATATATAGTTTGTATCCAATTGGCTGGTGGAGCTGTAAACCAGCGCACGGGTAATGTTTGCAGTAAGGGCGATGGCGGCAAGCGTCGCGACGAACGCTTCTTTTGCTAAACCATACCCAAGCATAAAGGGGGAAAGCAAAACACCAACCCCAATAGAGAAGCCTGAAAGTAATCCATAAACAACCCCAGCCCCTTGCAAGGTTCGTTTCCCAGCCTTTATGTTTTTGGACTTTGCCCAATAACGCAAAGGAATTGAAAGCATAACCACAACACCCAATACCACTGCGATGAAGCTAGACGACATTTTCCCATAACCCCACGCAGTTAAGATAATGCATGGAACGGCGGGTATAGTAATTGCAAGAAATGCGGATCGGTCGAATGCAGCACTATTGAAAAATACACGGGAGCTATGGCTGATCAAGAGGGCAATACTGATTACAGGAACAACCGGCTTCACTCCAATTATAGATGCAAGAACCGCCGTCATCAGAAAGCCACCCGCAACGCCTGTTGCCCCATGCACGCTGGAGGTGAGAAGGGCTGCAATGGTAATTAGCGCAATTGTAATAAAGCCAAGATCAGAAAAAACGCTCAATATCTGCATCATCCCAGTTACTAATGATGCTTAAGCTAACTCTTTGATGAAGGCGTTGATAGCGCCGTAAATAAGGGGCACACAGTTTTGGCAAAAGCCATGTTTTGAGTAATATGAAACAGCTCGCCTGATTTTTCAGCCCCCAGTATTGGATGTGTAAGGGCTGTAAATTTTTCACGAATGACTTGATCGCTCACAGGGTTTTCGGGGTCGCCAATAGCTTCGGTTGGTTCTGAGGCGAGTAAACGCCCATCCATTAGCTCTATCTCAACTTGAGCAATGCGCCGTGCAGGAAATTCCTTATTAAATGCATCGCTTTCAACCACCTCAATTTTATCGCGGATGGCCGTCATTGTCGGGTCGCTCAAGGCTTCATTTGAAACATGGGTAGCCGTAATCGTACCGTGAACCAATGCAACGGACACGGGGTAGGGGAGAGAATATTGTGCCTGTTCCGTGGTCGTTGGGTGTTTGGTGGCAAGTCGTAAAGATTCATGGAACGTGATTATTTTGATGGATTTGATATCATCCAATCCAAATGAATGTTCCCGACGGATAGCCAGCACAGCTTCAACAGGAGGTTGAGCCCAACGGCACACTGGGTAGAGCTTGATGTACTGCTCTTGAACCAACCAGCGCTTCCCCAAGTTATCCCAGAATTTTGCAACGGCTTCTGCTTCCATCGAAATAGCAGGGGCCCCTGTGAAGCCATCGCGGGCAAGATAGGCCGCAGAAATTCCAGCCATAGCTCCCCAGCCTGAGCCATCCTTGACCATAGTCGGATGGTCGATTGTTCTCATCATTTGACTGCGCGGCCCATGGTATTCCGCTATACCCAAGGCTTCTTTCGTTTGCTGGCTGGTCAATTTCAGATACCGCGCAGCAATGGCGGCCGTTGCCAAAGCCACCCACGCGCCAGAGGTGTGATAATCGCAGGCCGTGGCATGGAGTGCATCCCCCGCCCGTGAGCCAATTTCATACCCCATGATAAGGCTGGTGATGAACTCTTGCGGGTCATCGTTTCCTGTTGCTTCTGCCATAGCGATTAGCGCTGGAATAACACCGCAACCCACATGTCCCTTAGCGGGCTTATAGCCATCATGAGCGTCCAGAGCATCAATCGTCATGCCATTTGCAAGTGCCGCCCCAGCTGGGCTAACGCTACGACCATCCTGCCAAAGCGAAGCTTTTCCATCACTGCCCGCACCAAATTGAGAGGTTGCATGGTTGTGGATGATTGCTGATAGCTCGATCGTTGAGGCTGCAACAGCTACCCCAAGCGTATCGGTTAAGGCACGATGAGCAGCGTCAATGACTTCATTCGTAAGGGTTTCAAATTTTAGCCCATGAATGAAATCAACGATGCTGGTCATTGTGGATCCAAATCAACGAGTGATTTGATCATAGGCGAGTGCCGCGACGATATGAACACGATGATGTTCACCGCCGTTTAACGCCGTGTGGTATCCGCGTGTATCGGTGAAATAGGTAGAACCATCCGCAGGTAAATGGGTGACATGATGGTTGACCACAAACAGCGCACCCGGATTTGTGACGATTGGAATATGCAACCTTGGCTCCGGGTCACGATGCCAAGAATTACAGTTGAATAAGCCCTTAGATAGAACCCGAACCCGACCTATTGGAAATCGCTTTGTAAGCTCCGTATGTACTTCTTCGAAATACGTACCTGCAAACAATGGGTTAAACTCGCTAAATTGAGCTTCGCCAACAAGGTCCTCTCGAGGCTCTTCAACATAACGATCATCGGCACGTGTCCAATAACGGCCAGATAGATCGTTCGAGGTCCATTCAGTTTGCCCCGGCCGCTGAGTCAATGGAAACGCTGCAAATCCCTGATCTTGCATCTCTCCTTGATATTCTATTTTGGTGAGACATTCTTTGAGTGCTTGCGATAATTTTATGGGGTCAAATGAAAGCGCCAGTTTTTGTATGCCCGGACCAGGAATAAAATTTGCAACAGATTCAGTGTCAGGACTGTTCGCCATCCAAGCATTGACGGCGTGCACATCACTATCGACTAGTTCTGGGGAATAGCTCATGTCATTTCTCCTGCTGATTTTCCCATATGACTTACCCCATCGTTAAGCTCATCATCGTGTAAGTTTTTCTATAGTGCGACATCAATATGCGTATTTACGCCGTTATCTATCGGCAGTTATTGTTCACCTCAAAAAAAGGGAGGCCACCTAAGTAGCCTCCCTAAATAGTCGCTCAAATTGTAAGCGCTTATTTCAAAGCTTTGTCAGTAATCATGTGAGTCCAAGCGCCTGTAGGAGCTTTAGTGATCACAGGATCTGAACCCGCAGACATGAGTGTTTGAACTGTACGGTTGTAATCTGCTTCATCGAGTGCGCCGCTTGAACCAGCGGTCAATTTAGCGATTTCACGCATCATACGCTTTTGGTGCTTTTCTGTTTGTGCACCAGATGCGTCGTTCTCAAGAATGATGCTAGCGGCCTCATCAGGATGAGCCTCAGCATATTTCCAGCCCTTCATAGAAGCGCGAACGAAGCGAACCATTTTGTCTTGGAATTTGGCATCAGCCAATTTGTCTTCCAACACATACATGCCATCTTCCAAAGTCGATACACCTTCATCTTCGTATTTGAAGGTGATGAGATCGTCTGCTGAAAGACCGGCATCAATGATCTGCCAATATTCGTTGTAGGTCATTGTAGAAACGCAATCAGCTTGCTTTTGCAAGATTGGGTCAACGTTGAAACCTTGCTTCAAGACTTTAACGCCGTCAGCAGAGCCGTCGGTTTTAATGCCCAATTTGCTCATCCATGAAAGGAAAGGATACTCATTACCGTAGAACCAAACACCAAGTGTTTTACCTTTGAAATCAGCAGGTGACTTAATGCCAGAATCCTTGCGGCAAGTCAGCATCATACCAGATGATTTGAACGGCTGCGCGATGTTGACCAAGGCCAAACCTTTTTCACGTGTTGCCAATGCAGATGGCATCCAATCGAGAACAACGTCCGCTCCGCCACCGGCAAGAACTTGTGCAGGCGCGATGTCAGGACCACCTGGTTTGATTTCAACATCAAGGTCTTCAGCTTTGTAGAAGCCTTTATCTTTAGCCACGTAGTAGCCAGCGAATTGTGCTTGCGTAACCCACTTAAGTTGCAAGGCAACCTTGTCTGCGGCCCAAGCTTGGGCAGATGAAAGCGTAAACGCCCCTGCTGCCAATAGTAGTGCTAGTTTTTTCATTTCGTCTTCTCCCTGTTATGTCTGGTCTATGTGCGAGATGCACGAACCGACGGATGCCAAAAGGTGACGGCGCGTTCAATTAACACCACCAACCCATAAAACGCGGAGCCAGCAATGGCTGCCACGGCTATTTCAGCCCACACCATATCGACATTCATTCTGCCGACTTCTGTCGAGATGCGAAATCCCATCCCGACAATGGGTGTTCCAAAAAATTCTGCTACAATCGCACCAATGAGCGCAAGTGTAGAATTTATTTTAAG
>JAZGEY010000045.1:0-12583 GCA_036478985.1 Rhizobiaceae bacterium
GAGATTAAATGTCAGATATGAACCCATCCATGGAGGACTTCGAAGCCCTCCTAGACGAATCCCTTGCGTCCCAGTCCATTCAAGAAGGAACTGTGATCAAAGGTGTTGTGACTGCCATCGAAAAAGACATGGCAATCATTGATGCAGGCTTGAAAGTAGAAGGCCGCATCGCATTAAAAGAATTTGGTACAGCTGCTAAAGATGGCGGCTTGAAAATCGGCGACACTGTTGAAGTGTACCTAGAGCGTGTTGAAAACGCGATGGGCGAAGCCGTTCTTTCACGCGACAAAGCGCGCCGTGAAGAAAGCTGGATTAAACTTGAGAAGAAATTTGAAGCTGAAGAAAAAGTCGAAGGCCAAATTTTCAACCAAGTCAAAGGCGGCTTTACAGTTGATTTGGATGGCGCAACAGCCTTCCTACCGCGCTCGCAAGTGGACATCCGTCCAATCCGCGACGTAACCCCATTGATGAATACTCCGCAGCCGTTCCAAATCCTTAAAATGGATCGTCGCCGTGGTAACATCGTGGTTTCCCGTCGTACCGTGCTTGAAGAGAGCCGTGCGGAACAGCGTTCTGAAATCGTACAAAACCTCGAAGAGGGCCAAGTGGTCGAAGGTGTCGTTAAAAACATCACTGATTACGGCGCATTCGTAGATTTGGGCGGAATCGATGGTCTTCTCCACGTGACAGACATGGCTTGGCGTCGTGTGAACCACCCAACAGAAGTTATGACTATCGGCGAAACGGTTAAGGTTCAAATCATCCGCGTCAACCAAGATACACACCGTATCTCACTCGGCATGAAACAATTGGAATCCGATCCTTGGGATTCAATTGGCGAGAAATACCCAACCGATATGAAAGTATCTGGCCGTATCACCAACATCACCGACTACGGTGCATTTGTTGAGCTAGAGCCAGGCATCGAAGGCCTAATCCACGTTTCTGAAATGTCTTGGACAAAGAAGAATGTGCATCCGGGTAAAATCGTTGCCACGTCTCAAGAAGTTGAAGTTGTGGTGCTTGAGGTTGATCCTTCTAAGCGCCGTATTTCACTTGGTCTGAAACAGAACCTTTCCAATCCTTGGGATACATTCGCAGAGCAGTTCCCACAGGGCACTGTTGTTGAAGGCGAAGTTAAGAACAAAACCGAATTCGGTCTGTTCATTGGCCTCGACGGAGACGTTGACGGCATGGTTCACCTTTCCGATCTGGATTGGAACATGTCTGGCGAAGACGCTATCGAGAACTTCAACAAAGGCGACATGGTGAAAGCCGTTGTCCTTGATGTTGATGTTGAGAAAGAGCGTATCTCGCTCGGTATCAAACAACTCGACGGTGAAGACCCAATGTCTGGTGGCGATGCTGGCGAAATCCGCAAGAACTCAATCGTAACTGCAGAAGTTATGAAAGTGATCGACGGCGGCCTAGAAGTGATGATTGTCGATACCGACATCAATGCTTTCGTTAGACGTGGCGATCTTTCCCGCGACCGTGATGAGCAACGCCCAGAGCGTTTCTCAGTCGGCCAAAAGATCGATGCTCGCGTTACTTTGTTCGATAAGAAAAACCGTAAGGTGAACCTATCGATTAAAGCTCTCGAGATCAGCGAAGAGAAAGAAGCCGTAAAACAATTCGGTTCTTCAGACTCAGGCGCATCTTTGGGCGACATCTTGGGTGCTGCACTCAAGAAAACCGAAGGCGACGACGCATAGTCTCGATCTTCGAAGTAAGTTTAAGAAAGCCCGTGGTTCACCCCATGGGCTTTTTTTATGCCACATTGTTGGGTCACAGGATTGCGATGAAAACAATTCTTACAGCCTCCATAATTACCGCAAGCCTCACAGTGGCGGCTATTGCAAAACAACCTAATATCCAATGCGGTAAGGCCTCGTGGTATGCCATGACAAGCCTAACTGCCAGCGGCGAACGTGCTAGCCCCAACACTATGACCGCCGCCCACCGCACCCTGCGTTTCGGTACGAAAGTGCGGGTCACGAACCTGCGCAACGGTCGCTCGGTCATCGTTCGCATTAATGACCGTGGGCCGTTTATCAAAGGGCGGGTGATTGATGTGACGAAACGGGCAGCCAAGAAATTAGGGTTTTTGGGAGCGGGTTGGACACGGGTTGCAGTTAGTCCTGCAAATGTAAAAGTTACCAAGAAGGCGTGTCATAAATAGATACAAAAAAGCCGGGAACGCTAAGTGGCCCCGGCTTAATTTAGTGATAATTCGAAGTGGTTTAGCCGAACCAGCCTTTAACTCTACCCCAAACAGATTTCTTCGGAGCAGCTTCCGTTGCTGCACCCTTCACGGCTTCAACGCCTTTAATTTCTGGCAGTTCTTCAGTTTCAAAGTGTTCTTCTTCGACAGTGTATTCTGCCTTTTGGATCACTTCTTCAGTCACCACCTCAGCAAAAGAATTCATCTTTGCAAGAGTTGCAGGGCCAGCCATTCCGTCTGCATGCAGACCGTTAGCTTCTTGAAATGCCATAACTGCTTTTTTCGTACCAGGGCCAAAGCGACCATCAGCATCAATGCCTAAATCTTCTTGCATAGCTTTCACGGTAGCACCGCGTGAGCCAACCCGTAGCAGTACGAGTTCGTGCAAGCCCATAGCCGAAAATGTGTCTGGTCCAGCGATGCCGTCAACAGCAAGGCCGTTAGATTTTTGGAACTCGCGAACGGCTTTTTCAGTGCCGGGACCGAAGTCTCCATCGGCGCCAATGCCGAGAGCTTCTTGCATACGTTTAACAGGCGCGCCCTTAAGGCCGCGTTTTAATATGGACATTTACTACTCCTAGAATTTTTATCGCTGGATAAGAAAGTGCGAATCGTGCCAGCCCACCATCGCTCCCCTGTAAATGTGCCTGCATTCCAACTTTTTCAAGGTGTAATTTCAAAATTTCATTGCGTGTTCCTAGCTAGGTGCTGTAAATATCATTGAAAGAATTTTTCAAACGAACGGCACGACTATGAAATTTACCGGAACAGACAGCTACGTTGCAGGGCAAGACTTAACGACGGCGGTGAACGCCGCGATCACCCTTGAGCGGCCACTCCTCGTAAAAGGCGAACCGGGCACGGGCAAAACCGAGCTGGCCAAGCAAATTTCCCAATCGTTGGGTTTGAAAATGCTGGAGTGGAACGTAAAATCCACCACCAAAGCGCAACAGGGCCTCTATGAATATGATGCCGTTTCCCGCCTGCGCGACAGCCAATTGGGTGACAAAAAAGTAAAAGACATCCGCAACTACATAAAAAAAGGCAAGCTTTGGGAGGCCTTTGAAGCGGGCGAAAAAGTTGTGTTGCTGATTGATGAAGTCGATAAGGCTGACATCGAATTTCCCAACGATTTGCTGCAAGAACTCGATAAGATGGAGTTCTATTGCTACGAGCTGGATGAGACGGTGAAGGCCAAACACCGCCCGATCATCATCATCACCTCCAACAACGAAAAAGAGCTTCCAGACGCCTTCCTGCGCCGCTGTTTCTTCCACTACATCTCTTTCCCAGAAGCCGAAGTGCTGAACCAGATCGTTGATGTCCACTATCCCGGAATCAAGAAGCGTTTGGTCGCAGAAGCCCTTAAACAATTCTACGAAATCCGTGAAACTCCGGGCTTAAAAAAGAAACCCTCAACGTCTGAAGCTCTAGACTGGATCCGCTTGCTTGTCGCCGACGACGTAGACCCAGAGACGCTCCGCGACAAAGCCAAAAACGCATTGCCGAAACTGCACGGCGCATTGCTGAAGAACGAGCAGGACGTGCATTTGTTTGAGCGACTAGCGTTCATTTCGCGGCGGGGCGGCTGATCAATCAGTAGCCCATTGACCCAACCCCCACGCCCCCCTACATTCCACCTGTGGTGATTTGGCCGGTCGGCTTGCAGCCACATTAGAGTGTTTGCCTATCAAAAAGGTGCGGCTCTAAAGAAATTGCTAAAGGGCCGCTGTTGGGAAGGTGCAAACCATAAGCCCCAATGTCGAACCGGTTGCGATTTCGTTGCCGGTTTTTTTGTGTCGAAATAATTTTCGTGTTTAAATTTGAGGTCTATCATGCCTATTCGCATCCCCAATAAACTTCCCGCCCGCGCCACGCTTGAGGCTGAGGGCGTGATGGTGATGGACGATAAAACAGCGGCGCGTCAGGACATTCGCCCTCTGCATATTGGTTTGCTCAACCTCATGCCCAACAAAGTTCGCACGGAATCTCAAATTGCGCGGCTTGTTGGCGCAACGCCCCTGCAAGTGGAAATGACTTTGGTGCGGATGAGCGGCCATAAGAGCAAAAACACCAATGAGGACCATCTGCTTTCATTCTATAAAAAATGGGAGGAGATTAAGGATCTGAAGTTTGACGGCTTTATCATTACGGGCGCGCCGATAGAGTTGCTCGATTTTGAAGATGTGAGCTATTGGAAAGAGTTGCAGGAAATCTTTGAATGGACCCGCACCAATGTCCACTCCACCTTCAATATTTGTTGGGGCGCAATGGCCGCCGCCTACCATTTCCACGACATCCCCAAGCACGAGCTGAAAGAAAAAGCTTTCGGCGTTTACCGCCACCGCAACTTAAACCCAGCATCTCCATACCTTGCAGGCTTCTCCGATGATTTCTCTATCCCTGTTTCGCGCTGGACAGAAATGCGCAGCGCAGACATCCGCAAGCATGAGGGGTTGGAGCTTTTGATGGAAAGTGACGTGACAGGGCCGTGCCTGATCTCGGAGAAGGAAGGCAAACGCCTCTATGTGTTCAATCACATTGAATACGACAGCACCTCACTGAAAGAGGAATACGACAGGGACATCGCCGCAGGTACGGAGATAGACGTGCCGCACAACTATTACCCTGCAGATGACCCCACAATGCCTCCACAAAACCGCTGGCGCAGCCATGCGCACCTGTTGTTTGGCAATTGGATCAACCAAATTTACCAAACGACGGAGTTTGATAGGTCTGACATCGGTAAATGAGGAAAAATTAGCTAAAATAGCTATTTTAGCTAATTTAGCTAAAATATGGGGATAGCAGCGCTCTAGGGTGGCAAAGTGGGGGTTGCGGGCATACCATTTGGTGGTTGGTTCAATTTTAGAAGATGCCCAAGCCAATGTTGTGAACTAGGTTGGTGATTATGAAAACATTCCAGAAAATGAAGGCCACTCATGCCAAGAACCGTTTTGGAGAGTTGCTCGACAATGCCCAAGCAGGGCCAGTGATGATCGAGAAGAACGGCCGCGATGTGGCGGTGCTGTTGTCTAAGGCTGAGTATGATCGGCTGTTGATGGGTGGAGGAGATATGCCCCAAGAAATCGAACCAGCCGTAGTTTCTCACGTTGATGAAGTCGCGCCTGAAACAAAACAAACCCCGCTCCCCAAGCCTCTTAAAAAGAAGGTAGCTAAGGCGCAGGCTGTAGATGAAGTCGTGGATACGAACCAGCAGAAAGAAGTTGGGGTTGAGATAGAAGAAACGCCCCCCGTAGTTAAAGAACAAAAGCTTGATGAGAGTGAAATTGACGTTCATGCACTCGTCCATACCTCCCTCGAACGACACAACAAGCAATGGGCGGGTCTCTATCACGCGCTGGCGGGGGAACAATGATGAATTACCTCACCCTTGAAGATGCTATCACAATCCATAACAGCCAAACCCAAGCTTTTGGCGGTCGGCCCGGAATCCTCGACATTGGCTTGGTGACGGCAGCGGTACTGACACCTGAAAACGGATTCTTTGACGATATAATAGAAGAAGCCGCCGCCATGTGGGTGAACTTCACTATGAATGGCGGATTTGTCAGCGGTAATGAAACAACAGGGTTTGCCTGCACGGAAATATTTCTCGATATCAATGGCTATGAATTGAACGAAGACCATAGCGCAGTGGCCGATTTCATTCTATCGTCTTTGCGATTGGAAACCTTTACTAAGCGTGATGTTGAAATTTGGTTGCGCGGTGCGGTGAGTGAAAAAAGCTGATGTTTACAAACCTATTCTACGGCCTGCGTGAGGCCAAAGTCCCTATTTCCCTACGTGAGTATCTCACCTTGCTTGAGGCAATGGAAAAGGGGGTGGCCATGTGGGATGTGGAGGAGTTCTATTTCCTCGCCCGCGCTGTCTTGGTGAAAGATGAGCGCAACATTGACAAATTCGATCGGGTGTTCGCGGAAGTATTCAAAGGCGTTGAAGCCGTGGCAGGGTCATCTGAGATTGAAGACAGGGAATTGCCAGAAGAATGGCTTCGAAAGATGGCGGAGAAAAACCTCAGCCCAGAAGAGCAAAAAGAAATTGAAGCGCTGGGCGGCTGGGAAAAGCTGATGGAAACTTTGCGCGAGCGGCTAGCCGAACAAAATGAGAGACACCAAGGTGGAACGAAAGCGATAGGTACGGCTGGAACATCTCCATTTGGAGCTTACGGTTATAACCCCGAAGGGGTGCGGATTGGACAAAAAGAAAGCCGTCATAAACGGGCAGTAAAAGTCTGGGACAAGCGCGAATTCAAAAATTTTGATGACAACGTAGAACTGGGTACTCGCAACATTAAGGTCGCCCTAAAGCGTCTGCGCCGTTGGGCGCGGGAAGGGGAGGCAGATGAGTTTGATCTGCATGGAACCATTCGCGCAACCGCTGAAAATGGTTATCTCGATGTGAAAACCCGTCCTGAACGGCGCAATGCAGTGAAGCTGTTGTTGTTCCTCGATGTGGGCGGTTCGATGGATGGCTACATCAAAATGGTCGAAGAATTATTTTCTGCCGCCCGCGCCGAATTCAAGCACATGGAATATTTCTACTTCCACAATTGCCTCTATGAGGGAGTGTGGAAAGACAACGCCCGCCGCTATGGCGAACAGCAAGATACATTGGATGTACTGCGTACCTACGGGCCAAGTTACAAATGTATTTTCGTCGGTGATGCCGCCATGAGCCCCTATGAAGTTGTCTACCCCGGTGGTGGCGTAGAACATTGGAACCCAGAAAGCGGTGAGACTTGGCTGCGCCGCGCAACCGACCAATGGCCATCAACAATTTGGCTAAACCCCGTGCCTGAAAAGGGCTGGCGTTACACCCAATCAACCGCAATGATAAAAGAGATTTTTAGCGATCGCATGTACCCGCTGACTTTGAGCGGTATTGGCGATGCGATGAAAGAGTTGACCCGCTAGCACAGGTCTAATCATCATCAATGCAAGGCCAATTTGGCGGCATTGTAATGCCTGCAGGTAATTTTGTATTTGCGTCACCGCAGGCTAGTTCTAGCTGGTGCTGTTGAAGGTTTTTCACTTTCGACATATCTACCCCTTCAAAGCGCGTGAGGTAGATCCAGCTTGTTTGCAGGTTTAGCCCATCCACAGTTGCCCCGACAAATGTAGATCGCGATAAATTTGCAAAACTCATATTAGCATTTGTTAGAATTGCATTTGTGAAAATAGAGCGGCTAAACTCGGATTTACTAAAGTTGGTATTAGTCAGCGTGGCTTTGGTGAAATCAGCCCGTAGCATTTCCGCCTTAGCGAAGTTTACCCCTGTTAGATTTGAGCTCATGAAGGTCGTGCGGTTGGCTTCCACTTTTGATAAATCTGCATTGATGAGTGATGAATTAGAAAGGTCCGCACGGTGTAACAGCGCTTTTACCATGGTTGATTGGTCTAATTTAACCTCCCTCATATCGTTGCCAATCAGGTCAGTTTTATTCATTTTAGCGCCAGTAAAATCTGTGCCGTTGAGAATAAGATTGCGTTTGCGACAACTGTTCCAATCGACACCAGGGCCCGCGTTATCACTACAACCTGCAAGCGCATCTGTTGGTATAAAAAACACGCTACAAAGCAATGCAAGCGCAGTATTTACACGAAAGATATGTTTGGCACGAATGATCATTTGATTACCTTACCTGAGTTTTCTAATGCCTTAACAGGGGAAATGTCTTTAAGAGCATGGACTGAAAGTTTGTCTTTTTTTCCCCGAACTTCAATTTGTTTTTTTGTCGCAGGAGGTGCTCCAAGACTTGCAAGCTTCATTGTGTCTTCTGAAACGCAAATAACGCAGGCAAGTGTTTTAGTTGCAGCTTCTAGACGGCTAGCTGTGTTGACTGTATCGCCAATTGCGGTCAATCCACGGGAGGAACCATACCCCATTTCGCCCAATATTACGGGACCAGAATGGATACCAATTCCCATTCTTAGGGGGGCATCTAAATCATCAGCCAGTTTGAGGTTTAAATGTTCAAGAGCTTTGATCATTGCCTCAGCAGCATCAATTGCACCCTTTGCGCCTTCTTCAGCCGTGCCTTCAATTCCAAATAAAGCCATGAAGCCATCCCCAAGGAATTTATCAATACGGCCCCCTTGGCGTTCCACTTCGCTGCCCATGGCTTTAGAAAATTGATTTATCAGATAGACCACATCGAAGGGCAGACGCGATTCTGAAGTACGGGTGAAATCACGTAAGTCTGCAAACACTACGGTAATAATTTTTTCACTACCCGTTGCCCATGGTTGAACAGTTTTGAGATTTTCCATCGTCGCATCAGCTGGTAACAGGCGCGCCACCCTCATGTTTTGTTGCGGGTACAACTGACAGGCCAAGCGTACATCGTCGGGGGCTTGAACTCTTTCCAAAACCTTCGTTTCGAATTCGCTCGCCTTATCGAGATGCACAAGTGAAGATAAAATTCGTACTCGACAGGTGGAGCACCGCCCTCGGCCACCACAAATACTTGCATGGGGAACACGAGCCAAATTACTCATCTCAAGTAATGATGAACCCAAAGGTTGTTTAATGGTTGGACCATCTATGTATTCTATTGAAATTTCCTCACTCCGTCGGCGAAGCATAGTGCGTAGTAAACGGGCAACAATCACCCCGCCCACAAGAGCGATTAAAACATAACGCACCGCATCCGTATCTCGTGCAATAAACCCCCAGACTGCATCATCAGTAAGGTTGAGGTTCTCATAGTAGGCTCCCATGAATTCGCCATCCCGCGCGAATGGCATAATTTCGCGCCCAGCGAATAAATATCCAGCTAGGGAAAAACTGGGAACGAGAACGCTTAGCACCAGAAATGAATCATAATGGAAAGGCCGATACCAATTTTTCACCTTCATCCACATATGAAGACCTATGCTGCCGTGTACCCAAGCTGCGATTAGCCCAGAGGCGTTTAACCAACCGCTTATCGGCGAGAATACAAATGTTGAAAGCAGCATATAGGTGTAGGTGTCGTTGATGCCGTATCGTTCAAAAGAATAACGAGTTCCCATCACATGCACCACAAGCAAGAAAGGAATGCTTAGACCAAGAATAAGTTGTGCCCACTCGCTCGCAGGCATGGCGAGGCTTCGACGTTGATAGACTCGTATTAGTGCCGACCCGAAGTGAGCGGCTAAGGCCCCATATAAAATGATACTCATCGGCGGCCAGCGCCAGAAAGTTTTTACAACCAAACGTGCCTCTTCTAATATTTCTACCGAAATCAAGCCAAGAGAATGGGTGAGGAGATGAAACAGTACATAGACAAACAGGATTAGGCCAGAAATGGTTCTAACCCGTGTCATGGCTGCTTTACTATCTTGTTTTTGTGAGAGCTCTTTACCTCTAATCATGCCATCACAACCACGTTCGAAGAGATTTTATCATCGCCAATGACCGTTGAAACAACTTTATGGGATGCAGCCGCTTTGTAGCCCTGCTTGATGCCGTTTTTATAGCACTCTTCACCTGCCAAAGCGCGAGTTGATAAGTGTTTATTGTGTTTCTCTAGTTTTGCAGAACGATTTACACTCGGCCCAATAACCGTAACCTCTAGTCGATCTCCATCTCCAACTGCTCCAAAAATCACTGGCCCAGCAGTAACGGCCATATTGATATTGAGCTTAGATACAGCCCCTTGCCAGGTTTTTTGGTGAGCAATAATTTCATCAATACAGCGCAGCGCATTGGCGCAATAGGCGCCATCATTGGTGGAAGCGCCAAAGGTAATCATGATGCCATCGCCAATAAACTTATCGACTGTCCCGTGATGGCGATGAACCAAGGGGACGATTTGATGTTGGTATTGTGACAAGAGGCTCATAGCTTCATCTGGCGGCATGTCTATGACCATTTGGGTGAAGCCACGAATATCAATATTTAAGATGGCTGCTTCACGCCGTTCGCCTTCTCCGGCCTCTATTTGGCGATCGGCCCCGATAATTCGTTGTGCAACCGAGGTGTCCATGAAACGAGAAAGGTCATTTGCCGCGTTCTCTTCAGTGATAGAGCTGACAAGAAAGTATTGTGCTCGGCGGACAGCAATTGCCAATATCACGGTGAACATGAGGATTGATAAAATCTTGCTGATTTCCGCCCCAATCAACACACTATTGCTGGTGAGATAAGTGACATAATCCCGTGTGATCATAGGATCAACCGGATCAGTGCTGACGACATAGCCAACCAAGAGTGACCAGCAAAACGCCGCAAATAGTCCCGATGCAATCACGTAGCGAGCCTCAAAACGTAGAGCCCTCAAGCTGATCAATACAAAGTAATTCATCACCTCAACAGACTTCAAAGAAAAAGAGGCGGGCTGGTCGTATTGAATATGAAAACTCCAAATTAGGAATGTCAGGAGCGCCATATCGACTGCAATGGAAAGATAAATTAGCCAGCCAGGGCTACGGCTGGCTAGATCAATGAACAATCGCACCAGCGTAAATAACAAGTAAATAGATATGATCAGCGGAACCCGGGATATAGTCTCTGGATTGGGTTGCGGGGCGGCAAGATAAACAGCTCCCCAAAGTGCGAACATCAAAAATTGAATGATTTTTACCAGCACTTCACTGATGTCATCATTATGCGCGATAACCCCTGCCACCCGTTGGGGCAGCTTTAATTTGGCAGAATTGGGCCAAATACCGCCCAACGCTTCACCCATGCCTGCTATAATTTTTTTCATAATTGCAACAACATACGGTTCCCATGATCGGGGTTGAATTGATAGGCCAGTAGTGTGGCGCATCTTAACTTCACATGCACTTCACAGTGTCGCCATTACACCTTGATAACGAGGCCTTCTCGGGCGGCCCATGAGCGGCGGAATTGTTTTTTACAACGGGTTGTAATTGCGTCCATTGCTTTGTCAGTGCGGCTTGGGCGGTGATGAAAAATACAATAGCGTTTCACATTTGCTGCCTTTGAAATCCGAACACCTTCTTGCCAAGTCGAATGGCCAAAATTCCAAAATTGAGGGAACTCAGCATCTGTGTAAGTGCCATCATAAATCATTAAATCTGCATCTTTTACAAACTCAACAATGCGTTGATCTAACTGCCCAGCAATGTGGGTTGTGTCTGTAATATAACAAATTGAACGGCCATCAAAATCAACTCGGTAGCCAATGCATTCATCGTGGTGATTAAGTGAGAGTGTTTTTATCTTCACTCCCTGCATGGGTTTTAACACGTCTCCCGGCTCAAAATCGCGGTAGTCGAGCTTAGCGCTAAACACCTCTGGCCCAACTGGGAAATAGGGGGGGGACATATAGTTTTCGATCATGCGTTTGGTTTTATCAGGGCCATCCAAATGACCCGACCAGATATTGATACTATTTTTTGAATCGTAAAACGGCGCGAAGAATGGCAAGCCAGCTATGTGATCGTAGTGGCAGTGTGTGAAAAATAAATTCATGGTCTTTCGTGACCGGCCCTTGGCAAGCTCTTTTTCAGTGTCCCGCGCGATCTTAGAACCCAAAATCCGCAAGCCAGTACCTGCATCAAATATCAGCTGATTATCGCCACAGGTAATTTCCACACAGGCGGTGTTGCCACCATATTTGGTGGTGTCTTTGCTGATGGAAGCTAGGGTTCCTCGCGCGCCCCAAAATCTGGCCTGGAAAACTTTCTTACTCATTTTTCTCTTATCGGTTCACTTTACTAATTGTGGGTGAGGTTAAACTGAAGGGACTAAGAAGCCTTTAAGCGGTTAACTTCATCGCGTGCTTCTGAAAGATCATGGGTGGTTTTAGTCAACCGCTGAACCAGCTCACGAAGCACGGCCATTGCCAGCTCGGGGCTGTCGTTGACCATATCCATCATATGCTCTTTCTTTATCCGTAACGTATCAAGTGAACTATTGGCCATGATGCTCGCCGTTCTGGGCATATCGCAAAGAATGGCCATATCTCCTACAAATGAATGGGGGCCGAGTTCAGCAACTTTGCTGGGCTTGGCTTTGCCATCGCTTGAAACCAGAACATCGGCAGCACCAGAAATGACGATATAAGCAGCGTCTGCTTCGTCCCCTTGGTGAAACAGCATCTCCCCTTCGTTGTAGGAAACCCTGTCTGATGCAAAAGCCAAAAGCTTCAACTTGTTGACTGGCATGGTGGAGAGCATGGGGATGGATCGAAGCATATCGACTTCATCTTGTAGCTTACTCATTTTTGTCTCCCTAGTTCTGATCGTCTTTTTACAACATGGTTCATGTGATTAGCGCCGCATAGGCTAAATTGTCTTTTAGCAACTCGTTTGGCGTTCCTATTTGTGACAGCCGTTGGCGTTCAAAAACCATCACCTGATCAAATTCGCTTGCGTGGCGTGG
>JAZGEY010000046.1:0-18078 GCA_036478985.1 Rhizobiaceae bacterium
TGACCAGTCCAGACCGCACAATTCGAGCATCAGGGCTGCCTTATAGGCATTACCGGATTCAGCTAAACAATGTAATTGATATTCGCTCATCTTCTTTAGTCCTGCAAATGGTGAATCATACGTTAGACAGAGACTTACTATGTTCGCCTTTTACAGACTCGCCGTTTTCGGACCTGACCAGCCAACTGGTCTGGTATTGAGCTTGATGGGTTGCTACGATCCATACCATGCTAGATTTTGAGATATGTGACGCTGCGCGACTGAGGCGCGACCCAAGCTTTGACGGGAAGTTTTTCACTGCTGTCAGCACGACAAAAATCTACTGCCGCCCGGTCTGCCCCGCGAAACACTCCCTTTCGAAAAATGTCAGCTACTACCCAAGTGCTGCTGCAGCTGAGTGTGCAGGTTATCGTCCCTGTCTGCGTTGCCGTCCTGAGACAGCGCCATTTTGCGCCGCATGGAATGGAACCAGAACAACTGTTGAGCGGGCTTTGGGCTTGATCGACAAGGGCGCTCTGGACACCGGTAACATCAATGACCTAGCAGACAGGCTGGGCGTCGGTGCAAGACATCTATCTCGACTGTTTGCCAAGCATGTAGGGGCATCTCCACTTCAAACGGCTCAAACTCTTCGCATTGGACGCGCCAAGAAGCTGCTAGACACAACGGCACTCCCAATTACAGAGATCGCCTTCCAAGCGGGCTTTGGCAGTGTGCGACGCTTTAATGCCGTTTTCTCGAAACTCTATGGCCGCTCTCCATCTTCCGTTAGAAGACGCCGTTGACTTGAAGCACCGTGACGCAGCTAGTAATTTGAAACTCTTCGCTTGTCATCCTCGCTACAACTTTGCCCCATACTCTCATGTGTAATTCCTTATTGGATGAACCAAAGTTTTAGACTAGAAGACCTTATGCAACCAACCGTTCAAACATCACAAGATACTTGTCACCCCATGTTCCTCAATGCCCCATCAGGTGTTGAATTCAACAAATTACGCAAGAGATTGTTACGGCAGATGCGTGAGGCCTTTGAAACATTTTCGATGGTTTCACCGCGCCAAGATGGGCGCAAACCAAAATGGTTGGTGGGGCTTTCTGGTGGGAAAGATAGCTATGGGCTGATGGCTTTGTTGTTGGATTTGCAATGGCGCGGTGTTTTGCCCGTTGAGCTATTGGCTTGTAATCTCGACCAAGGGCAACCGAATTTTCCCAAACATATATTACCAGATTGGCTTGATGCGAATGGTGTTGCGCACCGTATTGAATACCGCGACACCTATTCAATCGTGAAAGAAAAAGTGCCAGCAGGTAACACCTACTGCGCTCTTTGTTCACGGTTACGGCGCGGCAATCTCTATCGCATAGCGCGAGAGGAGGGGTGTGATGCGCTTATTCTGGGGCATCATCGTGACGATATTCTAGAGACGTTTTTCCTCAATCTATTCCACGGTGGAAAGCTCGCAACTATGCCGGCAAAACTGTTGAACGATGAGGGTGATGTTACCGTCTTGCGACCACTGGCCTATTGTGCGGAAAGCGATTTGGAGAAGTTTGCGGAAGCCATGAGTTTTCCAATTATTCCGTGCGATCTATGTGGTAGCCAAGACGGGCTTCAGCGCAACGTCATGAAGCAGATGCTGTTAGACATGGAGGTCAAAATGCCGGGCCGTAAAGATGTGATGATCCGTGCCTTGGGTAATGTAAACCCAAGCCACTTACTCGATCCAACACTGTTTGATTTCGCAAATACGGAGGCGAAAAGCTAGATTAGGCGGACGCTTTTCCAGCCATGACGATACCTTTTTCCTCAAGCAACGTCTTCAATTCGCCAGATTGGAACATCTCGCGGGTAATATCACACCCACCAACAAATTCGCCCTTAACGTATATCTGGGGCACGGTTGGCCACTCAGAATAGTCCTTCACCCCTTGGCGCAAGTCATCGTCGGCGAGGACGTTGATGCCTTTCCATTCAACACCAAGGTAATCCATAATTTGGGCTACTTGGCCTGAAAAACCGCATTGGGGAAACGCGGGAGTGCCTTTCATGAAAACAACAACCTCGTTGCTCTTTACTTCGTTGTCGATGAATTCATTCATGCTCATGGGATCGTTCCTTGGATCAGTCTGTTCGAAATACATTTAGGTCGTCAGCGAAAGGATTTCCAGCCCTAATTACGGGTCTTGTCATCTGGCTTCGATTTGTCACGGGGAATCAATCTCGGCATACCAGGTGTCATTGGCGTTTCACCGCGCAATACAACATCGTAGTCTTGCTCGGGCTTCCATTTGTATTTGTCTTTGTTCAGCCGATGGTTTCGCCTAATCGTAAAAACAAAGGCCAGCATAATGCCGATACCGAAAAGGACGATAGCCAGAGAAAGATAGAGAGCCGTGTCAGACATTATTTTGGTGCACTGGTTTGTAGAGCAAGGGCGTGTAATTCACCCCCCATCTTGCCTTTCAAAGCACCATAAACAAGCTGGTGCTGTTGAACCCGAGACTTCCCCGCAAACGATGCAGAAACCACATCAGCTGCATAGTGGTCGCCGTCACCCGCTAAATCGCGTATCGTAATAACCGCATCGGGTATGGCTTCCTTGATCATCTTCTCGATGTCGCCTGCATCCATTGCCATGGTGTTATCCTTCTAAGGTTCCCGCCATATAATCAGGGAACCAAGCTTCGTGGGCTGATTTCATATCTGTAACAGATATGTCTATCAGGTCGTTGATTTTCAAGTTCTTTCCGCCAATTGTGCCAATTCGAGCGAAAGAAACGCCCGAACCTTCGGAGTTAGCTGCAAACATATCTGCCCATTGATCATCAACAGCTACAATGTAGCGCGCTTGGTCTTCTCCGAACAATGCCGCATGGGGGTAGGTGATGTCTATGGCGCAGTCTGCGCCAATACCAGACGCCATGCACATTTCTGCAAGCGCTATGGCAAGGCCGCCATCGGATATATCATGACACGCGGAAGCATAGTCGCTGCGAATGGCCGCCAGAACAAAATCGCCTCGCGCCTTTTCCATCAACAAATCGACTGATGGAGCAGGGCCAGATTCTTCACCGAGAATTTCCCGTTGATAAATGGAGCAAGCTAAATGCGTTGCTTCAGTTCCAACGAGGAACAAAACATCGCCTTCATCAGCAGTGCCAATGCGAGCCATCTTGGCGTGGTCGTCTATAAGGCCAACACCACCAATGGTTGGGGTTGGTAAAATCGCCTCGCCATTCGTCTCGTTATAGAGCGAAACATTGCCAGAAACGATTGGCATGTCGAGTGCTAAACAGGCCTCACCAAGACCGCGAATAGCCACCACTAATTGCCCCATGATTTCTGGCTTCTCTGGGTTGCCAAAATTCAAGTTATCGGTCGCAGCAAGCGGTTCCGCACCAGTGGCGATCAAATTACGGTAGCATTCAGCTACGGCCTGCTTGCCACCTTCATAAGGGTCAGCTTCCACATAACGCGGTGTCACATCTGAAGAGAAAGCCAGCGCCTTTGTGTCGTGACCTTCCACCCTTACAACGCCTGCATCACCACCGGGGAGTTGCAAAGAATTGCCTTGAATGAGCGTGTCATATTGTTCCCAAACCCAACGGCGTGAACACATGTCTGGCGATCCGAGTATCTTAACCAGAGCCGCATTGTAATCATGCGGCGGTGCAAATAGATGTGGCGGTTGAGGCGAGTGAATGCCCGGCTCAAGCCATGGACGATCGTATTCAGGAGCCTCGTCACCCAGTTTTTTGATGGGTAAATTAGCAACCTCAACGCCTTGGTGCTGGATGCGAAAACGCAAATCATCTGTGGTCTTGCCGACAATAGCAAAGTCCAACCCCCACTTAATGAATATGGCCTTTGCTTCCGCTTCCTTCTCTGGGCGCAACACCATGAGCATGCGCTCTTGGCTTTCAGAGAGCATCATCTCGTAAGCTGTCATATTTTCTTCACGGACGGGAACATCGTCGAGAATTAGTTCGATACCCAAATCACCCCGCGCGCCCATTTCTACGGCGGAGCAAGTGAGACCAGCGGCTCCCATATCTTGAATTGCAATAACTGCTCCGGTGGCCATCAATTCGAGGCAGGCTTCAAGTAAACATTTCTCCGTGAACGGATCGCCAACCTGTACAGTCGGGCGTTTCTCTTCGATAGAACCGTCAAATTCAGCTGAGGCCATTGTCGCGCCACCAACACCATCACGACCTGTTTTAGCCCCGAGATAAACAACGGGAAGGCCAACACCTTCCGCTTTTGAGATATAAATAGCGTCCTTCTTGGCAAGACCTGCCGCGAAAGCATTGACCAAAATATTACCGTTATAGCGGGGGTGAAAGTTGACCTCGCCGCCAACAGTTGGAACGCCGAAAGAATTACCATAACCGCCAATACCGGAGACAACCCCCGAAACCAGGTGACGTGTTTTTGGGTGGTTAGGATCACCAAACCGCAAAGCATTCATTGCCGCGATAGGGCGCGCACCCATGGTGAATACATCACGCAAAATTCCACCAATCCCCGTTGCTGCTCCCTGGTAGGGCTCAATAAAAGAAGGGTGGTTGTGGCTTTCCATCTTGAAAACAATCACGTCGTCGTCACCAATATCAACAACACCAGCATTCTCACCCGGCCCGTGAACAACCCGAGGTCCTTCTGTTGGAAGTGTTTTCAACCATTTCTTGCTGGATTTATAGGAGCAGTGCTCGTTCCACATGGCTGACCAAATGCCGAGTTCGGTATAGGTTGGTTCTCGCTCGGTCAGTTCGACTATACGTTTATATTCCTCTTCATTGAGGCCGTGGTCGGAAACGAGTTCAGCGGTGATAGGTTGGGTGTTGTTTACGGTCATTATCTTCTAACAGGATTTACTGCCCCGTGCCCAAGCGTTCAAAGACGCAGCAAGGCGGGGGCCGTGTTTGGAATTAAGGAGAGGGCCAAATGTGGTGAACTGGTTACGTCCACCACGTCGTTCGGCTTGCGCTACAAGCTTTGGAAGGCCAGCAGGGTTATTGCGAGGGACAATTAGAATGCGCGGCTTCCCAGAATAGGAATCAAGTTCCGTCGCCATTTTGTACTTACGAAAGGCTGGATCCTTTTTCTTGAACCAACAGGTTTGAGCCTGTCGTGCCACCCGTGCCATCAAAGTTTGAGGGCGTTCTTGAGAGGTCTTGCTCGCAACCGGCGGAGTGGAGGGGGGCTTAGACTTTGTGCAGGCGGCAAGAGATGCAATGAGTGCAAGCGCCGCAATTTTAGCTAAGGGCGCAACTCGCATTAGGCCATCTCGCTTTCAAGCATATTCAGCGCACCTTCAAACAACCGACGGCCATCCGTGCCGCCGTGGGCAGGCTCTATCAGGTTTTCGGGATGAGGCATCATGCCAAGCACGTTTCCTGCCTCGTTGAATATACCAGCTATATCGTTGATAGAACCGTTTGGATTTGTGCCTTCTGCATAGCGAAAAGCAACTTGACCGTTGCCCTCAACACGCTTGAGAGTTTTAGCATCTGCAAAATAGTTCCCGTCATGATGGGCAACGGGGCAACGAATTATCTCGCCTTGTGCATATTTACTCGTGAACGGATTATCCGCATTTGTGATTTCTAGCCGCACTTCCTTACAAACAAACGTCAGACCAGCATTTCGCATTAACGCGCCGGGCAGGAGGCCAGACTCTGTGAGAGTTTGAAAACCATTGCAAACACCCAGTATCCGAATGCCCTTTTTAGCCGCTTTGCGTACGGCATCCATTACTGGTGCGCGGGCGGCAATTGCGCCTGCGCGTAGGTAATCCCCGTGGGAAAAACCGCCCGGTATTATGAGTAAATCAGAATCAGGGAGCGAGGTGTCTGTATGCCAAGCCATGAAAGGTGCATGGCCACCGATCTTGGTGATGGCCGCAATCATGTCGCGATCACGGTTAGAGCCAGGGAATTGGATGATGGTGGTTTTCATCTAACCGACTTCAACCGTATAATCTTCGATCACCGTATTTGCCAACAGCTTCTCGCACATGGCCTCAACAATCTCTTGAGCATTCTTTTTTGAGCTTGCTTCAAGTGCAACATGAAAGGTTTTACCCTGTTGAACCTGCTTTACGCCTTCAAATCCAAGGGAGTCGAGCGCCCCCTCAATTGCCTTACCTTGCGGATCAAGAACGCCATTTTTCAAACGAACCATAACCGTTGCACTAAATTCTTGTTGAGAAGCCATCAGTCTGATTTCACCAATACTGGGCCCTTGCCACGAGCCGGTTTGCTTTCGTTGATGATACCCAAGCGACGGGCAACTTCTTGGTAGTTTTCAAGCAAACCACCAAGGTCTTGGCGAAAACGGTCTTTGTCCATTTTCTCTTTGGTTTTGATATCCCAAAGGCGGCAGGAGTCAGGTGATATCTCATCAGCTAGAACAACGCGCATGATGTCGTTTTCAAATAGCCGGCCAAACTCAATTTTGAAATCAACCAGTTGAATACCAACACCTAAGAACAGACCAGAAAGGAAGTCATTTATTCGAATAGCCAAGGCCATCATGTCATCTATCTCAGGCGGAGAGGCCCAACCAAATGCAGTAATATGCTCTTCGGAAACAATTGGGTCGTTCAATTCATCGTTCTTATAATAGAACTCAATGATGGAGCGAGGAAGAACTGTACCCTCTTCAACGCCAAGGCGGGTCGAGATTGAGCCCGCAGCAACATTTCGGACCACCACCTCAATCGGGATGATTTCGAGTTCTTTAATGAGCTGTTCCCGCATATTCAGGCGTTTAATGAAATGGGTTGGAATGCCGATGCTGTTCAGTTTTTCGAATACGAATTCTGAAATGCGATTGTTCAAAACTCCTTTGCCGTCGATAATCTCGTGTTTTTTGGCATTAAAGGCGGTTGCATCGTCTTTGAAAAATTGCACCAACGTACCAGGCTCAGGGCCTTCATAGAGAATTTTTGCCTTGCCTTCGTAGATTTTACGGCGTCTGCTCATGGTCTATATTCCAGAGTTATTGTTCGGTCAGAATCATTATATTTTAAGCCGAACGTTAAGTTGGTGTATAAGTAAGCGAGTGACCGTCTAAAAACAATTGTAATGAACATGAGTTTGCGGCTTTGACACAGAAAAGACGATATTGATTTGAAGGGCGTTGAAGCCTACATAATTAAATATGAAGGGCGGGAGTTTGATTCCACCCAAACCAAGATGAAAGATAAGAAGATGGCATCTTTAGAGGATCGCGGCGAAGGTTTTGAAAAGAAATTCGCCCATGACGCAGAATTACAATTCAAATCTGAGGCACGTCGCAACAAATTGCTAGGTGAATGGGCCGCGGCTGAAATGGGCCACGCAGATGCCGCCGCATACGCAAAAGAGGTTATCGCTGCTGATTTTGAAGAAGCTGGCGACGAAGATGTTTTCCGTAAAATTCGGGGCGATTTTGATGCCAAGAACGTTACAATTTCCGACGATGATATTCGTTCGAAAATGCGCGAACTACTTGCTATTGCTGTAGAGCAAATTCAAAGCGCTTAATCGACGTAAGCAAGTATCGGGACGAATATGGATCAATTTAGAAAGCTACTCAGTAGCGACAAAATGGTTTTGAGTGGCTGGTGTAGTCATCAAGACCCGTTTTACCTCACATCTATCGCGAGAACGGGTGTAGATGCCGTTACCTTGGATATGCAGCATGGTATGCAGACCGAGAGTAGCGCCATCTATGGAATTCCAGCAATTGTTACTGCTGGGAAACCTGCTGTTGTTCGTATTCCTGTTGGTCGCTTTGAAATGGCCAGCAAGATACTCGATGCTGGCGCTCATGGTATCATCGCCCCGATGATCAACACCGTAGAGGATGCCAAACAATTGGTGTCTTTTTCTAAGTATGTTCCCTTGGGCGACCGGTCCTACGGCCCGTCACAGGCTTCCATTGTTATGAAAACAACTGGCGCAGATTATGTAAAAAATGCCAATGATTCATTGGTGATATTTGCCATGATCGAAACCCAACAGGCGATAGACAATATCGAAGAAATTGCGGCTGTTGATGGCATTGATGGCCTGTTTTGTGGCCCCGGTGATCTATCCATATCTGTTCGAGGAACTTCGGTCGCCGATGGTTATGGTAAAGACACGATAAAAATGATTGAGCAGATCAAAGAAGTTGCCCACAAGAACGGAAAATTTGCTGCCACTTGGTGTGGCAATCTTGAGCAAATCGAATTGGCCAACAAAATTGGTTTTGATTACGCAGCCATGGGTACAGACGATTTGCTCATCAGCCAAGGAGCTGATGCACTGATCGGTCGCATGAGCTTCCGTTAGGCTTTTATTTCGCGCATAAAATTAGCAAACACCATGAGCCCGTCTGGCCATGGGCCGTGGCCGCTTTCACTGTTCAAATGCCCGTTCTCATTGGCGCTGACATATTCAGATTCCCATGCGCCAGCCATTTCCTGCGCAACATTTTGCGCACAAAACGGATCGTTTTGGCTGGAAACAACAAGGCTTGGGAACTGTAGCGGTTCGCGGGGGTAGGGGCCAAATGTCATCAAGTGCTTCGGCCGCATTGCTGGATTCTCAACGTCAGGTGGGGCCACAATAAAGGCTGCCGCAATGTTCTTCGATTGCTCGATGCCCATTTGTTTTACCGCTTGCACAGTTACTTGGCATCCGAGCGAATGGGCAATAAGAACCACAGGTTTCGTAGCTTCATCAATTGCTGCAATGAGGTTCGCCGTCCAATCCTCAACAACTGGTTTATGCCAATCGTCCTGGTCAACGCGGCGCGCACTCTTCATTTTGGATTCCCAGCGGGATTGCCAATGATCGGCATCCGAATTGGTGTATCCGGGAACCATGATGATATCTGCTTCTGAAATTTTCATGGCTGGCATGTGGTGCTTATGGCCCCAGATGTCAACCGGACAAAACAAAACCCGCCCCGCAAAAATTGCACGGGACAGGCTTCGTGGAGTTAGTTAGATGCTGGAGCCTCAGTCGCCGGAGCTGGCGTTGGGGCAGGCACCTGGCGTGTTGCACCATTTGTGTCTGAACTTGTTGGAGCAACAGCTGTTGGCGTTACTGTTGTATCCCCAGACCCGCCAAAGACGAGTGATAGGGTTAAAAACAGAAGGCCAACAAGCGCAAGGGCAATAAGAATGCCCCCAATGCTTGTCCCACTCTCGTGGGAAGTACGATAGGCATCTGCACGCGACGGGTGCAGTCCGGGATGATTTAGATCGCGATAGTCGGTCATGTCATTTCTCCTTTCGACAGTTGAAAGGTGAGACGTGAATGAGCCCGAAAAGGGGCAGAATTCATCACTAATAATGAGTCAGTGTAATGTGACGCGACTTTTAATACCTAGCCAAAAACCCGTCTGAATATCGTATCAACGTGTTTGGTGTGGTAGCCAATATCAAATTTCTCCCGCAATTCGGCTTCGGGTAAAGCGGCCATAACCTCTTTATCAGCCAACAGTTCGGTGAGGAAATCCTTACCCTGCTCCCAAACTTTCATGGCGTTACGCTGAACCAAACGATAGCTGTCTTCGCGAGAACATCCAGCTTGGGTGAGGGCGAGTAGAACCCGTTGCGAATGGATTAGCCCACGGAATTTATTCATGTTTGCACCCATGTTGTCTGGATAAACGAGCAATTTTTCAATCACGTTCGTGAGACGCACAAGTGCAAAATCTAGGGTGACAGTCGAATCCGGGCCAATCATACGTTCAACGGATGAGTGAGATATATCCCGCTCATGCCAAAGCGCCACATTCTCCATGGCGGGTGTAACCCCCATGCGAACGATGCGAGCAAGGCCTGTGAGGTTCTCAGTCAAAATTGGGTTGCGCTTATGGGGCATGGCGGAGGAGCCCTTTTGGCCCGGCGCAAAATATTCTTCTACTTCCAAAACTTCTGTGCGTTGTAAGTGACGAATTTCAGTTGAAAGTCGCTCAATAGAAGAGGCAATGACCCCAAGGGTTGCAAAATACATAGCGTGTCGATCGCGAGGAATAACCTGCGTTGAAACAGGTTCCGCAGTAAGCCCTAAGGCTTTTGCCACATGCTCTTCAACCGCTGGGTCGATATTTGCAAAAGTACCAACAGCGCCAGAAATTGCGCAGGTGGCAATTTCTTCGCGGGCATTGATGAGTCGCTGTTTACACCGATCGAATTCGGCATAGGCGAGGGCAAGCTTGATGCCAAAGGTGGTAGGTTCCGCATGAATGCCGTGGGAACGGCCAATTGTAACTGTGTCCTTATGTTCAATTGCACGCTTCTTCAAAGCCGCAAGCAATTTGTCCATATCTTCCAATAGAAGATCCGTTGCCTTGACCAATTGAACACTAAAGCAGGTATCAAGCACATCAGATGAAGTCATGCCTTGATGGACGAAACGGGCATCAGGGCCAACAATTTCAGCAAGATGGGTAAGGAATGCAATTACGTCGTGTTTGGTTTCACGCTCAATCTCATCAATACGATCAACATCAAACTCGGCACGGCCACCTTTTTCCCAAATGGTCTTAGCGGCTTCCTTAGGGATAACCCCAAGATCGGCTAGTGCATCACAAGCATGAGCTTCGATTTCAAACCAGATGCGGAATTTTGAGGCTGGTGACCAAATGTCGGTCATCACGGAACGGGAATAACGAGGTATCATAATGCTGTCCAAGGTTGGCGAAGATGCCGTGGCTTAACACCCTGTTCGTTACGCTTCAACGGGAAGAGGACAACCACCCACGGGAAAAACACAAACTAGCGAAAAATAATAGAATGATCCCCCACGGTAGCAATGGGCGTAGCCCTGTTATCGCCATCAGGAAGACAGATCCCAGCCCCGTGAAGAATGTCTGGTAAACCCGCATCATAGAGCCAATGTCGGCATGGCCTTGAGAATGATACAGGAGAGCTTGGGAAACGAAGATGAGTGTCGTAATCCCAAGAGTGAAGATGCTCAAAGTTATAAAGAATAATGAGAAGCGAGCTGTAGGACGCAGTACCTTGTTTCTACTGGCTGCGAATTTGAGTGCTAACCATCCGCCAAACAAAGCGCCAATAGCATAGGGGAGCACGGCCCTAAGGAGCGCAATGTCAAGTGGCCACCCGTGGTTTGAAAAATACCAAGCAATCGCCGCGGCGAGAGATGCGGACCAGATTATTGAAAATGCAATGGGGGTCACTTCTTAATTCTCGTTGTAATTGCAAGTAGGCTACCGTCGGAACCTTCAAAGCCCGGGTGAGAATATCGAATGAGAACACCCAGGACGGCAGTGGTGCGGTCGATCTGGTAGCTTACCACCTGCTCAATTTTGTTGTTAGAGGCGCAACCACGTGATTTTGGAATACGCTTGTCTTCAGCAACGGTGCGTGAACTATCATCTAGCTCATCAATCAATCGAAGTCGGAACCCTTCTTTTTTAGCCGTGAGGTCAAAACAACTATCGTCTGCGGGAAAAGTAATAGGATCCAATTCTAAGCGCCACATTTGGTGGGTTGTAGGCGTGTTGATCGTCTGTTGGTAATCAATTATCGAAAACCTAGCCTTTTTGGTGTTCGCGCCAAAGTCGTACACTGTATTGAACACCCGTTGAGTCGCTGGAACGATTGGACCAATTCGGTTCATTATTGAAGCGGCTCTATCACGTACTTCTTTGCGTACTGAGGCAATTCCTTTACGTTCAAGTTCTGCGTATTCCTTGCTACTACCATCGGATTCATCGAGCTCACGTTGTGCCTTGATTGGCGTTCCTTTGAGCCATGAATCATCTGTTGTATCTATGATATAAAGTGTTGCCTGCGGAAATCCTGAACCGTCCTGTATGACAAATTCCTCAAACACGAAGTAACGGCCATCTTTTGAAAAACCCACCACATGACCCGTTGTCGTGGAAGCGGCAAAACTAGTTTGGGTGAGGAATAAACTGAGTAGTATAAATAATAGGCGCATAAGATAACTCTCCAGTTGTAGGCCGCTATTTAGCGAAAGCATTTGCCCAAGTGGGGAACAGATCATTGGGCATTTCAGTTGCTTCATAAATCCCACGCGCGATAGCACGGCTCATCGTGCCGGCAGCTGCGGCAGATAGATCTATTTGCGATTCTATATCGAGTCCAATCCCGCTTGCGCCTGTTGCGATAGCAAAAATAAGATCGCCATCAAGCGGCGTGTGCGCTGGCCACAAGGCACGGGCAAAACCATCGTGGGCGGCAACTGCCAGCCGTTTGGCTTGGCCTTTGTTTAGAACTGCATCAGTCGCAATTATACCAATTGTTGTATTCGCCCCTTGGCTTTGGGAATCGCGGAATTTAATTCTGACCTCGCGGCTTTCTTGGCATTTAGCATTAGAAAGACCGTGGCCACCGAATTCATCGTCTTGTTCGAACGGCGCTGCCCAAAAGTGCTTTCCAAGTCCAACTGTCGGTGCGCCCAGCGCATTTACGGCAACGAGCGCGCCAATAGTAATGCCATTGTCCAGCACGATTGATGAGGAACCAAGCCCACCTTTCAAACCAGCATTCGGTCCGCCGACAAGTGCCCCAGCGCCTGCGCCAACAGAACCCAGCTCAAAACTTACGCCAGCGTTATTCACGGCTTCATATCCAAGTTCGCGATAAGGCGAATGCTTACCCCAGTTCTTGTCGCCACCATTGATGAGGTCGAACAAAATAGCCGTTGGAACAATTGGGATGCGTTGGTCTCTAACAACAAAGCCTTTGCCCTGTTCTCGAAGGGCGGCTTGCACACCTGAGGCCGCATCAAGGCCAAAAGCCGACCCGCCCGCCAGCACTAAGGCATCGACAGATTGAACGGTGTTTTCTGGCTGCAACAGATCTGTTTCCCGCGTACCCGGTGCGCCACCCATTACATGGACACTGGTGACATTCTCTGTGTCGCAAAGCAGTGCGGTGACACCAGATTTCAACTGGTCGTCTTGAGATTGGCCAACCCTTAGGCCGCTAACATCCGTAATTAAATTTTGACGACCTGGCTTCATTGTTTAGTTCCCGCTCACAGCGCCATAAGCACTGCCGTTCCACTGATAGAGACTAAAGGGTAGGGGACTTGCTCGCCCTTCTTCACTGAATTGTAGTTTTCCTAAAACCGTGCTGAACGTACTATCTGTCAAGGGCGCATTATTTTTCTTGATCGTTTCGGCGGCAATTTGAACGAGGGCATAGCCAGTGAGAAGGCTTGGCTCCAAGCCCTCATTTTTTCCCTTCAAACGGTCAAGTATTGCCTTGGCATTTTGTTCGCCAGGGTCGGCCTCCCGCACCATCATCAAACCCGTTGGTACGTCCCGTGCACCTTCCGTATAGGGCAAGAGTGCCGCCTGTTCGGCGCTTCCGATAATCCAATCGTAACCCAATTTCTTCATGTCGCGCGAAATCGTTATGATATCACGGGCACTTGCGGCAATGAAAATGGCTTCAACACCAGAGGATTTTAATCTTCGTAATAGTGCGGCTTGCGAGGTTTGTTGAGGTCTGAAGTTGGATGTGGTGATTGCCTTGAAGCCTGCTGGTTCTCCTAACAGTCTAATCTCATCACTCAGGCTACGACCATAAACACTGCCATCATCAATAATGGCGAACGGCTTACCCTTAAAACGCGGAAGAATGTGTTTTATCACGGCCATTGCTTCGGCATTGTGTTGGTTTGATAGGCTGTAGAGTGGCAAGCCACCCACATCTCGCAATCGTTTGAGCAGGCGGTTGCGGGTGTTAGATGTAACAACAGGAATTGTCGGTGTGTCGCCATTGTTGGTGTTGAGGGCTTTGACCAATGCAATCGCTTGTTTGAAACACAAAGACCCAACAACTATCTTCGCTTTTGCTTCTAAGAGCGCATTGGCCTGCGTAACTGCGGCCTTCGGATCGCACCCGTCATCAACCAGTTTTAATTCATATTCTTGCCCAGTAGCGCGAAGGTCTTCGATTGCCATCAATGCCCCAAACTCCATCCGTTGGGCGATGGGGGCAAAACGACCATTCATGGGAAGCGATAAGCCAATGACATCCGCAGCTATTGCGGCTGGCAAACTGATTGCTACAAAAAGGAGAGTGAGAAGAATCCGAAACATAAGATTGTTTTTATCGTCTGTATGAGCCTGTGGGAAGGCGCAAAACGCAATCAAATTAATTGAAGGGCTTTCATACTCACATGCCCATCTTTTCCGATGATAATGTGATCGTGAACAAGAATCCCCATGGGGGCAGCAGATTCAATGATGGTTTTGGTCATTTCAATATCAGCGCGGGAAGGGGTCGGATCACCTGATGGATGGTTATGAACGAGGATCATAGCCGTGGCGCTAACCTCTAAAGCACGTTTGATAACCTCACGAGGGTAAACAGGGGTGTGGTCAATCGTTCCCTGTTGTTGCATTTCATCGACGATCAGTTTGTTTTTCTTATCAAGAAACAAAATCCGGAATTGCTCAATTGTTTCATGGGCCATAACCGAATTGCAATAGTTGATAACCGAAGTCCAAGACCCAAGCACTGTTTGCTCTCGTATTTCACTTTTGAGCGAACGGCTTGCAAGAGCGGCAACAACCTTAATGTCGCGCGCGGCCAAATCACCAATCCGCTTCACCTGTTTTAGTTCTCGTTCAGATGCCCCAAAAACAGCGGCAAGGGAGCCAAACTTATGGAGCAGGTCTTTAGCGATTGGTTTGGTATCTTGGCGTGGTATGAAACGATAGAGCAACATTTCAAGTAATTCATAGTCGGCTAATGCATCTGCCCCCGCTGTTCCAAATCGTTCTCGCAAGCGGTCTCTATGGCCGTGATAATGAGGTTTGTCAGGTTTTGCAGCTGCGGGTGCTTCACTCATGCCATCAAAAGCATAGGTTCGTTGCGTGTCGCTGTTTTTCCCCTCCGCCATCTTAGTTCAAGCGCTGGAGTAGGGTGGCTTGGTGTAGCCAGCCGGAGAGAGGGTGAAAATTTCGCAGCCATCTTCGGTAACACCAACGGAATGTTCAAATTGGGCAGATAAAGAACGGTCGCGAGTTACGGCTGTCCACCCGTCCTTCAATACTTTTACTTGGTATTTGCCGAGATTGATCATCGGCTCGATTGTGAAAATCATCCCGGGGCGCATTTCTTCCCCTTCATCGGCACGGCCATAATGCAAAACATTCGGAGCATCATGGAAAAGCTTTCCAAGACCATGGCCACAAAAATCGCGTACAACACTACAGCGCTCTTTTTCAGCAAGCTCTTGAATGGCCGCCCCAATAGCACCCATGCGGTTGCCAGGTTTCACTTGAGCTATACCAGCCATGAGGCAATCATAGGTTAAATCAACAAGCCGTTCTGCTGCTCGTTTTGGCTGTCCAGCAATATACATACGGCTTGAATCTCCATGCCATCCATCCAGCACAAAGGTAATATCAACATTGAGAATGTCACCGTTGCGCAAAGGCTTAGTGGAGGGGAACCCATGGCAAACAACATGGTTGAGCGAGATACAGCTGGAGTAGGGGTAACCTCGATAATTTAGTGTGGCCGGAACCGCGTCATTGTCCTTCCCAAATTGGTAGACAAATTCATCAATCTTACTGGTCTGCAAACCCGGTTCAATCATCTTCGAGACTTCATCAAGACAACGGGCAGTTAGTTGGCAAGCGCGACGCATCCCATCAAAATCATCACTAGAGTACAGCTTGATCTGGCCAGTGTTTTTGAGGGGCGCTTCTGCGGCTTGAATATAGGTGGTCAATGCAAGTCTTTCAGTGTTTGGATGTTATCAGACAATGGGAACGAGGTCGCAGGCGATAATTTCTGTTGGTGAGACATTGCACTGAATAGCCAAAGCTTCAACCCCGTTTTGCATGGCGTGCTCGTAGGCTTGGGCATAATTGGGGTCAATATCCCCCGCGATTGTGAATTCATGTCCGTCGTTGCGCTGGATAACATACAGCATCACAGCCCTTGCGCCTTGGTTCACGACTTTGCTCATTTCGACAAGATGTTTTGCACCACGCTCTGTTTTGCAATTGGGAAACTCATGCAGTCCTTGGGTGCGAACGAAGTTGACGTTTTTAATTTCAACATAGCAGGGTCTGCGGCCATCAGCCTCGAGTAAGATGTCGATACGGGAGTTTTCACCATAGCCCACCTCACGGCGCAGGCTCGTGTATCCATTAAGTTCAGGAATACGGCCAGCAAGGATAGCGGCTTCTGCCAGCTTGTTTGGGAGCATTGTATTGACCCCAACTGTCACCAAACCATCCAGCGCCATCACCTCGATAAGCTCCAAGGTATAACGCAGTTTCCGCTTTGGGTTTTGACTGTCAGAAATCCAAACGACATTTTCTGGATCATCAAGACCCAACATTGCCCCAGGGGTTGGGCAGTGAACCGTTATCTCCTCGCCACTTTCCAGCCTTACATCAGCGAGGAAGCGCTTATAGCGTTTTAACAGGTGAGCGCGTATGAGCGGCGGATCGAAATTCATTATAATCAGTGGTTATGTCGGTAATGGTTCAAGGATAGACGTTTCACCCTATACATGATGCCCCATATTAGGCCACAACAGCATTTGTTTTGCACATCTGATCCGGTTTCATGTTTTTATCTATCTTTGATCTTTTCAAAATTGGCATTGGCCCTTCCTCGTCCCACACCATGGGTCCGATGGTCGCTGCGCGTCGTTTTTTAGAAGAGTTACGTGATGGTAGCTGGCCGCGTTCATCTCATACAACTATAGATCAGTTGAAAGTTTCACTCCACGGATCGCTTGCTTTTACGGGCAAGGGGCATGGCAGCGACAAAGCCATCATTCTAGGATTCATGGGGTGTGAACCCGCTACCCTAGATCCAGATGCGGTTGATGGCCTAATTGAAAAATCGAAAGAAACAAGAATAGTCGGAGCGGAAGGGTTTCCTGAATGGAACTTTGACCCAGAGTTTGACCTTGTTTTCGACTATGACGAAATCTTAAGCGGCCATGCAAATGGTATGCGGTTCGAGGCCTATGACCAAAATAACAACCTTCTATTGCGGCAGGTGGTCTATTCTATTGGTGGCGGCTTCGTTGCGGACTCATTGGAACTGGAGCGACTAGCACTAGGGATGGATCTCGTGCCCCATGCCGATGTGCCTTACCCCTTTGAAAATGCTGCCAGCATGCTTTCAATGGCAAAAGCTTCAGGTCAGTCTATCGCTCAAATGAAACGCGCCAATGAAGAGGCTGTACGTGGTTCCCATAACTTGAGTACGGATATCGGCAACATTTGGTCTGCTATGGAAGATTGCATCAAACGCGGTCTTTCTATGGAAGGGGAGTTGCCAGGTGGTTTGCAGGTCAAACGTCGGGCTAAGAAAATATCAAAGACCCTTGAGGGCAAGTGGAGTAAGAATGAGCTAGGCCCCTTAGCTGCGAATGATTGGCTTTCAGTCTATGCCATGGCCGTGAATGAAGAAAATGCGGCTGGTGGTAAAGTGGTCACCGCACCAACAAACGGCGCTGCAGGCGTGCTTCCTGCCGTTATCTCATACCATTTGAAGTTCAATCCAGGCGTTAATGCACGCGATATTGAAGACTTTCTGCTCACAGCCTCAGCCATCGGTGGCATCATCAAACATAACGCTTCTATTTCTGGTGCGGAAGTTGGTTGCCAAGGTGAGGTCGGTTCTGCGGCGGCTATGGCGGCGGCAGGTTTGGCCGCTATCATGGGTGGAACACCTGAACAGGTGGAAAATGCTGCAGAAATTGCGCTGGAACATCATCTCGGCATGACCTGCGATCCCGTTGGTGGGTTGGTTCAGGTTCCCTGTATCGAACGCAATGCATTAGGAGCCGTGAAGGCTGTTACTGCGGCATCCTTAGCAATGCATGGTGACGGAGAGCATTTTGTGCCGCTTGATGCCTGCATCGAGACCATGCGTCAAACGGGCCACGACATGTACGAGCGCTATAAGGAAACAAGCCAAGGTGGGCTTGCTATCAATGTCCCTGTAAACATTGTTGAATGTTAAATTGCCTCATGGCGCATGACTAAATGAGACGCTAAGGTGGTTGAATGATCAAGTCTCTACTCATTGCAAACCGTGGCGAAATTGC
>JAZGEY010000047.1:0-61486 GCA_036478985.1 Rhizobiaceae bacterium
GCCGGCCTTCACGGGGGAGGTAAAGCGAATGCGGTTGAAACCGTAGTTGATGCCCATCGCCGTGCCTTCAATAATGGCCTCGGAATCATAGCTCATGGCAGACAGCATCGAGAGGGTTAGAAAGCCGTGGGCGACTGTGCCGCCGAACGGTGTGTGTTTGGCTTTTTCTGGATCGCAATGGATGAACTGCCAGTCTTCCGTGGAATCCGCGAAGGTGTCGATCTTGCTTTGATCGAGGGTGAACCAGCGCGAATAACGCGGCTCCCCACCGACTTGGGCCTTCAATTCGTCAAGGGTGATGGTTTTTAATTCGCTCATTTGTTCTACTCCGGAAACAGTTTTTCATCGCCCGTGTTCACCACATAGCCACCATCAAGCGGAATGGTTGTGCCTGTGACATATGATCCGCCGTAACCGCATAGGAATAAAGTAGCCGCGGCGATGTCTTCCGCGCGGCCAATACGGCCCAATGGGTTTTTGGCTCCAACAGCCGCCGCCCCTTCGGGTGTAGCTGTCGCGAAAGCGGTCATGCGGCTTGGGAATGGCCCCGGCGCAAAAGCGTTGACCGTAATGCGTCGTTTGGTGAATTCATTGGCCAATATTTTGGTGAGGTGAATTACTGCCGCTTTGGACACTGAATAGGAATAGGCCCCAGCGGCTATAGGCACGATGCCCATAACAGAGGCTGTATTGATAACCCGCGCTGGATCGTCGTCAGATGCAGCAGCTTCTAGCAAAGGAGTTAAGTCGCGGGTCAATTCAAAGATTGAAGTCACATTGACGGACATGATTTTGTCCCAAGCGGCGCGGGGGAATTTTTCATATTCTTCGCCCCATGTTGCACCCGCATTGTTTGCTAGGATGTGTAGCTTGTTAGTGCGCATATTCACCTCAGCAACGAGAGCGGCAACTCCTTCCGCACTTCCTAAATCTCCAGCGAAGCCTTCGGCAGAACCTGATGCGCCAAGCGCATTCAATTGTTCTGCCACCGCTTCGCAGGCATCTCCCTTACGAGAGGCGATAAGAACGCGAGCGCCAGCTTTTACTAGTGCTTCTGCCATCATGCGGCCAATTCCCGTTGCTCCGCCCGTCACCAATGCAACCTTGCCCTCAACTGAAAATAGTGAATCTAAATAAGAAGTCATTGTTGCCTCACTCACACTTATTGTTTGCGGTTATCATTTCCGCTTGTTCACAGCTTATGCAGTGGTAACCCCGTTGACAACCTACTCGGTAGTATGTTTTTTGTTTCTCACAGATTGATGCTTTTGGAGGATTGTGGTGAGCGGAATGGAAGCCCAAATGTTGGAACCAACTTTCGTGGTTACGCCGCCATCGTCTTCTCACGCCGATATATTGGCCGCCGCTGCCCGTTGCTTCAAAGAAAATGGTTTTTCCGCAACAAGCATTGATGATGTCGCCCATTCTTTAGGGGCAACTAAAGGGCGCATTTACCACCACTTTCGTTCTAAGACAGATTTGTTCTTTGCCGTTTATCGGCGTGGAATGGAGATCAATTTCAAGGCCACTCTACCCCAATCAAAGTACGATGGTGACGCGGTGATACGCCTTGCCCGCATGGGGCTTTCACACGCAGTGGCGATGATGGCCTATCAAGATTTCCAACGGGTTTTGTTGCAAGGGGTTACCATGCACCAATCCGGTTCAACCACAGCCGCCCAGCGCGAAACGCTTGTGGAACTGATTGAAATTCGCAACAATTATGAAACACTTTTTCGCACGGCTATTGAAGCTACCGCAAAAGAAGCGCAGCTTAATTTGAACGACCCATCGGTTGCGTCAAAAAGCTTTTTGGCAGTTTTGAACAGCAGTGTATTTTGGTACACGCCGCGCGGTGAAAACGATAAAAATGAGCAAATTACACTCGCACGGGAATTGGTAACATTTGCCATGCGCGGTCTGGGAACTGACATCCCTGCAAACGCCCACGATTTTTTGGAGAATAACAAATGAGTATGGATTTAGGTCTTACCCCCCGCCTCGAAGAAATCCGAAGCAAAGTTGCGGATATGATTGAGAATGAAGTCCTGCCACTTGAGGCCGAATACCTTGCGGAAGTTGATAAGGGCGATCGCTGGGAACACACCCCGCGCATGACCGAAATTCTTGAAGGCCTGAAAGCTGAAGCAAAAAAGCGCGGGCTATGGAATTTCTGGTTGACCGATTCAAAGCGTGGCTACGGGCTTTCCACCGTTGAATATGCCTATCTCGCAGAAGAAATGGGCAAGGCGCATTTGGGGGCTGAAACCTTCAATTGCTCCGCTCCTGATACCGGCAACATGGAAGTGTTCGAGCGCTATGCAAATGACGAGCTCAAAAAGAAATGGCTCAAACCCCTCCTCGAAGGTGAAATTCGCTCTGCTTATGTAATGACGGAACCTGACGTTGCCTCATCGGATGCCACCAATATCAATATGTCCTGCGTGCGCGATGGTGACGACTATGTATTGAACGGCGAGAAGATATGGATTTCAGGAGCGGGCGATCCACGCTGTAAGGTCTATATCGTCATGGTTCGCACCGGCAATGACGACGATCCAAAGCACAAACAACACAGCCAAATCATTGTTCCTGCCGATACAAAAGGCATCGAAATGCTGCGCCCTATGCAGGTGTTTTCCATGGATGATGCCCCCCACGGTCACATGCATATGCGGTTCACCGATGTACGGGTTCCTGCCTCTAATTTATTGCTCGGTGAAGGCCGCGGTTTTGAAATTTCTCAAGGCCGTCTTGGGCCGGGCCGTATTCACCACTGCATGCGTGCTATTGGCCAAGCGGAACTTGCTCTCTCCCTTATGTGCAAACGCTCCGTATCAAGAGAAGCTTTCGGCAAGCCTTTGGCGATGCTTGGTGCGAACTTTGATATTATTGCTAACGCCCGCATGGAAATTGAACAGGCGCGTTTGCTCTGCCTCAAGGCTGCATGGATGATGGACCAAGGGGATGCCCGCGCTGCGGCTCCGTGGATTTCTCAAATCAAAGTTGTGGCTCCACTGGTCGCATTGAAAGTCACCGATGATGCGATGCAAATGTATGGCGGACTTGGCATCTCCCAAGACACCCCCCTCGCCCGCCAATGGATGCACCTTCGTACCTTGCGGTTTGCTGATGGCCCAGATGCAGTGCATCGCCGCCAAGTCGCCCGCGTAGAATTGAAAAAACACACCCAACAGAAATTGACATAAAGGAAAAGCGCCATGAAAGCCCTCCTCCTCAAAAACGATGGGTTCACCCGTGAGCCACCCAAATCACTCGTTCTGAGCGACATGAAACCCTATGTGGAACTCGGAGAAATCGACGAGCCAACACCGGGCGAAGGTCAAGTGAAAATCAAGATTTCGCTAGCCTCCATCAACCCATCGGACGAGATGTTCATCATGGGACTTTATGGCCAACCGCGCTTGCTCGGTAATGCAGCTGGGTTTGAAGCTGTTGGTGAAGTTGTGGAATCTGGCGGCGGCAAAATTGCCGATGGCATCAAGGGATTGCGAGTTGCCTTCGTAGCAGCACCCGGCCTGCCCGGTACATGGAGCGAGTATTCTATTGCAGAAGCAGCGGGATGTATTCCGATAATTCCAGAAGTGCGCGACGAAGATGCGGCGGCGATGATCGTCAATCCGCTCACTGCACTCGCCATGTTCGGCCTCGTCAAAGAAGAAGATTCAAAAGCCTTCATCGTCTCGGCGGGGGCAAGCCAATTGTGCAAACTCATCATTGGTGTTGCGAAGGACGAGGGCTACAAACCCATCGCTATTGTTCGCCGCGACAGCCAAATTGATATGCTGAAAGAATTAGGCGCGGCTCATGTATTAAACAGCGGGAGCGAAACATTCGTCAAAGATTTACGCGCCATCACCCGTGCAGAAAAACCCCGCGTGTTCTTGGATGCCGTAGCAAACCAAACCTGCGCCCAAATTTTCGACAACATGCCGAACAAAGCACGATGGGTTATTTACGGAAAACTCGATCAGGAACTGCCAACGATTTTGCAACCGGGCCAATTGATTTTCCAATCAAAACGCATTGAAGGATTTTGGCTAACGCGCTGGATGTTAGACAGACCATTGCAAGATAAGCTTGCCGCCATACACGAAGTGCAAAAAAGGTTTGCATCGGGAGAATGGAAGACAGATGTGACAGCAATAGTCACGCTTGATGATGCGATTGATCGAGTACCTGAGGAATTGGCGAAACTGAACGGAAAAGTGTTTATCAAGCCCTCATAGTAGGTATAAGATTCAATCTCGGCCTTGTGCGCCGTGGTGGAGTGGTTATGCTGAAAAGGGTAGCGCGAGTGTAATAGCACCGCGCATTGGGAGGACTGGAATTTGGATTTTATCCAACTGATTGTAAGCGGATTGGCGAGTGGTTGTGTTTACGGCCTCATCGCCCTTGGTTTTGCGCTGATTTACAAAGCGACCGAAAACGTCAACTTCGCCCAAGGTGACTTTATGATGTTCGGCGCTTTCATCTGCCTTGGTTTTACCAATGCGGATTTCATGGGGCTGAACTTTTGGCTCGCCGTTCCCCTCACCATTATAGTTATGGCATTCCTCGGCTACCTGTTTGATTGGGGTGTTTTGCGCCAGGTTTCGGGCCAGTCACAAACCTCTATCGTGATCCTAACTATTGCCCTTGGCTTCGTCCTGCGTTTTGCGGCTGGAACAATTTGGAGCCATGAACCAGTATCACTGGAAACTCCTTTTGCGGGACAGGATGTACGCTTTAGCGGCATCGTGATTGGTGTTGATGAGGTGGCGACCATTGTTATGACACTTGTGCTTACACTTGTGCTTTATCTATTCTTCTCACGCACCAAGCTTGGGGTTGCCATGCAAGCGGCGGCGCAAAATCAACTAGCCGCCTATTATATGGGCGTTCCTGTAAAGCGAATTCAAAGTTTGGTCTGGGCGCTATCAGGCGCAGTTGCCGCAATCGCGGGCATCCTGTTTGCCTCTAAAGGATCAATCGACCCAACCGTTGGGTTTCTCGGCATCAAAGCATTTGCGGCTGCGGCAATCGGAGGTTTTGGCTCATTGCCGGGCGCACTCATTGGCGGGTTGATTATTGGATTAGTGGAAGCCTTTGCTGGTCGCTACGGCGCGCCGGGCATCTCTCAAATCGCGCCCTACGCATTGCTCCTCCTCGTATTGATATTCCGCCCCGGTGGATTGTTCTCTCAAACCCAAAAGAAGAAGGTGTAAGCGGATGCGGTTTGTTTTCAAAACTTCTTATGATGCGGATATTCGCTGGTTCAAACACGGTGCACAAATGGGTTGGTACATGGCCCTCCTCGCATTTGTATTGATGGTTCCGCTTTACTTCGTCTGGACGGGCAATCCTTATCTGCTTGGTGAGATCACCAGCATGTTGATATTCTCAATCGCTGGCATGGGCTTGATGTTGCTCACAGGGCAAACAGGTTTGGCCAGTCTTGGTCACGCAGCTTTCATGGCCTTGGGCTGTTATGCGAATATTTTACTGCTAGAGCGCGGCGTTCCGTGGCTTATTGCTTTTCCATTATCTGGGCTGATAGCCGCAATTGTCGGAACTATAGTCGCCATGCCCGTTCTTCGGCTCCATGGCGTTTATCTCGCCCTAGCAACCCTCGCCATGTCTATCCTCACCAGCGACTTTATTGTCATGGGTGAAAAATGGACTGGAGGCGTGAATGGTATTTCTGTTCCTGATATTTCTATCTTTGGGTATGTGGTGAACAAATACGCCAATCCTTATGCCTTCTATTACGTAGCACTTGCTGTCGTTCTGATCGTTCTTGCCTGTTACCGGAACCTCTTGCGCGGCCCAACGGGCCGAAGCTTTGCCGCAGTACGCGATAGTGAAATTTCGGCCCAAGCGATGGGGGTTAACCTCACCCGCGCTAAGGCAACGACATTCTTCCTTTCTTGTTTTGCTGCTGGTTTGGCGGGAGCGCTTTTCGGCCACAACGCAACCTATGTCACCAACGAGACATTCGATCTCATCATGTCGATCACCCTATTGATGATGATTGTTATTGGTGGTCTTGGCTTCATCCACGGGGCGTTTTTGGGCGCGATGGTTGTGGGGCTTATTCCAGTTCTTATCGCCAATGGCCGCACATTTCTTTCCACCGCGTTTGATATCAACATCAATATTCCCGGTTTAGAGAGCGCAATTTTCGCAGGTATCGTGATTGCCTTTATTCTGTTTGAACCGATGGGGCTTTATGGCCGCTGGTTGAAAATTCGCACCTACTTTGAACTGTTCCCCTTCTACCGCAAAGACATGTTCCGCCGTCAGAAGTCCTATCTGAAAACGGAGCGCGTACAGTGAGTGCTTTGTTAGAAATCAAAAACGTCACCCAACGATTTGGTGGTGTTGTTGCGGTGAACGATGTTTCCATGAGCGTGGAAGCTGGCGAAGTTTTCGCGCTAGTTGGGCCGAATGGCGCGGGTAAATCCACCGTGTTTAATTTGCTGTCGCGGTTCTACACGCCGGCCAACGGATCCATCACTTTCGATGGCCATGACCTGCTGAAAGTCAGCCCAGACAAAGTGCCCTCCTTTGGCATCGCCCGCACGTTCCAAAACATCGAACTGTTTGAGCAAGCGACCGTTTTGCAAAATCTTCTTGTTGGTCGCCACCGCCACCGCAAAACCAACCTGCTTTCTGAAATCATTTTCACCGCCAAAGTACGCGCTGAAGAACGCAAACATCGGGACGCAGTTGAGCAAGTAATCGACTTCCTCGACCTGCAGGCCTACCGCGATAAAATGATTTCTGGACTGCCCTATGGTGTTCGCAAAGTGGTCGAACTTGGTCGCGCGTTAGCGACCGAACCAAAGCTATTGTTGCTCGATGAACCCGCCTCTGGTCTTTCTGTTGAAGAAACGCAGGACATGGCGTTTTGGATTGAAGACATTCAAAAGCAAATGGGCATTACGGTACTTATGGTTGAGCACGATATGGGGCTTGTCTCCGCCGTTTCTAGCCGCGTGTTGGCTTTGTCCGATGGTAAAGAGCTGGCCACGGGCACACCCGCAGAAGTGCAATCGCACCCTGCCGTTATTGAGGCTTACCTTGGGACATCGGGCATCCAAAAAGGAGGCACAAAATGAGCGCTCCTGTATTACGGGTAGATAATCTTGAATCCTACTACGGACCAATCATGGCCATTCGCGGCGTCTCACTTGAGGTGCGCGAAGGACAAATTGTTACCGTTCTTGGTGCAAATGGCGCGGGTAAAACCACCCTGCTGAAAACCATTTCTGGTGTTATGGATCCTGAAAAAGGAACCGTGAAATTTGATGGCAATGAAATCCAAGGCAGTGAGCCTGACAAGGTTGTTCGCAAGGGCATGGTTCATGTTCCTGAAGGGCGCGAAATTTTTCCGCTTCTCACGGTTGCCGAAAACATTGAAATGGGGGCCTACACCCGTAACGATAAAGCCCAAATCGCCACCGATTTGGAAATGGTCTATTCTTATTTTCCCATCCTAAAAGAGCGCATGAAGCAAGCGGCAGGAACGCTCTCAGGTGGTCAGCAACAAATGTTGGCGATTGGTCGCGGACTAATGGCGCGCCCGCGTTTGATGCTGTTGGACGAACCAAGCCTTGGTCTTTCGCCACTGCTAACCGAAGAAATATTCACCATCATCTCACGCTTGAACAAAGAACAAAAAGTTACAATGATGTTGGTAGAGCAAAATGCCGCCGTTGCCTTGGGCGTTGCAGACTACGGTTATGTGATGGAACTTGGCCGCATTGTTATGGCCGATGAAGCCGCAACTCTCGCCGCCTCTAAAGACGTGCAAGAATTTTACCTTGGCATTAGCGAAAACGAAAATCAGCGCGGACAAAGACGCTGGAAACAACGCAAGACTTGGCGCTAAGTTGGCGCTAATAAGTATGATGGGAGTTTGACATGGACGCAGTAAATCCGCAGCCGGCCAACATGCCGAAGCAGCATAGCCTCAATGGCATCACCTTAAATGTTGATCTCACAGAGGCTCCGTTCTTTATTGATGGCTGCGACACCATTCCCAAACTGTTTCAAAAGCGTTGTGCTGCTTTGGGCGAACGCACGGCCCACCGTGAAAAAGACTTTGGTATTTGGCTTTCGTTCTCATGGAATGACTTCTACCAAAATGCCAAACTCATCGGGCTTGGCCTCATGGCTCTTGGCCTTAAACGCGGCGAAGTAGTTTCCATCCTTTCTGAAGACAACAAAGAGTGGGTCTACACCGACATCGGCGTACAATGTGTGGGCGGGATTGGCTCTGGCATCTACACCACCGACAGCGCCATGCAGGTAGACTACCTAATCAACAATTCCGAAAGCCGCTTTTTGTTTATCGAAAACGATGAGCAGTTGGACAAATATCTTGAGGTAAAAAGCAAACTCAAAGGTGTGAAAAAGGCCATTGTATATGACCGAGACGGGCTACACGATTTCGACGATGACAGTGTGATCTTTCTCGATGAACTTTATGCTATTGGCCGCAAATACGAGAAAGAAAACCCTGGTGCATTTGAGGCGGAAATCGCCAAATCCACCCCCGACGACACTGCGGTGATGGTCTACACATCAGGAACAACGGGTATGCCTAAAGGGGCGATGATAAGCCATAGCAATATCATGTTCTCGATTTCATCAAGTATGCACTCGTCGCCAATTTTAGAGACGGATGAACAAATTTGCTTCCTGCCGCTTTGTCATATTCTAGAACGGTTATTTTCTGGCCTCTCCCCTATTGCTTTCAAATCGACGCTGAATTTTGCGGAAAGCCCTGAGACAGTTTTCGACAACATGCAGGAAGTGTCCCCCCATACATTCGTCGCCGTTCCGCGGCTTTGGGAAAAAATATATTCGCGGGTCGCCATTCTGGTTGCCGATGCGACCACCTCGCAAAAATGGGCTTTCTCGAAAGCTTTGAAGGCAGGAGAAAAACGTGCGGCATATTTGGCTGAGGGCAAATCTATCCCAATGGGCACTGCACTCGCCTACAAATTTTGGGACTTCGTTGTGCTGCGTAATATCCGCCGCATGTTGGGCCTTGATAGAATCCGCCGTGGCGGTTCTGGTGCGGCTCCGATTTCGCCAGAATTGCTAAAATGGTTCCACTCTATTGGCGTTCCCGTTCTAGAGGGCTACGGCATGACAGAAAGTGCGGGAGTTATTGGCCTCAACACTTTGGCCAAGAATAAAAATGGCACGATTGGCACGGCTATCGAGGGCGCCGAATTACGCATCGCTGACGATGGCGAAATTCAATACCGCGCCGGTAACGTGTTCCAAGGCTATTGGAAATTGCCCGAGAAAACTGCGGAGACTATTACAGAAGATGGTTGGCTCAAAACTGGCGATATGGGCGAGCTTGACGACGAGGGCTACCTTACAATCACAGGCCGCCTCAAAGACATCATCATCACCGCTGGCGGTAAGAACATTACGCCTGCTGAAATTGAGAATCGTTTGAAATTTTCGCCCTATATTACCGACGCTGTGGTCATTGGTGATAAACGTAAATTCCTCACCTGCTTGGTGATGATCGACCAAGAAAACGTCGAGAAATTTGCACAGGACGGCAGAATACCGTTCAATAACTTCCAATCATTGTGTGCGGCGCAGGAAGTGCAAGACCTAATTCGTGGCGTCGTCGAAGACGTCAATAAAGACTTCGCTCGCGTCGAGCAAATCAAAGATTTCCGTCTTATCGATGTTCTGCTCACCGCTGAAGACGATGAACTCACACCCACTCTAAAGCTGAAACGCAGCTTTGTGGAAACCAAACATAAGGCACTTATTGCCGACATGTACTAAACCGACTAGACTATTTTCATTATCCTTGGGAGGAATACAAAAATGAAACTATTGAAAAAACTAACCCTCGCCGTTGCCGCATCTTCTATGTTGTGTGCATCTGCATTTGCTGATGGCCATTCAAAAGCGCAAGGCGTTTCTGATACTGAAATCCTTATCGGCTCAAACAACGACCTTTCCGGCCCGTTCGCGGCTTTCGGTGGTCCTGCTACTAAAGCTGCTCAAATGGTGTTTGACGAAGTCAACGCTGCTGGTGGTATTCACGGTCGTAAAATCCGCTTTATCGTGGAAGACCACGGCTACCAAATGCCAAAAGCAATTGCGGGCATGAACAAACTCGTCAACGGCGACAAAGTTTTTGCTATGTTGCTTTCACTCGGTACGCCGATGAACATCGCTGGTTACAAACTGCAAGATGCAAAAGGCATTCCGAATATTTCGCCGCTTTCTGCAGCGCGCCAAATGAATGAGCCACTTTCGCCGCTTCACTATGCGGGTACGGCTTCTTACTACGCTCAAATGCTTGCTGGTGTTAAATATCTCGCTAAAGAAAAAGGCGCGACTAAAGTTTGCTCCATGTATTTGCCAACTGACTTCGGCAAGGACATTAAAGCAGGTTCTATGGACGCTGCTAAAAATGGTGGGCTTACTTTCGTAACTGAAACAACCCACAAGCCAGATGAAACTGACTTCGTTGGTTCTTTGCAGAAGCTAAAAGGTGCTGGTTGTCAGATTACAACAATGGCTCTTACGGTTCGCCAAGCAATTACCGTTGTAGCAACGGCTAAGAAACTTGGCATTACTGACATGAGCTTCTTGAACTCATCTGCTGGTTTCCACTCTGTTATGGCTAAGGTTCCAGGTGGTATCACTGAAGGCCTTTATGCTGCTGCAGGTGGTTCCGATTTGCTTTCACGCATGAGCAACCCAGCTGTGCAAAAGTTCTTCAAAGAGTACACAACCAAGACTGGTGAAAAGCTTCCGGGTACGGGCGCTGTTTATGGCTACTCTGGTGCAACAACACTTGTTGGCGCGCTTAAAGCTGCGGGTAAAGACCTTACCGCTGCTTCATTCCAAAAAGGAATGGAAAGCCTGAACTACCGCGATGAAATCGCTGACAACCAAGTTGATTACTCTGCAACCGACCACCAAGGTGCTGACGAAGTTGTCATCTCCGTGATCGAAGGCGGTGCTTGGAAAGAGCTTGCTCGTAGCGAATAAATCGCAACGACTTTAGCAATTATCAGGGGCGCTCCTTTTATTTAGGAGTGCCCCTTTTTATTTTGGAGCCCAATAAATGTCCCACACCTCGCAAACATTCAACGTCAACGGCCAAACCATTCACGCCAAAATTAGCGGAGATAAAGACGCGCCGGTGATGCTGTTCCTCCACGGATTTCCAGAATCTTGGGTGGCATGGGCGAAGGTGGCGGAACATTTTGCCGACGATTATCGCGTCGTGCTACCAGACCAGCGCGGCTTCAACCTCTCCTCCAAACCCGCAGAACTCGAAGCCTATGACGCCAAGCATTTGGTGGCGGATATGGTCGCGTTGATTGATCAAGTCTCTCCCGACAAACCTATTATTCTATGCGGTCACGATTGGGGCGCATCCGTTGCCTATGCGCTTGCCATGCGCCATGCAGACCGCGTTTCCCATCTCATCATCGCCAATGGAGTACATCCCATGTGCTTCCAAAAAGCCCTATTCGATGGCGGTGCACAGGCCGCCGCCAGCCAATATATGAATGTGGTTCGGGCAGAGGGTAGCGAGGAAATGTTGAGCGCCAACAATTTTGAAAAACTGCTCGGTATGTTTGAAAAATTCTCCAGCGCCCCGTGGCTAACCGATAAATTACGTGACGAATACCGCGCGGCATGGGCAGGAGACGGAACCCTCTCCGCCATGCTCAACTGGTATCGCGGCTCCCCCATGGTCGTGCCGCCCAAGGGTGCCCCAGCTCAAGATTTCCCCATCACCGATAAAATGCGCGCAAGGTTCCACATCCCCATGCCACACCTAGTCCTGTGGGGAATGGACGACACCGCCCTCCTCCCCGCCGCCCGAGAAGACCTGCCAAAATTCTGCGCCGACTTAGCTGTGTTCGAAACAGAAAACGCCAGCCACTGGATATTGCACGAAAAGCCCGACTGGGTGGCGCAGCATATGATTGAGTTTCTTTCCTGAAAGGCTACGTTTCAGCCAGTGCGTAATTGCACAGTCTCTAAGGATGAATTTCGTTATTTGTTAACCATGAATTCTTCGAGGGACAAAGAGGAATAGAAAAATGGAATTGCTTACACATAACCCTGCCACTACTCTTGCGCTCGTTAGTTGGATCGCCATTTGCCTTGTTGCGTTGATTACCCGTGCAAACCAAGTGGAGCGGGAAACGCGGAGCGCCGCAAAAATTTATTACAGCCAATACGAGCCTAAGTAATATCCGCGTCAACCAGAAATGCTTTAATGATCTCCACCAGAATTTCTGGCTGTTCAATACACGGGATATGGCCGCAGTTTTTGATCACTTCATAACGGGCTTCCGGTATCATTTTGGCCAGTTCCAGCACCACCTCTGGCGGAGTTGAACCGTCCTGTTCACCAACAATACAAATGGTCGGAACTTTAATTTGCTTCGCAGCTTCGCGTAGATCGGTGTCGCGTATCGCAATGCCCGTCGCCAAAAAACCTTCTAGCGGTTGGCGGGTGAACATGTTCTTGTAGCCTTGCAAATCGTCAGCGCGGTTTTTATGGAAATCGGGAGTGAACCAGCGTTCCATATTGCCATCGACGATTGATTCAAGTCCCTGTTCTTTTACCGCCGCCATGCGTTCATTCCACATATCCGCATTGCCAATAATCGCTGCAGTATCACAGAGGATGAGGGCGCGCACCAAGTCTGGCCGTAAAAACAGCAAGCCTTGGGCAATCAAGCCACCAACAGAAAGCCCGCAAATGACCGCGTTGCTGATGCCGAGATGATCGAGCAATCCAGCCAGATCATTGACGTGATCGTCAATTTTGTAAGGTGTCTTGCCGACATCTGAAAGGCCGTGGCCACGGCTGTCGTACATGACAATCGAGCACTCCCCCACCAGCCGCACAATACAATCGCGCCAAATGCGGAAGTCAGTCGCCATAGAATTGGAAAATACAATCGTTGGCTTGTTCTCAGGCGCGCTTATCACCTGATAGTGGATATTGACGCCATTGATGTTTGCAAACTGCATGGGATGTTCCGAAGGAGAGTTGTTTCACCCTACTTGCCAGAACAATTCCTATCGCACCAGTAATTTCGCAGTTTTCGCTTCGGTCTTATCAAAAGCCATCAATGCTTTGAAACCGCTCAAATCGAAATCTGGTTGCTGACCATCGGCAATGCGATAAATCTGTTCGTAGTACCAACCGAGTTCACCCCAAGCGTTCAGATCGCGCAGGAAGCTAATTGGCGACGTTGGGCTAAGTAGACCACGGCCAATGCGGATTTTATCCTGCCATTCCTTGATCTCTTTTACTTCGCCCGTGAGCAAACGCTCCGCAATATCAATGTCTGTGCAGAAAGGACGGGCAAGACCGATCATGTCGATCTCGTCTTCTTCAATTGCGCGACCCATAGCGGAAGCAGTGCGGAAACCGCCCGTTACCATCACAGGGATCGTCACACATTCACGCAGTTTTGGAACGAATTCCAAGAAATAGGCTTCGCGTTTTTTCGTGCTTTCGCGTTTTTTCTGAATGCTTTTTTCATCGCCTTTCGGGTCCTTGCGATCGAAATCGAGCATCCGTGGTTGTTCGTAGTTGCCGCCAGAAACCTCGATTAAATCAACGCCAGCTTCTTCAAACCAATTGGCAACGATAACGCTGTCCTCGTCTGAAAAACCGCCCTTTTGAAAATCAGATGAATTGAGCTTCACAGTGATCGCAAATTTCTTCTTCACTGCTTTACGGGTGCGGCGAATAATTTCCATGATAAATCGCGCACGGCCTTCCAAGTCTCCGCCCCATTTATCGGTGCGTATGTTTGAAAGTGGCGATAGAAATTGTGATGTGAGATAGCCATGGGCGGCGTGAAACTGCACCCCATCGAAACCCGTTTGCTCGGCAACCTTAGCGGCATTTACGAACCCATCAATCGTGGCCTCAACCTCATCGTCCGTCATTGGCGTAGGTTTGCCAAAACGGCCATTGCCCATTTTCAAGCCAATATCTGAAGGGGCTTTTGGGTTTTTGTTGATCATTTTTTGAGTTTGGCGGCCGGGATGGTTGATCTGCATCCACATGTGCGCGCCATCAGCCTTGCCTGCCTCAGCCATATCCGCCAGCGCAGCAAGTGCTTCGTTAGATTGCGGCCCATCAATCGCGATGTTGCCACCGCGCTCCAAATGCCAACGGTCAACCAATACATTGCCGGTAATCAAAACAGCCGCGCCGCTTTCACCCCAACGGCGATAAAGCTCGGTAAAACGGGCATTGGCCTGATTGTCTGGCGCGGCCAGTCCCTCGGTCATAGCCGCTTTACAAATCCGATTTTTCAAAACCGCACCACAAGGTAATTTCAAAGTCTCAGAAAGTATATCAATATCAGAACGCAAAACAAAAAACCCGCAGCATGTTTAAAAGTTAATGAGAGGTTAACAGAATTTGTAGCATTGAGCGAGAAGAGTTTGGGATTGGGGTTAATGGGGGGATTGACGTCTATTACGTCAGTATCTAATTTTCCCACGGCCTGTTTTGAAATACTTTTGAACACAAACTTAGAAAATTTATTGATCTTCAATTTTTAGCCTCCTAATTTGAAAAAAAACCGCCGCGTGTGGATTTGTAGACTTCAAAAAGGAATGTAAAAATGGACGTTCCCAAAAGCTTAATCGGGCTAGCAAGCCATTTCATTGGGGAATGTTTTGATTGTGGCAAGCCATTATTAGATAACGAGGTCAAACAGACACCACCAGTAACGCGGTTTATAACGGCTCAACTTTACATTGATAATGTCCTCACAGGTGAAAGTATTTTGATACTTTTAGAACAGGGTAATTTTTGGGATGCAGAAATTTTACTTCGAACTGTCGTGGAAGGAAGCTTGAAGTTTATTTATATATTAGAAGATCAAGATTGCGCGGAGAAACGTGCAAAGGAATTCTTCCATGTGCTAACAGGCTATAGCTCCATTAAACGTAGCAATAGATTGGAGAGCATGACTAATAAAATTGAGTTTTTAGAAAAGGATTCAAAAATACTCAATGAAATAATCATCTCTCGGGATGAACAGGAATTATTCAGAAAAGACACTAATAAAGCTGATAGAAAAAGCTTGGAAAATAAATGGTCTTTCCATGGATTGCTTCAGCACTTTTCAAAATCAGAAGATGAGCGCTACCGTTTGTTCGAACACCTTTCTTATCAATACGGCATGGCCAGTCACCTAACTCACAAAGATGGTGATGCTATGGGTTTAGTCTGGGAACGATCTCAAAGAAGTGCCGAAGAAAGAAAGGCTGTAAACACATCACAGACAGCCAGAATTATTAGTGATCTTTGTCAATTATCAAAATGGCGTTTGCACTTCTTATTCAAATCTCAAAGTCATTCTTTGGAGCCAATAGAAAAGCTAAATGATAAATATAAAGCCTTATTCGATGACCTGAAAGATTTGAATAATTTCAATCCCGATGATTTCACTTAGTCATTCTCTCCAAATTCCTGTCAGCATTCTTTCCCTCCCCCCTTCCATCCGTTCTCCATCTGTCCCATATAGAGTGCATGTCTTCTTCCGATAAATCTAAGGTGGGTTCTGGTTTTTCTGAATCTCCGCAGGCTCCTTTTGAGGGGGGGCCTCTTTCGGGGGATGTGGGAGCTTGGGCTGAGGAGGTTTCTCAAGAGGCCGAAAAAGAAAAAGTTACCCCGAAGACTTCTAAAAAGAAGCCCACCAAACCTATTATCAGCAATAAAACATCGGGGCGCAGCACTTCTATTGGTGGGTCTAATGATGTGAAGGAACGGGTTGCGGCGGGGTTGAATCCTGTTTCAGGGCTGAGCGTTTCGGTCGAAGATGCACTGGAAATGGACAACACCTCTGGGGTCACGGCCACCGTCTCGGCGCTTTCGGATTTGATTGAGCATGGTCGCGAGGTGATGAAGGGGGACATATGGATTCCCCACCGGCCAGACCGCCCCGAAAAATCTCAAGGTGGAATTCCATTCAAGGTGGTCAGCGAGTTTGAGCCCAAGGGTGACCAACCCACCGCCATCCGCGAGTTGGTGGCAGGGCTTGGCGAATACGTCCCGCCAGATTACCAAGCCAACGCCCAAGCCGCCAGCACCCAAGCGAGAGAGAAGGCCCACGAAAAAGAACTCGAAAACCGCTCAGCGAAGGAAAAGAAAGCCGACGCTCTCGCCGCGAGAGAGGAACCCGACAGCGTGAGTTCTGGTAAAGTGAGCGAAGAGCGATCCGCGCAGCGCGCCCGCGCAGGCGATGCGTCAGCATCTGCCGTGAGCGAAAACAAACCCGAAAGAACCCAAGTTCTTTTGGGCGTTACTGGCTCCGGAAAGACCTTCACAATGGCCAAAGTGATTGAGGAAACTCAACGCCCCGCCCTCATTCTCGCGCCTAACAAAACGCTGGCCGCGCAGCTTTATGGGGAGATGAAATCCTTCTTCCCTAATAATGCGGTGGAATATTTTGTTTCCTATTACGACTACTACCAGCCCGAAGCCTATGTGCCGCGCTCTGATACTTTCATCGAAAAAGAAAGTTCGGTGAACGAGCAAATCGACCGCATGCGCCACGCTGCCACCCGCTCACTTTTGGAGCGGGATGATGTGATTATCGTGGCTTCGGTTTCGTGCATTTACGGCATTGGTTCGGTGGAAACCTACACCGCCATGACCTTCCAAATGAGCATTGGCGACACCCTCAACCAACGGCAATTGCTCGCCGATTTGGTGGCGCAACAATACCGCCGCCGCGACGCAGATTTTCAACGCGGCTCGTTTCGGGTGCGCGGCGATACGATTGAGATTTTCCCTGCCCACTTGGAAGATCGGGCTTGGCGTATTTCGCTGTTTGGCGATGAGATCGAAACGATAACTGAGTTCGACCCGCTAACGGGAAGTAAAACAGACAGCCTAAAGAGCGTGAAAATTTACGCCAACAGCCACTACGTGACCCCGCGCCCAACGCTCAACCAAGCGATGAAGCACATCAAGGAAGAACTACGCGGGCGGCTCGATGAGTTGAATAATTCGGGGCGTTTGTTGGAAGCGCAAAGGCTAGAGCAGCGCACGCGGTTTGACCTTGAGATGATCGAAGCGACGGGGGCGTGCGCGGGTATTGAGAACTATTCGCGCTATCTAACAGGCCGTAAACCGGGGGAACCGCCCCCTACCCTGTTTGAATATCTGCCCGACAATGCCCTCGTTTTTGCCGACGAGTCCCACGTTACTATTCCCCAATTGGGGGCGATGTATAAGGGTGACTTCCGCCGTAAGGCAACGCTGGCCGAATATGGTTTTCGCCTGCCGAGTTGCATGGACAACCGTCCGCTGCGGTTTGAGGAATGGGATGCGATGCGCCCACAAACTGTTTGTGTTTCGGCGACCCCAAGCACTTGGGAAATGGACCAAACGGGCGGTGTGTTCGCCGAACAAATTATTCGCCCGACGGGGCTTATCGACCCGCCCGTAGAAATCCGTCCTGCTAAAGCGCAGGTCGATGATTTACTCGGGGAAGTGAAGATAGTCGCCGCGCAGGGCTATCGTTCTCTCGTCACAGTTTTGACCAAACGCATGGCCGAAGACTTGACCGAATATTGCCACGAAAACGGTATTCGCGTGCGCTACATGCACTCCGATATAGACACGTTGGAACGCATTGAGATCATCCGCGATTTGCGCCTTGGGGCGTTTGATGTGTTGATCGGGATCAACCTACTACGGGAAGGTTTGGACATTCCTGAGTGCGGCCTCGTGGCTATTTTGGACGCTGACAAAGAGGGCTTCTTGCGCTCCGAGACCAGCCTTGTGCAAACCATTGGCCGCGCTGCGCGTAATGTTGATGGCAAGGTTATTTTATACGCGGACAAGATTACCGGATCGATGGAACGGGCGATGGGGGAAACCGACCGCCGCCGCGAAAAGCAAGAGGCCTACAACAAAGAGCACGGCATCACCCCGCAATCGATCAAGAAGAATATCGGCGATATCATCGGCTCAATTTACGAAGGCGACCACGTGAAAGTGGATGCTGGCATTGCCGAAGAAGGCGCGCTCGTGGGCAATAATCTCAAGACCCATTTGGAGAGCCTAGAGAAAGACATGCGCGCCGCCGCCGACGATCTAGACTTCGAAACCGCCGCCCGTATGCGCGACGAAATCAAGCGGCTGCAAGAAGTCGAATTGATGGTTCACGACGACCCAATGGCTAGAAACAGCGGCATAGAAAACACCAAAAAATCCCGCGCCCTAGCCGCCAAACGCGCAAAAGCGGGAGGCCGAGCCAGCGGCACAGCCCCCGACCCAAAGAACGCAGGTTATTTCAAGAAGCCAGAGTTGGACGACATGGGTGGCACGCCTGTTGGCGTTCCAGCGGGGGATGGTGCGGTGCCGTCGAAAAGACCACTGCCGAGGAGTACCAGTGGGAAACCGGGGCAACGGGGTGGATTTAAGCAGAATAAGGGGAAGCGGTAGTCTATCTCACGCTTTCTCACAGCTCGGCGTTGTCAGTACCCAAAGTCTCAAAAAACTTATCCCCGCGCCAGCCCATGCCCCCATACTACGCCCACCTAATGAAACGGGGACGTGGCAGATCACCAATCGTCATTTTGTTGGGTTCGGCTCTGGTGTGTTTTGCTGGGTAGGCAATTCATAGCAGGCGCCCTAAAGGACCAGTGCGTGGTTGGAATACCGCTACGGCTGGCCGCGTTTGTGGGCTCTTGTAAAATAGAGCTAGTCAGTCAGTGATGAGCAAGCGGTATGTGGAGCGATAAATAATGCCGAGGCGGAGCGTTTGCTCAAGCCACCAGACTATCAAAACGTTTGTCCAAAACGTTTATGGGCGAAAGCCAACGTTCCGCCGTCCCTATCAGGGACAGTAGATAAGCCCTCGTTATTAAGGGGCTAACTGATTTGTGCTCTAGCAGGTGACTGTGAGGAGGACTTTAGCATGTGTAGTCTTTGCTCTCGGTTTGATTTGCGCTCACGCTGTCGGGCTTTTTTTGTCCTCTCTGCAGGTTTTCTGCGCAAATCGCCTGCGGTATCGGGGCCCTGCGCTGCGCGGGCGCAAAATTATTCGCGGTCGCTGTTCGCTCCTGGGGGAGTAACACGCAAAGCTTTACAAGGAACCTCCGGCGAGTGAAGAGCGAGCCCTCCAGAATAAACAGAGAGAATCTCGCCGCGCCCACGCAGGTGGATTGCGTAGCAAGCCTACCATGAGTGCAACTATGCTGATCCCATGCAAACACCAAACCCAGATCAATTAAGCTAGTACGTTCGTCCGACTTGTGCATTTGCGCACAGAGTGCAACTCTTGCTTAGGGGTAGAGTCGAATTGTGAAACTGAACCTTGGAAGGAGAAATCCATGAAAATCGCAACACTTGCAATCGCCGCATTCATTGGAGGGGCTATCACCTTTATGGCACCGACGGCAGAAGCTATGCCGCGTGGTGGAGCGCCTATTGATGCAACTGAAACAACAGACGTGCAAAAAGTGCATGGTAGCCACTGCCGTATTCGGCGCGGTCACCGTTCGCGTTGCCGCAATATTCGCACAAGACGCCATCGCCATGCGCACCGCCATGGCGGTCGTCGTCACCGTCATTACCATTCTCGTCGGCACCACCGAGGCCATGCGCGTCGGCACTACGGACACCGTCGGCACTATGGGCATCGTCGCCCACGGTTTGGCGTTTATTTCTACTAGCGCCTGAAAACAAAAAAGGCCGCAGAAGCGAATGCTCCTGCGGCCTCTTTATTGGAACTGAGCAAACTAGCTCAAAACACTAAAAGCCAATTGGTCCATCATGTCAGGCGCAATAGCGACCTTGCAATGGGGACAATGGCTGGTGGAGAGAAGCTTGTTCTTCATATTCTCATCTACATAAGTGGAACTAAGAACCGTTTTCAAATGGGCTGCTAGCTCATTGTGGTGAGCGATACAGATAGCATCTACAGCTTGACCGCTAGCGGCCGCTGTCGTGTTGGCACTAGCAACCCCTGCCAAACCAAAGCTTAGAGATGTTGCTGCAATACCTGCGGCAGTACCTGCTAAAAGCGTGCGGCGGGTGAGTGTTGTGGGTGATGTTTTTGTTGTGTGAGACATTATCGTCTCCTTCAAGCTTAGCGAGACAGCCTTAAAGCTTATCTAGGTCGAGCCCCGCCGGTTTGCCCCTTGCTAAGATATCCTCGTGACACCCTCCCGTGGTAGCCTACTAAAGATAGGGTTATTTTCCTGTACTTCAAGCAAAAATTGGAATGGCTTAACCGTAGGCGGTTAAAAATACCTTTTTTACTTGTGTCAGCGAGATTTGCCCGTTAATTTTACGTTAACGTCAAAAATGACGTGGGGTCGAAGAACGAACATCGGGGGGAGAAATCCGGTTGTGCGGCTCGCGGCCCTTCAAATAAACAGGGAGAACACTATGAACCGTACTGTGAAAATTATTGCTGGGGCTGCTACATTAGGCTTCGTTCTTGCAACAACTGGAGCTGCATTTGCTGCTGAACCAATCGTTGGTACTTGGGTCCGTAAAAACGGCACAAAAATTCGTTATTCAGGAAGCGGCACGAAGTTCTGCGGAACCGTTGTAAACAAAAAATACAAAGGCAAATCTATCGGCTGTATGTCTGGTACAAAGGGCAAGTACAAAGGTAAAGTTATTGCCCTCGACGAAGGTAAAACATACCGAGGAAAAGCTATTGCAACGGGCAGTAAGCTTAGACTTTCTGGCTGTGTTGCTGTGTTTTGTAAAACAGAAACACTCCGCCGTATAAAATAATCCAGTAATCCCCGCCGTTCTTGGCGGGGATATACTCTTCCCTTTAATTCGTTAAGTTCTAGCCTTTTGCCCAAACAATATGGCTTGCGCTTCTTTGTTGGTGGAAAGGTCAGTGTTCTTACGCTCTTCCTTCCCAACCGCAACTCCGGCCTGAACAGCAGGCCGCGCTTTCAGCTCTTCAAACCAGCGCTTCAAATGCGGGAAATCATTCAAGTCTTGGCCTTGGCGCTCATAGGGCAATACCCAGCCGTAACTTGCCATATCTGCAATCGTGTACTCATCACCTGCTAAGTAGGCATTATCAGCCAGGCGCGTGTTCATCACTCCATACAAGCGGTTGACCTCATTGGTGTAGCGATCAATTGCGTAGGGAACTTGCTCTGGGGCGTATTGGCGGAAGTGGTGAGCTTGGCCGGCCATTGGGCCGAGGCCACACATTTGCCAATACAGCCACTCATCTGTGGCTATCCTCGCCCGTTCATCACTGGGGTAAAACTTGTCAAACTTGCGCCCAAGGTACTGCAAAATAGCTCCGGATTCAAAAATCGAAATGGGTTTACCATCAGGCCCCTCAGGATCAACAATAGCGGGCATGCGGTTGTTAGGGGAGATGTTCAAGAACGATTGCTCGAACTGCTCGCCCGCACCTATGTTGATGTATTTGACGTTGTAGGGAATTCCCGCTTCTTCAAAGAAAATGGAAATCTTCCAGCCGTTTGGGGTCGGCCAGTAGTAAAGATCAATAGGGGCTGTTTGCTTGGTCATGATGAATATCCACTTGAAAGATACCCCAGCATAGAGGCCTAACGCGCAACGTCTACATCAAATTAACGGAAGTGAACGGCAGATGAACAACACCCTCAGATTTGGTTCAGCCATAGGTTGATAGGGTGTACTCAAGAACAGGCCAAAGAGTAAAAAATAAGAGAGGATTCAATATGCTATTCCGCAATTTCATGTTGGTTACCGCATCAATCGCCATGTTGGGTGTCGCCCTATTGAACGTTATTGAAAGCACCCACCCTGAAAATTCAGGTTTTCAGGTGGGCCAGCGCTTAAAGGAATGGAAGCTTCATGAGGAGAAGCAAGCCTGTAAAGCAGATCCAAAAACCTGCAGCATAAAAAAACTGCAAAACGTCGCTTAGAAAACTATTCCCCGCCCTTAATATTAGGCTAGAGTGGGGAATGAAAACACATTCCAAAAATCACGCAGCCGACGATTTAAAAACGAAATCCCCCGCTGCTCCCAAACCACAAAGTTACACCAATGCAAAGGACGCTGTTAGCGCTCTATGCTCGTTATATGAAACCTCCGTTGAGTTTCTGCGCAATTCATTTGATGAAGCATTAGATAGCGAAAAAGTAACTGCAAGGTTCCGCGCTTTTTATCCAGAAATTCAAATCACAACCACCTCGCATACAAAAGTGGATTCACGGCTGGCCTTTGGCTATGTCCCAGGGCCTGGTCACTACACGACTACAATTACCCGGCCAGATTTGTTTTCAGACTATTTGGAAACACAAATAGGACTGCTTCTCAAAAACCATGGAGTACCTATCACGATCGCAACGTCTGAGACCCCCATCCCGCTGCACTTTGCTTTTCTTGAGGGAACCCATGTTGAAGGCTCAATTGAAGATAGGCTCGATCGCCCGATGCGCGATGTCTTTGATGTACCAGACCTTGCCTCTACTGATGATAAGATAGTCAATGGTCAAATTGAACACACACCCGGCGCGCCAACGCCACTTGGGCCATTCACTGCGCAAAGGGTAGATTACTCACTGCATCGGCTTTCCCATTACACAGCAACCTCCCCCAAGCATTTTCAGAATTTTGTTCTGTTTACCAACTACCAGTTTTATATTGATGAGTTCATCGCCTATGCGCACAAAGCCTTGGCTGATCCAAATAGTGGGTACGATTCATTTATTGAACCGGGCAATCGCATCACCCATGCTGACGGTAGAGTTGAAGGCGAGTTGGCTTCGCGCATGCCGCAAATGCCCACCTATCATCTTACTTACAAGGGAAATACAGGCATCACATTGGTAAATATCGGGGTTGGACCATCTAACGCCAAAACAATTACTGACCATGTTGCCGTTCTGCGCCCCCACACTTGGTTGATGCTTGGCCACTGTGCTGGATTGCGTAATAGCCAGCGCTTGGGGGATTATGTCCTCGCCCACGCCTACGTGCGTGAAGACCATGTGCTTGATGATGACCTGCCCGTTTGGGTTCCCGTCCCTGCCCTCGCGGAAGTCCAGGTCGCACTCGAAAAAGCCGTGGCCAATATCACTGGTTATTCTGGTTACGATTTGAAACAGGTTATGCGTACCGGCACGGTCGCCACCATCGACAACCGCAATTGGGAATTACGCGATCAAACAGGCCCCGTGCAACGCCTTTCACAATCTCGCGCAATTGGGCTCGATATGGAAAGTGCCACAATCGCGGCTAATGGTTTCCGATTCCGAGTACCCTATGGAACTTTGCTATGCGTCTCGGACAAACCGTTGCATGGAGAACTAAAACTCCCCGGCATGGCAACGGATTTTTACAACACACAAGTTCGCCAGCACTTGGCAATTGGTATCCACGCCTTAGAAAGTCTACGCGGGATGCCGCCAGAAGCGCTCCATTCGAGGAAGTTGCGCAGCTTCTTTGAAACTGCATTTCAATAATGAAACGCTTAGTCTTCGGAGCGCTAAAAGGTGGAGCATTCGTTCTTATCTTCACTTTGATGCTGGGCTGGTTGCAAGATTACCATCCAGCTTTCGATAGTCTTTCCCATTTTAGGCTGCATTTTGCTGTACTGTTGAGCGCGGCAAGCATATTTCTTGTCCTTTTCCGTAAATGGAAATTGGCTGTCGTAAGCCTAGCAACGGTCCTTATATCGCTCTGGTTGACCATCCCGTTCCTTCCCAACTTTGGGTCCAATCGGCCTGATGATGGTACATTTGAAAACCGAGTGCCTGCTAATTTTTCCGTTGTGCAATTCAACATGCGGTATAATAATAATGACCTCGATGCTGCGATTAAATCACTTCGTTCCGTCGATGCCGACGTTTATCTTTTGCAAGAACTCACCAATAGAAACCTGCGCGTCTTTAAAGAGTTAAAAAAAACCCATCCCTATCAACTTGAGTGCATCTCTTATGTTGTTGGAAGTGTTGCCCTTGCTTCGCGCCACCCTTTTGTCGCTGGCGGTGAACAAAATTGCTCACGTTTTGATGGGGTGGTATCAGCACAAATATTGGTTGGAAAAACGACACTCACTATCGCCAGCGTTCATCTTCGGTGGCCATGGCCCTATAACCAGCGCAAGCAGGTTGCCCGGTTAAAGGAGCCGCTTTCACGCCTCAACAAGCCTTTGATATTGGCTGGAGACTTTAACGCGGCTCCTTGGAGCCATGTGATCAATCAAATTGGAAAAATCACCGCCGCAAAACCCATGGCTGGTATGGTCTTGAGTTGGTCGCACCGTCTAATAAAAAAGACTTTTGGAATAGGTCCGACACTTCCCATCGACCACATATACTATAAAGGGCTTATCCCAATTTCTCGTAAAGTTCTCGCCGAGGCGGGGTCAGATCACTATCCAATCCACACCTTATTCTATCTTGGGAACTGAGTTTTCCACATGCAGAAAACTTACCTTTTCTAACGCCAAATAAACGCTTAGATTAGCCTAAGAAAGAGGACAAACCCTTTGCTAAACACGTCTATCAATTCTAAGGAACTACTCGCTTGGTATGTCGATGCCGGGGTTGATATTGCGTTGTCTGATGAACCGATTAACCGCTTCGAAGAAACAGCCAACAAAAAATCGGTTCCAAACAAGAGCGCCTCCACAGCGGCCCAGCAACCAAAAGCGGTTCCACAAGCCAAACAACAACAACCCAGCTCTCCGACTCAAAATGAGCGTGCCGTTCCTGATATCAATGCCGTTGAAAATGCGATTGCCGCTGCAAAAACGGCAACAACAATTGATGAACTACGCTTGGCAGTTGAAGGCTTTAAGGGATGTAATTTGAAATTTGCGGCCCGCTCTACCGTTTTCGCCGATGGCAACCCAAAGGCTAAACTAATGATAATCGGTAAAGCCCCGGGCAGAGAAGAGGATGCGCAAGGCGTGCCTTTCGTTGGTCCAAATGGGCAGTTGCTTGATCGTATGTTGTTCGCGATTGGTCTTGATCGAACTCAGGTCTATTTAACGAATTGTATCCCCTGGCGACCGCCTGGTGGAAAAACACCGTCAGCACCTGAAATTGAAATCTGCCGTCCCTTTATTGAGCGCCATATTGAACTGGTTGCACCTGATCATGTCCTGATAATGGGCGGGGCTTGTGCCAGCATGATGTTGCAAAGCAAAAATAATATCATGGGACTGCGTGGTAAGTGGACAGAAATTACCGTGGGCGATGTCACCATACCGACTTTGCCCACCCTTCATCCTGACTATTTATTAAAAACACCAGCCCACAAGAATATGGCGTGGCAGGATTTGCTAACACTGAAAGAAAAGCTTCAAGAAAAATCAAAATAGACATGCCGCGTCGGATTTGAATATTTTCACGGCCGCTATTTCAGTTTAAAGAAAAATACTACGCGCCAATGTTTTGCATATTCAAATGGCGATAATTGAGGTTCCCGCACTAAACGGGAGAGCTGCAAAGTAAATGCTATGTTACGTCAAATTGGACCGATGGTTGCCCTTTTCGGGGGGATGATTTTTCTCATGTTGGGAGGTGGATTGCAAGGCATCCTTATTCCAGTGCGCGGCCAAATTGAAGGTTTTACTTCTTTTCAACTGGGTTGGATTGGTACGGGCTGGGCGATTGGATTTACCGTTGGGTGCATCTTAGTGCCTCATCTCGTGCGCCGCGCAGGGCACGTTCGTACCTTTAGCACATTAACGGCATTGTTATCTGTCAGCATGTTATTGAATGCCATTCTCATTGAAGCAAATTTTTGGATTTTACTGCGTGCCCTTTCTGGCTTTTGTTTTGCAGGGTGCTACATGGTTGCTGAAAGCTGGTTGAACGAACGGGTTACAAACGAGCAGCGGGGCAGCTTGTTTTCCATCTATGCAATCACGACCATGACTGCCTTTGCCGCTGGACAATATATGCTGGTGATTGCCGAGCCTACACGGGAAACGTTGTTCATGGTCGGGGCCATTTTGTATGCTCTTGCGGTGGTTCCAACTGCGGTTTCCAAGGCCCAATCTCCTGCTCCACTAACGAGCGTTAAGCTCGACATTCCTGCACTCTTCAGAAACTCTCCTGCGGCGGCTGTAGGGGCGCTTCTTTCTGGCGTTATATCATCCGCTTGGGGAACATTTGGGCCCGTATTTGGACAACAAATTGGGTTTTCGACTTCGCTCATTGCTACATTTTTAGCTGCAGCACTGCTGGGTAGCGTGCTCTTCCAATATCCTCTGGGTAAATTATCGGACATGATAGACCGTCGATATGTGATGGCAATTGCTGGTATTATTGGGATCGCGGCAGGTTCGCTGATGACCTTCATGACCAACTTGGGTGATTATAACGGCTGGTTCTTTGCCGCTGTGGTTTTCTACGGGGGCGTTATATTTTCTATCTATTCCTTAGCAGTTGCCCATGCCAACGACTTTGCCGACTCAGAAGATTTTGTAAAAACCTCGAGCGGTCTTTTGTTGGTTTATGGTGTTGGCACAATGATAGGCCCGCTGTTCACTGCGCAACTCATGGATATCATGGGGCCAACAGGCTTGTTCACAGCAACAACGATCGCCCATGCCCTTTTTGCGAGTTATGCCCTGTACAGAACCTTCCGCCGTGAACAGGCAGTTGAAGAGGATCGGGTTGACTTCCAAACAATTGGCCTTGCGCGGAATACCACACCAGAGTCCTACGCACTTGATCCGCGATCCTCTCTTGATGCCTATCCGCTAACCGAGGAGGAAGAGCTACCGCCCATGCCTCCCCCCATTAAGGTGGAATAGGCTAAGAGCGTGCGGTAAGAAATTTTTGAATGGACTGGCCTGACCAGTCTTTCAAGTGAGATGAAGCAGCTTTGAAACTGGTAACCGCTTCTTTGCTCAAGGGATCACTGTCAGCTAAAGTAGCCAACGTCTCGATGGTGGCAGAACGGGCAGCATCAATAATATCTGCGGGGTAGTCACGTAATTGCACACCCTTTTGTTCGACCAATATTTTTAATCGAGCAGCATTCATCCATTCAGATTCACCAAGCGCTAAAATATTCTCAGCCGCACAAGCGCTCTCAACAATAGCGCGTAAATCGGCGGGTAACGCCTCAAGAGTTTCCTTAGAAACAAGCGCTTCACCAGTGCCATTGGGTTCGTGAAAACCAGGGGCGTAATAAAATTTCGCAGCCTTATAAAAGCCCATGGCAAAATCGCTGGAGGGGCCAAGAAATTCCGCCGCATCAATCGCCCCAGTTTGGAGCGCAGAAAGGATTTCGCCAGGGGGTAATGTCACAGGGGAAGCGCCCAGACGGCGCATCACTTCTCCACCAAGGCCAGGCATGCGAATTGTTAACCCCTGCAAGTCAGCCAGTGAGTTAAGCTCCTTCTTATACCAACCACCCATTTGGAAACCAGTATTTCCTGCCATAAAAGGTTTAATTCCAAAAGGAGCATAAAGCTTGTCCCAAATTGCCTGCCCGCCGCCATGGTTTATCCAAGTAATGTGTTCAATTGGGGTAAGACCAAAGGGCCCAGCCGTAAACAAAGGCGCGGCAGGAATCTTCCCGCCCCAAAACAAAGAGGCCGTATGCCCCATTTGGGCAACACCGCCCGAAACAGCTGAGAAAACCTCTAAGGCAGGGACTATTTCGCCCGCTGCAAAGAGTTTCACAGTTAATCGACCATTTGACATGGTCGTTATTGCATCAGCCAAACGTTGGGCCGTTACACCGGGACCTGGTAGGTTTTTTGGCCATGAAGTCACCATGCGCCATTGAATTTTGGAGCTCGCTAATGCAGGCGTTGCCAAGGTGACCGCAGGTGCAGTTGCAATGAGGCCCAGGGCCTTGCGGCGATTTAGTTTTGTCATAAGTTAGTGTTTCCATTGTGCGTGAAAATGATGAACAGGGCCAGCGCCCTTACCTATTTGTAATTCGTCTGCGTGGGCAATAGCCTTTGTCAGCCAAAGCTTTGCGTGGTCGACTGCGACCTCTAGCGTCTCGTTTTTTGCGAGATTTGAGGCGATGGCAGAGGATAAAGAACAGCCCGTACCGTGGGTGTTTTTAGTATCAACGAATGGAGCCGAATACCATCTGCGAATACCATCCGAAGTAAGTAGAAAATCTGCCGCATCGCTGCCTGAAGAATGACCACCTTTAAGAAGAACAGCTTTTGCTCCAAGGGCTAAGAGTGCCTCTGAATGCGCTTCCATGGTCGCTGCGTCTTCGGCCATTTCACAGCCTAAAAGTTTAGCCGCTTCGTGCAGATTTGGAGTGATCAGAGTAGCTATTGGGAAAAGGTGTCTCACAAGAGATTGTACCGCGTCTTCTGCTAAAAGCGTATCACCAGATTCCGCCACCATAACGGGGTCGAGAATAATTGTCGTTTGTTCGTGGGCTTTCAAACCAAGCGCCACGGCCTCTATTATTGCTGGTTGGGACAACATACCAATCTTCACCGCGTCAACCTCGAGATCGGAAAACACTGCATCCATTTGCGCACGAATAAAATCGGGTGGTACGTCGTGAATTGCAGTAACCCCAAGAGTATTTTGGGCGGTCAGCGCGGTGAGAACACTAGCGCCATAAACACCAAGGGCAGAGAACGTTTTCAGGTCTGCTTGTATACCAGCCCCGCCGCCAGAATCGGAACCCGCGATTGTTAAGGCAATGAACGTCATGATTGATGATCCTGAATGATAGCTTTCAACTTACGGGTGGCAACCCACACATCGTCGGCCATGAAAATGGCGGAGATTATCGCCGCCCCATCGGCGCCGTTTTCCATCACATCGGCAAGATTACTCCCGTCGATCCCAGCTATAGCGCCAACAGGTAACTGTGGCGCGCGCTGCCTAAAATGCAACGCTATTTCGCGCCAACCATGAAGGCCAATGTTGATCGGGTTATCCTTCGAAAGGGTCGAATAAACGCCGCCGATACAGGCGTAATCGATCTTGTCCAGTGGCGCAGAAATAGCGTGCTCCTCCGTCTTAATTGTGAGGCCAATGATAGCCTCACTCCCGAGTAAGCGGCGAGCATCAGTAGGCGCCATATCAGATTGCCCAACATGAACACCATCGGCCCCACTGGCCAGCGCAACATCAACTCTGTCGTTTATCAGCAGCGGAATGTTATAGGGATCAAGTGCAGATTTAATAATACGGGCATTGGCGATCAGCGTCGCCGTATCAGCAAGTTTATCTCGATATTGAAGTAAGGTTATCCCTCCTTCTGCCGCCGCAATTACCATCTCGCTAAGTGGCCGACCCTGGGTGCGATTAGGGTCGATGATAGCATAAAGGGAAACATCGCAGTGGTTCATAATTTAACCCCCACGGCAATTTCTTTCTCTGTCAGATTAGAAAGTGCATCTAAAAAATGAGGAACAAATGAGCCTGGCCCAGATGACAACTCTTCAGCCCGTTCTCCCGCCAAACCAAATAAACTGATTGCGGATGTTGCAGCCAGCAGATGGTCGTCTTCAACCGCAATAAACCCTGCGATAACGGCCGTCAGCGCGCACCCCATGGCAGTGATACGGTCCATCAGCGGACTACCGTTATACACGGTGTTGATGCCATACTCATTGGCGATGCGGTCGATCTTACCCGTCAATGCAATGGTGGTAGAAAATTGATTAGCTTGCACCAGTAAATTTGCGTCGCTCACCTCGCTCCTGAAAAGCGCTTTTCCTTCTTCCTTGTTGCAATGCACCAAGCTTGGCTGCTTGCTTAACAACGCTTTTGCGAGTTCCAAACGAAGCGGGGAAGCATGGACAAAAACAGGATCCAACGCCCAAGGCTTTCCTAGTTCAACGGCAGTTGTAACGGCAATTTCAATTGCTTTAGTGCGTTCTGCATCCATCGTACCGAGATTGATAAGCAGTGCATCCGCCATCGAAACAAAATCTGAAATTTCTTGAATTGCAATTGTCATTGAGGGAGTAACACCAACTGCAAGCAAAACATTGGCGGCAAAGTTCTGCGCTACCGTGTTGATAAGACAATGCACATGGGGGCGGCGCGCGCGGAATTTCGCCACGCACTCAGCTACCTGCTCACCAGTAATTGCGGTTTGGTTATCCACCATCCCATTCCCTCCGCCGGCACAATCCGGATCAGGTTCAAAGAGTTGATGCTTGCACACCTCTCAGCCGATTATCGGCACCTCCATGAGAATAGCCTTTCCTTAGGCAATGAAAAGACATCATGCAAGATGAAAATCTATGCGGTCTTGGCTTTGGCCTTTTGAATTGCTTCCCACATGACGAGAGGTGTAACTGGCATGTCGATATGCTCAATACCGTATTCGCGATGCAAGGCGTTGACGATGGCGTTCATCACACATGGCGTGCCACCTATTGTACCCGCTTCCCCTGCCCCCTTCATGCCCAAGACATTTGTTGTTGAGGGCACATTGCGTGTTTCAAAATGAAAGTCAGGAATGTCGTGGGCGCGTGGCATGCGATAATCCATAAAACTAGCCGTGAGTAATTGCCCCTCGTCATCGTATATCGTCTGCTCCATAATGCATTGTCCAATGGCCTGCACCACACCACCATGCACTTGGCCCGCCAACATTATTGGGTTCACGGTTGCACCAAAATCATCAACAATTGTATAGGCGACGACTTCGGTTACACCTGTCTCGGGGTCAATTTCAACTTCCGAAATATGGGTTCCATTGGGGAATGTCGCTTCATCTTGAACAAACTCGCCCGTTGCTTTCAAGGCTTCATCAGCAGCGCTAGCCACCTCAGCCAACGTCATACTCCTATCAGTTCCGATGATACGAACATCACCATTCACGAGTTCAAGATCAGCAGCAGATGCCTCAAGCTTGTCGGCGGCAACTTCCTTGATGAGTTCGGCCAGCGCTTCAGAACCACGTTTCACAGAAACGCCACCGAGAGGGATGGAACGGGACCCCCCCGTGCCGCCACCTTTGGCGAGTTCGTCGGTGTCCCCTTGCCTAACCTCGATGGCATCAATTTCAAGATTGAGAACTTCAGCAGCGAATTGCGAATAGGCAGTCTTATGACCTTGGCCATTGGATTGGGTTCCAATCAAGATCGTTACTGTGCCGTCTTCATTCAACTCAAGCTTGGCAGGTTCCGACCCAGCAAATGCGCAAGCCTCAATATAAGTGGACATTCCAATGCCACGAATTTTACCCTGGCGTTTGGCCTTAGCAGCACGTTTGTCAAACTCAGACCAGCCAGCAATCTCCATGCATTTATCCATGTGCGCAGTAAATTCGCCCGTGTCGTACTTACGACCATAGGCTGTTGTATATGGAAGGTTGTCAGGCGTAATTGCATTGCGGCGACGTATTTCGTCAGGCGTCACACCCAAATCAATCGCGCACTGATCAACCAAACGCTCTAGAGCATAAATGGCTTCGGGTCGCCCTGCGCCGCGGTAAGCATCAACTGGCGTGGTGTTCGTATAAACACCGCGGATATGAAAACGACTGGCTTTAATGTCATAAATGCCTGTTGCGATCGTGGTTCCAAGGGTTGGAATATAGGGCCCATAGGAATGCAAATAAGCCCCCATGGCGGCAATCAAATCGACATCCAGTGCGAGGAATTTCCCGTTCTCATCCATCGCCATTTTCATGGTCACAACATTATCACGGCCATGGGCATCGGCAACGAAATGGTCACTTCTGTCTGCCCGCCATTTCACAGGGCGACCAAGACGTTTGGCCGCAATCAGCGCCAATGGATATTCGCGATAAGGGAAAACTTTCGTGCCAAATCCACCGCCAACATCGGGGGTGATTACTCGCAGTTGCTCGGGCTCAACATTCAAACAAGGTTTGGCAATATTGTTCCGCATTCCGTGAACGCCTTGGGACCCGACGGTCAAAGTATAGCGATCTTCCTCATCAGACCACTCGGCCATACAGCCTCGCGTTTCCATGAAGTTACATATCAAACGATTGTTTATAAGTTTCAATTCGCTCACCCGCGGGGCGGTCTTGAAAACATCCTTGCTTGCCTCGGCATTGCCCATCTCTACCTCAAAGGCGAGATTGTTGGGCTTATCGTCATAAACCAACGTAGCAGTATCTTCGAGGCAGGCTTCAGTATCAACGATGCAGTCGCGCATATCGAAATCAACCTCGATCAACTCAGCGGCCTCACGAGCCAACGCTTCTGTCTCGGCCACAATGAAAGCAATAGCATCGCCAACATGGCGAACTGTATCTTCGCATAACAAAGGAATATCTTTGCTGTCGTGCATAGTCCCGTCGATTTGTTTCAATATCGTCTGGCAACGCACAGGCCCGTGGCCCTCAATATCAACAGCGGTTAGAATAAGCTTCACCCCATCCATGGCACGGGCTGTTTCTACATCTTCGATGATAAATTTGGCGTGGGCGGCGGGGGAGCGCAAAACGAAAGAATACAATTCGCCCTCGCGTTTAATATCGTCCGTATAGCAGCCCTGCCCCTGGATAAATTGATTGTCTTCCTTGCGAAGAACCGATTGACCCATGCCGACCTTCTGGCCAAATTTTGGGGGCGTGATTGCGTTCATTGAGAAAACTTCCTGAAAACGGGAGGCAGAATTATTTGGGTAGAATTTGCGAATTATGCCGTGATTGCAAGTGGAACTTTACATCAAATTGTACCCCTGACAAATAGCAGTTTGCCCAATATCTTTTGTGCTGTCATGATCATTGAGATGTCTTAATGGAATTAATTCAAGTGACTTCATTCAACAAACTTGCCAAACGCTTTCAGGCTTTGCCTGGTAATGTGAAAGGGTCGCTCACAATCATGGTAGCGGCTGCCTGTTTCTCAGTCATGGTGTTGTTGATAAAGATGGTCGGGCAACGACTGCACGTCACCGAAATTCTACTGGTGCGGCAAATAATCATGATGGTGATTGTACTGCCAAAAGTCATAGATCACTTTCCGGGATGCTTGAAAACTGAGCGGTTCGATTTACAGATCATCCGCGTGATATTTGCACTGACAGCCATGCTTTGCGGGTTCTATGCGATCATCCACATGCCGTTGGCAGATGCCGTATCTATTGGCTTTGCTAAAAGCTTCTTCGTCACCATATTCGCTATTTGGATACTCAAAGAGCAAGTGGGCATTCGCCGTTGGGGCGCTGTTGCGGTTGGGTTCATTGGGGTGATGGTGATGATGCAACCGGGGTCTGCTGGTTTTGATCCTAACTCCATTCTCGCCCTAATAGGCTCTGCATCAGCAGGCTTGGTGATGGTAATCATCCGTAAGCTTTCGCAAACAGATAAGCCCATTACCATTCTAAGTTATCAAGCTTTTTTGGTTGGTATAATCGTTGCCCTGCCAGCCCTCTATTATTGGCAGGCCCCAACTTTGACGGAATGGGGCCTCCTACTAGGGATCGGCATCATCTCCTATTTCGCGCAGATGATGAACATCTACGCCTATTCATGGGGCGAGGCTTCTGTACTTGCATCGCTCGATTATGTGCGGCTGCTTTATGCCACATTTTGGGGGTGGCTTGTGTTCGAAACGATCCCGGGCCCATACACATGGATTGGTTCAATCGTCATTATTGCCGCTTCTCTCTATACGGTTCAGCGCGAAAGAAAACGGAAAACCAAGCTTGCAAGCTCGCCAAATGGGCGCGGCTTTACCAACACCTAACTGCGCATTTGGTGGAATGCTTTCAGCAGCCCATCCGTAGAACCATTGCGGACATTTTCGCTCTCTTCTCCCATAACCAGAGGCAATAGCTCACTGGCCAATTCCTTACCCAATTCTACGCCCCATTGATCGAATGAATTAATATTCCAAATTGCCCCTTGCACAAAAACTTTGTGCTCATAGAGCGCTATCAACTGCCCTAAAACAAAAGGAGTGAGTTTTGGATAGAGAAAGGTGCTGGTGGGTCGATTTCCTGGGAAAACCTTGTGGGGAGCAAGTCGGTTGATTTCATCTTCATCCATGCCCTTCAGCTTCAACTCGCTTACAACTTGTGCTTTCGTCTTCCCGAGCATCAAGGCTTCAGTTTGTGCGAATGCGTTGGCAACAAGCTTCTCGTGATGGTCGCCGATAACGTCATTGGCTTGTGCAGCAACGAGAAAATCTGAAGGGATTATTGAGGTTCCTTGATGGATCAATTGGTAAAATGCATGCTGCCCATTTGTACCCGGCTCTCCCCAAACAATTGGGCCTGTATCGTTATCAACCTCTTCCCCGTCAAGACCAATACGCTTGCCGTTGGATTCCATATCGAGTTGTTGAAGATATGCAGGGAAGCGGGAAAGGTGTTGATCGTAGGGTAAAACAGCATGGGTTTCATAACCACAAACATTGCGATGATAAACACCTATAAGCGCCATCAATAAGGGAATATTCTCGCGGGGTGAAGCCTTCTGAAAATGATTGTCGGCGGCATGAGCGCCATTCAAAAACTCTTCAAAATGCTCAGGTCCAATTGCTAACATAAGCGACAGGCCAATGGCTGACCAGATAGAATAACGACCGCCAACCCAATCCCAAAAGCCAAAGGTTCTCGATTCATCAATTCCAAATTCAGCAGTCCTATCCAACGCAGTCGAAAGAGCTACAAAATGATCTTGAACGGCGTTCTCACCGCACTCTCTTACAAACCAACTGCGAGCTGTGGCCGCATTTGTCATTGTCTCTTGAGTCGTAAATGTCTTGGAAGCGATAATGAATAGGGTCGTGCTTGCTGGAACCTTAGCTAGTACGTCAGAAATATCTGCTCCATCAATGTTGGAAACGAAATGAACATTTGGCACATCGTCTTCAAGCGCATGATATGGCGCAAGAGCTGCAACTGCCATCGCAGGACCAAGGTCTGATCCGCCAATCCCGATGTTGACCACATCAGTGAACCTACCGCCCTTCCCTTTGATAGAGCCATTTCGTACCGCCCTTGAAAATATGGACATTGCCTCACGAACTTCGAGAATATTCCCCATGATATCTTGGCCATCCACCTCAACTTTATCTGCCGAGTTATTACGCAAAGCCATGTGTTGCACGGCTCGGTCTTCAGTGGTGTTGATATGCATTCCTGCAAAAAGTGCGTCTCGCTTCTCAAAGACTGCTGCTGAAGATGCAAGCTCGAGTAAGAGTGAGAGCGTCTGCTCAGAGATATTATTCTTAGAGTAGTCAAAAAGCATACCGTCGTGTTCACAGGAATACTCGTCAAAACGATTAGGGTTACCATCAAACAATTCAAGGATCATCTGCCCTTTGGTGTTCGAATGGTGTTCTATGAGCTTACGAAGCACAAGTTTAGCGGTGTCTATCATTGGCAATCCAATAGGCGTGGTTCGAAATTTAATCAGCTTAACCATACCCCATCTTAGGATATTGTTGAGGATAATTGTTAGTCTGTAATTCATGCTTCTAACGGCAAAATCAAGTTCCTCAAGGAGTTGGGTAATGTTTAAGAGTATCAATACATTTATTGCTTGCGAGCGCGGTAACTTTGCAATTCTGGTTGCAGGGTTAGCTTTACCGATGTTTACGTTGATTGCTGGGGCGTTAGATTATTCAGAATTAGTAAATGCACGGCGCAATATACAACACTCAAGTGATGCTGCGGTCCTCTCCGCATTCAATGCTGCACCCCATGGTTGGGGTGCAATGCAAAATGATGCTCGCGCATTTTTTGAAGCCAATCTCGCAAACAAGTCACGGCTCAGTTCTATTAAAACAAAACTTACGCGCAAAATTGTAAACAAGAATCTTGTTCTGAGCTATAATGTAAAAGTAAAAGTGAAATCACTGTTTGGGGAATTTAATCCGCTTGGAAAGACGAAACTCAATCTTACCTCGACGGCGGTCTACAACTACAAAACTAGGCGTCGCCCGTATATTGTTCCTAACAATTTCAACGGAAGAAAAGGCCATGGCGCTAGCAAGTAACCTTACTGCGTTTCAGTCAAATTGGATTGATGACTTAAATTTCTAATCGGGTCATACTACCGGCAATTAAACCTTGCTGAATTGATGTTCCATGCGCACCCAAAATGCACCGACAATACGCCTAAAAAACTACACTCCCCCAGCCTATACAATTGAGGATGTTGAACTGAAAGTTCAACTCGATCCTCACACAACCCAGATTAAGTCCAAGATTTCATTTAGCCGTGAACGGGGGATAAAGGCAGGGACGCCATTATGTCTGGACGGGGATGAACTGAAACTCATTTCCATTTCCCTAGATGGGAGAGAACTCGATCATCAAGAGTATAAGGCAACGCCGCAAGCCTTGGTGTTACGCACCCCGCCCAAAACCAAGAAATTTATCTTAGAAGTTGTGACCGAGCTTGCGCCTGTCGAGAATAAAAAACTGATGGGGCTCTATCAGAGCAACGGTGTCTATTGCACGCAATGTGAGGCGGAAGGTTTCCGTCGCATTACATACTTCCTCGATAGACCCGATGTTCTCGCGGTGTACACGGTTCGGTTGGAAGCGGATCGCACGGACTGCCCTATCCTACTCGCTAACGGCAATCGGATAAAATGCGGGAAGCTCGCCAACAATAGACATTACGCAATTTGGCATGATCCGCACCCCAAACCTAGTTATCTATTCGCGATGGTCGGTGGTGACCTTGATGTTTATTCTGACAAATTCAAAACAGCTTCGAACCGTAAGGTTGACCTAAATATCTATGTGGAAACAGGCAAGGCCGAGCTCGCTAGCTACGCTATGGGGGCCCTAAAGCGCTCCATGGTCTGGGATGAGGAAGTCTATGGTCGCGAGTACGATCTTGATGTCTTTAACATTGTCGCCGTGTCGGATTTCAACATGGGAGCTATGGAAAATAAGGGGCTAAATGTATTCAACGATAAATACATATTGGCCAGCCCTGATCTGGCTACCGATACGGACTTTATGCACATTGAAGCAATAATCGGCCATGAGTATTTTCACAATTGGACGGGCAATCGTATTACCTGCCGAGACTGGTTTCAACTATGCTTGAAAGAAGGGCTAACGGTCTATCGTGATCAAGAGTTTTCCGCTGATTTGCGATCTCGCGCGGTGCAAAGAATCCAACAGGTAAGGATCTTGAAATCAGGACAATTTCCTGAAGATGCAGGGCCGTTGGCTCACTCTGTTCGCCCAGAGGCCTATCGCGAAATAAACAACTTCTATACGGCAACCGTATATCAAAAAGGCGCGGAACTCGTTCGAATGCTTGCAACAATTGTGGGGCCTAAGGCTTATCGCAAGGCGACCGATCTGTACTTCAAACGCCATGATGGCGAGGCCGCGGTCGTTGAAGACTGGTTAAAGAGTTTCGAAGATACCGCGAAGATTGACCTTACTCAATTTTCGCGATGGTACGGACAGGCAGGAACGCCAACGATAGAAGTGAAAGACAGCTTCGATAAAAATACAGGCCGCTACAAATTGAACATAGAGCAATCACTAAAACCAACGCCAGGACAAAAGAACAAACGTATCGTTCCCATTCCCATCCGCTTTGGCCTTATGGACAGGGATGGTAACGAGTTGCCAATCGTTACCAAGAGTAAAGCAGTGAGCAATGATGTTATACTCATGGATAAGCGGGTAATGTCTGTAACCTTTGAAGGACTGGAAGCTAAACCCATTCCCTCTCTATTGCGCGGATTCTCTGCCCCTGTGCATTTGAAGTACAATGAGAGCGATAAATCAAAAGTACTGCGCGCACAGCACGACAAGGACCTTTATAATCGCTGGGAAGCTTTGAATGGGTATGCGCTTCAATTGCTGATAAAAGACACTAAGTCTCGTATTAGCGGGAAGAAGAACAAGCCAGACGAGCGGTTTCTTACAGCGCTCATTGCAACGACATTCGATGAAACTTTAGAGCCCGCCTTCAAGGCCCAAGCCTTGGCTATCCCAAGCGGGCAAGATGTAGCGCGCGAAATAGGTAAGGGAATTGATCCTGATGCTATTTATGAGGCCCGTAAAGCATTACAAATAGCAATCGGGAAAGCACTTGAAAACGACGGGCTTAAGCTGGTGGTTCAGCTTAGGAACCAAATACAAGTGGCTGACGAAGCCGAAGCTACAGGTATTCGCTCTCTGGCCAATACGATCCTACCATATCTCGTTCTTGCCAAAATCAACGGCGCGCTTGAGCTAACGCAAAAATTGTATAGCAGCGCAACTACTATGACTGACCGTTTGGGTGCACTTCACCCTTTACTCTATTGCCAATCGGACAATGCAATTGCCAATGCTGCACTTGATAAACTCTTTAAGCGCTATCGCAAATACCCGTTGGTCATCGACAAATGGTTCTCAATACAAGCCAGCCTACCAGGCAATAAAGGTTTGAAACGGATAAAAGAGCTGAGCAGCCATCCGCTCTACTCGCTCGAAAACCCGAACAGAGCTCGTTCACTCTTGGGTGTCTTTGCCGCAGGCAATTTAAGCGGGTTCCACCGCGCTGACGGTAAAGGGTATAAATTTTATGCAGATCAGATTTTGGCAATTGATAAGATAAACCCACAATTGGCCGCACGACTTTTGACCTTGATGAACAACTGGAAGATGTTTGAGAAGCAACGCGCAACTCATGCCAAGCGTGAACTTACACGCATCGCAAAAACCAACGGTTTATCTCGTGATACGCAGGAAATTGTGGATCGAGCCTTAGGCTAGGCTGAATCCACTTGATTCAATTCACTTCATATTGGGGGTGGACAAGTTGATTCGGCTGGATTCAAATAGCAGTGATTCGTTTTGTCGCTCAATGTCTGGGTTAGCGACGGAGTTAACGAACTTAACTTGAGTGCGTAGGGGACGATATGAAGCAGGCGAGCGCCAATGGCGTGCGCGGCAGTTGGATGGATTCCGTAAAGGAAAACTTGCTTAAACTGACCGATGCAAAACCACAGGGCTCGCCCCTGTTCGCCCTGCAACGCCGAGCTAAACCATTTTCTGTGCCGACTTGGGCGCACTTCATTAAATCAGAGCTGTTTCTACGGCGCACAATTCCGGTTCTTATTGTCATACTGTTGCTGTTTGTTGCGGCGACTCGCACCTCAACACTAATCACCACTGAACAAGAAATTGAGCAGGCAACCAAAACTGAGATTTCCTTGTTATCTCAGGTAATCGTTTCAAAACTAGCTGCTAATCCGTCCTTTGAAACAGCGATTGCCAGCCCGACCTTATCCGAGGTGTTCTTAGCTGATGCGCTCTCAAATTTTACACGACATGATGGTCGTACAGTTTTTCTATTGAACTCCAGCGGTAAAGTTGTTGCTCAAAAACCCAATTCGACAAACCTACGCGGAGCTCAGCTGCACCGTCTTACTGGCGGAGCCAATCTCTACACGGCTCCTGGCACTCAAAACACGGTTCGTTCAATTCTGTTAGATGGTTCAATACCTGCCCTTGCCATCTACCAACCTATAACCATCAATGATGGCTCGACGATTGCCAATTTACTGATTAGCCAAACAGATAAAGCAACTTATGCTGGATGGTATAATTCAGTTAACATCAATATCACTTTGTTTCTGGCCATCAGCTCTGTCCTGCTTGTTATTCTCTACGCCTACTATGCCCAAGGCGCTCGAGCACGCGAGATTGATCAGCTTTATATGGAAACCAATGCCCGCTTCGATACAGCACTCGCACGTGGGCATAGTGGCCTTTGGGATTGGGATTTATCGCGCGGCCGAATTGTTTGGTCGCAATCCATGTATCAAATGTTGGGCATGGAACCCAGCGGAACAGTCATGGGGTACGGTGATCTTACAAAACTAATGCATCCTTCCGACCCAGACATGATGTCATTAGCTAATCAGGTATTCAACTCTGACCAGCGCCAAATAGACCATCGTTTCCGCATGATGCACTCAACGGGTGCGTGGGTCTGGATGAGACTACGTGCTGAACTGGTCCGCTACAAAGGATGTGACCCTCACCTAATCGGGATTGCTGTTGATATCAGCGAACAAGAAGCTATCAAACAACAATCACGTAATGCTGACATTCGCCTGCGTGATGCTATTGAAAATATCTCAGAGGCCTTCGTTCTTTGGGACGCAAAAAAACGACTGGTCATGTGCAACACCAAGTATCAGCAATTGTATAACCTTCCAGCAAGTGCAGTTACAGCTGGCTCACTGCACGAAGATGTAATGGCAAAAAGCCGTAAACCACGTGCCAAAAACCGTGTGCCAACTGACAATAACCTCGAATATGGCACGCAAAAATTTGAGGCCCAAATTGAAGATGGTAGCTGGTTGCAAATCAGTGAACGTCGTACACGTGATGGCGGTTTCGTTTCGGTTGGAACAGACATTACTCAGATAAAACGTAATCACGAAAAGCTTGTGAAATCTGAAAAATCTCATATGGAGACCATTTCCAGTTTGCAAAAAGCGAAATTAGAGCTTGAGAAGAACACTCAAACTTTGGTTGATTTTGCCGAGGATCTCCGGGAGGAAAAAGAGCGGGCCGATGCGGCGAACCAAGCAAAATCTGAGTTCCTTGCCAATGTTTCTCATGAGTTGAGAACTCCCCTTAACGCCATTATAGGCTTCTCCGACATAATGCGTGCCCACATGTTTGGGCCTCTGGGCTCTAACAAGTACGAAGAATATGCCGACGATATACATCATTCTGGTAACTTCCTACTTGGCGTTATCAATGACGTTTTGGACATGTCAAAAATCGAAGCTGGTCGTTTTCACATAAACCCAGAAACAGTCCATATGCACGAGTTGCTAGATGAAACTCTTCGCATCATTAAGGTACAAGCTGATAAAGCTGGAATTACTGTAAGCCAGAAAATCCCTAAAACGCTTGAGCTTGAAGCAGACAGGCGCGCCGTTAAACAGATTCTTCTTAACCTGCTTTCGAACGCTGTAAAATTCACGCCAAAGGGCGGGAAGATTAAAGTCACAGCAAAGGCATTGAAGCATGCCGTGAACATCGTCATAGAAGACAATGGTATCGGTATCTCAGAAGAAGCCCTAGAAAGGCTTGGGCAACCTTTTGAGCAGGTACAGGATCAATTTACTAAGAACCACAAAGGCAGTGGGCTGGGTTTGGCGATTGCCCGTTCCCTAGCCATGTTACATGGGGGCACTTTGAAAATCAGCTCCAAAACGGGCAAGGGGACAACAGTTGCCGTTAAGCTTCCCCTTAGGTGTCAGGGCGAATTAGACAACCAAGAACAAAATGAAGCTGCCGCTTAATCGGATTGACTGGCTTCGATTATTTTAGCCTTTTAAGGAAAATTTTTCGTACACTTTGCTGTGTTTCTTTCATGAAAGCCTCGGCAGAATTCATGTCAGGAAAATCAAGAAGCCGTAAAACTATTTTTGCCAACTCCTTAGGCGCATCGACCAAAGGCGAGGACTGACCCAAACATAGACGTAGTAACTGCAGGACGCGTGAGTAGGTGTGATGGGCATTCAGAAGTACTGCATTCTCATCCGTTTGATCTAGAGATTCCAAGAGCTCGGCCGTTGACCCTCCTCTACTAGCCTTACCCGTGAGCACCAACCACTGAGCGATGAACTCAACATCAATTAGTCCGCCTTTGGATAATTTAACATCCCATGTATCGCCTGCTGGCCTTTCCTTATCCATCAACAACCGCATTTCGAGAATGTCTTTAGCAAGAGGGTTATGGTCGCGGGGTTGCGCTAGTAAATCGGAGATAACTTGGTTTACACGACCGCCAAACTTGCCGTCGCCAGCAACAGGCCGCGCTCTTGTTAACGCTAGGTTTTCCCAAGTCCATGCGCTTTCCTCGTAGTATTGAGTAAACGCCCGTAGGCTTGTTGCAATTGGCCCAGCGTTGCCAGAAGGGCGTAATCTGAAATCCATCTCATAAATAATTCCATCTGATGTCGGCGCACCCATTGCGGCGATTAACCTTTGAGTAAAACGACCAAAGTATTGCGAGGCATGTAATGACTTCGGCCCATCAGAATACTCATCTTCTGGTGCATATTCGTAGAGCATGACCAGATCGAGATCAGAACTAGCAGTTAGTTCTCGTGTCCCAAAGTTCCCCATCGCGAGCAACGAGAAGCTAGCACTAGGCACTCGCCCGTGGGCTTCTTCAAAGGGTACTCTCACCCAATCCACCATCGCCCTCAACATAACTTCAGCAAGGTCAGTAAATGCAATGCCAGCATCCTTGGGATCCAGCGTTTCACTAAGCACTCGAATACCGATTAAAAACCTTTGTTCATCAACAAAGATACGCGCTCTATTCAGGCCATCCTCATAGTCGCGTGCTTGCTTTAGGCTTCGTGCGAGCCCTTCGCAGATTTGATCTTGTGAAGGGGAATTATTAAAAAATCCAGGTTCTAATAAACCATCGAAAACATGAGGGCGGCGTGTGATAACTTGTGCCAATCTGGGGGCCGCACCTAATATCCGAACCAAGAGAGAAAGTAATTGAGGGTTTGCGTTGAGGAGCGAAAACAATTGGAACCCGCGGGGTAGTCCCTTGAGGAACTCATCAAATGCCAGCAGAGCTTCATCCCCCTTCCCTGCATCAGCAAGAGCCGTCAGCAAGGCTGGAGTAAGTTCAGTAAGGCGTTCTCTCGCATCTGAAGACTGCATGGCAGGATAACGGCCGAAATGCCAAGCGCGAACAATAGAGATAATACTTGAAGGGCGCTCGAAGCCCATACGAGCGAGTGTTTCCACAGTGTTAGGGTCATCATCATCGCCGGTAAAGGACAAATTCCCGCACTCTTCCCCTAGCTCTGGGGCCTCTTCGAATAGAGCGCCATAATGTTCTTCTACCCGATGCAAATGATTGATTAGCGCATCAGAAAAGCAGCTAATTTCTTCAAAACCACAAAGACGCGCAATCACTAATAAATTTGTTTCATCCTCGGGTAAGGTGTGAGTTTGTGCGTCAGCAACCATCTGTATTCGGTGCTCAACATCACGCAAGAAACCGTAAGAGCAACACAAATCATCCCGAACCTTTTCTTCTATCCATCCGTGCTCAACAAGGTCGCTCAAGGTATCGACTGTGCGCTTTCCACGAAGCGCAGGGATACGGCCACCAGCAATCAGCTGTTGAGTTTGAACAAAGAATTCAATCTCGCGAATGCCACCGCGGCCAAGTTTCACATTATGCCCAGGGACAGACAAAGCTGTGTAGCCACGGTGAGACTGGATTTGTCGCTTGATTGAATGAACATCGGCGATTGCTGCGTAGTCAAGATAACGTCGCCAAATGAAAGGGGTGAGCTCATGCAGCATAGCTTCTCCAACTACATTGTCACCTGCTGCAACGCGCGCTTTGATCATTGCCGCCCGTTCCCAATTTTGACCGCGGGATTCATAATAGTTCATTGCAACATTGATCGGTATCGCTAGGGGCATAGAGCCAGGGTCTGGGCGCAACCGCAGGTCAGTTCTAAAAACATAGCCATGTTCTGTACGTTCTTGCATGATTCGCACCAATGATTTTGTTAGCCGTACAAATAACGCTACACTTTCATCGGGGTCTAAAACGGCTTCTGCCAAGGGGTCGAAAAGAACAATAATATCTATATCGCTTGAATAATTTAGCTCTCCTGCTCCGTGCTTACCCATTGCTAGAACGGTGTAACCACTCCCAAAACTCGGTGTTTCTACATCAGACAAGGAGAGTTTTCCCTTGTTGTGTGCATCCAAGAGAATAAAATCCACAGCGGCCTGTAAGGTTACATCGGCCGTGCACGAAATTTGTCGACTGACTTCAGCCGCCGACCACCAGCCCCCCAGATCGGCCAGCCCACATATCAAGGCAGCTTGTCGCTTAGCGTAGCGTAAGGCTTTCATCAATTCTTGTTCAGTATTGAATGGCTGTTTCAAACGATCCAACGACGTCTTTATCGCCTTATGATAACCCGCTTGAGCGCATTCCAACAGCACTTCAGGAAATTGAATTGCTAAGTCAAAAATGTAGGGTGATAGATCGAATACAGCACCGAGGAATGAAATGAGCTCGTGATCATTTTTGAGGCCAGCCGAAACGTCCGCGCTTTCAAAGAAGATCTCTAACTTTGAGGCGGCATTCACTTTATCAGCACAGAGAAGTCGCGTATTCGGCGCGCCGAGTTTACCCGCAGTATCGTCGGCACTGGTTTTAATGGAGATAAGCTGCTGGGTATTTGATGATAATTCACTCATGCGCCTACAATGCCAATCAATCCGACAGGGGCAAGCTGATTTTTACGCTAAGCCCAGGATTTGCGTCATCTAAATCCATTTTACCGCCATGCAAGCGAACCACCGCATCGACCAGTGAAAGCCCAAGACCTGACCCTGGCTTATTACGACTGGTATCAAGGCGGACAAAACGGTCTCGAACGCGCTCTCTATCCTCTTTCGAAATGCCTTCGCCATTGTCATTTACTGTTAGTTGAACAGTCTTACCCATCACTTTCAGTGTGAGATCGAAATGAGGTTTTTTAGCTGTGGCCCCATATTTGAAAGCGTTATCAAGAAGATTTGTCATTGCTTGCGCAATCAATTCGCGGTTACCGCGTATTTTTGCATGTGGCTCAACGGAAATGGAGAGCTCCGCCCCAATTTCCTCTGCAGATGGTTCGAATAATTCATGCACGTCGCGCACGATTGGAACAATATCAATTTTCTCAAAATGTGTTGTTCTCGCACCCGATTCAACTTGAGATATCATCAACAAGGCATTGAAGGTTTTAATCAATCCATCAGCGTCTTGGATAACCTCCTGAAGCGCTTCTTCTGCTTGTTTTTTTGGCTTGCCTAATGCCGCTTCTGCCCTATTGCGCAGGCGGGTAAGCGGGGTTTTCAAATCGTGCGCAATGCTATCGGACATTGTACTGACACTCGTGTTGAGCTTCTCTACCCGTGCTATCAATCCATTCAAACTAGTAGAAAGCCGATCGAACTCATCACCAGAACCTGACAAAGGTAACCGACCTGAAAGATCTCCTGCAATGATCCGTTCGCTTGATTGTGAAACGGAATCAATGTGCTTCAAAGCTCGCCGCCCAACGAAAAACCATAACAACAGGCCAACAAGAACCATAACCCCAAGTGAAATAGTCGAAGCTTTACCAACGATGTTTCTGAACCGTTCCGCATCGCCTATGTCGCGCCCCACCAGCAACCGCAGGTCGCCGGGGAGTGTGAATACTTTTGCGATGGCCCTATGTTTACGCCCATCATCATCAAAACCTACATAGCGAAAAGGAGGGATTCGCCAACCGTCTTTGCTGAGCAACGAACGGTCAATATTACGAACATTACCCGCTATTATTCTACCGCTTGTATCAGAGATCAGATAAAGGTTTGCGCCCGGCCGGCGTGAGCGGCTCTCGATTAGTGGTATCAAACGACGAACCCCACCACGCCTCGACAACAGTGCTATTTCATTCACTTCTTCATCAATTGTCGTTTGGAATTGTTCGAGCAATATCGCGCCCGTTTGGTGGCTAATGTAGGCTACAACACCAATCGCGAGAAGACCAAACAGCAATGTATAGACGAGTGTTAATCGTACAGCCGTAGTTCTCAATATCTGACGCATTCGTTTCATTAATTCTCTCTACTAGCCTAAAGCGGGAGCATTGAGTTTGTAACCACGACCACGAACCGTATGTAGTAAAGGAGCATCAAAACCCTTATCAATTTTTGAGCGTAGCCGAGAAATATGTACGTCGATAACATTGGTTTGAGGGTCAAAATGTAAATCCCAAACGTGTTCAAGCAACATCGTACGCGTAACTATCCGCCCCTCATTTCGCATGAGATATTCTAGCAATCTATATTCCCGAGGTTGCAACGTGATCTTTTGACCCGCCCGTTCGGCGGTGTGATTGATACGGTCAAGAGTGAGATCAGCAACCGTCACGGAAGTATCAGAGGAGGCATGATCATTGCGTCTACCGAGTATCTCTAGGCGGGCTAGAAGCTCTGAAAATGCATAAGGTTTGGAAAGATAATCATCCCCCCCTGCCCGCAATCCCGTAACGCGATCATCTACCTGCGCAAGTGCAGAAAGTATAAGTGCAGGTGTCTTAATACCAGCGTTCCGTAGGTTCATCAACATCGTCAACCCATCAAGCTTAGGTAGCATGCGATCTACAACCATCACATCATAAGCCGTTTGGCGAGCTTCTCTATCACCAGCTTCACCGTCGCTAACATGAACTGTCTCATGTCCAGCGTTAGCTAGTGCAGTAACCAATTGCTCTGCGAGTTCTTTGTCGTCCTCAATTAGAAGAATATTCATTTATCAGCCCTTCCCTTCCAATACTTATCATAGAATGCGAAAAAGAGCAGTGGAACATTTGTTCCACTGCTCCAAGATGCGCACAGGAGATGAAGTTATCCTTCGTGCGTATTTCTATTTCAAAATTCTAACCTTTACCCTTTGAAACAGGTAGGGCGATAAAACGATTCCTTGAGCCGGACTTAAATTGAAAGAGGATTGCCTTGCGTTCGTCTTCCATTGCTTGAGCTACTGCACGACCCACATCGTTGACGGATTTAGCCTCGCGACCATTCACTGAAACGATTACATCGCCGGCTTGAATTCCCTTGCGGGCAGCAGCGCTGTCTTCGCTCACATCAGCGACAATAACAGTGTTCCCGCGAGATTCGATAGAAAGTCCAAATTCTTCCAAATCGACAGATGAGGATAAGGAAGGGGCTGCAGGTTCAGCAGTCGCAACTTTTGTGGCGGTTGGGAAGGTTCCAAGTTTTACATCAATGACTTTTCGTTTTCCGTCTCGAAAAACTGTCAATTTTGCAACATCATCGGGCTCGTAGGCCGCGATGATACGCGCAAGAGCTTTTGGCCCCTTGATCGACTTATCGTCAACCATGAGAATAACATCGCCCGTTTTTATGCCTGCGATTGTCGCAGGGCTATCGGCTTGAGCATCTGCAACAATTGCGCCTTTGGCTTTTTTCAAACCGAGGGATTCAGCAATATCTTTTGTTACCGGCTGAATGTGCACACCTAACCAGCCTCGGGTTACTGAACCGTTTTTAATCAAATCACCCACAACTTCACTAGCTACACTGGCAGATATTGCGAATGCGATACCCACATTACCACCAGAGGGAGAAAAAATGGCCGTATTAACACCAATTACTTCACCATTTAGATTGAATGTCGGACCACCAGAATTCCCCTTGTTTACTGCGGCATCTATCTGGATGAAATTATCATAGGGGCCTGAGCCAATGTCACGACCGTTGGCCGAGATAATGCCAGCAGTCACGGTTCCACCAAGGCCAAACGGATTTCCGACAGCGACAACCCATGATCCAACTCGGCTTTTCTTTTCGGAAAATGAGACATAAGTAAATTTTTGTTTCACATCGACCTTAAGAACAGCGAGATCGGTCTTTGGGTCCGTGCCTATTAGTTTGGCTCCTATCTCGTCACCATTGTGCAAGACAATCGTAAATTCAGAGCCACCTTTAACAACGTGGTTATTGGTTACAATATATCCATCATCAGAAATGAAGAAACCCGAACCTTGAGACATTCCATAACGACGTTGCCCACGTCGTTGCTTGTTATTGCGATCACGACGACGGCCAAAATTATGTTTTTTGCCGCCATCACGTTCAAAAAATTTCTTCAATGGGTGGTCATCAGGAAATTGATCGAAACCAAACTTCTCCATACCACGACGGTCGCCCCCTTCTCCTCGATTGGAGGCCGGGCGTATTTTTGCTTTCACTCGCACACTCACAACTGCGGGAGAAACAGCCTCAACCACATCAGCGAAACTCGTAATTTTGGGAGCTTCCACATGCACGGCTTCTGCATAGGCAGGAGTTAAGCTAAGTGCCGTGCTCCCAATTAGTAATGTGCTTGCAATACCAGCGGCAGTAGCCGCACTCAAGAATAGTGATTTTGATAGAATTTTATTCGTCATAGAATTTCCTCGCAGAAACAGATTTTAATTTTGCACGTAAGAATAGTTCTTATGTACCGTTGCGAGATATATGGAACGAAAATTGTGATTAAGGAGGGGCGATCAAATTAAAACTTCGTAATGTAGAAAACTGCACCCCTAGCCATTTGAGGAATCCTGCAGCACTGCAGTTAATTCGGCTTCTTCATCTTTTGACAATTGTTTCTCAGGTTTCTGTTTTGGTCGTCTGCCAACGCGGAACATCAACACCCCGCCGACAATAAACAACATAAGTGGAGCGCCCCAAAGAAGTATTGTATGCCAACCAAAATCAGGCTTAAGCAAGATAAATTGACCATAACGAGACACTAGGAAACCTCTGATTTGCTTGTTAGTTTTACCTGCTTGTATTTGCTCTCGCACAATCTCGCGCAAATCCTTAGCAACATCGGCATCTGAGGAATCAATGGATTGATTCTGGCAAACAACGCATCGCAACTCGCTGAAAAGCGCTCGAGCCCGCGCCTCTTTAGCAGCAGGTAATTTCCCCTCAAATGCCCACGATGGCACCATCATGAAACAGATGGTGAAAACCAAAAGTGACTTAAGAAACAGGCGCATTTGCTACCTCAGTTTTCTGTTTTTTATTGCGAGCAGGTGCACCGATCCTTAGCTTACGATCACTTAGAGAAAAGGCCCCTGCAAGAACCATGAACACTGTCCCAAGCCATATCAATGTAATAAGTGGCTTCCACCAAATCCGCAGCGTAACCGCACCTCCGGGATTTGCATCACCCAAGGCTACATAGAGTTGCGAAAATCCAAAAGTGTGAATAGAAGCTTCGCTCGTTGGTGTTTGTCGTGCCGGATAAAACCGTTTGGATGGCAAAGCTACACCGACTACTTTCTCATCGCGCAAGATAGAAATATTTGCGCCACGGGACGTATAGTTAGGTCCCGCTTCACTGATATAGCCCTCATGGCGTAGGGTGTAGTCTCCAACAACAACAGTATCTTTTGGTTGCATAGAAATAATTGTTTCTGTCTCAAAGGCCGTAACGCAAACAATACCGAGCATTGTTACCCCTACCCCAAAATGCGCGAAAGCCGTTGACCAAACAGAACGAGGCAGACCTGCAAGGCGAGATAGCGAAGTTGCAAAAGGCACTTTCCGGAAAGCTGCTTTTTGCACCAGCTCAGCAAAGGACCCGACCATGAGCCACACAGCTAAACCAATACCAAGAGGTGCCAACCATTGTCCTTTAGCGATAAAGCCGCCGACAATAACAATTGCTAAAACAGCCGCGCCAAACGCAAACAATAACCGCGAAAATACGCCAGGAAGGTTACCGCGTTTCCAAGCCAACAAGGGGCCGAAAGGCAGCACCATGATCAGCGGGATCATCAAAGGTCCAAATGTTAAATTGAAGAATGGAGCGCCCACAGAGATTTTATCGCCTGTAATCGCCTCATAGATATTTGGATACAGCGTACCAACAAGCACAGTAGCTGCGGCGGTGGACAACAGGAGATTGTTAAGCACCAAAGAACCTTCTCGAGAGATAGGGGCAAACAAACCACCAGCCTCCAGCTTTGAAGAACGGAGGATAAAGAGGAAAAGCGAACCGCCAACAAATGCGCACAAGATTGCAAGAATAAACAACCCCCTTGTTGGGTCGCTAGCAAATGTATGGACAGAAACAAGAACGCCAGAACGCACCAAAAAAGTGCCGAGCAGAGAAAGTGAAAAAGTAAGAATGGCTAGGAGTACAGTCCAGATTTTTAACGCGTCACGTTTTTCCATAACCAAAGCGGAATGAAGTAACGCCGTCCCTGACAACCATGGAAGGAAAGAAGAATTCTCGACAGGATCCCAAAACCACCAGCCACCCCAGCCGAGCTCGTAATATGCCCAGTAGGATCCCATCGCGATGCCTGCGGTTAGAAAAATCCACGCAATCAATGCCCATGGACGCACCCAGCGCGCCCAAGCAGAATCTAACCTACCCTCCATCAGCGCAGCAATTGCAAATGCAAACGTAATCGAGAATCCCACATACCCAAGGTAGAGCATGGGAGGATGAATAGCTAAACCAATATCTTGGAGAATTGGGTTAAGGTCTTTTCCCTCAATCGCAGCGGTTTGGCGAGCGAATGGGTTTGAGGTCAACAAAATAAACAGAAGAAAAGTCGATAACATCCAAGCTTGCACACCCTGGACATTTGCTCGTAATTTTTCTGGAAGGTTCGAACCGAAAACACTGACAGCTGCCGCAAAAAGCGCGAGGATGAAAATCCACAGCATCATAGAGCCTTCATGGTTTCCCCAGGTTCCACTAATCTTATATATAAACGGCATGTCCGAGTGGGAGTTCTGCCAAACATTGATCACCGAAAAATCGGAAGTGGCGTAAGCCCACATTAAGCTCCCAAACGATATCGTGGAAAAAACAAAAATCCCAATGCTACTGACATCGGCTGTTGCCATAAGGCGGCTATCATTCGTTGCTGCACCCCATACAGGAACTACACTTTGGATAACGGCAAGCGCAAAGGCAAGGATTAGAGCCATATGACCAAGCTCAACAATCATTTCGTTTCGCCCTTTTTCTCACTCTTATCTTTTCCTTGCCACATGCCTCCATCTTTAAGCTTTTTGGCCATGTCTTCTGGCATATAGTTTTCGTCATGTTTTGCGAGAACAGTATCTGCTTGGAACACACCATTTGCTCCAAGTTCGCCCTCTGTGATAATGCCTTGGTTCTCTCTGAACAAATCAGGAAGGATTTTATTGAATGCAACGGATACGGTCTTCTCGTTATCGGTTAGATCGAACTGGATGTTCAGCCCCTCACCCTTTTTTATGCTGCCCTCGGTTACAAGGCCGAACAGACGAATTCGCTGACCGGGCTTTATTTTTGCTTCAATTAATTCACTTGGACTCATAGCAAATGAGATGCCTGAGCGAAGGGCATACATAGAAAGGCCCACGGCCAATGCTAGCACGAGCCCTATTGATCCAATCCAGAAAAGGCGATTTGCGCGACGGGTCAATTCATTACTCCACAGGTTCCTTGATATTCATTTGCTTAGCCATGTCATCAAGCTTTGCAAGCTCAACTGGCTCATTCTTAAACTGTGCTCTTGCTTCTTTCAAAGCAAAACCAGCGTCGTTATCGCGTTTAAGTATTGCATAGGAGCGTATAAGCCTCATCCAGCCTTTAATATTATTTGGATTCTCTTTTAACTTTACAGCAAGCTTGGTCACCATGCCCGCGATCATAGAAGTTCGATCCTCGGCGCTCATTTCAGATGCATTTTTGACATCCTCGGCGCTTGGGTTTTTGAGCGGCTCTTGCCCCAAGCGATTCTTTAACGAAACGAGTCGCTCGTCGGTCATTGCTTGCCATTGCATGTCATCAGTTCGACTTTTAGCTAAGTTAATCCAGCGGTTGATTGCGAGGTCAAACCGTCCTTCCTGCTCCAATGCGAGCGCGAGGTAGACTGACGCTTTTAGTGTAGACTTATCCTGCGCCCATGCTCTCTCAAATAATTTTCGCGCTCTCGAAGAAACAATATTTCCATCCGCAACAGTGAGTGCTTCACCTAATTCAGCCATATTACCTGGTGTTGGACCTTCTATGCGGATGATGTTTTCAAATGCTCTTGCGCGATCTGATGGCCTGTTCAACCGCCCATAAACATTAGCAAGAACGGTCCAACCTCTTGCGTCATTAGGGTTTTTAGCTAAATGACGCTCTGTCATTTGAACCATTTCCTCAACAGACTTATCTTCTAATTTTCCAACCCGTTGTGATGACAATGGAACATCTGGAGTACCAGGAGAGCCATAATGAAAATACATTGGCAGACTAATGGCAGGCAGAACGATCAAAGCTGTTAGAGAAGCGATGATCCTGCCTCTTTTTGGTAAATTCAATTGTTTAGGTAAGTTTTCTAATTTTCGGCTTTCCTTCAGAATGCGCCGCGCAATTTCTGCCCGCTCAATTTCTAATGCCTCTTTGCTCTCAGAAGTTAGATCACTCTGTTCATCCAATTCAAGGAGTTGTTGGCGGTAGACCGCCAGCGCATCAACGGGTTCAGAGTTATATTTTTTTCCACGCGAAAGTGGGACCAAAATGGTCAATATCGCGCCAGCGAGCATTAAGAGTGAAAGTATCCAAAATATCATATGGGGGTCATACATGTTGTTCAGGTGATGGCAATGCGACGTTTTATCAAATCATCGCGAGAAAAATAGAGCTGGAACATTTTATTTAATTAATTTCCAACTAGAATCTCCCTGTTGACAAGCGGTGCCCGCGGCCGTCTCGTTGCCGGTAGCCGTTGTGAGACGATGTTCAAAGCGCCGGCAATTAGATTGTCCAACGCGGAACGGACGATAGGCAATTATTGTTCCCAACACTTTCGGGCTATCACCAACCCAGTTTATACTCCGGCCGACTGCGCCATATTCAAGGGCACGTCGTTCTGTAGTGGTTATTATTTCTTTTTCTTTGCTGCTTAGGGATAGGCCAAAATCTTTTTTTATTTGGAAAACTAGAGCTTGCTGAGTAACAGGAACAGCTAGGTTGCTAGCGCCCAAAGATGCACGTTTCGTCGATGACAATGTGCAGCCAGCTAAAGCGAGCACAACGACCACAGGTAAAGCTATTTTGGTAGGGACTATCATCTTCTGTCTAAATCTGGATACCCATGATATTTGCTAACTAACTTCAATTCTAGGCAGAAAAACGACGGCCCTCAAACCACCGGAAGAACTTTTTGTCAATTCAAAGTTCCCCCCGTATTCCGAAGCTATATCTTGTACAATTGAAAGGCCGAGTCCAGAGCCAGGGTTAGTTTCATCAAGCCGCTTGCCTCTTTGCATTGCCATATTCCTATTGTTTTCAGAAATACCGGGGCCATCATCTTCTATCACGAGTTGAAAAAACTCTACTTTCTTCCCAAAAACTGGAGACAGGGTGAGCACGACCTCACTCTTTGCAAAGCGCGCTGCATTTTCCAAAAGATTGCCCACAACTTCTTCAAGATCTTGTTCCTCTCCTTTGAATACAATCTCTTCCTCATTTGATTTCCAGTTCACCTTGATGTCGGGGGAAAGTTTTTGAACAACACGTGCGATCTTTTCAACAATTGGGGTCACTGGTGTTCTATGGCCGATGACACCGCGTTGCGCTGCTATTCTGGCCCGATCAAGATAAGTCGTAATTTGCGATTGCATTATCTTTGTTTGCTCATCTACTTTCTTTGCTAAGCCTTTGTTGGGCTTTCGCACTTCATTTTGTATGACTGCCAATGGCGTTTTCAATGCATGAGCAAGATTACCTACTTGAGTCCGAGCCCGTTCTGTCACGGATTTGTTCGCTTCTATCAGGGCATTTATTTCTTCAGCAAGCGGCTCAATTTCTCTTGGAAATGTTCCTTGTAAAACCTCAGACTTTCCATCGCGTATTTCATGTAATGCTCGTGCGGTTTCACCCAACGGCTTCAAGCCAAAACGAATAGCAAAATAACTGGCCAAGATGGTTCCCAACCCAAATGCAGTAAAAAACATAAGAAGTGTTCGATTGAAATCTGAAATAGCCTCTTCGATTTTGCTTTTATTTCCTGCAACTAGCACTTGGTAAAGGGTGTCGCTCTCACCAAGATACAATTGCGCTTCCAAATGCTGGATTGTTATTTCTGGACCATTGTTTACATCGTAAGTTCTGCGAAAAAGCTTGTTGAACGGCTTATCATTGGTGCTAGGGATGCCTAATTTTTCATCCGTAATCGAGGCGGAATGCAATGCTGGAACCTGAGGAGTTTTTGCTGCCGAAACACTCCAATACCAGCCAGAAAGTGGCGTTAGAAACCGTGGGTCTCCCAAATTGGGTGTTCCAGTTAACTCACCTTTGTCATTGATATCTATCGCACCCATAAGATTATATGCATGTGCAAGAAGCAGACCTTGGAAATTACTCTCAGCATTATTCCGGAACAGAGTTGAAAGCAGAATGCCGGTGACCAACAGAGCAACCGTTAGCCATAAGCCCATAACGACGAGTAACCGAGATGCTAAAGAACGTGGGGCCATAAGCTTTTCTTGGCGCCGCTAAACGCGGTATCCAAGCCCGCGAACAGTTTCAATTACATCAGGGTGGAGTTTCTTTCTTAGTCGCCCCACAAACACTTCGATTGTGTTTGAATCCTTATCAAAGTCTTGGTCGTAGAGATGCTCAATGAGTTCCGTCCGGGAAACTATTTCGCCTTGATGGTGGATCAAATAAGAAATCAAACGAAATTCGTGTGATGTGAGTTTTACTGGTACGCCATCCATCATTACCCGTGACTGCTTTGTATCTAATAGCACAGGCCCCACCTCAATTTCTGCACTCGCATGTCCCGCTGCGCGACGAATAAGAGCTCGCAACCGTGCAAGAACTTCTTCTGTATGAAATGGTTTGGCTACATAGTCGTCAGCACCAGCATCTATCCCTGACACTTTGTCGCTCCATCTATCCCGTGCGGTCAGCATTAAAACGGGCATATTCCGCCCCTCTTTGCGCCAATTTTCCAGTATAGTGATACCATCCATTCCAGGAAGGCCAATATCAAGAATAACGGCATCATACGGTTCAGTTTCGCCCAAGAAATGACCTTCAACACCATCAAGAGCTTTATCGACGACATAACCTGCCTCAATCAGCGTATCCACTAATTGGCGATTAAGGTCCGGATCATCTTCCACAACTAAAACACGCACGGCTCACCCCTTCAGCAATTTGCTTAGATTGGCAAGTTCGCAGGGTTTTACAAGTGAGATCATTCAGTAAACCTATTTTGACACCACAATTGTTTTACGCTTAGGAGCACCACTAGCCGATTTCACCAGTAATCTGATGCGACAGCGATTGCCCTGGGTCTGTACACTAATCACTTTTCCGCCCTGTTGAGAGGCAATGGCCATAGCTTTTGATTGGCAAGATTCAGCCCTCGCCCCGCTAGGAACAAGTAAGCTTATGGATAACGCCATCGGGAAAAGAAAAGCCCGTGATTTGTCAATTATTTTTCTCATGGAGCACTAGTAACACAATCTAACTGAACGTCACATGAACAATTTTTCAAGATACCTGCTTACCTATCACAAAGAGTTCTCCAAACCGCATTATGGCTCTTAATACCAACAATTGTTTGTTTCGTGTCTTTTTGTGACCACCCGATTGGGCGGTATGCTTTACACGACAGATCAGTCGCGACGGAATCCGTCACTTTGATACAACTCGCTGTCGGTAGAAGTAGAAGCAGCATGATGCTGATCGCGGCGCGCTTGCTCTGCCTCCAAAAGTTTTTGTTCATGTTGCGCTCCTATTCTCTTTAGAATGTCATTCTTTATAGTTGCTTCCAGTCGTCGCCGTTTGATAGTTCTGAACAGCTCCGCGATGAGACCCAAGATATAAAAAAAAGATGTTGCGCCCATCATTATTCAATGATTTTCGTTGCACTTAAACGACCAAAAATTGCGAGAAGAGACCCACCAATTGTTACGACTTGTAAGGCGGCTTCTGTGAGTGTCGCTTGGGATTGTGGGTCAATTTCTAGACCAAGTGCTGCAGCGATTGCAGCAACGACCGCAATCAAAGAGCCCCAAATAGTTTTTGCATCACACCACGCCGCCCCAAATTGTGGGCCGCGCAATGCATCTGGATCTTCAGACGAGAACACATGAGCCACTGAACCATTTGACCAACGCAACAGCCTTCTGGAGCTAATCCATTCTGGGCGTTGTTCGTCATTGTGTAATGCAAGAAGGCCTGATGGACCCTCGATCATTACCTCACGGGCATCGCTATAGGTTTCACCCACAAGCGCTATTCTGGCGACGGGCTTAGAACCAAAAAAAGGATCACCTAGTGCCATGGCACGTACCCATTCAGCCCCTGCACGGGTCTTTCCTGCGCCACGCCCACCAAGTAAAAGCCAATTCGTCCAATCCGAATTATCTGGTAATTGTTCCCGCCGCGCCCAAATTGGCCAACGGCGAATAAAGTGTTCTTTCAGGTCATCTGGGAAGGTAGAAAGCTGTTCTCCTAAAACTCCTAGGTCACGTGAGGTTTTGAACCAATTCCGCAAGTTGCCGATCAAGGTCTGCTGTTCTGTTTGCATCGAGTGGAGGTTTTGATTCATCAGCTGCTTTATTCCCCGATTGTTTTTGTTCTCCCGCCAAAGTTAGATTTCGTGTTGTGGCAATTCTTCCGCCAACAACCGCTATTGATTCCAAGGTCTTTGCCATGATTGAAAGCGCACGGGCTTTCTGTTCCCCGCAGGTGTTCTCGCCGTCATCTTTTGAGAACCGTAACATTTGTTTTTCAAAGGCTTCGATCAACCGCGCTTGCATAGAAGCCGTAGAGTGACCCAGCGCCCACCCTTCTCTTGCTGCAATGCCCCGCAGGCTGGTTTCGGTGTATCTGCCTATTTCAAGCAACGCCTCCAACGGCACATTCCATTGTTCGTGAAGAACGCGCAAAGCTGCCCGCTTCCTCGATGCGCTTTCGCCCATGATGAATTTCCATTCTTAAATTGTCTATGAATTCGGAAAGCGCAGTTGAGCACCAATGTCTCACCCACTTCTCCGATTGTGTCTTAAGACTACACCATGACCGCATCGCCGTCAAGGACTATTTTCCTATTCCTGGAATTTATTCCTTACTCACCCAATCGACAAGGTGATCTTCATAGTCTTCTGGGGTTAGGCCATCCTCCGTGATGGTGCGGCCACGCACGCTTATACCGGCTTTATGGACAGTTTCGGTGCTCCCAGTCTTTAACGGATGCCATTCAGGGATATCCTTCCCCTCCTCCAGCAAACGGTAGGCGCAGGTGGGCGGTAGCCATGGGTAGTTTGGTATCTCAACGGCCACAAGTTTTACGCAATCTGGCACAGTGACAAAACGATTCTCATAGTCTTTGCACTGACAAGAATGGCCATCAAATAAGGTGCAGGCTATATTGGTAAAATGGATTTCTCCAGTATCCCAATCTTCCAATTTGTTGAGGCAACATCGACCACAGCCATCGCAGAGGGATTCCCACTCAACTTCAGACATTTCTGTCAGCTTTTTAGTTTGCCAAAAGGGTAAATCTTGCCTGTTCACTTTACCGCCATCTTTTCTCTTACTAACTTGCCCCAAACGACGAAATGTTGGACAACAGTTTGCAGGCAATACCGCCTCACCTTAATGCCAACCTCAAACATGAAGCGGAGCCCGCGTAAAGCCCATGCGCGATCCTTTTGCACCAAAGAAGAAGTGGACGCCATGGAATTTTCTCATGAGCTTCGACTCGTGGGTTGATGATGCCTTGTACCGTTTTAAATCTGGTGGCGGTGAGTTTTGGGAATCGCTCACAATTTTCTTTCGTAAATTTCGGGCTACAGGATTCAAAAAAGCTGTCTTAGAGGTTTTGGGCGAAGGCATGACAATAGGCGTTGCCGGCGCGCTACTGATGCTGGCTTTGGCTAAACCTGCATTTGAAGAGACTGAAAAAAATTGGCGAGCCAACCAAGAATATTCCGTTACCTTCCTTGATCGCTTTGGTAACGAGATTGGTCGGCGCGGTATTTTGCACAATGATGCAGAGCCAATTGATGCTCTCCCTGATCACTTTATTAAAGCGGTACTGGCAACTGAAGATCGACGTTTCTTTGAGCACATCGGAATTGATTTCCTCGGCCTACTGCGCGCCATGGTGGAAAATGCACGGGCTAACTCTGTTGTTCAAGGTGGCTCGACCATTACCCAACAACTTGCAAAAAACCTATTCCTGACCAACGAGCGAACCCTTGAGCGGAAAATCAAGGAAGCGTTTTTGGCGCTCTGGCTTGAATATAACTTGAGCAAGAAAGAAATTTTAAAGCTCTATCTTGACCGCGCCTACATGGGTGGCGGTGCAAATGGTGCGGCAGCAGCGGCCGAGTTTTATTTCAACAAGAATATCCGCGATGTTAATTTGGCTGAGGCTGCTATGCTAGCGGGGCTTTATAAAGCGCCTTCTAAATATGCCCCCCACCGTAACCTTCCTGCAGCCCGTGCCCGTGCAAACGAGGTTCTAACAAACATGGTTCAAGCTAATTTTATGACCGATGGGCAAGTCATCTATGCAAGGCGCAGACCAGCCACTGTTGTTGAACGTGAGAAAACGGAATCGCCCGACTATTTTCTAGATTATGCGTTTGAGCGGGTGAAGGATTTAGCAAGAGGCTTCCCTACCAACACACTCATTGCCAAAACAACATTGGACCCAAGCCTTCAAACGGCGGCTGATGATTCTGTGCATTCTCACATTCGCCAATACGGCAAGGACTATAAATCGGACCAAGCCGCTATGGTGGTCATTGAATATGGTGGCCAAGTACGAGCCATGGTTGGTGGGGTAGATTATGGGGAGAGCCAGTATAACCGTGCAACCAGTGCCCGCAGACAACCTGGGTCGACCTTCAAGCCCTATGTTTATGCTTACGCTATGCAACGGGGATACACACCCAAAAGTAAGTACAGCGCGCGCTCTATTACCATCAAAGGCTGGACCCCTAAAAACTATGGTGGGCGATCGTTTGGCACGGTGAACCTAACCACGGCCTTGGTGAAATCAATCAACACAGTTCCAGTACGCCTAGCAAACGAATTAGGCCGCCGCCCTATTGTCGAACTCGCCGGAAAAATGGGTGTCGATTCCCCCCTTACCGCAGAACCAGCAATGCCACTTGGCACGAATGAAATGACCGTTATTGAGCAAGCCACAGGATATGGCGTATTCATGACCGGGGGCATGTCCACCAATCGACATACAATTACTCAAATAACAGATGCTTCAGGCAAGCTCCTTTTCGATTTCAAAACCGATGGACCAAAAGCCGTTGAGGTTCTCTCGAAGAAAACCACTAAGTCAATGAACCAAATGCTCTCACAGGTTCCCGAATGGGGAACTGGACGCAGGGCTAAACTAAGCGGCATTAAAACTGCGGGTAAAACAGGGACAACTCAAGCTTACCGTGATGCTTGGTTTGTCGGCTATACAGGCAACTATGTTGCAGCTGTCTGGTTTGGGAACGACAATTACGGCCCTACCAACCGACTAACGGGCGGCCGCCTTCCCGCGATGACGTGGAAAAAATTCATGACCTATGCGCATCAGAATATAGATTTGCGCCCCCTACCATTTGTTGAAGCTGAGAAAGCCAAGCCAAAGGTAACAGTCGAGGCGAGTGCGGTTGATAAACCTGCGGACTTGCCAGTCAATGTTGTTCGTCAAAAACCTCTTTCCATTGAAAGCACAGAAATTCTCCGCCAACTCGAGAAAGATCTCCTCAATGCCCCCTCGCTTAAACCTTTGACCGTTAGCGATAATCGAGTGAGAACAAAATAATGACTTACTCTTTCCTATCAACCAACAAGAATAGTTAGTTTTACTTTGCGCTCGTTTTTAGAAATATTGATTGTGCTCGTCATTGGGCTTGGGCTCGGAGGCTACATTTCGCAATATTCTATCCAAACCAATCACGGTTTTGGTGCACTCACAATTGGCCAATGGACCGCGTGGCCCGCTGCAGGAAGCGTAAAGGCTGACCCCTATACAAAAGCTAAAGTAGCAGCGGAAGGAGAGGTTCCGCTTGGTGCGGCTGAAGGCATTGCATTTCATGCAACTACAGATGAAGCAGGAATGAAACTCAGGCTAAGATGCCAATACCGACTTTCTGGTCAAACGCCCCTCGCACGGTTCTGGACAATCAGCATTCACAATCTTGATGGTGGGGCGGGCGATTCAGGCAACAAGCATTATTCAACATTGCTATCTCAATCACTCGTGCGCGAAGCAGATGGTCGTTTCGTGTTACACACTGGCCCAACACTCACCGCAGGGAATTGGTTAGAGACAGACGGGCAAGGAGAGTTTCAGCTTATTCTAAGATTGTACGATAGCCCTATTACCAGCACCCGCGGCATTGTTGACCCTGGAATGCCCTCTATCAACCTGTTGGAGTGTAAATCGTGAAAAGGCTATTTTACACAAGTCTGATCGGCGTAGTATTGGCAGGTATTGTTCACCTACTCATCATTTTTCTGATCCCATCTTATGCAACCAAAGATGCTTGGGCCACACTAGAGCAAATAGGTGAGCCGTGGAAATTCACCATCGTTGCCCTACCAGGGCAATCAGAGTCCATCCTACCATTAGTGGACCCAACATTTGGTGTTGCTGCCTGTCGTTTCGATCTAGAGAAGGCCCCATTAAGCGTAGAATCAATAGGTGATTTACCGTTTTGGTCAGTTGCCGTTTTTGACCGCCAAGGGCGTAATATTTATAGTTTCAATGATCGCACCTCCATTGATCGGCATTTGTTCTTGATTGTCGTAAATTCAGTGCAAATGGCACAACTGCGTAAAAACCCACCTGATGAAATTGAAAAAGCGGTTCTTACTTTATCAGATTCTAATGAGGGATTTGTGTTGATACGCGCACTACAGCCTGATGGCAGTTGGAAAGAGAAACTCAACCAATTTTTGAGTAAGGCCAAGTGCGAGCAGTTCAATATTCTTGAGGAAAGAACTACTCAGCCGGAGTCTTAAGGCTATTTCGGCCGCTCGAATTAGCGGAGCTTTGAGGTATTTTTTCGGAATGCTCATAACGAACGCCTGGAAATATAATAATTTCTGCACTCAATTCCAAGCATGCGTTCTTATCGGTCTGGCGAAAGTGTTGACCACCGCTCCTACCTACAAGGTTTAGAATGTCAGCCATCTCAGCCTCGCTCCTAATTGTAGATGCCTACAATTTTACCCCACAATTAAACAATGAATTTTTAGCATGAGCGTTTATGGTTAACAGATTGCTAAGGCTTTATAGGGCATGGTTGGCGCAAGAACGACCAATTGAAAGCAACATTCATGCAAGCCGCGCAACCGCACCTTCAAAACACAACCGCCGCAGCGGTTCACCCCGCTCCTAGTATCCCTTTAGGCAATGAGCCCATGACAAGGAATGACTTGTTGTTGCTAGCAACAAACCGGTTTTGCGATTCTTCAACTCATAACCACCTTTCAATTGATCAATACAAAGAAGCCTTCTATCTCTTAATTGGTGCGGTTAGTACGCATACAAAACAACGCGTTGCCCAGCTTATTTCCACATGCGAATATGCTCCACGGGCGATAGTCCTTTATATTTCATTGGAACCACTAAGCATCTCGGCGTCTGTCTTAAGCGCTTCAAAAACTTTAGGCCAGTTGGATTTATTACGAATCGTTGAAATGAAGGGAGTTGATCATGCCGCCATTATTGCAACGAGGCATGATCTTGGCCCCAGCTTGGCGCAGCGGTTGAAGAGTTTTAACAGCGCAGACGTTAATACAGCCCTCTCAACGAACTATGCACTCAATTCGGAAAACTCAATCACGGATGTAAATAGCCTGTACGAAGAAATTGAGTCTCGTAAAGACCCTGTAGTGAAGCCCGTACAAACTTCTGTAGAGCAAGCTTTGATGAAGGCTACCGCGCGCGGTGGGCGGATTGA
>JAZGEY010000048.1:0-20994 GCA_036478985.1 Rhizobiaceae bacterium
TCATCAACGGGGTCAACTCCAGGCAGTAATCCTGCATCGAAATTTGGTATATAGGTCTTAGAAAAACCTGTCATAGCCATGTTACCAGGAGTGATAATCGGCACGTCTTGCGCAGATACAGAAGTGAAACTAGTCGCCACGATTGCGCTTGCTAAACAAGAGCGAAGGGCAAAGTCTCGAACAATCCATAGCCCACACATACGTGAAGTAGGTGTTGAGGTTAAGCTCTCTCCCGATTGGATAAGCATTGCCGTTTCCTTCCTGATGTAACGACTGCAAAGCGCCGCTATCGTTGCAAGTAATTGCGAATTTGCGATTCTAGTCGCAGTTCGCCGTGGTCTAAATGTCAGCCCCAAACCTGTTTTTGTATATCCCCCAAGTGGGGGATGGGACGCTAGTTCGTTGTTAAAATCCCGTTGCAGCGGACAAAATCCATTGCCTCTATGCGGTTCAACACTCCCAAACGGGTGAACACGGCAGCCAAATGAGACTTAATTGTTTCGGGTGACAGCCCCAAAAAACGCGCGATCTCTTTATTTGAATACCCCTTAGAAGCTAAACACAAAACTTCTTGCTGGCGGGTTGTCAGCGTTATTTCGGGGCTGATCTCATCAATGTTTTTTAGGTTTGAAACCAGAGTTTCTGAACAAAGCAGTTGAGCAACAGTATCCAACATAGCTTCCGCACTTGAGCTTTTGTCGAAGAACCCAGCCGCACCCGCCTCCATTGCGATGGCTTTATCATTTTGATTTTCAAAACTTGAAACACTCAAAACATTTGCCTGCGGGCAGAGCGCGCGCAGTTGCTTTATTAAACCGCAACCACATGGCCCACGCCTTAGAAATTCAGCAATAAATAGTGTCGGGTTGGAATTCCCAGCAAGCAAATTCATCGTTGCAGTACCTGGATTATCAAAACACGTGACTGCGTTGTCACCAGGAATCGAGGCGAGCAACAGCTCCAACCCACGGGCGAATAATTTATGGCTATCAATAATAAAAATCGTATTCACGTCATCACTCCATGTGTCATGTGCCCATGGAGTAATTATCATGCTGTAGATCACGAAAATGTGCAATCGGGCACACAGTGTTTTACGCTAGTTCAACAATCGCTTCTTGTAGGCAGCAGGGTTCATATCCTGCACATCAATGCTGATACATTGAACTTTTAGGAAAGCCCCATCCAACCCGTCGCGCAAAGAAACTGCCAACGCCTCTTTTTGTTCATCCGTGCGACCATATAACAACCGCACAGTCACGTGGATAAAACTTGTCGTGCCATCCCCGTGTAATATGTGTTCAAAAGGGTGAAGGCGAACTTTAATATCTTCGCGGTTCATCACCCCAGAACTTGCTCCAACTTCCAACACAACATTCAAAGCTTTTTGAATATCATCTTGGCTTTCGAGAACCTTGGAATGTTCAATAATAAAATGAGGCATGACTAAAAAAGATGGAAATATTCTTGCTGTTCCCATTCAGAAACAGTCATTAAATATCGCTCCCATTCCGCCCGTTTGATGTGGGTTAGATAATCGACAAAATCATCTCCCAATTCCCTACGGAAAAGCTTGCTTTTCTCGAAAGCATCCACCGCTTCAATCAAGCTTTTTGGCAATGCTTCTTGGCCGCCATCATAAGGCGTTTCAACCGGTGGCGGCGCTTTCAAATCACCTTCTACACCGGCTAAACCTGCGAGAATTTGCGATGCAAAAAAGTAGTATGGATTGGCTGTTGTATCCGCTACACGGTTTTCAATTCGACTTGCCTCATCCTTAGGTTTCATCAAGCCTCTAACCATTGAGCCACGGTTATCAATGCCCCATTGAATCCGGTCTGGAGCCATTTGAAATTGTTGGTAACGTTTATAGCCATTAACCGTGGGCGTGGTGAGCAAACAGCTTTCTTTTGCATATTTTAACAACCCAGCAATCCAGTTATTCGCAAGCGGGGTTAGCTCCCCCGCCTTGTTCGGCATGAACAGATTTTTACCGCTCTTTGCATCCAAAATAGATTGGTGCAAATGCCAGCCGTTTGATGCAGCTTTTTCCACCCTCGGGCGGCACATGAATGTAGCGTGTAGACCTTCGCGGGCACAAACCGCTTTTACCATGGTGCGGAACATAATCATGTTGTCCGCGTGGGCTAGAGGTGTATCAGGGTCAAATGTAAACTCGAACTGCCCATGCCCCATCTCAACTTCCATGGAACGAATAGGAAGCCCCATTTCTTGGCAAGTACGGCGCAATTCATCCATTAACGGTTCGTGTTTGTCGTAGGTGTGTTCCGTTAGAAAATGATGCGCCCCATCAAGTGGCCGCGCATTGAGAGTGGCATTATCACCATCCTCATCCGCCAATTCAAAAACACTAAACTCAACCTCAAGTCCAACAAACATGGAGAGGCCTTTATCTGCCAACTTAGCCAGTGCAGTCTTCAACACTGTTCGTGGAGAAAATGAAATTGGCTCGCCAGAATGAAATACCGTATCGCACATAACCCATGCGGAATGTGGAGCCCAAGGTAAAATAGTAAAAGTCGATGGATCAGGAACCATCAACAAATCCGATGCCCCTTGCATCAGGCCAGAACCAACACCAGCATCCTTTGTCCATATCGGAAATACAGTGCGTTGAGACGTGTCCTTCAACAATAGTGTCGAGGGCGCACCCAAGCCCATTGCAAAGGCTGAGGCCAGCGCGTCAGCAACGATGGTCTTACCCCGTAACACCCCGTGTTGGTCTGTGAAGACAAGGCGAATTGTTTCAACAGAGCTATCCTCTAAAGCCTTCACCAGCTTTGTTGCAGACTTCACGTCAGCACTTGAAAGCAACCCTTTTTGAGCTAGGAAACCTGCTTTAATTTTCTCGTCAATACTCTTCCTCATGTTGTAATCGTCGCATCCCAAGGGCACTCAGTACGACGCGAGGCGTCCCGCTCTCCTGCAGCGCCACTCCAGTCCGAAGTCTCCCCTATAGCATCAACCGAGACTGGGCCTTGAATGTTTTTAGCTCCCTTCCCCATCATCGGCAGGCCATCCGTATTCCCCTCTTTGATGCTGGCAATCGCAGCCCGCAACATCTTGCGATATTTGATTATCGCCACATCGGTTTTGCCCAAATGTTCATCCGTGCGGTCTTGAATGGTTCCCATGGATTCACAAGCCCATTGGTCGTGAACATTGATGTCCAAACCCATGCCCGTATAGGTCATCTCGTCTTGCTCTTTAGGATCGTAGCCATAGTTATTGCTGGCGTTCTTGAGTGGTGCGTAATCTGGCAGCGTGTGCTCTTTCAAACGTTGCTCTCGCATTTTGTCTTTATCAACGGGCTCGGTAAAGCTCGTGAAGATCGAGTACCAATAGCAAGTCTCATCATCAATCGGCACATGCCATTGAGTGATCATCATCTCCCGTGACATAGGAATACAGATTGCTTCAGGAAATATTTGGTTCGTCACGCGAACGTGAGTCAAACCGCCTTCCATATGGCGTAAGGCCGTAAGACGAAGGCCATAATCCGTTTCATCAACTTGGATTTCAGGACGTGGATATTCCCGCAACACCTGCGATATCGGCATGTTCGTATCCGCCGCCACTCCGCGAAATTGTTTTCCGTAGCTGTCTTTCGGGTCTTCATCTTTTAAGAAGCGGTGCAAAAACGACGCGTGGGCAGGGTCGATACCGACTTCTAATGCCTGCAACCAATTGCAATTCCAAAGCCCTTTGAATGCAAACACATGAGTATCCGGCGCACGAAAGCAATCAAAATCTGGGAACTCCGGCGGTTCGCTTCCCTCATCCATGGGACCCATATAGGCGAAAATAATACCGGCACGCTCTACCACAGGGTAAGACTTCGCTTTGATATTCTTATACATCTGGCTGCCCTCAGGCTCGCCGGGTTGTTCAATGCATTGCCCCGTGCGGTCGAAATTCCAACCATGAAATGGGCAACGTAGGCCGCCATCTTCCAAACGGCCAAAGCACATATCTGCACCACGGTGCGGGCAATGACGGCCCATTAAGCCAAGTCCACCGCTGTTATCGCGGAACAAAACCAACTCCTCGCCTAGTAATTTTACTGGAACGACAGGCCGCCCACCATTCAATTCATCAGCCAATGCCGCCGGTTGCCAATAGCGCCGCAACACCTCGCCCGCATCCGTTGTTGGTCCTACTTTCGTAAGGCTGTCGTTGAGTTCTTGGCTAATCATTCTAGCATACCTTGGATTCTTTGTGAGTGATCATTTTCAATCAAGCCCTAAATTGAGCGGTTTTTCTCAATCAAATCAAGCCAAAAGTTAAGCATCCGCCCACGACGCTCCTAGAATGCACTCCGTAAATCTCCCATAAACCTTGCTTTTTCTCCTTTCTTTGGCATGAAGGATGAAATTCACTTTTTAATTGAGATTCGATTTGACAATCCGGCTTCATCAAGGCGACCTGCCTGATCTTTCAAACTACAGCGATAGTGTGGCTATCGACACTGAGACATTGGGGTTAAAACCTCACAGAGATAGACTCTGCGTTGTGCAACTATCTCCAGGCGATGGAACGGCAGACGTTGTGCAAATCACAAAAGGCCAAACAAGCGCGCCCAATATTGAGAAGTTGCTCAAAGATAAGTCAGTCACAAAAATCTATCACTTTGGTCGCTTTGACATTGCCGTTCTTTACCACGCTTTTGGAGCGCTTTCAGACAACAACTTCTGCACCAAAATCGCCTCCCGTCTGACCCGCACCTATACCGACCGCCACGGTTTGAAAAACCTTACCCAAGAATTGCTCAATGTTGACCTTTCAAAAGTTCAGCAATCCTCGGATTGGGCAGCAGAAACATTGACCAAGGCGCAGTTATCCTACGCTGCATCAGACGTTTTATATTTGCATGATTTGCGTAAGGAACTCCTCAAAAGGCTTGAACGAGAAGGTCGATTAGAGATGGCGCAGGAGTGTTTTACATTCTTGCCCAACCGATGTCTTCTCGATTTAGCGGGATGGGATGAGACCGATATTTTTGCCCACTCCTAAAATCGAGAATCAGTGATCGTAAATTCACCGCATTGATGCCCTTTATTAGGTCTTGGCTTTGGCGCGTATTCAATAAAATAATAAAGGAAGGCTTGGTATTTTGACATCTGTTGCAATTCCTCAATCACCTCACGTGCAAGAATACGCAAACAAACGAACCGATGGTGACTTCAAACAAGCCCGCAATCATACGCTATATGTCTCCCTTCTTAAAAAGCTGTTTCCCTTAGCGGCCATCGCTATCACAATATTTTTTGTCGTATCTACCCTTATTTCGTTGCCCGAAGCATCCGATATCAGCGTCAAGAACGTTGGGTTGAAGGATGGCAAACTTGTCATGGACAAACCGACAATGACGGGCTTTGATAAAAACAACCAACCCTATGATGTTAAAGCAGAAAAGGCCATTCAAGACCTTACAAAACCAGGCATTATCGAGCTAGAAATTATTGATGCCAAACTGCCAATGGACGCTAAGGGTTTTGCTCTAATCAATGCCGATAATGGCATTTACAATACAAATGACGAAACGATGTTCCTGCGCAGCAATGTGAAAATCAAAGGCGCGCGCGGTATGGATATCAACATGGAAGAAGCCAATATAAACATTAAAACAGGGACAATGGAAACGGGCAAACCCGTAACGGTTGTTTCAGGCGACACAAACATCTCAGCAGATTCAATGTCTGTAAAAGACAACGGCAAGCGCATTATTTTCAAAAAACGTGTTAAGATGATCATCAAAAGGCCCATTTCAAGAGGTGTAAAACCTCCGGCTGATAACAAAACAAATTAGGGGCATTTTCTCATGAAATTAATAAGAACACTCACGCTCATTTTCTCAACGGTATACCTAGCAATGATATTGATATCCGCACCCGCGAACGCGCAGGTGTCAGGTAAAGCCTTCGAGGGTTTTCAGGGCAACAGCAAAGATCCCATCCAAATAGAAGCCGACGAGTTAGAGGTGGTTGATGCAGAATCCAAAGCGGTGTTCAAAGGCAACGTAAAAGTGCGCCAAGGCTCCAGCCTCATCACCACCAGCAAACTAACTGTCCACTACGTGAAAGGTGGCAGTGGTGGTCAAGGAGATATGGACAAACTGGTGATGACAGGCGGACTGGTTGTTACCTCCAAAGACAATACAGTTGTCGCCGATAATGGCACCTACGACGTGAAAACTGATATCGTTATTCTCACTGGCAAGGTTGTTATCAGTCAGGGCAAAAATATTGCTAAAGGTAATAAACTTGTTGCCAATTTGAAAACCAACAAAGCTGTGCTTAGCGGCGGCCGAGTTAAGTCTATTTTCACTCCAAGTTCTGCCAAGAAAAAGAAATAGAGCATATTACTTTGAAGCGCCCTTACCTCCCCTCTAAAGCAGCTCTTGAGAAAAAGAAGGACGAGGTAGAACCCACCTCTCCTGCTTCACCCGCTGTTATTGCTGAGGACAAAACCCGACGCCAACCACGCTCGCGCGATGGTGTATTACTGGCTAGAGGATTAAAGAAAACCTATAAACAACGCACAGTTGTGGATGGCGCAAGCCTTGGGGTACGACGCGGTGAATCCGTTGGTCTTCTTGGCCCTAATGGTGCGGGTAAAACCACCTGCTTTTACATGATCACAGGGCTTGTTAGGCCGGACGCTGGCACGATTGAGCTAGATGGCCATGACGTTACAAAAATGCCCATGTACCGCCGTGCCCGCCTTGGCATTGGCTACCTACCGCAAGAAGCCTCTATATTTCGCGGCCTTTCTGTTGAAGACAACATCAAGGCCGTGCTGGAGGTTATCGAGAAAAGCAAGAAAGAACAGGCGCGACAGTTGGATTCCCTGCTCGATGAATTCAAAATTACACATCTACGTAAATCCACTTCGATCGCCCTTTCAGGGGGCGAGCGACGGCGGCTTGAGATTGCCCGCGCCCTCGCCTCACGTCCAGCTTTCATGTTGCTCGACGAACCATTTGCAGGCGTTGATCCCATTGCTGTTGGCGACATTCAAAACCTCGTTCGCCATTTAACTAAACGCGGTATCGGCGTACTAATTACAGATCATAATGTTCGTGAGACTCTTGGCCTCATTGATCGCGCCTATATCATCGCCTCTGGCGAAGTCCTCACCCATGGTCGCCCGCAAGAGATTGTTAATAATCCCGATGTTCGCCGCCTCTATTTGGGCGATCAGTTTACACTTTAGCCAGCCTTTCTTGATATATTATCCGTATCAAAATAGAACTGGCATGAAACTTGCCCATTCATGATGTGGCTAAGATAAGGTATTCAGCAAATGAGCCTCCAGCAAAAACTAGCGATGCGCCAAGGCCAAAGCCTTGTGATGACTCCGCAGTTAAGCCAGTCGATCAAGCTGCTGACCCTCTCTAACATCGAGTTGGCAGCTTTCGTAGAGGATGAAATTGAACGCAATCCATTTCTAGAACGGGATGTACGAATAGACGGCCAAGACACTGACAATCGCAGTACTGAACCATCAGAAACAACAGAATTCAGTGACACAGTGCCTGATCTAACGAGCAACAATGATCTCGAAACAAGCGCCAAAAGCCTTTCGGAGAACATTGGAACCAGCATCGAAAACGTTTACCCTGATGAACCAGATTACAGCGACCGCACTAAAGAAAACGCCAAAAATAAAGAAGCCTATGATAACAGCGTGTCTACAGGTGGGTTACAAGTTACAGGTGCGGGCACTTCTCACGATCAACAAATCGCCGACTACACGGCAACAAAGGAAACCCTCCGCGACCATCTTATGGGACAACTGGCTATAGCAGGTACATCGCCAGAAATGGGTTTTATCGTTACAGACATGATTGATAACCTTGATGATGCGGGGTACTTGCGCATTGAAATCATGGCGATTGCCGAGCGACTAAATTGCCCAGAAGAGCAGGCTCAAGCAGCACTCGATCTACTACAAAGCTTTGATCCGGTTGGAATTGGCGCACGAAATTTGGCCGAATGCTTAAGACTACAACTCAAAAACAAAGATCATTTAGATCCCGCAATGGCTCAAGTTATTGATAATCTCGATCTCCTCGGCAAACGCGATTTTGCAACCCTTAAGAAAATCACCAATCTCGACATGGAAGACTTGCACGATGTCTTGATGGAAATTCAAACCTTAGACCCTAAACCCGGAACAGCATTTGATGCTGACCCAATCCAACATGTGGTTCCAGATGTCTTGGTGAGAGAGGCTCCTGACGGAGCATGGATAATAGAACTAAACACTGACACCCTTCCCCGCGTGTTGGTCAACAATAACTACATCACCGAAGTCGGCAATAAATTAAATGACGAGAACAGCAAAGACTTCGTTGCACAATGTTTACAATCAGCTAATTGGCTCACGAAGAGTTTGGATCAACGAGCCCAGACAATTCTCAAAGTTGCCCGCGAGATTGTTAAACAACAGGACGCATTTATGGTGCATGGGGTTCGAAAATTACGCCCGATAACTTTGCGGATGGTGGCGGATGAAATTGAAATGCATGAATCATCTGTCAGCCGTGTCACCACCAATAAATATATGATGACCCCGCGTGGCTTATTTGAGTTAAAATACTTTTTCACCACCACCATTAACAGCTCAGAGAATGACGAAGGGCACTCATCAGAATCTGTCCGAGACCAAATCCGCGACATGATCAATAGTGAAAAATCCGATGCGGTGTTAAGCGACGATGCAATTGTAGCCGCACTGAAAGCTTCTGGTGTTGAAATAGCTCGGCGTACAATCGCTAAATACCGTGACGCAATGAATATCCCTTCTTCAGTCCAGCGTCGCCGCGAGAAGCGGGCAAAGGAAGCTGCTGGCCGATAACGAAAACTGAATCACTCAATATCTGGGCTGACGTAAAAAGTGCTTTGTCAACCTTTCCTCTCCCCCTAAGTCCATTGTAGTATCTTCTTGAAACACCACACAGCGAATTCCCCTAGAGAGAATCCGCCCCTTAAGAAGGATGAAACATATGACACTTCGTATTTCCGGCAAGCACATGGATATTGGTGATAGTCTCAAAGGTCGGATCGAAGGGCGTATAGCTGACGCTGTGGATAAATATTTTGGCCACGGGTACTCAGGCCATGTGAATATGGAAAAACAAGGGGCCTTTTTCTCGACAGACTGCATGTTACACTTAGATTCTGGCATCATGCTACAAGCCAGCGCCCGTGAAGCTGATGCCCATGCGAGCTTTGATAAAGCCGCAGAGCGCATCGAAAAACGCTTGCGTCGTTACAAACGGAAGCTTAAAGGACACAAGAACGGCAACAGCGGACAAGAACATGCTGCAGCCTACGCCGTTATGTCCACTCCTGCAGAGGACGAAGAACTGGAAGAGGATTTCGCTCCATTAGTGGTTGCCGAAAGCTCAATGACTGTTAGAACCCAAACTGTAGCCATGGCGGTCATGCAGTTGGAATTGATGGATCAGCCGGTAAATGTATTCAAGAATGCTGCAAATGGGGCAGTAAACGTGGTCTACCGCCGAACGGACGGAAACATAGGTTGGGTTGATCCATCGTCAACACCATCAAGCTGACCAAGTACACTATCGTAAAACGAATGATTGAAATTGAAAGACCCGCTTAGGCGGAGGGCACTTTTATGGAACTTAACGACATCATCTCGCCAGACAGTATTCTGGCTAATTTAAAACCAAACTCCAAGAAGCAACTGCTTCAAGAGTTGGCAGAAGCTGGCGCAGCTCAACTAGGTGTGGACGTACAGGCCGTATTTGAAACCTTGCTTGAGCGCGAGCATCTTGGCTCAACAGGCGTTGGCAATGGCGTCGCAATTCCCCATGGTAAAATTGCTGGGATTGATCGCATCGTCGGCGTATTCGCCCAACTCGCGAAGCCAGTTGAATTTGACTCAATGGACGAGCAACCCGTCGATATAGCTTTTATGCTTTTAGCCCCTGAAGGATCTGGTGCAGACCACCTGAAAGCCCTGTCGCGTATCGCTCGTGTTTTGCGGAACCAAGCAACTCTTGCAAGCATCCGTCATGCTTCTGATCCTGACGCGATCTACAGCCTGCTGACAGCACAAGAAAGCGCCAGCGCAGCCTGATAAGGTGTTCCCTGGCTTATTGTACCCCAACCGTAAGCAGGTCCAACTCTTCAGCATTAAGTAGCAAATCTGATTTTTCATCAGCAACAGCAATCGGTTGGCCATCAGCACCAAATAACGCCCACAAATCCAAGCCTTCAGGCAATTCTGGCCCCTGGGGAAATTGAGCATTGATATCATCGCTCATAACGGGACGAACATAGGCGAGAGAATTTATGCCAAATGTCTCGAATTCAACGGGTGATTGAAACAGCTTCACAATATTCTTAGTCACACAATTCACCTTTCATTGCCGTCCATGATTACAGAGCAAATGTGGTGAACTCGAGCACGAGTTTCAAGGCCAAGAAAGAATTTTGATTTACTGTTGGTAACGAAGCTTAGAGTTCATAGACTTCATGTCCGCAATCGTTGCATCAATCCCGGCCATTGTAGCCGTTAAATTTATTGCATCAATACGTCCTCGGATACGAGCTGGCAGCAGCTCTTCTTCATATTCAACACCAGGGTTCACCGTATTGTGTCGAGCTTGAGTAAGAGCCCGGTTAACATCCACCCGTTGCTTACGCAATCCAGATATCATTTGTTGATTTGCACTAACCATTTGATTTGTACGCCAGAAAGCTCCGCTTTCCGCTTCTGAGTAACCATCGACGCGAGCCTCACGAGAAATCTGTTCCAAGTTATGGCGGCGCTTCGAAAAGGCCCCAAGGCGAATTGATAATTTCACCTTCCCGGTTACTCCTGCAGATTCAGCCCTAACGATTGTTGGGTCGCCTTGATTATGAATATTATAACTAATGCTCCCACGTAATTTAAACGCATCAACCGTACGCATGCGCTCTTGAATGTCATGGACCCGGCGTTCAGAGGCAACAATCCTATGATCCAATGCTCGGAAATTTTTCTTCAATATTCGATCCACAATCATCCTACGGCTTGCTTCAGACCGTGCTCGTGCCTCAGCAGACATCGCCTGATTTAGATGCTGACGCAAACTACTTGCACGAGACACCGTCAACACTCCCCGGTTTAGGCCATTCGATATTGCGCGCTTGATTTTTAGAAATTCCGAGCGATTTTTACGCAAAATTCTAGCCCGCGCTAAATATCCTGCGCGTGTTGATGACTGAGAAGAAGTCACCATCAACTGCGTAAGCTTTATACTAAGTGAACTGCGCAAGCATCGCGCTAACGCCAATTCTTCTTTCAAATTAGCGCGCTTCAGATCAATGAAATCATAGCTCGCACCGAACCCATAATCATAATCTGAAGTAAGGTTTGCGCTAACAGTGGGAGAACGAAGTGAGGCCGTTTCAATTCCCGTATCAGAGAGTATCCGACGACAACGGGAAGACAATTCCTGCTTTATCTCCCCTGTACCGCGATAAAACTCAGAGTTTGAACGGAATGCTGCGGCCAAAGCTTCTCCATTGCTACGCGGCTTTACGCGCTTCACACTCGTTTTGAGTGGCGCAACAAAAGCGTGCTCAGAAATCACTGTCTTGTCAGATGACTTTTTAACAGTGGCGATGGCCACATCAGAAGATTCGAGTTTCAGTTTTGAAGCATCCAACCCTGTACTATTACAAGCACTAAGACCAAGACAAAGAAGTCCCAGACTCAAACCTTTATGAGAAACCTTCAAAGAAGATACGCCAAACAACAACATTGAATTTACCTTGGACACATACGTCATTTTAAAAGCCCATTGGCGGGCTACCCGCATGTATGAGGTCTTCAGTTACTGAGCGTGGATTAAAGAATTTTGCTTCGACAAATGTGCCGCGTAATGGCTTGCCAAATAGCGGATGAACGCCCGGAGTTTCACCGGCTAATTGCGCGCCAACCTTACCGATTTCAGAACACCAAACGATTGAAACTGCACAGCTATAGAGCGGCTGTCCTTCAAACACCTTATCGGCGTTCGTGTAAGGAACGAACAGAACCATAACTGGCGACTGAATTGCCCGCGCTGCAGGTGTTGCTTCCAAAGAATTGATATTCGATGAGATCAATCCGAGGGAATTTTCTAGCCGAGAAATACGTTTCTCAGCAGAATTCACAGCGCTCTTAGAGGTCGCAATTATATTCTTAGCTTGGATAGCTTCACGGGCCAAATGAGCCAGATCGGAACTTGGTGAAGTAATGGCCCCAATTTCAGGTTTATCCACTTCAATCAACAATGAATTCAAAAAGCTCAAACGACCTTCGACACGGTGCAAATCAAGGCGCTTCATAGCTGTTTCGTTTTGTAATGTCGCAATGCGGTGCATCGTCTCAAGCACAGCGAGCGTACCGCTGTTTAGCGTGTTCCGTGTGATTAAGCGCTTTGAGTAAGCACCCTTTAGACTGCGGGCAAACTTCCCGTTACCGTTCAGTTTAGTAAAGTCTTTAATGACCTGTTTGTACCGCGTAATTTGCATTTCGATCGTTGTATGCTCTTCTTTTTGCATAACAATCTCTTCTTCGATCGTCCGCTTGCTCAAGATGAGTTGTAACTCCCCATCACGGGTATTGCGAAGGGCTGCACTTTTTTCTTGATTAGCACTCGTGAGGTCCTGGCTGATGCCATTTCGACGCAGGTTCATAGACGAGAGGTCCCGCTCAACCTTCTCAACCAGCTTATGCCCTTTTGACAGTTCAAACGGTAACGACCAACTCGACGACCCAAGGAAAAATACAATCATCGCCCCATAGGACATGAAAGTGAGAAACAAAGCCGTGAGAACGAGGATTGCGAGCTTTTTATAAACAAAGTTCGCCAACGGAACGAACCGTTGCCAAATGCCTTGATCAACTTCCTGTAGCTTAGAAAGAGACGATTCAAATCCCTTTGTCACCTCAGATTTTACTTCTACAACATCTTGCTCTGCCGTAGCATCATCTGGCTCCATTTCAACTGGAGCATCAGTAACTTCAATCACTGCTTCAGCAGGGATGGTATAATCTGCTGGCACAAAATCTTCATCCGCAACATCTTGCGTAACGATCACATCTTCAATGATCTCATCACTCTCAGGAAGAGATTCAAGAATTATAGAGATTACCTCTTTCGCCCCTACTGGGTCTTGCAGTACCCGATGAACACCAGGTAGATTTTCTAGCATTTCCATATCTTCAGGACGGGCAATAACAGCAAGTAGGTTCGCACCACCCAGCGTCGCCATATTCACAATATGGAGTAGACTGTCATCATCATTATCGCGTGCATCAACCAAGACACAATCAAAGGGTAATGTTCTCGCCTGAGCTGTTACGATTTCAACAGCATCCGAAAGAGAATTCGTATGATCACACTTAATTGCTTCATCTTTACGTTTGAAAACATCACTCGCTTTTCCGAGACGTTTACCAACGAGAAATGCATGAATCGGCACGGCATCCGCGCGGCGATCAATTAACGTCAGGAGTGGACGTGCGCTCATGCTGCGCTCCCTTCTTGGCCACTTAGTGCGCTCAAATCGAGATCAGCTGCACCAGAAATTCCAGCATTATCAGACTTCTTCCCACCACGGGTTTCCCATGAGGTTGTACCCAATGTGAACATGCCAAGCGGTGTCATTGTGAGATAAATCACCGGAAATACGGCCGCCATTGCAATGAACCAAAGGCCCGAAGTTTGAGCAAATTCTGGAAGGCTTTTCTTGTTAAATTCGTAAGCAATCGCGAAAATCGTGACCAACAAACCATGCCAAATCATAGGCATGACAAATTGCATTTCGAACGTTTTTGCCAATAGAAATAATGGGTAGAAGAATAGTAGAGCACCCATAGACACGTAGTGAATAAGCACAAACAGATTGAACTTATTCAGGTGCGGGATGGCCGTAATCAAATCCACCATATTTGAACGACGCCAGCGAAGCTGTTGGTTCAAATAAGCCCCCATACCAGTAGGTGCTTTTGTAAAGCAACGAGCACTGAAGCAAAGACGTGTTTTAAAGCCACGCTCAACAAGTTTACGTGTTAGAAAGCGATCCTCACCGTATTTCACTTCATCACCCAAGAAGGTACGGCTTTCCACATCCTTATCAACGGCAAGCAACGCTTCGCGCTTATAGAGGGTCAAACAACCCGACAAGCACATCACATGGCTGTAAGCGTTTTCAACATTTTTGAGGAACTGATAGCCCACCCAATATTTAACGGCCTGCATGCGGGTAAGCCATGTTTCTTTTGCATTGGAAACAAATACGCAACCGCCCACCGCATCCGCACCAGTAGAATACATGTGACGGGTCAATTCGCGCACAACATTACTGTCAACAATAACGTCACTATCAACAGACATGATAAGATCGCTATCAATATCAAGAACTGCATTCTTAATACCCAAACGCTTGCCCATATTCTTCTTATTTTGGATAAGCCTCATCCAAGGATATAAACGGCAGGCTTCTTGAAGGTACTCATAAGTATCGTCGGTTGATTTATCATCAACGAAGACCACCTGTAATTTGTCGCGGGGGTAATCAACAGCGTTAAAGGAAGCTGCCGTTTGCAATACGCTCTCCCCTTCGCAAAACACGGGAACCACGATAGCAACGCTCGGCCATTCTTCTGGATCTACATTATAGTCAACATCGGTGCGCTTATCGGCAATACGCAATAGCGAGCCATAAACGTACCGGTTCGTAAACACGACCAGAACGAGTAATCCAAACAGCCATTCTATGGTTGTTATCGCTTGCATTTAACACCTTACATACGTGAGTGCAGTTATCCTGCGCTCTTCATAATAATTTCAAGGGAGCCCCAATGAGCCGCCCCAGCTCGCAGGTATATAGAGGGCAAGCAGTTGAGCAGAACGTTAACGCGGTCAAAGAAAATGCACTTTAATCAATGATTTAACCAAATATTTACGCTGTTTCAGCGAACAAAGTTAACGCGCTATAAACAAAACCATCCATCTACGACTCTGTTCATATTTTGCTAAGCATAAGCCAATGTTGTCCAAAACGATTAGGTTTATATAAGGACTCCCCTCCCATTATATCTCTCATATTAAGGGCGTGAATAATCAATCAGGGGCGACTATGAATTTATCTGTAGAACTCAATGAGAGTGTTGAAGTGGCTCAGCCCAATTCAACAGCTAACAAATCCAACACCATTAAATTACTAACCGAAGAGCCCGTTGCTCTCCCCGATCCAGTAACCGCTCGTGTTGCTGTTGTTGGGCTTGGTTATGTCGGCCTGCCACTTATTTGCGGCTTCTCCGAGAATAGTAAATCAATCGGCCTCGATATCGACACTGCCAAGATTGATGAGTTGAAGCATAGTATTGACCGCACAGGGGAAGTAACATCTGCAGAGTTACGTGAAGCCGATGCTGAGTACACGGCTGATGCTGCGGTTCTTAAAGACGCGGACGCTATTTTGGTCTGCGTACCAACCCCCGTGAACAGCCGTAACCGCCCTGATTACACCCCTCTCCTTTCCGCTTCCCGTTCTATCGGCGCAAATATGAAGAAGGGCTGCGTGGTAATTTTTGAATCCACCGTTGATCCTGGAACCACCGAAGATAAATGCCTTCCGATATTGGAAGAGATGTCTGGCATGAAAGAAGGCATCGACTTCTATCTCGGTTATTCTCCAGAGCGCATAAATCCTGCGGACCCAACCAGAAAACTGGCTGATATCAAGAAGATAGTGGCAGGCACATCTCCAGTTGTGACCGAGTTCCTTGTTGAATTATACAGCCGTGTTGTTAAAGCAGGCCTCTTTCCTGCCGCCAATATTCGTGTTGCAGAGGCCGCTAAGATTCTTGAGAACACCCAGCGCGACGTCAATATTGCATTGATGAACGAACTGATGATGCTTTACGACAAGATGGGCATTAAGGCATCTGACGTTATCGCCGCTGCTAGTTCTAAATGGAACTTCCACCACTATCGCCCCGGCATGGTTGGCGGTCACTGCATTGCGGTTGATCCCTACTATTTGGTCGATGCGGGCCGTCGCCACGGTCTTTCTATGGAACTTGTGGCCGCTGGTCGCTCTGTTAACGAGCAAACTCCCTATTTCCTAGCTGAGAAGCTTGAGGAATTGTTTGAATCCAACGGCCAGAAGCTCAAAGATAAGCGCGTTCTCGTACTAGGCCGTTCGTTTAAGGAAGATTGCCCCGATACCCGTAATTCCAAGACCTTTAAGATGATGGATTACCTCTGGGCACAGGGCGCGGACGTTTATAACTTCGACCCAGTCGCTGATGACGACCACTTTGAAGGCGGGCGCGGTACGACAATCATCGACGACCCATTCGACGGCGGCGCATACCACGCTATTATCGTCACTTTGGGCCATGCTGTCTTCCGTGAACAGCTTGATCTTGAAACTATCAAGACACTGGTTCCCAAAGGCGCACCGCTTATCGATATGCGCGGCTCCTACGAGTGCGAAGCGGTCCATGACCATTTCACTTACTGGCGTCCATAACGGAATAAGCCTCTTATTTTGAACATGAGTTTGAATACGAAAGGCGCGACTTAGGTTGCGTCTTTTTTGTATTCAGCTTTCACAGTACCAATAAGTACGATTTATAATTTCATAAAGTAAAACACCGAAAGCCCCAGTCCTATCGAGATCACAACGGCTCTTAAAACTCTCGCCGGAACCTTTCGCGCCACCCGTGCCCCCATATAACCGCCAAAAACCGCACCCACCAGTACGCTTAGAGTTTGAGGCCACGCAATCACCCCCGCGAAGATGAAAATCGAGACTGAAATCGTGCTGATAATCGTCGAAATTAGGTTCTTCTGGGCGTTCGCCATTTGAATATCGCGCACCCCAACAATCGTCAGCGATGCCATCAACAGGATGCCCAAACCTGCGCCAAAATAACCGCCATAAACCGCGAACAAAAACTCAATCGCCCCATTGAAAAACGGAGAGTGTGATTTTGCTTTTTCAGCCAATCCACGAATGGCGGGGCCAAAGGCGAACAGCAAGGTCGCCGTAAAAATGAGAAACGGCACCAGCTTGGCAAACGCCGCGCCCCCTGCCCACAACAACATCCCTGCCCCAAGCAAGGCCCCAAACGCAGCAATCACCCCGCGCCGCACGAGGTTTTCAGCCCGCCGTAATTCTTCCCGATAGGCCGGAACCGCAGCCGCAGAACCCGGGAAAATCGCCACCGCATTAGAAGCGTTCGCCGTCAGCGGATCAAGCCCAGCGGCAATCAACACCGGAAAAGTAAAAAACGTACCGCCCCCCGCAATCGCATTTACACTCCCCCCAACAACCCCCGCCGCCATCAACATCAATATTTCAAATAACGTCACGGACATTCCTTAGTGGGTATCTTTCTCAAACAGCCTTTGGTGTACCCCCAAACTCTCCTCTTGTCATTCCCGCTACAGCGGGAATCCATCCACCAACAAATTCTGAACCGCAACGTGTCCCCTCGCCTCGCAACAACCATCCCACAATCACTCACAGAACAAGAGTAAAAATGGATCCCCGCTACAGCTAGGATGACAAAGTGGAGAGTAGGAGATTATAGACGTTGGCAACGGCATGCATGGCTTGTGCAATCCTCCCCCTTGCCACAAATCAACAAATCAGATTCAATAGCCAAGAGGAAACCGCGCTTAACTTGCGCAATCCATAACGGGGCATTTCACCAATGACTGCGACGCTACCCACCGAGCTAAAAAACCTAAACCTCAAATGGCTCATGCTGTTGGCCTTGCTGCTGCTTGCGGGCTGCACTTCCGACACCACCACTTGGCATCAAAAATTTACGGTTACTGTGGAAACCCCAGACGGCATTAAAACGGGTTCGAGTGTTATTGAGGTGCGCTATGCCTATTCTGGGCCGCGCTCTATGGGCAATGTTCATGCCATTGGTTTTACGGGGGAGGCCGTGGTGGTTGATCTTGGCCAAGGGCAAAAACTGTTCGCGCTGGTGGTGCGGGAGGATATGAAACTCGACATATTTGGCATTTATAAACAGGCGCTTGGCGGTGTTCGTCGGGATTATCAAGTCTTGGCTCCCTTGATTATTGCCCATCGGGAAAAGGTAGACATTCCCCACGAGCGCCTGCCGATGCTTGTAACATTCGGCGACATCAACAACCCAGCCAGCGTGGAAAAAGTAAACCCAAACAAACTAAGCGCAAGCTTTGGCGCGGGTTATTGGCTGAAATCTGTGACGCTGCAGGTGACGGATGAGCCGGTGACGAAGGGTGTGGTTGAGGGGGTGTTGGGGTGGATGAAACAAAAAACTATAGATGAAATGTGGTTCGATTTATCTAGTGAAGCAAAACAAGCAATAATGGGCATGAGACAGCCAGTGAGGCGTTAAAGGTATGACTATTTCAAAAGACCTAATGTTAGCCATCTTGTCGATGGATTCTTATAACCGTGGATACGGTGCAGGTATCAAAGGCTTATCGCAGGCTAAAGGCACACAAATCGGTACAGCAACAATCAATAAAAACGCTGAAGAAGCACTACTGCAAGGCTCTGCCAAAACCGCAGGTTTCTACGCCGCCTCCTACACCCTCAGCTCAGGCGAAACGGTCATTTCCTATCGAGGGACGGATAATTTTTCGGCGAATGATGTGCAGGGCGGCAATGACATTCTCAACGGCTGGACCTCCGCCCTCTTCAACGTATCAGAAAACTCCCAATCCAACCTAGCTCTAAAATTCTACTCCGCCGTAACCGGAAAACAATACGAAGACGGCCCAGCCGCAAACACAATCCTAACGGGGCATTCAGCCCCCCTCACCGCACAAACCGCATCTCCGTAAACTGCCCCCGAAACGCTGCCACTTCTTCCGCCATTCCGCTTGGGTCGTTTGCACCCAGTGCGCGCGCGATATAATCCGCCAATTGTTCTACGTGTTCGATCCCAACGCCCCAGCGCACGATTTCTGGTGTTCCAAACCGTAGCCCGTTCATATCGCCCTCAACAGGTGCAATTGGTAGGCCGATACCCGAAGCCAAAAACCCTGCTTTGCGGAGTTTTTTGGAGGCCGTTTGTCCGCCCCCATAGGCGGCTGCTTCTATGGCGAATTGGTGGGATTGGGTGAAGCCTTGCGCTTTGCCATAAACGGGCACGCCACGGGCATCCAGCGCCTTGGCGAGCGCCACCGAGACATCAATCATGGCTTTCGCGTAGGCCGCGCCGTGCTCGCGCCAGTCTAACATCGTAATGGCCAGCGCTGCGGTTTTACCTGCGTCGAAGTTAGCGGTCATGCCGGGGAATGCGATGGCGTCTAGGCGCTCGGCGATTTCCGCATCATTGGTGACAATCAAGCCGCCCGCTGGCCCACCGAGGCTTTTGTAGGTGCTCATGCCCATGACGTGGGCGCCCTCATTCAACGGGTTCGGCCATGCCTTCCCCGCGATAATGCCGCATTGATGGGCAGCATCGAAATACACCTTCGCGCCGCAGCTATCGGCAATCGCCCGCACCTCAGCAACGGGGTGGGAGAACAGGTTCAAACTGCCGCCAATGGTGATGATTTTGGGTTTCACCTTGGCCGCCAATGCCGCCAGCCCATCGAGATCAACCGTATATCCATCGGCATTTATCGGCGCCTCATGGATTTCCAAACCGTAAAGCCCCGCACAACCCGCATCGTGGTGGGTCACATGGCCACCAACCGAACCGGGCGGTACGATTATCGCGTCACCGGGTTTTGCCAACGCCATAAAGCTATACAGATTGCACATCGCGCCTGAGGCCACGCGAATTTCGGCGTAGTCGGCCTCAAACACCTCGGCGCAAAGTTCGGCGGCGATGACTTCGATTTCCTCAACCGCCTCCAACCCCATCTCGTATTTGTCGCCCGGATAGCCAAGCGAAGGCCGCGAACCGAGGGTGGTGGCGAGCGCCGCTTCCGCCCGTGGGTTCATAATATTGGCGGCAGGGTTGAGGTTGAAACAATCCTGCTCGTGGATTTTGCGGTTCTCAGCAATCAGCCCGTCCAACCGCTCCTGCACCGCACCATTGCTGCGGCTTTGAGTTTCAGCAGCAAGGGTCTGAACACGGTTTTCACAATGCTCAGGAACCCATGGGCGGCGGGTTAATTGGCTCATGCAGAGGCTTTCTTTTCAAGACGGCGGCGGTGCAAAATCGGCTCGGTATAACCGCTCGGTTGTTTGCGGCCATCCATCACCAACTCAAGGGCGGCTTGGAAAGCGATGGAGGTATCAAAATTCCCATCCATCGGCTCATACAGCGCATCGCCCGCGTTTTGTTCGTCCACAACCTTGGCCATTTTCTTCATCGTTGCCAAAATTTGCGCCTCATCAACAATACCGTGGTGCATCCAGTTGGCCATGTGTTGGCTGGAAATGCGCAGGGTTGCGCGGTCTTCCATCAGCCCAATATCGTTGATGTCTGGAACCTTGGAACAGCCAACCCCTTGGTCGATCCAGCGCACAACGTAGCCCAAAATACCCTGCGCATTGTTGTCCAGCTCGTGCTGAATATCCTCAGGCGACCAATTTGGCTTGGAAGCAACGGGGATCGACAAAATGTCATTGATATCCGCACGGCCCCGCTTTTTGTGTTCGTCCTGCACGGCAAAAACATCGACCTGATGATAATGGGTCGCGTGCAGAGTTGCCGCCGTTGGGCTTGGAACCCACGCGCAATTTGCCCCCGCTTTTAGATGACCAATTTTCTGTTCCAGCATAGCCGCCATTAAATCTGGCATTGCCCACATGCCCTTACCGATTTGCGCCCTGCCCTGCAGACCACATTCCAGACCGATATCGACGTTCCAATCTTCATAGGCGGCAATCCAAGAGGACTGCTTCATGTCGCCCTTACGGATCATCGGGCCAGCTTCCATAGAGGTGAACATCTCGTCGCCTGTGCGGTCCAAGAAACCAGTGT
>JAZGEY010000049.1:0-26253 GCA_036478985.1 Rhizobiaceae bacterium
CTGAAACCCGCGTTTCGCCGTAAATTTCGGCAATCAATGTGCCCTCGTTTAGCGGGTGCGGGTAAGCGCCAAGACGCATAGTTCCGCCCATATCGCCCGAAGCCTCACGTTGCTCCAGTTGATTGCCCTTCATCCACTCGGTCATGAGACCGACCACAGGTTCATTTGTCTCACCAAATTCGGTTGACGATGCCCCTTCGATACCAGCCAAATTACGGGCGGCTTCAACCACGGCCATCTGCATGCCAAAGCATATACCGAAATATGGAATTTTATTTTCACGAGCAAATTGAGCCGCAGCAATTTTACCTTGGCTTCCCCGTTCACCAAATCCGCCGGGAACAATAATTCCATCAACGTTGGCCAATTGTTCGGAAGGATCATCGCTCTCGAATACTTCGCTCTCAACCCAATGCAAGTTGACTTTCACATCATTTGCCAAGCCGCCGTGAACCAGCGCCTCCATCAAACTTTTATAGGCATCTTTAAGCACGGTGTATTTGCCAACAATGGCAATCGTCACTTCACCCTCAGGATTGTGGATCTTATGTGAAATCTCTTCCCACACTTCCAGCTTTGGCTTGGGTGCAGGGTCAATACCAAAGGCATCCAGCACCTGTTGGTCTAGGCCTTCTTGATGGTAAGCCAACGGCACATCGTAAATGCTTTTAGCATCCAGAGCTTGGATTACTGCTTCAGGACGCACATTACAGAACAAAGCCAGTTTCCGACGCTCTTCAACTGGTATCCCACGATCCGCACGAATAAGAAGGATATCAGGTTGAATACCAATAGATCGCAACTCTTTTACGGAGTGCTGCGTTGGCTTGGTTTTCAGTTCACCTGCGGCCGCAAGGTAGGGCATAAAGGAAAGATGCATATAGATGCAGCCTCCGCGCGGCAAATCATTGCCCAACTGACGGATTGATTCGAAGAACGGCAAACCTTCGATGTCACCAACGGTTCCGCCGATTTCAACAAGAACAAAGTCATAGCCTTCATTACCGTCCAGAACGAAGTTTTTAATTTCATTAGTAACGTGCGGAATCACCTGAACCGTTGCACCGAGATAATCTCCGCGCCGTTCTTTGGTGATGATGTCTTGATAAATACGGCCCGTGGTAATGTTATCAGACTGGTTAGCAGGACGACCTGTAAAGCGTTCGTAGTGCCCTAGATCCAAATCGGTCTCAGCCCCATCATCCGTTACAAAGCATTCTCCGTGTTGATAGGGCGACATAGTGCCTGGATCAACATTCAAATAGGGATCGAGTTTACGCAACCGGACCTTATAGCCCCGTGCTTGAAGAAGTGCGCCGAGGGCTGCCGATGCAAGGCCTTTGCCTAGTGAGGAAACCACGCCGCCAGTGATGAAAACAAATCGCGCCATGGGATTGAAGAACTAGACTTATTCCTCAGATTTGCAAACAAAATATTGCACTCACGCAGTTATACACTGCCAATATTAAAAATATGACTTTTAGTGCTTATTCAGAAGTTGGAACGCCCGTATCGGCAGCACCATCGTCCTGTTTTTTCAAATCTTCAAGCAAAGAACCGCCGGAAGGAACCGTTGTTGAACCATCTTCGGTTGGAACGCCTGATTCTGCCGCGCCTTCAACCTGACGTAAAACATCAGCGGTGCGATTCTCACGGTTAGCAATAACTCCAAGGGCTATTGATGTAAGGAAAAAACCCGCCGCAATGACAGAAGTAGTCTTGGTCATAGCGTTCGCAGCGCCACGGGCAGACATAAGACCGCCCCCTCCGCCGCCACCACCGCCGCCGCCCATGCCCAGCGCGCCGCCTTCAGAGCGTTGCAGGAGAACAAGTACAATCAGTGCTAAAACAAGCATGATGTGGATGGTGATGATAACGGTCGTCATATAAATATCCGGTTCTTCGTAAGAGGTGTCTCGCCAACAGTTTGGCGAGGACGCGGTTTAGTAGCTGATGATGCGTATTTTGCCAAGGGGCAAGGTTTATACGTTTCGATAAGATTCACATATGGCGAGGAAGTCTTCAGCTTTCAAGCTTGCGCCTCCAACTAGTGCGCCATCTACATTTTCTACTGAAAGTAGCTCTGCAGCATTTGATGGCTTAACAGAACCACCGTAAAGGATACGCATCCGCTCCCCGTGGCCGCCAAGCTTTTGAGCCAAGGCCTCTCTCAAGAAAGCGTGGATGTTATGAATATCTTCTGGGCTGGGCGTCTTACCAGTACCGATGGCCCAAACTGGCTCATAGGCAACAATCGTGTTGTCTTCAGTTGCGCCCTCGGGAACAGATGAAGCAATTTGGCGGGCTAAAACTTCTTCAGCTTTACCTGCATCATATTCAGCTTCAGTCTCTCCGATGCAAATTATGGCCGTTAAACCAGCGCGCCAAGAGGCTTGGGCTTTACTGGCCACAAGGAAATCAGTCTCCCCATGGTGCATACGCCGTTCAGAATGGCCGACTATGCAGAACCTCCCAAGACAATCAGCAATCATTTCCGCAGAAACATCACCCGTATGTGCGCCTTTGTCTTCGCTGTGGCAGTCTTGGCCACCCGCCATCAGCGGCGTATCTTCACTAAGAGTTGTTGCCACGTAGAGAAGTGTCGCTGGAGGGCATACTACCGCATCAACCTTTTCAGCCAACTCAGCATCCATTCCAGCGGCCATCAGGGCCAATTGGTCCAGTTGATCCCGCTGTCCATTCATCTTCCAGTTGCCAGCAACCAGTGGTTTAATATCGGGTGTCATAGCTCAATCCTCGCCCAAATTATCATTTGAAACTTGAGTAAGCCGCAATGATGGCAAAATCAACGGTCAATCATCACTGTTTTACTTGCCGTTATCAATCGCACCCCATATGTTGCGCCAAATATGACGTCACAAAACATAATAGAACAGGAATATCCACGTGCTTGAAGGTCTACGTTCATTTATCAGCGGCTGGGTCGCAAAACTATTGCTCGTCCTTTTGATCGGCAGTTTCGCTCTTTGGGGTGTCTCGGGAAGTATCCTTGGCGGCACAGACACCAGCGCAATTGCTCGCGTTGGTGAAACGACCGTTGGTGTTCGGGAATTCTTAAGCGCCTACAACAGCAACATGAATGAGATGCAACAATCAGCAGGTCGCCGTCTGACCCGCGAAGAAGGCCGTGTGTTCGGTGTTGAATCACGTACAATGAATCGTGTTGTATTTTTTGCGACAATGAATGAATTTGCTCGCGAGCAAAACATGTCACTCTCGGATAAAATGCTTGCAAAGCTTATTGCAGAAAACCCAGCATTCCATGATTCAACAGGCAAGTTCAGCCGCACAAACTTCCAAAATGCGGTTGCGAATGCTCAAATGCGTGAGAGTGATTTCATTACGTCACAAAATAAAACCGCAACACGTAGCCAAGTCACCCGTGCGTTCGCTACCGGAAAATTATTACCAGATGCATTCAAACACGCGATGGGTGAGTATATCCAAGAGCAACGCAAGTTCTCTTACATCACCATCACATCAGCACTAGCTGGCGAACCTGATGCCGCTACTGATGCACAGTTGAAAACATACTTTGATGCCAATAAAAAAATCTATAAAGCCCCAGAATATCGAAAGCTGGTAATCTTAGCCGTTGAGCCAAAAGACATAGCTGACGAAAAAGCAATTAGCACAGAAGCTGTTGCCGCGGATTACCAAGACCGCTTGGCCTCATATTCAATACCGGAACAGCGCCGCGTTCAACAAATCGTCTTCAAATCTCAAGAAGATGCCGAAGCCGCAGTAAAATCTATTGCAGATGGCGCAGTGTTCGAAACCATTTTGAGTGAGCAAAAAATCAAAACGACTGATGCCGATCTTGGCCTACTCAGCAAAGCGCAAATGCCTAAGGCTATTCAAGAAGCCGCCTTTAAGCTGGCGCTCAACACACCAAGCGAAATTCTCAAGGGTGCTTTCGGTCCATCAATGATCCGCATTACAGAGATTGCAGACGCCAAAATAACACTCTTTGAGGACGTTCAAGATGAGATCCGCAAAGACCTTGCGCTACGGGCCGCGGCTGACGAGATTGTTTCAATGCAAGAAACTATCGAAGACATGCGGGCTGGTGGCGCTACGATCGCAACGGCAGCTGAAAAGCTTGGATTGAAGACACGGGTTATCGCTGCGATAGACCGCACCGCTCAAGCTCCTGATGGAACAATCGTCAAAGATGTTCCCTCCTCTAACAAGCTATTAGCACAGGCTTTCACCATCGAAGTAGGAAGCCAATCCAGCCCGCTAGATTTAGGTGAAGCTGGTTATGTCTGGGTTGATGTTGAAAAAATAACACCCACCAGAGATCAAACACTGGAAGAAGTAAAAACTCGCGTTTCTGCTGATTGGCTCGCGGCAGAAAAAGCGACCACAGTTTCAAAGAAAGCAAACGCATTGAAGGCACAACTTGGCAAGGGCGCAACATTAGCAACAATTGCAGAAGAATTGAAAACTACAACCACCACAACGGCACTGCTCAAGCGGTCCGTGGCTGAAGGTAATTTTTCAAAAGCAGCTAACCTTGCTGGTTTTGGTGGCAACGCCAAGCACATCGCTATTGTTGATGGGCCAAAGGCCGGAGAAAAAATTCTGATCACAGTTTCAGAAATCAAGCGCTCCGAAGCCCAGATAGTTGCAGCACCAGATGCTGAAATGAAGATCGCCAATGAAGGGGCTGCTGACGATTTAATCACGCAGCTCATTCGCAATCTTCAATCAGGCTATTCTGTTACGCAAAACCCAACGCTCATCAATCAAACACTCAGCTACAATCGCTAGGGTGTTGGGATTGCTGTAAGGGAAATAGTATGGCTAATTTCAAAGAGCTAATAGGTATTGTCGCCAACGGTTCGCCCTTGACCCGTGAACAGTCAGAAGTTGCGTTTAACGTCATGATGTCCGGTGATGCGACACCTAGCCAGATTGGCGGCTTCCTAATGGCACTACGCGTTCGCGGGGAAACGGTGGATGAGATTACTGGAGCCGTTGCTACCATGCGCGCAAAAATGTTGCGGGTTGATGCACCAGAAGATGCTGTTGATATTGTTGGTACGGGCGGCACTCAAACAGGAACATACAGTATTTCCACCTGCTCCGCGATTGTTATGGCCGGTGCAGGAGCTAAGGTCGCCAAGCATGGCAACCGCGCTTTGTCTTCTAAAACGGGCACAGCCGACACCCTAGAACGCCTTGGCGTGAATCTTGAGACAGGAGCAGACGGTACTGCACGTTGTATCAAGGAAGCAGGCATCGGTTTTATGTTCGCCCCTGCCCACCACGCCGCCATGCGATTTGTTGGCCCAAGCCGTGTTGAGCTTGGAACCCGAACGCTTTTCAATATCCTGGGGCCCCTCTCCAACCCCGCCGGTGTTAAACGGCAGATGCTCGGCGTCTATTCGCCGGACCTATTGGAGCCGATGGCCAATGTGTTGAAGAACCTTGGCTCAAAACACGTTTGGCTCGTTCATGGCGATGGCATGGATGAACTTACAGTTACAGGCACATCAACCGTTGTTGAACTTAAGAACAACCAAATAAGCAGCTTTGAAATTGAGCCTGAGGACGCAGGCGTTGGTCGCCACCCCATGGCAGAAATCAAAGGTGGAGATGCTGCCCACAATGCTGCGGCACTCAGTGGTGTTTTAACTGGCGATAAAAATGCCTACCGCGATATCGTCTTGTTGAACGCAGGTGCTGGTTTACTCGTCGCAGGAATAGCCAGCGATTTGAAAGAAGGCGCTCAAATGGCGGCTCAATCTATTGATAGCGGCGCGGCTAATTCAGCGCTTAATAAACTTGTTACAGTATCAAATGGCGAAGCCTCGTGAGCGATATACTTGAGAAAATCGGAGCTTATAAGCGTGAAGAAATAGCCGCGGCTAAATCTGCCGTACCGCTTGCAGAACTTAAAGCACAAATTGCTGATGTCTCTGCGCCCCGCGGATTTCAAAACGCCTTACAAGCCAAAATCAACAACGGTCTATACGCCCTGATTGCCGAAATCAAAAAGGCAAGCCCATCAAAAGGTTTGATCCGCGAAGATTTCAATCCGCCTGCTCTCGCCAAAGCCTATGAAGATGGTGGCGCGGCTTGCCTTTCAGTTCTTACCGATACCCCCTCTTTCCAAGGCGCGCCGGAGTTTTTAACCAACGCACGCAATGCCGTATCACTCCCCTGTCTCCGTAAAGACTTCATGTACGATACTTATCAGGTTTATGAAGCCCGTGCTTGGGGTGGCGATTGTATTCTTATAATTCTGGCCGCCGTAACAGACGCTGAAGCCAAGGCGCTAGAAGACAAGGCTTTTGAACTGGGCATGGATGTCTTACTCGAAGTTCATAACGGCGAAGAACTAGACCGTGCGTTGAAGTTAAAGTCGCCACTGCTCGGCATTAACAACCGCAACCTCAAAACCTTTGAGGTTAGCCTCACCACCACCGAAGCACTCGCACCACGCGTTCCAACAGATCGCATAGTTATTGGTGAATCTGGCTTGTTCACCCCTGCAGATCTTACCCGTATGTCCGCAATAAACGTCAACACCTTCTTGATTGGTGAAAGCCTAATGCGCCAAGAGGATGTGACCAGAGCCACCCGTAAATTGCTGGCTCGCAAGTCGGAGAGCATATGATGAGTGATAAGCTAACGCATATTGATGCCAAAGGCAGCGCCAACATGGTTGATGTTGCCGATAAAGCCCACACCACCCGTGTTGCTGTTGCGGAAAGTGCTGTAACGATGCTCCCCGCTACTTTGGAACTCATTTTATCTGGCGATGCTAAAAAAGGCGACGTGCTTGGGGTTGCACGACTTGCGGGTATCATGGCCGCAAAACGTACCCACGAACTCATTCCCCTTTGCCATCCACTTTCTCTCACGAAAGTGCAACTGGATGTTGAGGCCGATGAAGCCTTGCCAGGTATTCGTATCCGTGCCTTAGCAAAAGTAACAGGGCAAACAGGTGTTGAGATGGAAGCACTGACTGCGGCAAGTGTAGCGGCCCTGACGATCTACGATATGGCGAAGGCCGTTGACCGAGGTATGTCTATTGGGCCTACCCGTTTACTTGAAAAGAGCGGCGGTAAATCTGGCGACTGGTCTGCTTCATGAGCGGGTTGCTTTCCGTTGCAGACGCACTCGCCCAAATACTCGACGGGGTAGATAAGTCCTCCTCCGAGCAGGTTGAACTAAGCCAAGCCGCTGGTCGTATTCTCTCTCGACAGATAGCCGCTAACAGAACCCAACCACCCTTCTCGGCATCTGCTATGGACGGCTATGCTGTTCGGGCTGACGATATACAAAAAGTTCCTCGCTCCCTCAACATGATAGGCGAGTCTGCTGCGGGGCATGGCTTTGATGGGAGTATTGATGCTGGTGAATGCGCTCGCATCTTTACTGGCGCGCCCGTACCGCAGGGCGCTGATACAATTGTCATTCAAGAAAATGTTGATGCTAACCGCAATGTAATTACCATCAAACAAAGTGAGAGCGCTGGTCGTTATGTGCGCCCAGCTGGCTTGGATTTCACAAAGGGTGAGACCCTACTGCCCTCGTTTCATCAGTTGAACGCCAACACTCTTTCCCTTGCCGCAGCTATGAACCACCCCACATTACCCGTACAGCGCAAGCCACGGGTGGCTATCATATCTTCAGGCGACGAATTACTACGACCAGGATCCGAACCTGGGCCCAGTCAAATCATTGCGTCTAACAGCTTTGGTGTTGCTGAGATTGTAAGACAAGCAGGCGGCGAGCCGATTGATTTGGGCATAGCCGCCGATACGCTTGTCGCCTTAGAAGAAAAATTCACTCAAGCGAGTGATGCCGATATCGTGGTCACACTTGGCGGTGCTTCTGTTGGTGAACACGATCTAGTGCGCGAAGCCCTTGAAACGCGTGGTGTTGAATTGAATTTTTGGAAGCTCGCAATGCGACCGGGAAAGCCCGTTATGTTCGGTAAGGCAACCGTTGATGATCGCCCTATTCGATATGTTGGATTACCCGGCAATCCCGTCTCTAGCCTGGTGTGCGCCCTCGTGTTCATAGTGCCGCTGATCCGCAAACATTTGGGGCTGGATCCTACCACGCCTCGCCTAGATGCGACCCTTGGTGTTGATCTGCCTAAAAATGACCAGCGGGAAGAGTACATGCGTGCCAGCTTTGAGATGGTGGACGGTAAGCCCGTTGTCATCCCGTTTAAAAGCCAAGACAGCTCTATGCTTTCGCTCATGGCCAAGGCCCAATGCCTACTCATTCGCCCTGCGCACGCACCAGCTTTACCCAAGGGTGAGGCATGCGAGATAATTCAGCTGTAAATTAAATCACGAGAACAAACAGGAAAGGCTTGCGAACAAGAGGAGAACATGTAATGATGTTCTTGTTTTGTATCACAGCTGATCGTGATTCCCGCTGATCGCTAGCCATTTGAGGATTAAACCATGCTCACCCGTAAACAGCACGAATTGCTGATGTTTATTCAAACCCGCTTGAATGTGGACGGTGTGCCACCTTCCTTTGATGAAATGAAAGATGCGCTGAGCCTGAAATCTAAGTCTGGTATTCACCGGCTCATCACCGCACTGGAAGAACGTGGCTTTATCCGCCGCTTGCCAAACCGCGCCCGCGCCCTCGAAATTCTCAAATTACCGGAAGCTTCTGCAGGATCTTCAGCCCCTAACAATCCTATACAAGCTGGATTGAATAAGGCTTCACCCGCCCCTAATCTTTTTCCGGCTAACGACGATATACCAGATATGACCTCTATCCCTGTTATGGGACGCATCGCGGCTGGTACACCTATTTCGGCTATTCAAGAAAACACCCATTCCATAGCGGTTTCTCCAGATATGCTGGGGCGTGGCGAGCATTTTGCCCTTGAGGTCAATGGAGATTCTATGGTTGATGCCGGCATACTTGATGGGGATACGGTGATCATACAAAAAGCAAATACAGCCGCCCCCGGCGATATAGTAGTAGCTTTGGTGGACGATGAAGAAGCGACCCTTAAAACCTTCCGCCGTCTCGATGGTATGGTTGCGCTGGAACCTGCGAACTCAGCCTATGAGACCAAAACTTACGGCCCAGATCGCGTTGATGTGCAAGGTAAACTAGTAGGCCTAGTACGTTCATACCATTAGATATTACTTGAATTTTTGAGCAGTCCATGGGCGAGGATTCTCGCCATGAGCTTGCTCCACAATTATCTCACCCTTCGCTAGCGCCGCACGCCTTGATTTGCCTACCGTCCTTGGCGTGTTGATATATATCGCGTGTGCCCCATAGCGAGTTAGTTTAGCCCTATCAATCACCATCGGACGCTCGTTTTCGGGTAAAAAATGGCAAGCATTGGGGGTGAAAAATGGGATTATCAATATATCTGCAAGGCGACAGTCTTCAACTAACCCTGCCGTACTACTCAACTGAACAAGAAAATAGCCCTTCACCATTACAGCGCAGCCCCATTGGTCACAGGCATATCCCTCGTCTGCACGTCCTCTTTTTACGCTAGAAACATAGTCCAAATGGCTTGGATCATAAGCCCCCCGCCATATTTTCGTGCTGAATTTGTAAGCATTTGGACGAAGGAGTTGCAAACGACCATCAGCAACATCCACTACACCTATTTGCTTCCCGTTCTCTAAAATCAGGATTTCAGGCGTGGTACGTCCCATAACAATCAAGCCAAATACTATCACAAAAGGTATGGAGAGCACTTTCAACCAACTACGCATTAAAGTTGCCAACAAGAGTGAAACTGTTCCCGAACCAAACGCCCAAACTGGAATAAACCCCGTATTTCCGTGAGGTTCGAGGGTAGATACCCATCGCGCAACATCAACCACCTTTGCCATCGCGAATGCCATCAACTCCAATGAAAAAGTTTCTAGACCAAATGGCATAGCCAACACACTCACCAGCGCTAAAGGCATAACCGCAAAGGAAACCAAGGGCATGGCGATTAAGTTCGCGATTAAACCAAATGGTGCGATACGGTAAAAATGGAAGGCCGCAAATAAACCGGTTGCCACCCCCGCTACAAGAGAGGTTAGCGCCAAGCCTCCCATGTCCCTCAATACAAACCGTTTCACAAAACCCAACAGGCCATTGGACTGAACCTGATTGTTATTTCTTCTCCTTTTTGAGATGAACTCATATGTTGCAACCAATCCCGCAACAGCAGCAAAAGACATTTGAAATCCTGGGGTCAATACGGCTTCTGGTGCTAATAACAACACAACAAAAGCGGCTAAAGCGACATTGCGCATGGTCAACGCCCTTCGATCAACCAGTACAGCCAACAGCATTATGGAAATCATGATAAATGCCCGTTGTGTCGACACACTCGCCCCTGACAACAATAAATATGCAGCAGCAGCGAACAGCGCGACCGCACTTGCCCATTTGCGGACGGGATAGTGCAATGCAATGCTAGGAAAACAAGCAAATAAACCACGCATGAAATAGATTAACGTTACAGAGACTAAGGCCATATGCAGTCCAGATATTGCTAGAATATGAGCCAACCCTGACCGGCGAAGTACCTCAGCAGTATCCTTACTAATCCCGCTTCTATCTCCCACAATCAGCGCGGCTGCCAATCCACCGCTTTGCCCAGGAAGTGTTTGGCGAATTATACGAGCAACACCAGATCGTACCCGAGCAATTTTCAAAGCCCAAGTCCCCTCATCCAATTCGGTAATATTCACGGCTATCGGACGATTTAAAAAGAACCCAGATGCCCCAATGCCTTTGAACCAAGTAAGAAAGGCAAAGTCGAAGGCGCCCGGAAAGCTCGGCCCCGGTGGAGGACCAAGTCGAGCCCGGCCCTTAATAAATTGACCGACCTGAAAGGCCTTACCACCCTTCCGAGCCGAAAGGCGTATCCGTTCTGGTAGTCGTGTTACCCCCCTTATCTTCAACCCGTCTTTGCGACTTACATCTAACGTGTAACGAAAGCTTCCATTGGCTCTGTATTCGGCTTCAATTATTTGGCCCAATACACTGCCAACATAGTTTTTCGACAGCATTTTTGTATCAACCAACCGCGTCCGAAGTTGCCCCGCACTAACGCCTGCTGTGATCAATAGGATTGCGACAAATATCCCCCAAGTCCAATGCCCACGACCAACACGCCAAGCAATGATCGCGCTTACCAAAGCGAGTAGAGGAAAAGCCCAAGTGAGTGGTTCGCGTGGAAGGTTGAAGTAAATCAAGCACCCCAAACCAAACAGCACGGGTGACCACAGAAAACCCGCCCCAGCTTCCCGCTCTGCAATCAAGGCCCGCTGTAGGATTGCCAATGGCCTAGTAGCAAACAACCCAAGGCGGAATTTCACTCCTCTAGCAACAGTTGGTTGTTGATAGACATAAGGACTTGGAGCCTCGATGGGCGAGGTGTTTTCCACCTCATCAAGTTTTATACCGCCAGACACAGGCAGCCATTCGGCATTTACAGCTCCAACATCTTGCTGGATTTCCAGTTTACTCATCGGGCGTTTCATGTCGCAGCGTCCCTCAACTCACGAATGAAGTGGATCAATTAACTCACACAACACTCAATACTAAGCTTGTATCATTGCAGTGCTGTGCTAAACGAGCAACGTCTCCTTTTGTTCTCTTTCCTTGATCGCGCCCTACCCCATGTCAAAACCTGTCATCACCCGTTTCGCACCATCGCCAACTGGCTATTTACACATTGGAGGAGCTCGTACAGCTCTATTCAATTGGTTGTTTGCTAAGGCTAATGGCGGTAAAATGCTTTTACGTATTGAGGATACAGACCGCGCTCGTTCAACCCAAGAAGCTGTTGATGCCTTGCTTGATGGTTTATCATGGCTAGGGCTGGATTGGGATGGTGATCCCATCTCACAACATTCACGCGCCGATCGCCATCGCGAGATTGCAGAAGAGCTGTTGAAACAAGGTAAAGCCTATCGCTGCTATGCTTCACAAGAAGAACTCACAGAAATGCGTGAAAAGGCCCGTGAAGAAAAGCGCCCACCCCGCTACGATGGCCGCTGGCGTGATCGTGATCCGTCTGAAGCACCGGAAGGCATCTCGCCCGTCATTCGCATTAAGTCGCCCCTCGATGGCGAGACAATTGTTCAAGACAAGGTGCAAGGGGAAGTGCGATTTCCAAATAAAGATTTGGACGATCTTATCCTGCTGCGTTCAGATGGGTCCCCCACCTATATGTTTGCTGTTGTCGTCGATGACCACGATATGGGTGTCACCCATATCATCCGGGGTGATGATCATCTCACCAACGCGGCACGCCAAGCAATAATCTATAACGCTCTTGGCTGGGATGTTCCTGACATGGCGCATATCCCACTGATCTATGGGCCAGACGGCGCAAAACTTTCTAAGCGGCACGGAGCAACGGGCGCGGAAGCCTATCGCGCCATGGGGTATTTACCAGAAGCCTTACGCAATTATCTTGTGCGTTTGGGCTGGGCTCATGGCGATGATGAATTTTTTACCACTGAAGAGCTGGAGAAAATATTCACTCTAGAAGCCATTGGTAAATCTCCCTCGCGCTTTGATTTTGCAAAATTGGAAAGCGTCAACGCTCACTATATCCGAGGGGCTGATAATGCCCACCTAGTTGCGCAGATCAAGAGCATCCTACCAGAAATTGAAAATGGCGAATGGTTTTCGGAACGTTGGAGCATCGACAAAGATGCACAGCTAATCACAGCGATGCCAGGCCTTAAAGAACGGGCAAAAACTCTTTTGGATTTGATCGGCAGTTCTCAATTTATTTTCGACCAACGCCCCCTCACTATGGACGAAAAAGCCAATAAGACACTGGATGCTGATGATGGGGCCGCCCGGAAAATGTTGGTGGCGCTCATTGCTCGCCTTCAAGGCCTATCCGATTGGACACATGATGCCATTGATAGCGATGTTCGGGCCTTTACGGAGGAACAAGAATTGAAACTAGGAAAGGTGGCCCAACCAATACGTGCTGCCCTAACTGGTGGCACACCATCACCAGGCGTCTTCGATGTTATGGCCGCCCTTGGCAAGGATGAATGCATCGCGCGTTTGATCGAACAATCAGGCGGATGATTATCTAAGCAATTAGTCCAATTGCCAAATATAAAGTGCAATTTTGAATGGCTAATTGCCTAATACCACCTTGTTCATTCTGTTGATATCGACTATTCAATGGGCAATCTACGCGCATCACCTTTGGTGAATAACTGGCCACAATTTTTGTCCTGTCAGTGCGCGCCTCACGACCGAATATAGTTTCGGATCTCCTGAGCTTCCTCAGGCATTCTATTGTTGAAAGGGCCACCATGGCTGATAAAAACGCGACACTAACAATTGGCAATGAAAAATACGAATTTCCCGTTCACTCTGGTTCAGTTGGCCCTGATGTCGTCGACATCACTAGCCTCTATAAGCAGACGGATCGTTTCACATTTGACCCCGGGTTCACATCAACGGCTGCATGCGAAAGCGCAATTACATATATTGATGGCGATGCAGGCATTCTTTTGCACCGCGGTTACCCCATCGACCAGTTGGCTGAACAGGGCGACTTCTTAGAAACGTGCTATTTGTTGCTCTACGATGAGCTGCCAAACAAAGAACAAAAGGCCGACTTCGTTCACCGTGTTACCAACCACACAATGATACACGATCAAATGTCGAAGCTGTTTGCGGGTTTCCGCCGCGATGCGCACCCAATGGCTATCATGGTTGGCGTGGTTGGTGCTCTTTCTGCTTTCTATCATGATTCAACAGATATCACCGACGAGAAACAACGGGACATCGCTTCCCTTCGCATGATTGCAAAAATGCCAACTATTGCGGCGATGGCCTACAAATATTCTGTAGGACAGCCATTTGTTTATCCCCGCAATGATCTGGACTACGCAGCAAATTTCTTGCACATGTGTTTTGCCGTACCTGCAGAAGACTATAAAATCAACCCAATTCTTGCCCGTGCGATGGATCGTATTTTCATACTCCACGCAGACCACGAGCAAAACGCATCTACTTCAACCGTGCGCCTTGCTGGTTCTTCTGGAGCAAACCCATTCGCTTGTATTGCTGCGGGCATTGCTTGCCTTTGGGGCCCTGCCCACGGCGGAGCCAATGAAGCCGCACTTAACATGCTCAACGAGATTGGTACGCCAGATCGTATTCCAGAATTTATAGCTCGCGCGAAAGACAAGAATGATCCATTCCGCCTAATGGGCTTTGGTCACCGTGTTTATAAAAACTATGACCCGCGTGCAAAAATCATGCAGCAAACAACCCATGAAGTCTTGGGTGAATTGGGTATTAAAGATGATCCAGTTTTGGATGTTGCCATGGAATTAGAAAAAATTGCGATTGAAGATCCGTATTTCAAAGAACGTGGTCTATATCCCAACATCGACTTTTATTCAGGAATAACATTAAAAGCTCTTGGTTTCCCAACTGATATGTTCACTGTGCTGTTCTCGCTTGCGCGTACAGTTGGTTGGATTGCCCAGTGGAAAGAAATGATCGAAGACCCGCGTCAGAAAATTGGACGCCCACGCCAGCTTTACACCGGCCCTACACAACGAGATTATGTGGGTATGAATAAACGCTAGTCGTTTTTCACATAACTAAGAATAACTTCGGCTGCCAACTCGCTTGGTGGCCGTTTTGTTTTCATGGCTTTGATGACCTTGGTGAAGCCAGCCAACTGTAATTTCCGCTCGGGGCTATCTGCAAGTAGCAGTTCTAAATGTCGCGCGAGACAACCAGGTACGACGGATTCATTTACATACTCTGGTACAATTGGCTTATCCGCAATTAAGTTAGGCAGGAGTGCGCTCCAAGTCGTGACAAACCGCAGGAATGGTTTGGCCATCGCATCAAACCGGTAACCAGTAACCATTGGCACTTTGTGCAACGCCAATTGTAATGTCACAGTACCAGAGGTGGCTAGCGCGGCACGCGCGTTTGCGAAAGTTTTATCATTATTGGCACTATCAACTATCGTCGGCTTCACTTTCCAATCGGTAGTTTCTAATATTATTGCTTTTTTCAAATGTGGAACGGCAGGGATTATTAGATCAAACTCTGCCCCCCTATCATGCAAAATAGTGATCGTCTCACCATATAATTGTAGCATCCGTTTCACCTCTGACTGGCGAGAACCAGGCAAAAGTAAAAGGGTTTTATTATCTGGGTGACCACCCTTTAACGTCTTTGGAAGAGCCGCAATTTTTCGTGCGAGCGGGTGGCCAATGTAGGTCGCTTTTGGCCCATCAAGTTCAATCAATTTTTGTGGCTCAAACGGGAGAATAGCCAACACATGGTCAATGTAAGCCCGCATTTTTCTAGCCCTTCCGGACCGCCAAGCCCATACGCTGGGGCATACATAATTGATAATTGGTACATTTGGCATTTTCTTGCGAACCCGTTTGGCGACGGCATGGGTAAAATCTGGACTATCAATCAAGACGATCACATCAGGTTTTTGCTCTAGAATATCAGCAACCGTTTGCTTCACCCGCTTGATAATTGTTGGCAACCGCGCAACGACTGCCGAAATTCCCATCACTGATATTTCTTCAATGTTGAATAAAGACTTTACCCCCAGAGCATCAAGACCGGTTCCCCCAAGCCCAATTATTTCTAAAGGTATTTTATTCTTTTTACCCTTAGCTATCAAAGCAGGATAGAGATCGGCCCCCAAAGCGTCGCCAGATTCTTCACCAAGAACAAAATAGATTTTAAGCGGAGATTTAGCCAAGATCATCACCATCATAGCCAAAGATGAATAGTTTCAATTCATTGGCTCGCTTAATTGTTTTCTCTCGCTCAACAATCAGCGTCTTACCAGCTTGGACGCCAATGCCTAATAGACTAGCTGCGTGAACAGACTCAATTGTATCAGGCCCAATTGTCGGCAAATCGGCTCTTTCATCTTGGTTTGGTTTTGCCGATTTAATCAACACGCCGCCTCTCTTTTTCGGGAGACGACCAATTAAGCGCAACTCAGTTACTCGCCTTAACATAGCGTCAGTACCCTCCACCCCCTCAAGCGCAACAGCACGGCGACCAACCACAACACATCCCTGCCCTACATCAAATTCACCAAGGGCTTTTGTTACCCCAGCTCCTTCTTTTATCCGATCTTGAGCAGCGGCCTTTGGTTTCGTCGTTGTTATCGCACCAGATTCTACGACTAATTCTGGCAGCAGTTCTGCAATATTACAGACCTCAAATCCGCGTTTTTCGAAGATGGAGATAACCCCTGAGAGAATAGCATTATCGCCCTCAAGCATAGTGGCCAACAGACCGGGGAGCGTTCTCATTGCGCCCCAATCCATTTTTTTTATAGAGAATTCTGGGCGGCCAATAATACCGCCAGCGAGAATAACTTGTTTTACTTTGCGCGTTTTGAGAAGCTTAAAGAGGCGGCCAATCTGCCCCCATTCTATACTTTCATTGTCAAATTGACTAAAATCAGCATCTGCTTCGCCCTGAATAGAAAAAATGAAAACCTTGCGCCCTTGGGCCGTGAGCCCGTATGCAATCTCCACGGGAAGAATGCCATTCCCCGCGATTACAGCGATTGGTGGCCTATCGTGCATCTGAGCTTACTGATTGCCCGGCGTACAAAGCGCGCGGTCAGCAGATGCCGTGATGAAGTCCAACATATCAATCAGCGCTTCGTCACTCGTTGTTTCCCGTAATTCCAATGCAACATCTTGCACAGGTCGATCGCCAGCAAACAATTCCTTATAGGCTCCCCGAACGGCATGGATGCTTTCTCTAGAAACTCCAGAACGCTTCATGCCAATTAGGTTTAGGCCTGCAAGCGAGGCACGGTTGCCGATTGCTGTACCGAAAGGAATAAGATCCCCCTCAAGCCCAGAAAGTCCGCCAACAAAAGCGTGATGCCCAACACGGCAGAACTGGTGCGCGCCACCGCCGCCACCAAAAATAACATAATCGCCAACGATACAATGGCCAGCAAGCATCACATTATTCGAAAAAATAACATTATTACCTACGATGCAATCGTGAGCCACATGGGAGTTTGCGAGGAACACACAGTTGTTGCCAACTTTAGTAACGCTACCGCCACCCTCTGTTCCAGGATTCATTGTCACCCCTTCACGGATGATACAACTATCGCCAATTTCGAGCGTTACTCGTTCCCCATGAAATTTCATGTCCTGCGGCTCATTACCAACGGAAGCAAAGGGAAAAATACGAGTGTTCGTACCGATTGTGGTAATGCCATGAAGCGAAACATGAGACAGCAGTTCTACGCCATCACCGAGAACCACATCTGGCCCCACATGGCAAAACGGGCCGATACGCACATCATTACCAAGTTTAGCGCCATCTTCAACAACGGCTGAAGGATGGATGTTTGTTAAAATAGGCTTATTCATCGCGGGCGACCATCATGGCGCCGATTTCGGCTTCAGCAACCTTCACACCATTAACTTCGGCGATGCAATTATACTTGAAAATGTTCCGCTTCTGTTTTGTTTTGGTGATGACATATTCAACAACATCACCAGGCACGACAGTCTTACGGAATTTTGCCTTATCAATCGTCATGAAATAGGTGGTTTTTGGTTCTCCAGAATAATGCTCTTCAGCGCATATAGCACCGGCAGTTTGCGCCATTCCTTCAACGAGTAAGACACCTGGCATGATTGGAGCATGTGGGAAGTGCCCCGTAAAATGCGGTTCATTCACAGTAACGTTCTTGATGCCACGGGCAGATTTATCACCATCAATTTCGATGATCTTATCAATCAGCAAAAAGGGATAGCGATGTGGAAGTAGTTCCATCAAACGGCCAACTTCAAGTGTCTTTAGCTCTTTGGCATCTTCACTCATCTGATTTAGTCCCCTTCTTCTTTTCCATATCAAACGCCTCTCGGCGCAATTGCGCAATACCGCGCATCCAATGTTTTATGGGTCGTGCTGGCACGCCACCCCATATTGACCCTGGAGGAACATCTCCAGAAACTCCACTAAGGCCCGCGATTTGACAACCTGTGCCTATTTTAACGTGGCCATTCACGGCAACTTGGCCGCCAAGCACCACATAGTCTCCAAGCTCTGAACTGCCTGCTATACCTGTTTGTCCGACAATAACACAATGACGACCGATGACGACATTATGTCCAATCATCACCAGATTATCTATTTTTGTGCCTTCGCCAATAATTGTATCGCGGTTCGACCCCCGGTCAACTGCGGTGTTCGCGCCAATTTCTACTTTGTCTTGGATTATAACCCTGCCTATTTGCGGAATTTTTTGGTGACCACCAGCCCCCATCGCAAAACCAAAGCCATCGTTGCCGATTGAAACACCCGCATGGATGATGACATTGTCGCCAATCAAAGCGCATGAGACAGACACTCCAGCCGCGATTGAGGTTTCTCGTCCAATACGAACCCCTGCCCCGATGATGGCATTAGGGCCTATTAGGCTACCGCGGCCAATGTGAACATTGGGGCCAACAACCGCACCGTGCTCAACAGTTACATCTTGCTCAACAATCGCTGTTTCATGAATAAAAGCACCCGACGAAATTCCATGCTCAATCACTGGTTGGAGACGCAAGGCCGATGGGAACAACACTCCCATAGCACTCGCGAACGCCTTATAGGGGTGATCAGCCACAAGTGCCGTAACCCCTTTTGGTATTTTATCTAAATTCTTTTGCGAACAAATTACAGCAACAGCTTTGGTTTCCAGTAATGCTGGAATGTACTTTGGGTTATCAATAAATGTGAGACACCCATTAGCTGCCGCTTCAATTGGGCCTGCGGTCGAAATCATGACGGCGTGATCATCTTCGTCACGCAAAGTGCAACCAATTTTCGCAGCTAGTTCTGCAACATTTATGCTTTTCACCGCATCAAAAAAAGAAATGGTTTCGGACAAATCAACTCTCGAACATTGCCCAATGAAGGGTGAATACAAACACTCCAGTATGGAGCAGGTTAAAAAAAAGCCGCCGCATATGCGGCGGCTAGAATTACGTTACCGGCGAAATGCCTTAGAACTTTGTGCTCACACCGAAGCGGAAGAACTCAGTTTTATCATATGATTCCTTGGTAAGAACGTGTGAGAAGTCCGCACGCAAAGGACCAAATGGTGAATCCCAGATAAGTGATGCGCCAACGGATGCACGAATAGTTGCGTCATCTTGCGTTGTCGCAGATACAAAATCGTTACCGAAAAGTGTTCCAGCATCAGCAAACAATGCTGCGCGCAATCCAAAGGAACGTGGGAATACTGGTACAGGGAACTGAACTTCAGCAGAAACATTCGCGTAGGTTAGACCACCAAGGCTCTCGTCAGTAATTGAATCACGAGGTCCATACCCCCTCGTGTCAAAGCCACGAATAGTTTCGCCACCTTGTACGAAATGGTCTGTAATCCGGACTGTGTCGCTACCATACCCAACGATATGACCAGCTCCAAACGTACCCTTCAACACAATGTCTGCATCTTCAGATAGCAAGTAGTATCCAGTTAAACGACCTGTTGTACGGACGTACTGAGCATCGCCGCCGAGACCAGCAAAATCTTGTCTGAATGTCCCATATATACCTTCGCGGGGCTTTTGGAGGTTATCAATTGAAGAATAGGTCAATGCATAACCAAGGGAAGATGTTGTGAAAGGACTACGAGAAACTGTATCTGCCGTTGCCGGAGAAAGGGTTGGCAACAGTGCAGGAGTAACTGTCAACTCTTCACTCTTGAAGGTGTAATTAACAGAAGCGCGTAGGTTATTAGTTATCGGCGCTGAAGCACGCAGACGAGCTAAGAAAGTGCCATGATCAAACTTTTGCGTTCCATTTGATTCCGTAGTTGATTGCGACAGATCAAAACCAACAGCCAAACGATGGCCCAAGAAATATGGTTCAGTGAAGGACAATTCGTATTTTGTCGTTTCCTCACCGAATGAACCAGAAACTTTCAGATATTGACCACGACCCAAGAAGTTGCGTTCCGTCACAGAAATCTCACCAAGCGCACCATCGGAAGAGGAATAACCACCACCGATTGAAAACTCACCAGTTGATTTATCTGTGATGTTTATAACAACAATCACACGGTCAGCAGCAGAACCTTGGCGCGTAGAAATGCGAACATTCTCGAAGAATCCTAAGGCATCAAGACGACGCTTGGCCTTATTTATCAGAACGCGGTTGTAAGCGTCCCCTTCAGATATATCGAATTCACGACGAATGACATAATCACGGGTACGATTGTTCCCAATGATCTCAATCCGTTCAATATAGTTACGTGGTCCCTCATCAACAAAGAATGTGAGGTTAATTGTACGGTTATCAAAGTCACGATCACCACGTGGCGTAACTTCAGCGAATGCATATCCTGAAGTTGCAATCGCTTCAGTCATAGCAACCAAAGAACGCTCTACCTTACGAGCGCTGTAAGTATCACCCGTTGAAATTGTCAACGCGTCTTGAAGCAACGCCGTATCAACAGTTGATAGTGCATTGTCGATGTCGATAGTACCGAAGCTATAGCGCTCGCCTTCATCAACAGTGATTGTAATTGTGTGTGCATTCGCATCAGCATCATATTCGCCAACGGCAGAGATGACACGGAAGTCAGCATAACCACGGTTAAAATAGAAACGGCGCAAGCGCTCTTCATCAGCACGCAAACGGTCTGGATCGAATAGGTCGTCACGCTTTAGCCAGCTGAGGAAGTTACTTTCGTTGTGTGTAACAACTTCGGAAAGACGGCTATCGCCGAATGCATTGTTCCCGACGAAATTAATTTCCGCAATTTTCGTGCGCTCGCCTTCGCTGATTTCAAACACCACGTTAACGCGGTTGTTTTCAAGCTGATCAACCCGCGCATTAACATTAGAAGAAGCGCGGCCTGAGCGGCGTACGGCTTCGCGAACGCGTTCTAGATCGCTGGTCAATTTGTCTTGGCTGAAAATACCAAGGCTTTTAGATTGAACGATGGAAGCAAGCTGCTTGCTTTTAACCTTCTCGTTACCTTCAAAGATAACGAGGTTGATTGTTGGGTTTTCCTCAACCTGAACAACCAATGTGCTGCCGCGCTGTACAATACGTACATCAGAAAACAGTCCTGTAGCGAACAATTGGCGAAGCGATTCATCCGTATCATAGGAGGAAAAGCGCCGGCCTGGCTTAATAGTCAGGTAGGAGCGAATTGTTTCTGCATCAACACGCTGGTTGCCCCGAACACTAATGGAACGAACAGTGGCAGCTGAAGCTTCAGTAGAACTGGCTCCAAGCAATGCCAAGCTGGCGGTTGCGGATGTACCCGTTAGCACAGCGATGACAGCAATAACTCTCATCAAAGATGCAAATAAACGGATGAAGGGCTGGATGAAGGAAATCATGAAGCGCTCTTGTTCTCTATCTAGATCTACGGGCTGATGGGCTGCCCACATTAAATTTTGTTTGGCACGGGAAATGCAGTGAAAATACGGCAGATTCCTACAATGCTTAACTGTTTGTACAGGCTTTTTTTACCAGTGCAACCACTCTCGCCCTTGTGGGTAACTAAATTCTTTAACTATCGACCAAAAGGCAACACCACGTGGGTTGATGGTTAACGAAAGATTAACCAGAAGTTACCAAAAACCCATCAATTACAATACTTTGGCGTTTTATAGACCCTATAAAAAGAATCACTAGTATTTTGAACTTTCGTCAAAGCGATAGGAAAACTCATAATAAGTCCTCCCCCTGCTCATCCAAATATACCAAACAGCCGTCTAACATCGTTAAATGTGGCGAAAAGCATCATCATCAACACACAGGTAATGCCGATTCTAAAAGCAATGTCCTGAGTTTTGGGGCTAAGCGGCTTACCACGAATGGCTTCCACACCGTAAAACAGCAAGTGCCCTCCATCTAACATGGGAACGGGCAAAAGGTTCATTAAGCCAATGCTGACAGAAAGTGCCGCGGAAAGCATTATGAGATCAATAAGACCAAGGGTAGCAACCTGCGAGGTCATCTGGCCAATACCTAAAGGACCGCGCAGTTGTTTCGCATCCTGTTTACCTTGAAATATCTCACGGATGAAATGATAGGTACGAGTGATGATTTGCCCAATACTGTCGATACTTTTTACAAACGCCGCCATAGGGCCAAGCTTCAATCGTTCAACATTTTCTGGAGAAGTATCAGGCGCAACGCCGACAAGTCCCGTTTGATACTCATTCCCAAATTGGTCCTTACGGATCGTCATCCGGGGCGTAACATTGAGAAACAGCGTTTTACTATCGCGCAGGATTTCAAACTTGAGCGCCGCTCCAGTTCCTACATAAGTATGGCGACCAATATCCAAGAAACTGTCGATTTTTGTTCCTTCAATTGCGACAACACGGTCGCCAATTTTCATTCCCGCTTCTTCAGCGGCCGACTTCTCGATTATTTTTCCAACGATTGGGGCAAGTTTATATTCCCCGTAGTAGGAAAATACAGCCGTATAAATAATACTCGCCAATATGAAGTTTGCAATTGGGCCAGCGGCCACAACTGCGGCACGCCGCCAAAGGGCTTTATGTTCAAATGCCCCTTCCCGCTCGTCAGCCCCCAATTGATTTAGCGCCTCATGGTCGGGTCGGCTGCTTACATCGGCATCGCCAAGGAACTTCACATAACCACCAAAAGGAATAGCGCACAGCTTCCAACGGGTGTTGTGCTTATCATTAAACCCAATCAACTCAGGACCAATCCCAACCGCAAAAGCTTCGACTTTCACTTTATTCCAACGAGCAACAAGGAAGTGACCAAGCTCGTGAAAGAAAACAACAATTGTCAGCACAAACACAAAGGGCACAACCTTAGTGAAAATAAAATCCAAAAGAACCATTGGGGCCGAGAGTAAATCCATAAAACTTTATTCCATTTCAGTTAGGCCCCCATGGAGCCATATTTCAATCTGTCTTTTGACGAAAAAAAACGTTCAAGGTATGGCCGCTTATAGAAACCACAAACTTAAAGCCACCGGGAATGCGGCTGCAACCAAACCGTCAACCCGATCAAGAAAGCCGCCATGGCCAGGTATCAATTGGCTTGAATCTTTCACGTTGAATTTTCTCTTTACCCAAGATTCAAAAAGATCGCCTATCTGCGAAGCAACGGACAGAAGCGCTGCAAATGCCCAAAGGGTATTCCAATCATTGAATTGTGGCACGATTGCTTGAAATATAAATCCGACAAGTATTGCCCCTACCAAACCACCCGCAGCACCCGACCAAGTTTTCTTGGGCGAGACAGCGGGCATTAGCTTTGGCCCGCCAAATTGGCGACCAGAAAAATAGGCCGCAATATCAGTCGCCCAGACAACACAAAATACAAACATCAAAAGGGCAAAACTTCCGCTTTCACGAATGACGGGGAAAGCAATTGCAGGTATCGCGCAGTATAGCCCGCCAAGCCCTATCCAGCGAACATCCGCCTTTTCTTGTCCTCGGCTTGTGATCTCAAGCAATAGACCAAGGGCTAGAAAGCCAATAACTCCATAGAAAAGAAAACCGAATAGGTAGCTCACAAGAAGCCCAACAAAGCCCGCGGTCAAAATAAATTCCGTGCCGTCAAATGGTGTAACCCGCACGATCGCCTGCCACTCATAAAACAGCACTGCGGACAAAATGAAGCTCATCGCTAAGAACGGCAAACCGCCGAACCAACTAATCCCAATTGTCACAATCAACAAAACGATAGCCGAGAGTATTCTCAAGCCGAGTTCAGTTTGAAAAAATCCAGAGTTTTTTGAAGAAGCACTCACACGCCAGCCTTTGAGATCACCCCACCGAAACGGCGGTTTCTGTTGTTGTACTCAACAAGCGCATTTTCGAATTCTGATTTGTCAAAATCCGGCCATAAACAATCGGCGAAGATAAATTCTGAATATGCGGCCTGCCATAATAAAAAGTTGGAAAGGCGAATTTCCCCAGATGTCCGTATGATTAAATCTGGATCGCTCCAATCGGCTGTATCAAGCGCAGATGAGATAGAGGCGCTAGTGATGTCCTCAGGGGCCAATTCGCCAGCAGCAACACGTTCCGCCAGTTTTTGTGTTGCGCGAACAATCTCGTCACGGGAACCATAGTTAAAGGCAATCACAAGGCGGGTTGAAGTATTATTACGTGTTAGCTTCTCAGCTTCTTCAAGCAAGGGCAGAATATCACCGGGTAAATTCTCGCGTCCCCCAATAATGCTTACCCTTACATTTTCGCGGTGTAGGTCTGCTAAATCACGACGGATAAACAGTTTCAGCAACCCCATAAGATCGCTGATTTCCTGTGCAGGACGGCTCCAGTTTTCAGAAGAAAAAGAGAAGAGCGTTAGAGTTTTAACACCCAGCTCACCAGCGGCACGAACGGCAGCACGAACGGCTTCAACACCCTTACGATGTCCTTGGGTGCGCGGCAAACCACGCGCTTGCGCCCAGCGTCCGTTTCCATCCATGATAATAGCCACATGGTCAGGCACAACAAAGGCACTGCTCCCAAATTGAGGAGCATCAGGTGTCTCTATCTTTGCTTCAAGGGGCATGAAGTTAATCCTTAGATGGCCGAGCGTATTGGTTACGAATAACCGATCCTATACCTGCATAATTTCAGTTTCTTTAACGGACAGAACTCTTTCGATTTCAGTTACGGTTTCATCCGTCATCTTTTGCACCTTATCAGATGAGGCCCGCGCTTCGTCTTGGCCGAGTTCTTTGTCTTTTTCCATTTTCTTCAAAGTTTCCATCGCATCACGGCGTACATGGCGCACGGCAACCTTTGCATCTTCCGCATAGCCTTTACCCACTTTGACGAGCTCCTTGCGGCGTTCCTCGTTCAAATCAGGCATAGGAATACGCAAGTTTTGACCATCGACAACAGGGTTCAAACCAAGTCCAGCCTCACGAACGGCCTTTTCCACGGGGCCAACCATGCTTTTATCCCAAATCTGAACGGTAATCAGCTTTGGTTCTGGTGCACCCACATTGGCAACCTGATTGATGGGCATTTTCTGCCCGTAGGCATCTACCATTATGGGATCGAGCAATGAAGCAGAAGCCCGGCCAGTTCTTAATCCAGCAAGGTCTTTACCAAAGGATGCGAGTGAAGCATCCATACGTTTTTTTAGATCACCAAGATCAATACCATCAGCCATTGTTTTATTCCTTTATATTCTTTGTTTCGCAGCTTGAGCTATCAAATTAGCCATTCCCGCTACCTACTTATTTATTTGATGTTACCCGTGTAGATGTCCCCTGCCCACAAACGACCCGCGCGAGTTCGCCCTGTTTGTGGATAGAGAAAACCACCACGTCAATTTTGTTATCCCGTGCAATAGCAACCGCCGAAGCATCCATAACACCTAAATTCTTTTCAAGCATTTCACCCAAAGTAAGCGTATCATAACGGGTGGCATTTTTGTCTTTTTTAGGGTCAGCAGAATAAACGCCATCCACCTGTGTCCCTTTGAACAATGCATCTGCCCCAAATTCTGCCGCGCGCAAGGCAGCAGCAGTATCGGAGGTGAAAAATGGGCTACCAGTTCCCCCGGCGAATATAATTACATCTCCACGGTCACGCGCTTCAATTAACCCCCGTTGGGTGAAGCTGTCGCAAACCTGCGGTATCGCTAGCCCTGAAAGCATGGTGGCTTTCACGCCCCGCTTATCGAACTCCATCCGCAAAGAAAGCGCATTCATGACAATGGCCAACATGCCCATATGGTCACCAGTTACCCTATCAGCTCCCTTAGAAGCCAGCGCAACACCGCGGAAAATATTGCCGCCACCGACAACCAGCGCAATTGATACGCCAAGTTTTGAAGCCTCAACAATATCGTCCACCACGCGGGAAACCATATCAGGGTCGATGCCGAAACTTTGTTTGCCCATTAGGGCCTCGCCTGAAATCTTATATAGAATTCGGTCGAATATTGGTTTGCTCATCGAATCTTATCGCCCAGAACCATTTGAAATCTTGCCTTGAAATACACAAAGGGCACCCCGTTGTCACGTAGCGCCCTTCGCGTTTGCTGAATAGTTTTCAGCAGATATCGTCCAGAAGTGAATTAGAGCGATTAACTCTTCGACATTGCGGCCACTTCAGCGGCAAAATCATCTTCTTCTTTTTCAATGCCGTCACCCAACATAAAGCGGGTAAAACCAACAAATTTGATCGGAGCGCCAACAGCTTCTTCCGCATTTTTCAATGCTTGTTCAACTGT
>JAZGEY010000050.1:0-13763 GCA_036478985.1 Rhizobiaceae bacterium
GCAATCCTTGCCAACCCGCGTCTACGCAATCCTAAATAACAGCTGAGAAGGAATTGAATATGACCAATAATACAAAAGCTGTTAGCGCAGATAACGAAGCAGAACAAACCATCTATGATGAGTTGCCTGATGCACCGCCAAAGAAAAGACTGAAGCTGAGTTGGACGGGTAAACTCGGTGTCATCGTTGTTGCCTTTTGGGTGATCATGGCGGTTATCGGCCCTTGGATTGCCCCTTTTGATCAAGCTGAAATTCTGGACATGGACAGCTATTTGCCACCGGGCTCTGCGATTGATAGTGGCGGAACCCATTGGTTGGGGTCGGACGGTAACGAGCGCGACATCCTCTCCCGCATCATGTGGGGCACGCGGATGACAGTTGGCATTGCCTTCTTTGCGACTTTGCTTGCCTACTTAATTGGTGTAACTGGCGGTATCGCCGCTGCCGTTAAGGGCGGATGGACCGACATGATCCTAAGTCGGATCAACGACGCTATCCTCTCACTCCCGACCATCATGCTCGGCTTGTTGATTGTGGTGGCGCTTGGCACCTCTATCCCTATCCTCGTCTGCACGGCGGCGGTGATTTATGCCTCCAGTGTTTTCCGTATTTCCCGCGCCTATGGCCAAGAAATTATGGTCATGGATTATGTGGAATCAGCCCAAGCGCGGGGGGAAACCATTTGGTGGATTATCTTCCGCGAGGTGTTGCCCAATGCTGCTATGCCACTTGCCACCGACTTCGGTTTGCGGTTGGTGTTCGTGGTTCTGTTTATTTCCTCCTTGAGCTTTTTGGGACTGGGTATCCAGCCACCGAATGCTGACTGGGGATCAATGGTGCGCACGAACTTGGAAGCCATGCAATTCGCTGATGGCTGGGGCATCTTAGCTCCAATCTGGCCAGCTCTTGCCATTGCTTCATTCACTATTGGTATCAACCTCATCGTTGACGATGTCTCTGCCTCATCTGGCGGCGATCTTGCCAAGAAAATGATATAGGGGAATTTGAAAATGGCTGATTTATTTGAAATTGATAATCTTCGTATTCACGCTCCTCAAGAAGACGGCAGCGCGATTGAAATCGTAAAAGGCGTGAGCTTCAACGTGAAGGCGGGGCAGGTTGTCGCGCTGATCGGCGAGTCTGGCTCTGGCAAATCGACCATCTCGATGGCAACGATGGCCTATTGCCGTCCGGGGCTTGAATTCCCTGGCGGTGAAGTACGTTTGCACGGCGAAGACATTTTGCAAATGGAACCGCAGGAGCAACGGGGTATTCGGGGTAATCGGGTTGCTTATTTGGCCCAAAGTGCGGCGGCGACTTTCAACCCTGCTCTCACCATTGGTGAACAGGTAACGGAAGCTGCTGTATTGCATGGTACGCTCACCCAAGAGGAAGCGGACATTCGTGCTGTTGAACTTTATCACGCGCTTGAACTTCCCGATCCTGAACGGCTTGGGCGACGCTATCCTCACCAAGTTTCAGGCGGTCAATTGCAACGGCTAATGGCGGCGATGGCACTGGTTTCAAAGCCTGATCTTTTGGTGCTCGACGAACCGACAACCGCGCTTGATGTGACGACTCAAATTGAAGTGCTGAAAGCTTTCAAAAAAGTTATTCAAGACGAAGGCTCAGCCGCAATTTATGTGACCCACGATCTGGCCGTTGTGGCGCAGATCGCCGACCATATAGTTGTGCTTTATTCTGGTGAAATCCAAGAACAAGGACCGACTGAGCAAATCATCAACAATCCAAAACATCCCTATACCAAACGGCTGATGGCGGCGGTAAAGCCAACGCCTAAGGCAGGTATGAGCGATGGTACGAGTGATGAACACGAGCAAGATATTCCAAACATTGAAGTGCGGAATATGACGGCTGGCTATGGCGGTATCGTCAATGGCGAGCCGGTTATTCCGATTTTGCGGGACATCAACCTCAAGATTCAAAAATCTCATGTGGTTGGTGTAATTGGCGAATCTGGTTGCGGTAAATCGACCTTGGCGCGTGTTATCGCCGGGCTGCTGCCTCCGGCCAGAGGCGAAATTTTACTTGATGGGAAAGAGCTTGAAGGCGATTTGAAAAACCGTTCGCGAGAAGAATTGCAGAAGGTGCAATTTGTTTATCAAATGGCCGATACGGCGCTCAATCCCCGTCAACATATCAGTGAAATTCTCGGACGGCCTTTGGAATTTTATCAAGGGCTTAAAGGCAAAGAAAACCGTGCCGCAGTGGCAAAGCTTTTAGACTTGGTTGAATTGCCGCTGGAGTTTGAAAATCGCTATCCATCAGAACTTTCAGGCGGTCAAAAGCAACGGATCAATATGGCCCGTGCGCTCGCGGCTAATCCAGAAATCATGCTTTGCGATGAGGTGACATCGGCGCTCGATTCTATCGTGAGTTCAAACGTCATCAAACTGTTGAAAAAACTGCGGGACGATACAGGCGTTTCCTTCGTCTTTATCTCCCACGACCTTTCAACCGTTGGCTCCTTTGCCGATGAAATCGTTGTGCTTTATGCGGGACGTATTGTCGAACAAGGGCCTGTCGATGAAGTGCTCAAACCACCATATCACCCTTACACACGGCTGCTGATTTCTTCTGTGCCGGAACTGCGTGTCGGTTGGCTTGAGGAGACAATGCAGAAACGGGAAATGGCTGCGGGTATTTCTCGCGGTGTTGAAATCACCGCCACCGGTTGCCCCTTCTATAACCGTTGCCCAATTGCGCTTGATGGAACCTGCGATACAAAAATCGCACCTATCATGGAACCAACACCAGGCCACTTTATCGCCTGTCACCGTTCCATGGAGGAAATTGGGGAAGCCGAAAACAACCCGCAGCAAATTCTTCATGGGTTTGAAAAGGTTGAGTCAAACGACGATAAGATACGCAAGCCAAACTAGCGCTCAAGCCCGCTCATCCTTTGGGGAACCCATCACAATAAAAGAAGTGATGGCGTTCACTGCGGGGAGCGTGCCGAGCACATCGGTGTGGAACAATTTATAGGCGGCTAAGTCTTCCACCTCAACGCGCAGCAAATATTCGACCGTGCCGGTAATGTTGTGACACTCGCGCACTTGTTTGGCGGCGACCATAGAACGCTCGAAAGCCTGTTGGCTACGTTTAGAATGATCCGAAAGGCCAACCGTGATATAGGCGAGAAAAGGCTTACCCATGGCGGCACTATCAAGCACGGCGCGGTAGCCTTTGATAACACCGCTGCGTTCCATTTCCTGTACCCGCCGCAAACAGGCAGAAGGCGAAAGATGCACCCGCGTTGCCAACTCCGCATTGCTCACGCGGCCATCTTTTTCTAATTCCAGCAATATTCTTTCGTTGGTTACATCAATTTTCATGTTTTATTGCTCAATTAGTATCTGGGCCGCTTCATTAGCAATATAATTTCGTCTTTACCACTCCATAGTGCGCAAATGAATTATGATCTTCTCCCTGCCCTCATCCTATATTCCATTGCTTCTTCTGGTACGCCGGGGCCGAATAATTTGATGCTGTTGGCCTCTGGTGCAAACTACGGCTTCCGCCCCACCATTCCCCACATGTTTGGTATCTCAATTGGGTTTTCCATAATGGTGATATTGGTTGGCGTTGGCTTGATGGGGGTGTTTGAGGCTTTTCCGGTTACTTACATTGTGCTCAAGGTCGTGAGCATCACCTATCTTGTCTATCTCGCTTGGAAGATTGCTACTGCGGCCCCACCCGAAACCAACGCCAAAACATCTCCCGAAAAAGTAGGCAAGCCTTTCACCTTTATCCAAGCTGCTCTTTTCCAATGGGTGAACCCAAAGGCGTGGGCAATGGCGCTCACCGCGATCAGCGTCTACGCCGCAGATCGCAGTTTTAGCGCAATCATTCTGGTGGGTTTGGTATTTGGCGTGGTCAATCTCCCGATCATTTCCCTCTGGGTGACCATGGGAAAGGCGCTGCGTCAGTTTTTACAAAACCCCGCTTCCTTGCGAATATTCAACTTCATCATGGCCAGTTTACTGATCGCATCGGTAATTCCTGTGGTTTTCGGCTGGGTATAAAAGCAAAATAAAAAATATTTACCAATTGATAAATATTTTAAGTTTGATAGTCTCTACAGAAGAATTGGTCATAATGATCTGTGGAGAGCGACATGGTTGGGAACACACCAAAACATAAAGATGGCATTGCTAGCGGACGGCTAGGTAAAAAGCAGGCTGAGGATAATTTCAGCGACCTACACCCGCCACTCGATCACCACGAGGCACTTGTTGAATCTGATCGGTGTTACTTTTGTTATGACGCACCGTGCATGACGGCCTGTCCGACCTCAATTGATATTCCGCTGTTCATTCGCCAGATCTCAACTGGCACGCCAATGGCGGCGGCGGAAACTATTTTTGAACAAAACATTCTGGGCGGCATGTGCGCCCGCGTTTGCCCAACCGAAACACTCTGCGAAGAGGTTTGCGTTCGTGAAACGGCTGAAGGCAAGCCCGTTAAAATTGGTTTACTGCAACGCTACGCCACTGACAAAGCCATGACTGCCAAAAAGCAATTCTTCAAGCGCGGCAAATCTACCCGCAAAAGAGTTGCCGTTGTCGGTGCTGGCCCTGCGGGTCTCGCCTGCGCCCACCGCCTAGCGATGCACGGCTATAAGGTGACAATCTACGATGCAAACAAAAAACCGGGCGGTCTGAACGAATACGGAATTGCCGCCTACAAATCCACCGATGACTTCGCTCAACATGAAGTAGATTACGTCACAAAAATTGGCGGCATCGACATTCAATACAGCAAAGAACTCGGCAAACAGGTTTCCATCGAGAGCCTTGCGGACAAATACCATGCGGTATTCCTCGGAATGGGTATGAGCGGCGTTAATGCGCTAGGCCTAAAAGGCAAACAACCTGAGGGCGTAGAGGACGCGGTAGATTTCATCTCCAAACTTCGCCAAACCAAAAATAAATCACGGGTGGCCATTGGACGCCGCGTTGTCGTTATCGGCGGGGGCATGACGGCAGTTGATGCGGCGGTTCAAGCCAAGCTGCTCGGCGCAGAAGAAGTGACCATCGCTTATCGGCGTGGAGCCGCACAAATGAACGCCTCTGAATTTGAGCAAGACTTAGCCGCCATAGAAGGCGTAACCGTCCGCCACTGGTTACAACCAAAGAAATTCAAAACTTCAAACGGCAAATTAAGCGGCATTGAGTTGGAATATACAGCTCTTTCAAAAGGCAAATTATCGGGAACGGGGGAAACTATCACCCTCAAAGCCGACCAAGTTTTCAGCGCCATTGGCCAGTCTCTCATCACCGATGAGTTGGGGGCTTCAATACAATTAGCCAAGGGCCGCATTAAAACAAAAGAGGATGGGCGCACTTCCGTTGCTGGCATATGGGCTGGGGGCGATTGCACCAATCAAGGTGAAGACCTAACGGTAACCGCCGTTGCCCAAGGCCGCGACGCTGCCGATTCCATCCACACAACACTAAGCGCATAGGGAGCAAGACCATGGCTGATATTCGCAACAATTTTGCAGGCATTAAATCACCCAATCCATTTTGGTTGGCCTCTGCGCCACCTACCGACAAGGCCTATAATGTTGAACGGGCTTTTGAAGCTGGATGGGGCGGGGTTGTTTGGAAAACGCTTGGCGAAGAAGGCCCGCCAGTCGTCAATGTAAACGGCCCACGTTACGGCGCAATTTTTGGCGCAGGCCGTCGCTTGTTGGGATTGAATAATATCGAACTCATCACCGATCGCCCTCTACAATTGAACCTCCAAGAAATCAAAGAGGTGAAAAAGAGATGGCCAGATCGTGCCATGATCGTTTCCCTCATGGTTCCTTGTGAAGAAGATGCTTGGACAAAAATTCTACCCGTTGTTGAAGAAACGGGCGCGGATGGTATTGAGCTGAACTTCGGTTGTCCCCACGGCATGAGCGAACGCGGCATGGGGGCGGCTGTTGGCCAAGTTCCTGAATATATCGAGATGGTGACCCGCTGGTGTAAGGCAAAAACGCGAATGCCAGTTATCGTCAAGCTAACGCCAAACATTACAGACGTGCGTTACCCAGCACGTGCCGCCCATTCTGGCGGCGCTGATGCTGTTTCTCTCATCAACACTATCAACTCAATCGTGTCGGTGAACTTAGACACCTTCTCCCCTGAACCTTCAATCGACGGAAAAGGTAGCCATGGTGGTTTTTGTGGCCCAGCTGTTAAACCTATCGCTTTGAACATGGTGGCTGAAATTGCCCGTGACGAACAAACCGCTGGCCTGCCTATATCAGGCATCGGTGGCATTACCACTTGGCGTGATGCGGCTGAATTTTTAGCGCTCGGGGCTGGTAACGTGCAGGTTTGCACGGCGGCCATGACCTACGGTTTCAAAATTGTTGAAGAGATGATTAGCGGCTTGAACAACTGGATGGACGAACAAGGCCACGCTACATTGGACGACGTGGTTGGCCGCGCAACACCTAACGTTACTGCCTGGCAATATCTCAACCTCAACTACATTGCTAAAGCTAAAATCGACCAAGAGTCCTGCATCCAATGCGGTCGCTGCCATATTGTCTGCGAAGACACTTCACACCAAGCCATCACCAACATGTTAGATGGTGAGCGCCACTTTGAGGTTCTCGATGAGGAATGTGTTGGTTGTAATTTGTGCGTCAGCGTTTGCCCTGTCGAAAACTGCATCACCATGGAGCATGTTCCAGCTGGACAAATGGACACCCGCACCAATAAAAAAGTCAAAAAGAAATACGCCAACTGGACGCAGCATCCCAACAACCCTTCACGTGTTGCTTGAGAAGGTTTTGCTTGTGCTTTTGCGAGAATAGGTGAAACGTCGTTTCAACTTTAGACAAGTGAAATCTAATGCACGCAACCAAGACTCAGAAACTTCTCGGTCATTTGGCCATGATGCTGTTTGCAGTTCTCATTGCAGGGTCGTTTTCTATTGGACACTTGGCAGCGCCTCACCTAGCGCCAGCAGCACTAAACGCCATTCGGTTTCTTATTGGTTGTCTCATCATGGCTGCTGTCATGTTTGCATTATTGCGCCCGCTTCCACCGCCGCCAAAGTCACTATGGCGGTTTGGTATACTGGGGGTGTTGATGGCGGTTTATTTCATTTCAATGTTTATGGCTTTGAAAATCACGCCGCCTATTTCGATTGGTGCGGTGTTTACCCTTGTCCCGATTATGACGGCAGGGTTTGGCTGGTTACTACTGCGGCAAACGACCAACCCGCTGGTGATTTCCATGTTGCTTATCGGTGCTGCGGGGGCGTTGTGGCTGATCTTCAAAGGCGATGTTTCCACCCTACTGGCCTTCGAAATTGGCAAAGGTGAGATGATCTTTTTTGTTGGTTGCGTTTGTCACGCTGCCTATGCGCCACTGGTGCGGAAGTTCAATCGGGGGGAGCCTGTTCTGCAATTCACCCTCTACACCTTAATGGCGATTGGGTTTTTCATTGCGCTCGTTGGTATTCCTGACATGCTAAAAACTGATTGGGCGGTCCTGCCCTTGATTGTTTGGGTTGCCATATTGTACCTAGCGATTTTCACGACGGCTGGAACCTTCTTCTTGTTGCAATTTGCCTCACTTCGATTGCCTGCATCAAAAGTTCTTTCCTATGGCTATCTAACCCCTGTGTTTATACTCATACTTGAAGGAATGCTTGGCCACGGTTGGGCCAGCCTTTCCATATGGATGGGGGCATTGGTAACGGCGGTTGCTCTGCTGATAATGGCATTCGCACCAGACAGTTAAGGCCGCAGGCCTTGAACAAAAAGCTGATCAAGGAATTTTGCAGCTTCTTCAAAACGGTTGTCGCACTTATCTGCATCACCCAAAATTGTGCAAACTTGTGTATCAAAATCGGCGTAATGTTGGGTGGTAGCCCAAATAGAGAAGAATAAATGATGGGGGTCGCATTTCGCTAGTTTACCATCGGCAATCCAGCCTTCAAAAACCTTGGATTTTTCGTTCACCAATTTTTTTAAATCCTGCAACTCGTCCGCAATACGGGGCGCACCTTGCAAAATCTCATTTGCAAACAAGCGGCTTTCGCGAGGGTAATCCCTTGCCAATTCCAGCTTACGACAAATGTAAGCTTTTATCTCAGCCAAGGGCTCCCCCTCGGGGTTAATTTCATGGAGTGGTGCAAGCCAATTTTCCAACAGTTCATCCAGCAATTTGCGGTGAATGGTTTCTTTGGTGCGGAAATAATAAAGTAGGTTTGGCTTAGAAAGACCTGCATTTTCGGCGATCTGGTCAATGGTGGCTCCACGAAAGCCATGCTTGGAAAAAACATCCAGTGCAGCTTCGAGAATTTGATCTTCTTTTTCCGCCTGAATACGGGTGCGCTTGCGTGTCTTAGAAGCTCTGGGCTTGCTTTTTAGCACGGTTTTAGCTTCAGCCAATTTTTAGCTCCAAATTTGAGAACAAAGAAATATCATTACAAAGTGCGATTTGGTCATTTTACACCTTGAGGCGCGAGAATAAACCTGTAATCTTTTGACCAGTTGGTAAAAATAAGTTGACAGCATCGGGAGAGAGTTATGGTCGAGCAAGTATCCAAGCCGGGAGAGAACCTACGCATCAATGGCGATCGGTTGTGGGACACGATCCATGCCATCGCTGAAATCGGCCCGGGCATCGCTGGCGGTAGTAATCGCCAGACCGTAACGGACGAAGATTCTGAAGGCCGCAAGCTGTTCCAGAAATGGTGCGAAGATGAGGGCCTGACGATGGGCGTTGACGAGATGGGCACGATGTTCATGCGCCGCGAGGGGACAGACCCAAGCGCACTTCCCGTCTATGTCGGCTCACACCTCGATACCCAACCAACGGGCGGTCGTTATGACGGCGTGCTTGGGGTGTTGGCAGGGTTGGAAATTATCCGCTCGCTCAACGATCTTGATATTAAAACAAAACACCCAATCGTGGTGACCAATTGGACGAACGAAGAGGGCACTCGGTTCGCTCCGGCGATGATGGCCTCTGGTGTGTTTGTTGATGAGTTCACCAAAGAATGGGCTTACGCAAAAGAAGATGCGGAAGGCAAAACCTTCGGCGATGAGCTGGAGCGGATTGGCTGGAAGGGTGAGGAGAAAGTCGGCGATCGTAAGATGCATGCCTTCTTTGAATTGCACATCGAGCAAGGGCCAATTCTTGAAGCCGAAAACAAAGACATCGGTGTTGTCACTCACGGCCAAGGGCTGCGGTGGATTGAATGTACGGTGACAGGCAAAGAAAGCCACACGGGTTCGACCCCGATGCCGATGCGTAAAAATGCGGGTCGTGGATTGGCACTGATTACCGAGCTGGTGCACAAGATTGCCATGGACAATGCACCGAACGCGGTTGGCGCGATTGGTCATGTCGATGTTTATCCGAACTCACGCAATATCATTCCGGGCAAAGTCGTATTCACCATCGACTTCCGCTCCCACGAATTAGACCGCATGAACGGCATGGTTGAACGGATGATGGCGGAAGCGCCGAAACTCTGCGCAGATATTGGCGTTGAATTTTCCGCCGAGATCGTCGGCCAATTCGACCCGCCAGCCTTCGATAAAAAATGCGTTGGCGCGATCCGCGATGCAGCTGAGCGGCTTGGGTATTCCCACATGGATATCATCTCTGGCGCAGGCCACGACGCCTGCTGGATCAACCGCGTAGCCCCAACCGCCATGGTCATGTGCCCCTGCGTGGATGGATTGAGCCACAATGAAGCGGAAGATATTTCGAAGGAGTGGAGCACGGCGGGGGCAGATGTGCTGTTCCATGCGGTGGTTGAGACTGCGGAGATTGTGGGTTAGATTTTTGAACCACAACCTGACAAACAACTAAAAATACAACGGATAGGGAGAGTGTTATGACCACAACAACAATCAAGAACGGCACAGTCGTTACCGCTGATTTGACTTACAAAGCTGACGTGCAAATTGAGGGTGGTGTTATTACTGCTATTGGGCCGGACCTTAAGGGTGGCACGGAGTTGGATGCTACGGGGTGTTACATTATGCCCGGCGGTATCGACCCGCACACCCATTTGGAAATGCCGTTCATGGGCACTTATTCCACCGATGATTTCGAGAGCGGAACCCGTGCGGCATTGGCTGGCGGCACAACGATGGTTGTTGATTTCGCCCTTCCGGCCCCCGGTCAATCGCTGCTTGAGGCGTTGACGATGTGGGACAATAAATCTGGCCGCGCCAACTGCGATTATTCTTTCCACATGGCGATTACATGGTGGGACGAACAGGTTTTCAACGAGATGGAAACTGTCGTTAAAGAAAAGGGCATCAACACCTTCAAACATTTCCTCGCCTACAAAGGCGCGTTGATGGTCAATGACGACGAGCTTTATGCCTCGTTCCAACGCTGTGCTGAACTCGGCGCAACGCCGATGGTTCATGCCGAGAATGGCGATGTGGTGGCGGAGCTTTCCGCCAAACTATTGGCCGATGGCAACACGGGCCCCGAAGCCCACGCCTATTCCCGCCCGCCGCAGGTTGAGGGCGAAGCCACCAACCGCGCGATTATGATTGCCGACATGGCAGGCGCACCGCTCTATGTGGTGCATACTTCTTGCGAAGACAGCCACGAAGCCATTCGCCGTGCGCGCCAACAGGGAAAACGGGTATGGGGTGAGCCGCTTATTCAACACCTGACCTTGGACGAGAGCGAATACTTCAACAAGGATTGGGACCACGCCGCGCGTCGCGTGATGAGCCCACCGTTCCGTAATAAAAAGCACCAAGACAGCCTTTGGGCGGGCCTGCAATCGGGATCGCTTTCGGTGGTTGCCACCGACCACTGCGCCTTTACCACCGAGCAAAAACGCTTCGGTGTTGGTGACTTCACAAAAATTCCAAACGGCACAGGCGGACTAGAAGACCGGATGCCGATGTTGTGGACTCAAGGGGTTTCAACAGGCCGTTTGACCATGAACGAGTTTGTTGCGGTCACTTCCACCAACATCGCAAAAATCTTGAATTGCTACCCGAAGAAGGGCGCAATCCTTGTAGGATCTGATGCCGACATCGTGGTGTGGGACCCCAACAAAGAGAAAACCATTACCGCTGGCGATCAGCAATCTGCCATCGACTACAATGTCTTTGAAGGCAAGCACGTCAAAGGCCTGCCGCGCTATACATTGAGCCGTGGCCATGTGTCCGTTGTTGATGGAGAAATAAAGACCCAAGAAGGCCACGGCGAGTTCGTCAAGCGGGAGCCAAATGGCACAGTCAACAACGCCCTGTCCAGCTGGAAAAAACTAACCGCCCCAACCCCAGTAAAACGCACCGGTATTCCGGCGAGTGGAGTTTAATACTTGCATGCCTAACGTCGTCGTATCTGCTAAAAATCTATCCCTCACTTTCGAGACCAATGACGGGCCTGTTCATGCTCTGTCGGAAATTGATCTTGATATTAAGAAGGGGGAATTTGTTTCTTTCATCGGGCCTTCGGGTTGCGGCAAGACCACTTTCTTGCGGGTGATTGCTGATCTGGAAAAACCTACGGGTGGTGATATTTCCGTCAATGGGATGAGCCCCGAAGAAGCCAGAATGTCGCGTGCCTATGGCTACGTGTTCCAAGCCGCTTCCTTGCAACCGTGGCGCACGATTGAGAAAAACATTGCGCTTCCGCTGGAAATAATGGGGCACTCAAAAGCAGAGCAAAACAAACGGGTTGAGGACGTTCTTAAACTCGTTGATCTCGATAATTTTGGTAAAAAATACCCATGGCAATTGTCTGGCGGTATGCAGCAACGGGCATCAATTGCTCGTGCCTTGGCGTTTGATGCTGATCTGTTGTTGATGGACGAACCGTTCGGGGCATTGGACGAGATTGTTCGCGATCACCTGAACGAACAGCTGTTGAAGCTTTGGGAAACGACAAACAAAACCATTTGTTTCGTCACCCACTCTATCCCTGAAGCGGTTTATCTATCGACCAAAATAGTCGTCATGTCGCCTCGTCCGGGTCGTGTGGCGGACGTGATTGAATCGACCCTACCCAAAGGCCGGCCACTTGATATCCGCGAAAGCGATGAGTTCCTAAAAATTGCCCATCGGGTTCGTGACGGGTTACGGGCGGGACATTCCTACGATGAGTAAAACTGGAAAAACCATTCCTGTGCTAACCGTGCTCGCGGTGATTGTTGCCATTTGGTATGCGAGCGTTGTGTGGATGAATGCGCCGTTTGAGTATGACCAAGCGGAGCGGGCGAAAACCAATCCACCAGCTTTCTCGCAGCTGGTGAAGAACACGATGGCGCAGAAGCGGCCTGTGCTTCCAGCCCCCCATCAGGTGGTTGCAGAAATTTATAAAACGACCGTGTTGAAGAAAATAACCTCAAAACGCTCGTTGATTTATCATGCTTGGATTACTCTCTCGACTACCCTGCTTGGCTTTATCATTGGCACGGCCTTGGGCATCGCGCTAGCAGTGGGAATTGTACACAACAAGGCGATGGATAAATCGGTTATGCCGTGGGTTATCACCTCGCAGACCATCCCAATTCTCGCCATCGCGCCGATGATTATTGTGGTGTTGAATGCTGCAGGTATTCAGGGGCTGCTACCCAAGGCGTTGATCTCAACTTACCTCTCCTTCTTCCCCGTTGTCGTTGGCATGGTGAAGGGATTGCGCTCGCCAGATTCAGCCCAGTTGGATTTGATGCATACCTATAATTCCGCCGCCTCTCAAACATTTTGGAAACTGCGGTGGCCGTCCTCCATGCCTTATCTGTTTACTTCTTTGAAGATTGCGGTTGCCGCTTCTCTCGTTGGCGCTATCGTTGGCGAAATGCCAACGGGTGCGATTGCGGGTCTTGGAGCGCGGTTGTTGGCTGGGTCTTATTATGGACAAACCGTGCAAATTTGGTCTGCCTTGTTTGTGGCCGCTGCATTGGCCGCGTCCCTCGTATTCCTCGTTGATTTTGCTCAACGGGTCATGATGCGCCGCATGGGTGAAAAACCTGAAGGAGCACGGGTATGAGTTTGGTTCTTGGAGCGGTCGTCTTTTGGCTCGCCATGTGGTGGGTAAACCAGAAATTGGTTTCCATCGACACAGGCCAAAATGTAGCGCTCGCGCGGGGTATCAACCTGTTGGTTCCATTCATCTTTGGGGTGACGCTACTTGTGTTATGGGAAGGTATTGTGCGCGGCCTTGAAGTGCCGAAAGTGCTATTGCCGCCGCCTTCGATGATATGGGAGCGGATAACAAACTCGCTTCCAATTCTTTGGGCGGACTTCCAACAGACATTCTTGAAAGCTGTGTTGGCAGGTTACATCATGGGCTGTGCATCAGGCTTTATTGTTGCGCTATTGATAGACCGCTCGCCATTCCTGCAACGGGGGTTGTTGCCGATTGGCAATTTCGTTTCCGCCCTACCTATCATTGGGGTCGCGCCTATTATGGTGATGTGGTTTGGGTTTGACTGGCAATCAAAAGCTGCCGTGGTGGTGATTATGACCTTCTTCCCGATGCTCGTGAACACGGTCCAGGGGTTGGCCGCATCGAGCCATATGGAGCGAGATTTAATGCACACCTATGCAGGGACATGGTGGCAGACATTGACGAAATTGCGTTTGCAAACAGCCGCGCCTTTCATATTCAATGCGCTTAAAATAAATTCTACACTTGCGCTCATTGGTGCGATTGTAGCAGAATTTTTTGGAACACCCATTGTCGGGATGGGATTTCGCATCTCGACAGAAGTCGGCAGAATGAATGTCGATATGGTGTGGG
>JAZGEY010000051.1:0-52077 GCA_036478985.1 Rhizobiaceae bacterium
TTGGTTATTGAGGCCGAGGGTGTGAGCAAAGGTTTTGGTGATAGACAGCTGATCGAAGGTTTGAATTTCAAACTTCCAGCTGGTGGTATCGTCGGTATTATCGGCCCCAACGGTGCGGGTAAATCGACCCTGTTCAAAATGCTAACGGGTCAAGAAAAACCCGACAACGGCACGATCAAAATCGGTGACACCGTCAAGCTTGGTTATGTTGACCAAAGCCGCGATAGCCTCAACCCAGAGGCCACCGTATGGGAAGAAATTTCTGGCGGCGCTGAGGTGATTAAGCTTGGGGCCCATGAGATCAACTCCCGCGCCTATGTGGGGTCGTTCAATTTCCGCAAAGCCGCTCAACAGCAAAAAGTTGGCACGCTTTCTGGTGGTCAACGTAACCGCGTTCACCTCGCCAAAATGCTAAAATCTGGCTCCAACGTCTTGCTGCTCGATGAGCCGACCAACGACTTGGATACGGAAACATTGTCCGCCCTCGAAGACGCGCTCGAAGCTTTCGGCGGTTGCGCCGTGATCATCTCGCACGATCGCATGTTCCTAGACCGCCTCGCCACCCACATGCTGGCATTCGAAGGCGACAGCCACGTAGAATGGTTCGAGGGTAACTTCGAGGACTACGAAAAAGACAAGTTGAATCGCTTGGGCGACAACGCGCTCACACCGAAGAGAATTCATTTTAAGCCGTTGGGTCGGTAAGGCTAAGTCTCCTCACTACCCTACCAACTCACCCCTTGTCATTCTCGCTACAGCGGGAATCCATCCTTCAGCTTGCTCTGCAAGCTGTTTGTGAGGTGATGGTTGCGAATCGCGGGGATAAGTTGCGCTTCAGAATTTGTTGATAGATGGATCCCCGCTGTAGCGAGGATGACAACTGTGATTGTTATTCAGTTTTTCATTTAAAAAGTAATCCCCGTGCCAAAACCATCGCACATAATGCGTTCACCTAATGAAACGGGGGCGTGGGTGTACACCACCATTCATTTCATTGGGTTCGGTTTCGGTTGTTTTGGGTTTGGTAAATCTATCACGATCGAGCGCCCTAAAGGATCAAGTGCGTGTGTTGTGATACCACTTCGGCTTGGCCGCGTTTGTGGGTTTTGTAAAAGGAACTTAGTCAGTCAGTGGCGTGCAAGCGGTATATGGTAGCGATAAACAATGCCGAGGCGGAGCTAATTGGAATAGCCGTCATTTTTATTAAAACGTTTATTGGCAAAGCCAATAAGCTCCGTCGTCCCTACTTATTGGGGCCACGACTGATGCTTACTCTAACGGTGGATACCGTGGGGAGGGGTTTTGTTTAGGCATGAAAAAATTGTTGACTCTTATATTAGAATGCTTATTCTAAAATAGTAATTTTAATATAGGTGAACCATGCCAAGACAAATAGAATTTGATAACGACACCGTTTTGCGCGGCGCGATGCAGGTGTTCAGAGAACGTGGGTTTGAGGGAGCTTCGGTGAAGGATTTGGAGCGCTCGACAGGAATTTCTTCGGGCAGTCTTTATAATAGCTTTGGTGGGAAGGAAGACATTTTTGTTGAAGCGTTGGGTCACTATAACAAAACTGTCGTGCGAGAACGGGTAGAGAGATTTTTGAGTAACAAGTCTCCCATTAAGGGGCTGACTTCTTTATTTCTCTCGTTATTGCCGAATACTCCCGATGGGCTACACGGGTGTTTGTTGACAAATAGCGCAGTGGAATTTGGAGCAGGAAAATCCATTGCGACTGCAGGGGTGCACGAAGGATTTACGATTCTCGAGGATGGTTTTCAAAGGTCAATTGATCAATTGATACTGGAAAATGGCGATGGCGTGAGATCAAAATTTGCGAAGAGTCACATTCATTCAGCCAAAAAGCTACTCACATTATACCAAGGAATACTTGTGCTGGTTCGCTTTGGACAATCACCTAAAGAACTGAGTGCTTTTATAAAAAATGAAATCAAACAATTAACAGGAACGAACAAATGACAGCTAAAAAATGGGAACGCTACGCCGAGTTTTGGTCTATGGCGGAAGACGATAGGAAACAAAGAATAGCAGAAGTTGCGACCAGCGATGTGACATATATGGACCCGAACTCTTCGGTTGTAGGTGCTGATGCTTTCTCTGATCACATTGGACAATTTCAAAAGGACGTACCCGGAGCGAAATTCGTTATGACTTCCGTTCTTGAGCACCATGAAAAAACATTGGCCCAGTGGGACTTGGTTGGCGCTGATGGCAAGGTAATGATGAAAGGGACCAGTTTCGCAACGCTAACGGAAGATGGAAAGTTCTCATCATTCACGGGGTTCTTCGGCTAACGACGAACGGCCTAATTAGAAAGTCGTACGCTTAAAACTCATCCCGGTGGTCATCAATTCCACTGGGATGTCGGGCTCTACTTGTCAAAAATTGATGCAGACAAAGCCAATTGAAACAATGGATATGAATATGGAAAAGAATAATACAATCCTCATCATCTGTACTTCACATGAAGATTTAGGGGGTACGGGCAACAAAACAGGGTTTTGGTTTGAAGAATTGGCAGCACCCTATTTGACCTTTAAGAATGCTGGTTATGATGTTGAAATAGCCTCCCCAAAAGGCGGTATGCCACCGATTGATCCGGGTAGTAATTCATCAGATTTCAGAACAGAAGATGTGGTGAAATTTGAGAGTGATACAAATGCGATGGCTGCCTTGCAGGCAACTTCATCACTTTCAGATATTTCAAACGCCTCTGAGTATGTGGCGGTCTTTCTCGTGGGTGGCCACGGAACTATGTGGGATTTTGCAGACAATGCGGATTTGAAAAGACTGCTCACACCATTGGCCAAGATACAACTTCCGATTGGAGCCGTTTGTCATGGTGTCGCTGGGCTGCTTAGTATTGAAGAAAAAGAGCTGCAGGATTTTCTCTCTGGGAGACTAGTAACGTCTTTTAGTAATGGAGAAGAAGCGGCAGTTGGGTTGACCGAAGTTGTTCCTATGTTGCTCGAGGACAGCCTGAAAAATAAGGGTGGTCGTTATATCGCGGGTGACATATTCGCTCCCCACATTGTTGTTGATGGTAGTTTGGTGACAGGCCAAAATCCCGCTTCATCCAAGCAAACAGCTGTAACTTTGATAGAAGTGATTAATGGAACAGGTGTTGCTAAATAAGTTGCGGTTAAAATAGGGGAGGTAAGGTAATTACCTCTCCAGCCGCAACAGCCTTCCGCCTTTCTTGTCTTCCAGCACCCAGATCGCTCCGTTCGGGCCTTGTTCTACTTCTCGTACTCGCTTGCTCCAGTTGAAGCGTTCGGACTCTTTTGCGGATTGGCCGTTGAATTCTACCCGCACTAGGGCGCGGCTTACGAGGCCACCGATGAAGGCGTTGCCTTGCCATTTGGGGAAGGTGCTTCCGTTGTAAATAATGAGACCTGAGGGGGCGATGCTGGGAATCCAGTGAGCCTTGGGAGCGCGGAAATCTGGGCGGGTGGCGTGGTTGGGTATCGGCCAACCGCTGTAGTGCTTGCCCTCGGAGACCAGCGGCCAACCGTAATTTTGTTTGGGTTCGATGAGGTTCAACTCGTCGCCATGGCGCGGGCCCATCTCGGTTGCCCAAAGTTGACCCTGTTGGTCGAAGGCAATGCCGAGCATATTGCGATGGCCGAGCGACCAGAATTTGCGTGCTTTCTTGCCCATGCTGCCATCAGCCCATGGGTTGTCTTTTGGTACTGAGCCATCGTCATTAACGCGAATAATTTTACCGAGGGAGGACGTCATATCTTGGGCGGGGTCTTGGCGCTGGCGATCGCCAGAGGTAATGAAAAGCTTGCCCTCGTGCTTGCTCCCCTTGGGGCCAAATGCGAGGCGGTGACTGTAATGACCCTTGCCCTTCACCTTCGGTTTTTGTTTCCATATCACCTCAAAGGCGGTGAGTTTTCCCTTGCCGCTTTTCTTTAATTTCAACCGCGCGCGGGCGACCACTGCGCCGCTCTTACCGCGCTTGCCCTTGGCGTAGCTAATGTAGATGAATTTGTTCTGAGCATAGTTTGGGTGGAGAATAACATCGCCCAAACCGCCTTGGCCGCCATAGGAAACCTTAGGCATGCCTTTAATCTTGTGCTTGCTTCCGTCTTGCATAACACGGAACAATTTGCCGGGTTTTGTTGTCACCAACATCGAGCCATCGGGCAAAAAAACTATAGCCCACGGCTGTTTGAAACTGGTGATTTCTGTGGCCGTCATGGTGCTGCCTGCTGTGCCTTTGATGGTGAAAGTTTCGGCGTGGGCAGAATTGGTGATGGCAATTAACAAAGTCAGCGCGAGTTTCATGGTTGTTCCTTTTAAGGTGTTTCTTATTCTAACACCAATTTGAGGAGAGAGTTTCACAATTGGTTTATTGGGCAGCCTTTTTAATTGTGCGTCCCATGTGATTGAAAAGTTTGGAATAGGGCGATGATGAACGCCAAGCGATCCCAAGCTCACGGGTAATGGCTTTACCGTCAGTACGGATGGGGAAAAGTTTGATGCGGGGATCGGAAGCTTCTTTCTCTAAGGCCATTTGGGGCAGCAAGGTAATGCCGAACCCATTGGCCACCATCTCAACAATGGTGGTGAGGCTGGAAGCGCCAAATTGGTTGAGAGCGGTGTTCATGTTGATGCCGCAGGCTTGAATGGTTTGATCGCGAAGGCAATGGCCTTCTTCAAGCAGGAGGATATCATGCCCTTCGAGGTTTTTGCCGGTTAAGTTTTTGGTTTTAGGTGGTAAAAAATTTAACCCCGTCGCAACAATGAAAGGTTCTTTGAATAATGGTGCGGTGCTTATGCCTTTTTGATCGACGGGCAGGGCGATAATTGCGAGATCAATTTGGTCTTCCAATAAATCGCTGAACAACCGCTTTGTGCGGCCCTCCCGTATGGCGATGGGCAGTTCGGGGAAATCTTGGCGGAGCGCAGGAAACACTTTCGGCAAAAGATAGGGGGCAACCGTTGGGATGATACCTAATCGGACAGGGCCAGAGGGCGCTTCATTGTTGCTAATGGTGAGGGATTCCAACTCCTCGACTTGGCTTAATATCTGGATTGCTTTTAAACGAACGCGCTCTCCCAAAGGCGTGAGAACTGTGGCTTTCCTGTTGCGCTCAATCAACTGGCCGCCAAAGGTTTCTTCCAATGCTTTTATTTGCAAGGAGAGGGCGGGTTGTGAAATATGAACGGCTTCAGCGGCAAGACTGAAATTCCTAGAAGTTGCCAATTGGTTGAAATAGTAGAGCTGTTTGAGGGTTATTGGGGAGAGCGATTTCATATTTGAAATACTTATAGAAATTAAAAGAAATTACAATTGGAGTTATGATGGTAATTCTTTCAACCTTCAAGGTAATTACACTTGAAAGGAACGCATTATGTCAAAACCTCCAATTCTCACAACTTCAGCTGGCGCGCCCATCGCCAGTAATCAACATTCGAAAACAGCAGGCGCCCGCGGCCCTGTGTTGTTGGAAGATTACCAACTGCTAGAAAAAATGGCTCACCAAAACCGCGAGCGTATTCCTGAGCGTACTGTGCACGCAAAGGGATGGGGTGCATTCGGGACACTGACAATCACCGAGGACCTTTCCAAATACACCAAAGCGAAAGTGCTGCAAAAAGGCGCGAAAACAGAAATGCTGCTTCGTTGCTCTACCGTTGCCGGTGAACAGGGGGCCGCAGATGCGGAGCGTGATGTGCGTGGGTTTGCGTTGAAATTCTACACGGAAGAAGGCAATTGGGATTTGGTTGGTAACAACACACCTGTGTTCTTTATTCGCGATGCTTATAAATTCGCTGACTTTATTCACACCCAAAAACGCCATCCAAAGAGCAACATGCGTTCGCCTACTGCGATGTGGGACTTCTGGTCGTTGTCACCTGAAAGCTTGCATCAGGTAACGATACTCATGTCGGATAGGGGCTTGCCGACGGATGTACGTCACATCAATGGCTACGGTTCTCACACCTATTCATTGCTATCGGCAGACAACAAACGCCATTGGGTAAAGTTCCATTTCAAGACCATGCAAGGTCATCGGTACTGGACAAATGAAGAAGGCGAAAAGGTAGTCGGGATGAATCGGGAGACAACTCAGGATGATTTGTATGGCTCGATTGAAGCGGGTGATTTTCCAAAATGGAAAGTACAAGTGCAAATCATGAGCGAAGACGAAGCGGAAAAGACGTCATACAACCCCTTCGACCTCACAAAGGTTTGGCCGCACTCTGAATTCCCTTGCATGGATATCGGTGTGATGGAGTTGAACAAAAACCCTGAGAACTACTTTGCGGAAATCGAGCAGGCGGCATTCTCGCCTTCAAATATTGTGCCGGGTATTGGCTTCTCACCAGACAAAATGTTGCAAGCGCGGGTGTTCTCCTATGCGGATGCTCACCGCCACCGTCTGGGTACTCACTATGAGGCGTTGCCAGTTAACGCACCGCGTAGTCCTGTGAACCACTACCATAAGGACGGGGCGATGAACTTCATGCCGAATAAATCCAATCCCGATGCTTATTATGAGCCGAACAGTTTTGATGGCCCAGCTGAAGCACCCGATATGGCAGAGCCGCCGTTGAAGATATCGGGCGATGCAGACCGTTATGATCATCGCGAAGGCAATGATGATTTCGTTCAACCTCGGGCATTGTTTGAGCTGTTCGACAAGGGACAGAAAGAACGGCTTTGTGGAAATGTTGCGGCAGCGATGCAGGGTATTCCTGATTTCATTGCGGAACGTCAGTTCAAACTATTTGACCAAGTTCATAAAGATTACGGAGCGGGGGTTCGCACCGCACATGCTGCGATGGCAAAAGCTGGTGGTGGTGAATTGCCAGCAGGTCATGTTGAAGCGGCCTCTATGGAAAGTGGGTCATAGGCTTTTGAAGGTTGGTGTTGCGCGGATGCTCTCGCAGTATTGCAAAACATCTTGGGGCAGGGCGCAGTGGGAAACCGTTGCGCCTTTCTTTGTTCTAATGACAAGTGCTTAGAGCTTTGTTACGGATGAAGAAAAGTTAGGAAAATCCAATGAGCGACCCATTTGTAAGCCATCGAGAAGAAATCAATATTCATCCCATTCAAAAAATAAAGGGTAGGGTTGCGGGGCTTTATAAAGCTGAGGGACGAGACTTTGTGACAACTGCGGTCGAAGAATTGTCGCTGACCTTCGATGGGGTTCCAGGTGATTTTCATAGTGGGCCAACTCGGAAATCTGGTGGTCGGGAGCCTTGGTATCCACGAGGCACAGAGATAAAGAACGAGCGTCAGTTGAGCTTGCTCTCGCCTGATGAGTTGCGATTGGTTGCCCAGAAAATGGACATTCCAGAACTGAAACCAGAATGGATTGGTGGGAATCTATTGCTTGAGGGGATTGATAACCTCACGATGCTGCCACCGCGAACATTGTTGTTCTTTGAGAATGGTGTGACCATAAAAATTGATGGCGATAATGGCCCTTGCAGAATTTCTGGCCGTTCTATCGCTGGCCACTATGAAGGGCGGGATGATATTGAGTTGGATTTCGTGAAACAGGCGCAGAATTTACGTGGATTATTGGGGTGGGTTGAGAAGCCGGGGGTGATTTCAATGGGTGAAAACTTTGAAGCCCGTATTCATCCGCAATGGATATACACCGTCACCGGCTAGAGGATTTACACCGCCACGAGCTAGTGGCAGGGTGTTGAAAATATAATGAGTATCAATAGAATAACAGGGATGAGAAATATGAAAACGATTACAAAATTGAGTCTAGGTGTTTGTGCCGCGCTGGTGGCAACAAGCGTAAATGCTGAAACGCGGGTGACTTATAAATCAGCGAAATCTACATCTTCTTATTACCAAATGGGTGTACAAATAGCGGAAGCAATGAAGGCCGGTTCAAATGGCGATATTATTGTTACTGTCGAAGAAAGCCAAGGTTCTGTTCAAAATGTAATGGAAGCTAAAACCCGTGGGGGTGATTATGTATTCACCACGCCGCCTGTGCTTGTGCGCCTCGCGCAAAAGGGCAAAGCGATGTTTAAGGGTAAGGAAGATCCAAAGTTCAACGAGATCCGTGCTCTGTTCCCAATCCCATCATTGACCATGCACTTTGTGGTGTCATCAAAAAGCGGCGTGAAAGATTTTGCTGGCTTGGAAGGTAAAACTATTCTTCTCGGCAAGGGGTCATTCGGCGCGCGCGAAGGGGCTAAATATCTGAAGCTGTTCGGGCTTGAGGGAAAAGTGAAACTTGCTGAGGTTGAGCTTTCGAACGCAGTTCCCGCATTGAAGAACGGCCAGATTGATGGGTTCGTCACGGCTGGTTCTTGGCCTGCGCCAAATGTCATTGAAGCAGCGGCCTCAACGGGTGTCACTGTTCTTTCGTTAAATGACGAGCAGATCAAAACATCAAAGCGTGCGAAGCTTGTTATTCCAGCGGGAACCTATGCGGGGCAGACTGGCGAAATTACCACCACATCACTTCCCGTTGCAGCATTCACCACCACCGCAATGAGCGACGATACGGCCTATGCACTGACTAAGACTTACTGGGAAGGCAAAGCCAAAATGGGTGCTGGTGCACCTTGGTGGAATGGTGTCGATAAGGGCTTGATGGTCAATATCACAGGTAAAATTCACCCTGGTGCTGTGAAGTATTACGTGGAAGCTGGTTTCAAACTAACCGCTGCACAACAGTAGATCTAAGGCCTTGGATGAACAGGGGAAGGCGAGCAGTATCCTATGAAACGGCTCGCCATGATTACCTGCGCTGTGGCCTTGGTGGGTTTCCATCTTGCGCTCATATTCTCTGGCCTTGTTCCCAATCTCGTAAGCCGTCCTTTGCACTTGGCGCTCGCATTGCCGTGGATTTTCATCTTCGCGGATGGGAGGAAATGGACGCGGGCTAGCGGGATTGTGCTTGGCAGTCTTGGAATATTTGCCACTCTATGGATTGCTTGGAGTGCTGATGTACTCTCAGATCAATATGGCTCGCTAGAGAATAATTTCCAAATTGGTGTCGCAATTGTATTGCTTGTGGTTGTCTTGGAGGCAGCGCGACGGGCTATCTCTTGGCCACTTCCCTTCGTTGCTGTTCTAGCCTTGGCTTATGGGTTGTTCGGCCAAAACATCCCCGGGGAATTTGGTCATTCAGGTACACCTCTTAAGAGCTACTTGGGAACATTGACCATTGCGGAAGGTGGAATTTGGGGAAGTCTTGCTGGGGTTTCGGTCAACGTGGTTGCAATATTCGTTATCTTTGGCGCGGTGCTGAATGCGGGGGAGGCGGGGCAGGGCTTTATGAATATCGCTGCTGCTGCCGCCGGCCGACTAAAGGGCGGTGCGGCGAAAGTTTCGGTAATTGCGTCAGCTTTATTCGGCTCTATATCTGGCTCGGCTTCCGCTAATGTCGCTTCCACCGGTGCGATTACGTTGCCTGCGATGACGAAACTCGGCTACCCAAAAAAGCTTGCTGGCGCAGTTGAAGCTGTGGCTTCATCTGGCGGGCAAATTATGCCACCGCTTATGGGGGCGGGCGCTTTCGTTATGGTCGAGTTAACGGGCGTTCCTTACACGGGTATCATGGCGGCGGCGCTTCTGCCTGCCGTATTGTATTTCTTTGCAGTCTGGGTCGGTATTAACGCCTATGCGCGCCACTATGATTTAGCAGGAATTGATGTTGCTGATCGACCTAGTGGGCGGGATGTTATGGTCACTTCGGCCTTCTTCTTCGTACCATTTGCAGTGTTGATGTGGGGCATGTTCTGGGTGCAATTTACCCCGCAATATGCGGCTTGCATGGCTATCATCGTTGGGCTTGTTATGTTGGTGTTCCACGCCGATGGCACGTTGGATATGAACCGTTCCTTGGGGCGGTTTGAAGCGGCCTTCATCAATGCGGCAAAACAGGTGTCGATGATTGCGGCCATAATATTATGTGCGTCGATTATCATCGGGGTACTTTCAATCACTGGCTTGGGTGTTAAAATTACCTCGCTCATTCTCTCCGGATCTGGCGGAATGTTGTGGCCCTCACTCTTGCTCACCGCGCTTGCGTGTTTGGTGTTGGGTATGGAAGTTCCAACCACGGCGGCCTATGTGATTTGCGTTTCAGTTGCGGGGCCGGCGTTGATAAAATTGGGGCTCGAACCGTTGCAGGCACATTTGTTCGTGTTCTGGTTCGCCTTGCTCTCCACCATCACACCGCCTGTTTGTGGCGCGGTATTTATCGCAGCAGGAATGGTTGGGGAGAACTGGCTGAAGGTTGCTCTAACAGCCATGAGTTTGGGGATTGGACTTTATATTATTCCGTTGGCAATGATTGCTAATCCTGCAATCATTGGAACCGCCACAAACTTACCCTCGGCACTTCTGGCTATGGTACAAATCGGGTTGGGGCTTGGGTGTATATCGTTTGGAATTATTGGAATGAAGAAATGGTTCCCGAAAACCATGCTTGTTTTTGTCGGGCTTGGAATAATTTTTGCCCCTGCAATTCTGGGCTAATCTTCTTCGCTCAAACGGCGGGGGGAACCCCAGTCTTCGAGTTTTTCGTTGATAGCATCGGCAACAAAAAAGCGGGCTGAATCGTGGTCATAACCTTCATCACGCAGATCATCATATTCGGTGTAGCGATGTCTAATGTGGGCAATGGTGGCGAGGAAAACGCCATTCACGGGGAGTAAATCTCGCATGTGTTTGGACCGAGCAGCCACTGCGATAGGCTCAAAATCTGCCAAGGGCGCATGGGGAACAAGCTCCTTGATTGCCTTGTGGATGGCTTTTTGGCGGGGGGTATTGGCTTTCACGAGTTGGCTTCTGTTCGATAAATGTTTGAGATGGGCGTTAGGTAGTGTAACACGAATTAGAAACAGATGGCAGGACGACCGACTTGACGCAAGAACAAGACAATTCACTTGATGAGACAGTTGCATGGATGCGTGCCGCTGGGGAGCCAACGCGCCTTCGATTGCTGGCTTTGCTGGATAAGGTCGATCTAACCGTTAGTGATTTGATCTCAATACTAAATCAAAGCCAACCGCGTATTTCCCGTCATTTGAAATTATTGGTTGAGGCAGGCTTAGCCGAACGGTTTCAAGAGGGAGCGTGGGCATATTTCAGAACTGTTGACCATGGTGCGGCACGGTTATTCTTGAATACAGTGTTGAAGCCATTGGCGCAGGACGATGCGCAGGTCGTGGCTGATAATGAAAAATTACAGCTGGTGCGTGAAAAGCGCGGCAAACGGGCTAGCGATTATTTCGCCGCTAATGCTGAAGGTTGGAGCAAAATGCGATCGTTGCATGTTGCAGAAGACGATGTTGAAGCTGCGATGCTGGATCTGGGTTTGGCCGGCGCGGAAGGTGTTGCGCCAAAAACTATGTTGGATCTTGGAACGGGGACCGGTCGTATTCTGCAATTATTTGCGCCACATCTTGAGCGCGGTGTCGGGGTAGATACGAGCCACGATATGCTTTCTGTTGCGCGTTCGGCATTGGTGGACAATGCTTATGAGCACATGCAGGTTCGGCACGGTGATGTTTACCGCCTTGGGGATGGTGAGCGATTTGACCTCATTGTTCTGCACCAAGTGTTGCATTTTTTGGAAGATCCTGGCCTTGCGCTTCGTCATGCGAAACGGCGATTGAATAAAAATGGACGCATATTGATTGTGGATTTTGCACCCCATGAATTTGAGTTCTTGCGAGATGAACACGCTCATCGTCGCCTTGGAATGAATACGGAGCAAATGAAACGGTGGTTCTCTTTGGCAGGGTTGAGATTGGTTGGAGAGCGCATGTTGGCCCCAGCTCAAGAAGCCGAAACAGCGCTCACCGTTGCGCTTTGGTTGGCCGAACATGCGGATGATGAAGGCTTTAGTGAAGCTGATTAGGTTTTGGTTTGCGTTAGCAACCGGCCATCAATGACGATCAATCCCGCCATTATTATCGCCATGCCGAGAAGCTGACGAAGAGCAAGAGCTTCCCCTAAAACAAGAATTCCAAGTATAACAGCTGAGATTGGAACGAGGAGCGTGACGAGGGATGCATTCACTGCGCCTGCACTGCTTAAGATTCGAAAAAACAGAATGTAGGCATAGGCGGAACAAACGAATGCGAGTAAAATAATTGACCATATGGCCGCGCTTGAGGGCATGGGGAGCGTCCATGGCATGTCGATGGACAATGCGATTGGAACCATGATGAAAGTCGACATTGTGAGTTGCCCGCGTGCTGTTTCTATGGGCGGGACTCTTGCAAAACGGCGTCCGAAAACGCTGGCAAAGCCGTAGGAGATTGTCGCGCCGATAACGAGGGCTTGGGAAAACACCGAAGAACTAAGGCCTGCAAAAGCTTCGGAACCAATCAGGATTGCAACACCAAGAAAGCCAAGGGCAATACCGGCGACCTTATTGAGAGAGACCTGTTCGTCCCTCGTTACGAGGTGGGCAATGATAACAGTCCAGACGGGTGTCATGGCGTTGATAATCGCGGCCAAGCCTGCCCCAATCTCCTTCTGACCATAAAAGATAAAGGCGAAGGGGATGATGTTGTTCAAGATGCCCATCACCGCGAACGCGCCCCATAACTTCCAAGTGTGTAGAAAGTCATTTCTACGCCAGAGTAACAGCAGGCTAAGGGCAATTGCTGCGAGGGAAACGCGGGCAAGAACGAGTGTAAGCGGAGGTACTTCTTGTACTGCAATGCGCGCAAACAAGAACGACCCGCCCCAAATTATGGAGAGCAGAATGAGTAAAGCCCAAGTGGTTGGCGTTAGCTGGGGAGCGGAAGGGGTGGTCATGGGATGGTTGTGAACCTGTTTGGAACTCACCACCACCCGATAACGACAATTGCCACAGACAAATTGTTACCCGTCCACCGCCCCATAGCCACCAGCTGCTGGAGTTGTGACAATCACTGCTTCACCCGACACCAGTTCGGTTTGGTCACAGTGTTTGAGCAATTCTATTTCTCCGTTCAAGCGGCGAACTTCGGTTTTGCCGCATTCGCCATCGCCGCCGCCGTTTAAGCCCTTGGGTGGATTGTAGCGGCTGGAGCCTAGTATGGCGCAGGTCATGTCTTCGGTGAAGCGTAGGATGCGGGTTGTGCCGTCGCCGCCATTGAATTGACCTTTACCGCCAGAACCATCGCGGATGGAAAATTCTTCAACGACAATTGGGTAGCGCATTTCTAATATTTCGGGGTCGGTCATACGGGTGTTGGTCATGTGAACATGCACCCCGTTGGCGCCTGCAAAAGCGCGACCATTGTTCATAACGCCCGCAGGCGCACCGCCGCAAATGGTCTCGTAGTTCTGGTAGCGGTCGTTGCCGTAGGTGAGGTTGTTCATCGTGCCCGGTGCATTGGCCATTGATTTCAAGGCCATGAGAAGGCAGTTGGTGACGTGTTGGCTTGTCTCTGTATTCCCCGCAATAACGGCGGCTGGGTATACTGGTTTCAACATACAGCCATCGGGGATGATGATATTGATCGGCTTCAAACAGCCAGCGTTCATTGGGATATTCGCTTCAACCATGATGCGGAACACGTAGAGCACGGCGGCGCGGGTTACTGGTTGAGGAGCGTTGAAGTTGTTCTTTTGAACTGGAGAAGTGCCCGTGAAGTCCACCGTTGCTTGGCGCGATTTCTTATTGACAGTGATCTTCACCTGAATTTGTTGGCCTGTATCTGTTGGATAAATAGCCTCGCAATCCTGCAAGGTATCAATGACACGGCGCACGCTTTCTTCGGCGTTATCTTGAACATGCACCATATAGGCATTCACAACGGGTTGGGTGAAATGGCTGACCATCTTGCGTAATTCGGCCACGCCTTTTTCGTTGGAAGCCACCTGAGCGCGTAAATCAGCCATGTTTTGCGCGGCGTTACGGCATGGGTATTTGTGATCGGTCAATAATTCGATCATCTCTGCTTCGCGCAATTTGCCTTGGTCAACGAGCTTGAAGTTATCAATCAAGACGCCTTCTTCTTCGATGTGGGTCGCTAGTGGTGTTGCAGAACCGGGGGCAATGCCGCCGACATCGGCGTGGTGGCCACGGGAAGCGACGTAGAAAAGAATGTCGTTTTCGCTGCCAGAACTGCCCTCTAAATCGTTGGCAAAAACAGGGGTTACGACAGTGATATCTGGCAGGTGCGTACCGCCATTATAGGGGGCGTTGAGGACGTAAACATCGCCCGGTTTCATCGTGCCTTGGTTCAGCTCAATGATGGTTTCAACGGAGCGATCCATCGATCCTAAATGAACGGGCATGTGGGGCGCGTTGGCGACCAATTGGCCTTCTGAATTGAACACCGCACAGGAGAAATCGAGCCGCTCTTTTATGTTCACGGAGTAGGCGGTGTTTTGTAAGGTGACACCCATTTGTTCAGCAATCGACATAAACAAATTGTTGAACACTTCGAGCAAAACGGGGTCGGCATCTGTGCCTTCTGTTCCGATTGCTGCTTCACGAATGATAGGGGTGACGCGGGTTAAAATGATGTGATCGTAGCGGTTGATTACCGCTTCCCAGCCTGGTTCCAAAACGATGGTTTGGTGGTCTTCAATGATGAGGGCAGGGCCTGAAATAATGTGCCCCGGTGCAAGGTCTGCACGGGCATAGGAACCAGCTTTTGCAGTTTCGCCATTGGTAAAAAATGCGATGGAATTTGACGGTGTTGCTTTGCTGCTTTCAGTGGTGAAAATGGTCTCCTCAACCTTCGCTCCTCCGCCCACCGCTTCAAGCTCAATAGCCTCAATGATGAGGGGCTTGTCGAAGGTGAAACCAAACTGTTTTTTGTGGGCGATTGAGAAGGCGTCCCTCATAGCTTTGATGGATTCGCGGGTGACAGAGATGGCTGTATCAGTGCCGTCATAACGTAAGTGGATTCTAGAAAATACTGTTATATCAGCGGGTGTTACGCCCTGTCCTTCAACTTCTTTCCGCACTACTTCTTCTAGTGTTGATTCAAGTGTGCTTAATGTATTGATTCCACATTCATCGAGGGGCTGAATGATGGCTTGGGATCGGTTGGCGCGGATGTCAGCAAGCCCCATTCCGTAGGCTGAAAGGATGCCTGAGAAGGGGTGCACTATGACAGTTTCCATGCCGAGATTATCGGCAACCGCACAGGCGTGTTGACCACCCGCGCCACCGAAACAGGTGAGGGCGTATTCGGTTACATCGTAGCCTCGTTGCACCGAAATTTTCTTGATCGCATTGGCCATGTTTTCGACGGCAATTCGCAGGAATCCATCGGCGACTTGTTCGGGTGTTTGTCCCTTGCCAATTTCAGTTGCGAGGGCTGTGAATTTTTCGCGCACAACTTCAATGTCGAGCGTCTCATTTTGCTTGGGGCCGAAGATCGCGGGGAAATTTTCTGCCTTCAATTTGCCGACCATGACGTTGGCATCGGTGACCGTAAGTGGGCCGCCACGACGGTAGCTGGCGGGGCCGGGATTTGCGCCTGCGGATTCTGGGCCAACACGAAAACGTCCGGCTTCATAAAATAAAACTGAGCCACCACCAGCGGCAACAGTATGGATGCGCATCATCGGTGCGCGCATGCGAACACCGGCCACTTCAGTTTCAAAAGCGCGCTCATATTCTCCGTCATAATGGGAGACATCTGTGGACGTTCCGCCCATGTCAAAACCAATGACTTTTTCGTGGCCAGCGAGTGCTGAAGTTTCGATCGCGCCAACCACGCCACCAGCGGGGCCTGAGAGGATCGCATCTTTGCCCGCAAACAGTTCGGCAGCGGTTAGCCCGCCAGAGGATTGCATGAACATAAGGCGCGGTTCTGTGCCTAATTCTGATGTTACCTGTTGGACGTAGCGGTTGAGGATTGGGGAAAGGTAAGCATCGACGACTGTGGTGTCGCCACGGCTGACCAATTTAGCGAGGGCTGAGACTTCATGGCTAACGCTGACTTGTCCAAAACCCATTTCGCGGGCGAGAGCCGCAACTTGTTGCTCGTGTTCTGGGTATTTCCAAGCGTGCATGAAGGCGATGGCGATGCTGTCGATGCCGTCTTCTAAGCAGGCTTCCAAAGACAATCGGATGGCATCTAGGTTGGGAGCCGCCGTAATTGTCCCATCTTCCAGTACCCGTTCGTCAATCTCGTAGACGGATTGATACAATAGTTCTGGCTTGATAATTTCCTTCATAAAAATATCGGGGCGGGCTTGGTATCCGATGCGCAGACCGTCGCCAAAGCCTTTTGTAATAAGGAGTGCAGTCGGGTCGCCCTTGCGTTCTAGAAGCGCGTTTGTGGCAACAGTGGTTCCCATTTTCACGGCGCCAATTTGCCCAGAAGGGATAGAATCGCCAGTTTTTACGCCAAGGAGTTGGCGGATTCCGTGGATCGCGGCGTCCTTATAGGCTTCGGGATTCTCAGAAAGTAACTTGTAAGGGTGCAACGAACCATCAGGCGAGCGGCCAACGAGGTCGGTAAATGTGCCGCCACGGTCAATCCAAAAGTCCCATTTTCCTGACATTGTGCTATCTATCCTTGTATAATGACTCGACAACATCAACAATTTGTCGATAAATTGTCAACGTAAATTGCGCATTATTGAAAGAATATTCTATGCCAGAGCACAAAAATGAGAACAAAAGCGGGAATAAAACGATTTCTTCGGCGACCACATCCGGCATTGGCCCAATTGTTTCGTCTTCTCATCTGGCAGATGGAGCCATGCCAGCCATGTCTGAAATGGAGTACGCGCTGAACGTGGTGAGCAATGCTTATTTTAGGTGGACTGTGCGGTGCATGAATGCGGCAGGGCTCGCGGGTTTAACCCAATTGGAGGTGCAAGTTCTGCACTCTACCAACCACCGCGAGCGGGAAAAAACCTTGGGCGATTTGTGTATGATGCTGAATATTGAGGATACTCATTTGGTGAGCTATGCGATTAAGAAACTCACGGGATTGAAGCTCGTGAGCGGTGGCAAACGGGGCAAGGAAAAAACGGTGTTGATAACTGAAAAAGGAACGCAGGCTTGCGAGCGTTACAAAGAAGTAAGGGAAGCTTTGTTGATCTCAAGCGTCCAAGCCATGGGGGTTGAGGAAGAAGACCTGAGTAAAGTCGCCGGCCTGCTCCGCGCACTAAGCGGCCAATACGACCAAGCCGCACGGGGAGCGGCTAGCTTGTGAGCCCATTGGTGAATTCAAAATGATTACACGATCCCATCAAAAAGGTGATGCGCCTTCGATTGCGAATTATTCGGACTGTGAAAAGTATCGCTATGATCTCACCCGTGTTTGGGATGAGAACGGCAAGCGCGTGATGTTTCTTATGCTCAACCCGTCCACCGCAACTGAAGTGCAAAATGATCCGACGGTAGAGCGGTGCGAGCGGCGGGCGCGGGCTTTGGGGTATGGGGCATTTAGGGTGTGCAATATCTTTGCTTATCGTGCGACGGACCCAAAGGATATGCGTTCTCAAGACGACCCGACTGGGCCATTAAACGATGCCACTATTCTAGCGAGCGTAGAGTGGGCTGATGATTTGGTCGCGGCGTGGGGCGCGCACGGGGAGCATATGGGACGCGGGGAGCAGGTTGAAACCTTGTTGCGTGGTTTGGACATATCTCCCAAGCATTTGGGGCTAACAAAAGCGGGGCATCCAAAGCATCCGCTCTATATTGGGTATGCAGTGAAACCGGAGGTATGGTGGTGAGCAAAATAGCAATTATTACGGGGGCAAGCCGTGGCATTGGCGCGGCAACTGCAGAACTGGCTGCTGAGGCTGGGTTTGATATTTGCATCAACTATCTCTCGAACCATTTTCGTGCAGCTGAGGTGGTGGCTAGATGTCAGGCGCTTGGGGTGCGAGCAATTTCTGTTGCTGGTGATGTGGCAAAGATCGAAGATATGGCAACGCTGTTTGAGACTTGTGATCGCGAGCTGGGCCCCGTGACATTTCTCGTCAATAACGCGGGCATTATTGGGAAAGAATCTCGGGTAGAGGATTTGCCTACCGATGTATTGCACCAAACATTCGCGGTGAATTTCTATGGGGCTTATTATTGTTCTCAACTGGCGATCAAGAGAATGTCCACAAACCACGGCGGTAAGGGCGGAACGATTGTCAATGTGTCTTCTATAGCGGCCACCAACGGCAGCCCCGGCGAATATGTGCATTACGCGGCTTCAAAGGCGGCGGTTGATGGGTTCACAATTGGCTTGGCCCGTGAAGTCGGGCGTGAAGGGATACGGGTCAATTCAGTTCAAGCTGGAACAGCGGATACGGAAATCCATACGCTCGGCGGTAACCCTGATCGCCCAGCAATGGTGGCTGAAAAAGCTTCGCTTGGACGGGTAGCAACAGCTCAAGAAATTGGTGAGGCCATCCTTTGGCTGGGTTCAGATAAATCCAGTTACGCAACAGGCGCGGTTCTGCGGGTTGGTGGCGGACTGTAATGCTTTGCGCGAGGGTGGAGTGAGTTTATTTCACTCCTTCAAACCACTTTATCGCCATGGTGGCCCATGATTTTGGGACGCTGTGACCTCCGGTGTGGAGGGCAAATTCTAGGGCCGAACCTTTTGTGCATTTAGTCCAGATACGCCGCCAAAATTTACCATTAGTGTTGTGTTCGTCGGCTTTCATTTGTTTGCATCCATTGACCTGACGCAATATTTGAAGGCCCTCAAATACATCTCCTTGTATGATACGCCCTCCACGTAGTGGCCGACCTTCAAGTGGAACCGTTTTATCGCGCCAACCATGGGTGTGGAGGAGCTTTACGGGGCCTTCACACTCGATTGAATCTGGGTGGGGACGCCAAAACGCACCTGCAACAGGCGCGTAAGCACGGGCAATTGTTGGGTCTTTGCAGGCCAGATACCACGTGAGCGAGCCACCAATAGAAAATCCACCCATGAGGATATTTTGGCGGTCGATATTGTGGCGCTTTGAAGCATCGTTGAGGACTTCTTTTGTGAATGCCAATTCGTCCCGAAATTGCGTCATATGGGGAAGAAACGACCAGCTCGGTCCAAAGTTACTACCTGGGCGTTTTATGCCACTGGGAGCAATTATCGCATACCCTTTTTCTAGGAATGCATTGACCATGGCTTTGTTACGCAAGGAGCCTGGGCCAGACCCTCCAAAGCCATGGAAATAGAGAAGGGCAGGTATCGGTTTTTCTGATGTGCTCTTGGGTAATCGAAGGGCATATTCACCCATGGGGGTGCTGCACATGTTGTCCTTGGTCCCGCAATTGCCTGTCGCATTTACGGGTGGCGACATGATGACCGTGAGGAAAAGGGCGAGACCTAGCCTTGGAAAATGAAGCAAGAGAGAATTCCATTTTTCTGTTTGGGATGAAAGTATGCTGCATTTTATCCGCGCTCGCACATCACATTTCAGTGCTTGAGAAAAAATGACAGGAAATTCACTCGCCACTGCCGTGTAAAAACCATATGATGGATAAATGTCGATTTGGACTGATACTGGAAATTTTTTATCGACCATTGCGGGAGACGCTTTCTCCTCAGTGGTTGAAAACATTCGTACTTTCTTTGAAGGAAATGCGGAGACGAGAAAACGTGTCTCGTTTTCAGTCGCTATCATTGCGCTCTCAGCTAAAATGGCTAAGGCGGATGGGGTGGTGACACCCGATGAAGTGGCAGCTTTTAGGGAGGTGTTTTCAGTGCCACCCCAGGAATTTGAAAACGTATCGCGATTGTTTGATTTAGCGAAACAGGATGTTGCCGGTTTTGATAGTTATGGGGCGCAGGTGCGGTCCTTGTTTCCCGGCAATGATCCAGGTGATGCTGAGATTTTACAAGATGTGCTTGATGCTTTGTTTCACATTGCAAAGGCCGACGGTGTTATTCATGAGAATGAATTGCTGTTTTTAGAAGAAATTGCTGCCTTGTTTGGATTTGAGGCGTTGGCATTCGAGCGGATAAAGTTACGTCACATGGAGCCGCAGGATGCGAACCCCTATGCTGTTCTTGAGGCTGATCCAACTTGGGATTATGTCAAACTCAAGTCGCATTATAGGAAGCGGGTTGCTGAAAGCCATCCAGATAAGCTAATGGCGCGGGGGGTTCCAGAAGAGTTCATTATGATAGCCACCGACCGTTTGGCAGCGCTTAATGGGGCATGGGAGGCGATAGAAATCATGCATGGTAAATCTCCTCGCTTAGAATCTGTCGGTTCATGAGTCTTAAACCTTCGTCCAACTGCGTCACGTCTGTTTGCCCAGCAGTTAATTTCGGCGAGCGTAAGGGCAAAAGCGCACCTGATATTTTACTCTTGCATTACACAGGCATGAACGATGGTGATGGAGCTTTGAAATGGCTTTGTTGTGAAGAAAGTGGTGTTTCGTGCCATTATTTTATTGAGGAAGATGGCCGTATTATTCAATTGGTGGCTGAGGAAAAACGCGCCCACCATGCAGGGGCTGGCTCTTGGCAGGGACAGGACGATATCAATTCGCGTTCAATTGGTATTGAAATTGTCAACGGCGGGCATCCTGCAGGGTTGCCAGATTTTCCTAAAGTTCAAATGGAAGCGGTGGCTGAATTATCAAGGGACATTATCAAACGATATACCATTCAAGATCATTTAGTACTTGGTCATTCGGATATTGCTCCTGGCCGCAAAATTGACCCAGGCGAGAGTTTCGATTGGAAATGGCTTGCCGAACAAGGGGTTGGTCATTGGGTCAAGCCGTCAAAAATTCGTTCGGGGCGCTATTTTCAAGAAGGTGATGAGGGGGAGCCGATTGAAGCTTTGCAATCAATGTTGGCGCTTTATGGTTATGGGGTTGGAATATCTGGCACTTTTTGTGAACGGACAAGAATTGTCGTTGAGGCCTTTCAGCGCCATTTTAGGCAAGAAAAAGTTGATGGAGTTGCTGATGCCTCAACCATTGCGACGCTCCACGGATTGCTGCAAGGCCTGCCTCGTGATGAGGTTACTTGATAATTTGACTATCGGAATGTTACAATGCGTAACACGAACTGATGATTTTGCCGCGAATTCGCCTTATTTCGGTACAGCTTTTGATGCTGAACATGCTAACTAGCGGTGCAAATAATTGTTGTAAACGGAGCGCGGGGCTCCAAAATTTCTTTGGGTAAGTGTTGCAGAGCACATATTGCACCCATTTGGTGAGAGTTATCGTTATGTCTAAATTCCATTTTCTATTCGTCGCATTTTTTGTGCCTTTCGTTTTAAGCGGGTGTCAAACATCGCAAGTTGGTACGAGCAGCTTTGCAGGATCCAATCTCAATGGCTCTCCTGTTAAACAACGTGCAAGTATTCAAACTAACGAAGCTGCAAGTAGTGCAATTAAAAAACCGAAAAAGAAGGCTGTTAGAGCAGCTAAGCAGCCTACTGGCCCACGGATTTTTACTAATGAAGCGGCAAGTAGCGCTATACGCCCAGTGGCTCGCACCACTAAGGTCTCAACAAAGACGGCCAAAAAGAAGGCCGCTAAAAAGACAGCTTCAAAATCGACAAAAAAGAGATCAAAAAAGAAGACCGTAGTTGCTAAGGTCTCTCGTAAGAGGGGCGGTAAATTCTCTGCTCGTCGTAAGCGTTACGCCCGAATAATTGCTAAGCATGCCCGGGCGAATGGTGTGCCAATTCGTTTGGCTATGGCCGTTGTTCAAGTCGAATCCAGCTACCGCGCAAGCGCCCGTGGCGCGGCGGGCGAAATTGGCCTCATGCAATTGATGCCAAGCACAGCACGTTTCATTGGCTATAAAGGCCCACTAAAACGTCTCTACAATCCAAATACTAACATTCGTTATGGTATGAAATATTTAGGCAAGGCTTATAAATTGGGCGGTCGTTCTGTTTGTGGGGCGATCCTTAAATATAACGCGGGTCACGGCGCTAAGCGTATGAACCCGATTAGCCGCAAATATTGCAAACGCGTTCGCAGAATTATGCGTCGCGGATAATTGACCTGCCAACTAAAACACGCCACATAGATTTACCAGCTGGCTGGACGGCCGCTCTTTGCCAATGTCGAAAGACGGTGAGGAGAGGAAAGTCCGGGCTCCATGGAAACACGGTGCCGGGTAACGCCCGGCGGGGGCGACCCCAGGGAAAGTGCAACAGAAAGTAAACCGCCTCATTGAGGTAAGGGTGAAAAGGTGGGGTAAGAGCCCACCGCGCAACCGGCAACGGGAGTGGCACGGTAAACCCCACCGGGAGCAAGACCGAATAGGAACACCATGTTACGTGTAAGCGTAACTAGCCCGTTTTCAGGTGAGAGTGTTCGGGTAGGTCGCACCGAGGTGCATAGTAATATGTGCCCCAGAGGAATGGTCGTCTATCGCATTGGTTTCGACCACTGCGGGGACAAAACCCGGCTTACAGGCCAGCTGGTAATGCTCTCATTTCGTTAAAAAGAAGATGTTCTGGTCAGATATTGCCCAAGAGGGCATAAATTTGTAAAAAACAGCCCTTCTAACCCGTTTGTAAACGAACCCTTAACGTTCTCTATTCATGTTCGGTTAACCGATGCGGGGAGTCGTTTGTGTGTACCGTATCTCATTAGAACCACACAAAGGCTGGATACAGCGTGCAAAGCTTTGCAACGACTTTGAGAAATCCAGCCTTGGGATGGCGCGAAACCGCATGCCGTTCATGGCGTGCGAACGCTCGACAAGGGATCGGGAAAGACGATTTTAGATATATGACCATCGCTAAGCAAAAACCCGAACGCCCCCATATTCCGGTCATGTTACCAGAAGTTCTTCGTGCGCTTAAGATTGAGGCAGGAGAGGTTGTGGTTGATGCAACTTTTGGAGCGGGTGGTTATACGACAGGTTTCCTTGAGGCTGGCGCAAAGGTGCTGGCAATTGATCGTGATCCAAATGCAATCGCTGCGGGGAAAAACTTAGTAGAACAATGGGACGGCAAGCTGCAATTAGAACAAGGGCGATTTTCTAATCTTGATGCAATTGCCAATTCTGTTGGTCATCAGTCTGTTGATGGCGTGGTTGCGGATATTGGCGTGTCATCTATGCAAATTGACCAAGCCGAGCGGGGGTTCTCTTTTCAAAAAGATGGGCCGCTGGACATGCGCATGGAGCAAACTGGTTTGAGTGTTGCTGATGTGGTGAATACTTTTGAGCGCAGTGATTTAACGCGTATTATTGGTATTTTAGGAGAAGAGCGGCAGGCGTCGCGTATTTCAGCGGAGATCGTTGAGCGGCGCGGGAAACACCCGTTTGAAACAACTCTTGATCTCGCAAAATGTGTTGAGAAAGTATTAGGGCGTAATCCTAAGGATCGCATTCACCCGGCAACGCGAACGTTCCAAGCCCTACGAATTTTTGTGAATCGCGAGTTAGAAGAATTGGCTGATGCATTGTTGGCAGCAGAGAGGGTGTTGAGGCCAGGAGGCAGGTTGGTGATCGTGACGTTTCATTCATTAGAAGACCGTTTGGTAAAACGTTTTTTCCAAGATCGCAGTGAAGCAAGCGGGGGGTCGCGTCATTTACCACAAGTCGAAACTAAAGAACTGACTTTCAAACAGATTAAAAGAGGTGCGGTTTCTGCCTCTCGTGATGAAGCGGATGTAAATCCGCGTTCACGCTCGGCTAAATTGCGGAGTGCAATTCGTACAGATGTTGTGGCGTGCGAAGGCGACCGCGAAATATTTGGCCTGCCGCGTCTAGCTGGCGACGAACAAATAAAAGCGGGGCACAAACAATGATCCGACTATCCGACATGATGCTCTTGGGAGTTGCCGTTGCTGGTGCGATTTGGACATATCAAATCAAACACGAGGCTGAGCTTTCCGCTAAACAGTTGAATACCTTACGAGCTCAGATATCGGCTCAAAACCGTAAAATCGCTTTATTAGAGGCGGACTGGGCCATTGAAATCAGCCCAGCGCGGTTGGGGGAAATTGCAAAGCAATTTTCTGATCAACTCAAATTAAAACCTATGCAATCTAGCCAAATCGTTGATTCAACCGAATTGCCTGGGTTTAAGCTGGACCGTACGGATGAAGATCAAAAAGTCTATGCGGGTAAAAAAGGCGAATTACATACAGGTGGAATTGGTAGTCTAATTGAGCAAGGAGAGGGCAACTGATGTCTGCATTGTTGAATACGTTAAAAAGAGCAGTTCGTAGTCTTCTTAAGCCTGCTCCACCTACTGGTGATTTAGCTTCGCAAACACGCGACCGTATCGTGGTGGTGATGATGGCTATCGTTGGGCTTTTCACTGTGATCGAAGGGCGTTTGATTTATTTAGCCATGCAGGACGATATGGGCAGTGGCGTTTATCGCAATAAAAATTTGGTTTTAGCAGCCGCAAGACCTCGGATTTTGGATCGCAATGGGCAAACGCTGGCACTTGATATTGAAGTGCAATCACTTTTTGCAGAACCCAAAATCATTGAAAATCCAGACGAGACTTATGAGGCGCTGGTTACTGTCTTGCCAGAGTTGAATTTTGATAAAACCATGAAACGCTTAAAAAGTGGTCACGGTTTTGTTTGGTTGCAACGCGAAATTACCCCACGCCAACAGGCCGATATCTTGGCTCTTGGATTGCCGGGAATTGGATTTAGACCAGAGAGCAAGCGGTTTTACCCTTCTGCTGAAACTGCTTCTCATATTTTGGGCCACACTAATGTGGATAACCAAGGAGGAGCGGGAATTGAAAAACATCTCGACGACACTTGGTTACGTGATTTACACGCAGCTGGATTTTCTTTGAAGAAAGAACTGGAACCGGTTACATTAAGCGTTGATTTGCGGGTGCAATATTTTATACGAGAAGCGCTGGTTACAGCAATGAAGAAATACCGCGCTATTGCAGCGGCAGGTGTTGTGTTGAACGTGCATACTGGTGAAATCGTTGGCATGTCGTCGTTGCCAGATTACAATCCGAACACCCCCGCAAATGCGAATAAGAAAGATCGTATAAACCGTATGAGCAAGGGCCTATTTGAAATGGGTTCGACCTTTAAAACATTTACAACGGCGATGGCCTTGGATAGCGGTAAGGTGAGCTTGCGGAGTCGATTTGATGCCCGCAAGCCGATTAAAATCGGCCGTTTTAGAATTAAAGATTTTCACGGTAAAAAACGAATACTAACCGTGCCTGAAGTGTTTATTTATTCGTCAAACATTGGCAGCGCAAAGATGGCTGATGTGGTGGGAATAGATGGCCATCGCGAGTTCCTAACTCGTCTTGGTTTGCTGACAAAAATGCAAGGGTTCGAGCTCCCTGAAGTCGGTAAGCCGACGCAACCCAAAAAATGGAAGAAGGTCAATTCAATTACCATTTCATTTGGTCACGGGGTTTCAACCACGCCGTTACAAACAGCTGTGGCTGCAGCTGCAATCGTTAATGGCGGCAAGCTTATTTCGCCAACACTTTATCCCCGTAGTGTTGAGCAAGCTAATGCGATTGCCAAGCAAGTGATCAAGCCATCTACATCTGATGCCATGCGCTATCTTATGCGGTTAAACGTATTGAAAGGCTCAGGCAAACGTGCGGAAGTTCCTGGCTATTTGGTGGGCGGAAAAACAGGCACTGCAGATAAGGTGGTCAATGGCCGCTATTCTCGCTCAAAAAGATTCAACGCTTTTCTCTCTGCTTTCCCGGTCAACGACCCTCAATATGTTGTGTTGGTAATTATTGACGAACCAAAGCCTGAGAAAGGCCAGCGTTACGCAACGGCCGGTATGAACGCTGCGCCTACTGTTGCAGAAATTGTTCGTCGTTCGGCCCCGTTGTTGGGTGTTGTGCCAGATTTCCGTGTTCGTGATACGGCCATTTTGTCGTCGTATCGACACTAAATTTTTAACGAGAGCTGATTGCATTGAAAAAACTAACTGATCTATTGGGAAGCGAGACTAGCGCTGATGGTGAAGCTGATATTACGGCGCTGACCGTCGATTCCCGTGCGGTGAAACAGGGTACTCTGTTCGCTGCTATGCCTGGATCAAAAGTTGATGGTGCATCGTATATTCCTGCAGCATTGAAAGCTGGCGCTTCTGCAATTTTAGTTGGTCGTGGTGTTGGGGTGGACGACTGTCCTGTGCCTATCGTGCGAGCTGATGATCCGCGTCATGCGGTAGCGGCAATGGCAGCTAGATTTTATAATAGCCAGCCAGAAGTCATGGCTGCGGTTACTGGGACGGCTGGTAAAACCTCGGTGGCTTCATTCTTGCGTCAAATATGGCAGACCGCAGGTGAGCAAGCCGCGATGATTGGTACAACTGGTGTCTTTGCTCCAGGGCGTGCGGATTATGGTTCTTTGACCACTCCAGATCCGGTTCGGTTACATGAGTTATTGGCGGAGCTTGCAGACAGTGGTGTTACACATTGTTCAATGGAGGCCTCTTCTCATGGGCTTGATCAGCGGCGATTAGATGGGGTGAAGTTATCTGTTGGTGGGTTCACCAATCTTGGCCGTGATCACATGGATTATCATTCAACCGTTGAAGATTATTTGGCCGCAAAGCTACGCCTGTTTGATACGCTTTTGGTGGCGGGGCAGCCCGCAATAATTTTTTCCGACGACCCCTATAGCGAACCAGCGATTAAGGCTGCTCGGATACGTGGGCTTGAAGTACTTACTGTCGGTCGTGCAGGAGAGTTTTTGAGCTTAAAGCGAGTTGAACAACATCGTTATTCGCAGGTAGGTGAGATAGAACATCAGGGAAAAATATACCGTATTGAGCTCCCTATGGCAGGTGAATTCCAAATGGCGAATGCGCTTGTTGCCGCTGGCATGGCGATCATTACGGGAACTGATGTTGAGGTTGCCTTGAAGGCTTTAGAGAGGTTAGAAGGCGCGCCGGGACGCTTAGAATTAATAGGGAAGACTGGGCAGGGCTCCCCCGCGTATGTTGATTACGCGCATAAGCCTGATGCGCTAGAAAACGTGCTGTTGGCTTTGAAACCATATACCACGGGTAAATTAGTTTTAGTGTTTGGTTGCGGTGGAGATCGTGATAAAGGCAAACGACCTCTTATGGGAGAAATTGCTAACCGTCTTGCAGACGTGGTGATTGTGACTGACGACAATCCGCGCTCAGAAGACCCATCAAAGGTTCGGGCGGAGATACTCGCGGCCAGCCCAAATGCAATTGAGATTGGTGACCGGGCGGAAGCAATACTTCATGCGGTTCAAATTTTAGGAGAGGGCGACACACTCGTTGTGGCTGGTAAAGGCCATGAAGAGGGGCAGATTGTTGGTGAGAAAACCCTTCCGTTCTCAGACCATAATGTATTGGCTTCGGCATTGGAGGAAACTCAATGAGCGGAAAGCTTTGGTCACTCGATGCTATGGTTGAAGCTATGGGAGCGCGGCCTGTTGGTGATATGCCCAATGGGATTGGCGGGCTATCAATAGACACCCGTTCTCTCAACAAAGGGGATGCGTATTTTGCCATTAAGGGCGATGTGCACGACGGTCATAAATTTGTTGCCAATGCCTATGAAGCGGGGGCTGGGCTTTCTGTTGTTTCAGAAGATTGGTTGGATAAGCTTGAGGGCGAAACAGGGCCGTTGCTGGTGGTTGGCGATGTGCTTGTTGCAATGGAACAACTCGGTATTGCGGCCCGTGCGCGCACCAACGCTAGGGTTATAGCTGTTACTGGAAGCGTTGGGAAAACGACCACTAAGGAAGCATTGCGTACTGCACTATCTCCTTCGGGGAATGTTCATGCGGCCGTCGCTTCATTTAACAATCATTGGGGTGTGCCGCTGACCTTAGGGCGTATGGCTGCTGACACGGATTTTGCAATCATTGAAATTGGCATGAACCACCCAGGAGAAATTACCCCACTCGTAAAAATGGCGCGGCCCCATGTGGCAATGATTATGAATGTGGCGGCTGTGCATCTTGGAGCTTTTAAAGACATTGATGAGATCGCATTGGCAAAAGCTGAAATATTCGATGGTTTAGAGCCCGAAGGGACCGTTATTCTGAATGGTGATGATACCCGTCTTGGGCTATTAGAAAGTCGCGCTGCTGCTTTGTGGATCAAGAACATTGTAAGGTTTGGTGAGGGGGATAATATACAATCCCACTTAGATAAAATTGTTCTTCATGGTCATTGCTCTTGCCTAACAGCTTCTATTCTTGGTGATAAAATGGTGGTTAAGGTTGGGGCCCCTGGGCGGCATATTGCCCATAATGTTTTGGCTGTTCTTTCTGCCGTAAAACTCGTGGGTGGGGACCTAGCAAAGGCTGGTTTAGCGCTGGCTGAAATGCAGGCCGTGAAAGGCCGGGGCCAACAACACCGGCTTTCTTTTCCGGGCGATCGGATAATTTTGATTGATGAAAGTTATAATGCAAACCCGACGAGCATGGGAGCGGCATTAGCACTGCTGGCTGCTGCGAAAACAAAGGCTCGGGGTCGCCACGTAGCGATTTTAGGAGACATGTTGGAGCTTGGGCCTACTTCAGAAGAACTTCATGCAGATCTTGCTTCAGTTATATTAGCTAACGACATTGATTGTGTGTTTTTGGCAGGGGCTGAAATGAAGGCCTTGGAGAAGGTGCTTTTAGGCAAGGTAGAATGCACCCATGCCGAGACGATAGAAGAATTGATCCCGCTTGTTATAAGTGATTTACGTGCGGGGGATGCGATGATGGCAAAGGCCTCATTGGGGATGAAGTTTGCGCGTTTGATTGAAGAGTTGCTGAGGGTTTACCCGCAGCAGACGTAATTTATTTGAAGAAAACAAACCTGCCTCTGGCTGGTTAAAAGGGAATGATATGCTTTACTACTTGGCTCAAGAATATGGGGATTCAATCCCGCTTCTTAATGTGTTTCGCTACATCACGTTTCGGACGGGTGGGGCATTGATCACTTCTGCACTAATGGTCTTCCTATTTGGTCCAAAAATTATCCGCAGCCTACGGGGTCGACAAAAAAAAGGGCAACCAATTCGTGCCGATGGGCCCGCTACACATTTCAAAAAAGCTGGCACTCCTACGATGGGAGGGTTGATGATATTGTTCGGTCTTGTCGGGTCGATTTTCCTCTGGTCTGATTTGAGCAGCGTTTATGTTTGGACGGTGATGCTCGTTACCCTAAGTTTTGGGGCAATTGGTTTCTACGACGACTATTTGAAAGTCACAAAATCGAGTGACAAAGGGTTCTCAGGGCGCATGCGTTTGCTACTGGAATTCATCGTTGCGGCAGCGGCTTGTACGGCGATCATGTTGTGGGGCGATCAAACTTCCACGGTTTCTGGTGTTGATATGTCGAGCGCGCTGACCTTCCCATTTTTTAAGAATGTTGTTCTCCAATTGGGCTGGTTCTTCGTTGTCTTTGGAGCTTTCGTAATTGTATCGGCAGGTAATGCAGTGAACTTGACGGACGGCCTTGATGGCTTGGCTATTGTGCCTGTGATGATTGCGGCCGGCTCTTTTGCAGCGATTGCTTATCTTTCAGGTAACAAGGTTTTTGCTGATTACCTGCAAATTCACTTCGTGCTTGGCACAGGCGAACTGACGATTATTTGTGGTGCGGTCATTGGGGCTGGCTTAGGATTCCTATGGTTCAATGCGCCACCAGCTGCGATATTTATGGGTGATACTGGTTCTCTCGCACTTGGCGGAATGTTGGGAACAATTGCTGTTGCGACGAAGCACGAGATAGTTCTGGGTATTGTTGGTGGGCTCTTTGTTATTGAGGCGCTTTCGGTGATCATCCAAGTTGGCTCATTTAAAATGACGGGTAAACGAGTTTTCAAAATGGCCCCGATTCACCACCATTTCGAGCAATTGGGGTGGACGGAAAGCCAAGTTGTTATTCGTTTTTGGATTATCTCCATTATGTTTGCACTGCTCGGCCTTGCCACTTTGAAGCTGCGGTAAGACATCAATGATCCCAGTCACAACATTTAAGGATAAAAAGGTTGCCTTGTTTGGTCTTGGCGGTTCAGGAATTGTAACCGCACGCGCTTTATTGGCGGGTGGAGCCGACGTAGTTGCCTTTGATGATAATCCTAACAGCGTCAAGATTGCTTCCGTTGAAGGTATTCCAACAGCTGATCTGCGTGAACTTGACTGGAGCACAGTGGCGACTCTTGTCTTAGCCCCTGGCGTTCCGCTTACCCATCCGCAATCCCATTGGACTGTCGATCTAGCCCGCAAAGCGGGTGTGGAGATCATTGGTGATATAGAACTATTTTCTCGTGAAATGGAAGCGGAGGGACGGCGTGCACCTTTTATCGCAATCACGGGAACCAACGGAAAATCTACGACAACGGCTCTCATCGCCCATGTGTTGGAGTTTGCGGGCCGTGATGTACAGATGGGCGGAAATATTGGGCGGGCAGTTTTAGACCTAGATCCTGTCTCGAAGAACGCTCCATTCCAAGCTTATGTGGTGGAATGTTCGTCCTACCAAATTGATCTTACTCCCTCTTTAAATGCCCATGTCGGATTGTTGTTGAATTTAACGCCAGACCATTTGGAACGTCATGGAACGATGAAAAACTATGCAGCCATAAAAGAGCGATTGGTCAGCCAGAGCGACCTTGCTGTCGTGGGAATTGATGATGAGTATTGCCGTGAAATTGCTGAGCGTATTGAAGCGGCGAGAACTCCAATTATTAAGTTTTCTCATGCAACGAAAAACAATGCCGATTTCGGTTTTGATGGTGAATCGATAGTAGATGAAACGGGTAGTGCGGTTGTAAATCTCCATGGTATTGGTTCTTTGCGTGGACAACACAACGGACAAAACTCTGCTGCGGCCTATGCAATTTGTCAGGCTGTCGGTTTGTCGGATGCAGAAATTCAGGCAGGCTTTAAAAGTTTTCCAGGGCTCGCCCATCGTATGGAACAGGTCGGCCATGTTGGACCGGTGTTGTTCGTAAATGATTCCAAGGCAACCAATGCAGAGGCGGCAGCGCCCGCGCTTTCCAGTTTTGAAAAAGTGCATTGGATTGCTGGCGGGTTAGCTAAAGACGGCGGAATTGAATCGCTTGCCCCTCATTTCAATCGCATCGCAAAGGCGTATTTCATCGGCGAAGCGGCTGGAAATTTTGCCGCTCAATTGGATGATACGATTCCTTATGAAATTTCTGGCACATTGAAAGATGCTGTTAACCATGCAGCCTTAGATGCTTTAGGTGAGAAAGATCCTGTGGTTCTTCTCTCGCCTGCTGCTGCGAGCTTTGATCAGTTTCCAAATTTTGAGAAACGGGGCGAAGCTTTCAAGGCTGCGGTAAGTGCTTTGAAGGGGTTTGAAGAAATCCCAACCTTTAAGAAGCCAACTCTTAAGAAGAAGGTATAGTCCCATGATGTCACGCGCGAGGAAAAGTTTGGTTTCAGATTGGTGGTGGACCGTCGATAAACTCTTGTTGGTGGCGGCATTGTTGTTGCTAGCATGCGGGTTTTTGCTATCACTTTCTGCGAGCCCATCGGTTACTCCACGGCTGCGGATTGATGATAGTTTTCACTTTGTGAAACGCCATGCGATATTCTTGATACCTTCTATCATCGCTTTAGTTGGGACATCCTTTTTGAATTTGCGGCAGGTGCGGCGGATTTCTTTAATTGTATTGGCAGGTACATTGGTGGTGCTAATGGCGTTGCCTTTTATTGGTTATGCGGCGAAAGGGGCGACCCGTTGGCTTGAGGTTGGCCCGTTTCTACTGCAGCCATCAGAATTGTTGAAGCCGGCCTTTGTTGTGGTTACGGCGTGGTTGTTTTCGCAGAGCAGTAAGCAAAATGACATTCCTGCAAATCTGTTTGCGATTATTCTATACGGCATATGCGCTGGCCTATTGGTGATGCAACCAGATTTTGGGCAAACGGTTTTGATTACTGGTGTTTGGGGCGCAATGTTCTTTATGGCGGGGATGCCATGGGTTTGGATAACTGTTTTAGGTGGCGCTGCCGTTACTGGTCTTGGTGTTGCTTATCTAACTATCTCGCACGTAACAGACCGCATTGATCGGTTTTTGACGGGGACGGGCGACAATTTTCAAGTGAACCGAGGGCTTGAGGCGATCAACAGCGGTGGCTGGATGGGGCGTGGTCCAGGCGAAGGGCAGGTCAAATACGGGCTACCCGATAGCCATACGGATTTCATTTTCTCAGTCGCGGCTGAAGAGTATGGCATTATGTTGACGATGGTTTTGGTTTCAGTTTTCGCCTTTATCGTTCTACGTGGCCTATGGCATGGGCTGAGTGAAAGAGATCGGTTTGTACAGCTCGCAGTCTCGGGGCTGGTTTTGATGTTTGGCCTCCAAGCAATAATCAACATTTCAGTAAATCTGCGTTTGATGCCAGCAAAAGGCATGACCTTGCCATTTATTTCTTATGGTGGTTCTTCAATGATCGCCGTGGCTTTTGGTATGGGGCTTGTGTTAGCTTTGTCTCGTAAACGTGCAGACTCTTACCGTCGTACTAACGCTCGAGCAGGAAGACGTAGTAAGGCACGCATAGGGCCTATTGGAATGACAACGCCTTTATCAGCACCTCAATCTGCCGGAGTATAAAACAGAGTGACGAAAACAATTCTTCTTTCTGCTGGTGGGACTGGGGGACATTTGTTTCCAGCTCAGGCTTTGGCGCAGGAAATGGCTAGACGTGGTTGGCGCGTTCACTTAGCGACCGATCCAAGAGCGAAGAAATTTGTTACTGATTTTCCTGCGGATGAAGTTCACATTATCAAGTCAGCGACTATCACGGGCAAAAACCCAATTGCGTTAGGGCGGACAGCTTTTCGTTTGTTGAGTGGGTACTTTGCTTCACGACGGGTGATAAAAAAAATAAAACCTGATGTCGTTGTCGGGTTTGGTGGCTACCCAACTGTACCGCCTTTGCTGGCAGCTAATATGATCGGTTTGCCGACGATATTACACGAACAAAATGCAGTCATGGGCCGGGCAAATAAATTTTTAGCTAGTAAGGTCTCAGCTATCGCTACTGGTTTTGATTTACGTGCTTTTGATCAAAGTAATAGCGCACCCATTGTCGTGACGGGAAACCCGCTGCGGGCCATTGCTCATGAAGCTGCTAAACATGCCTATGTTACACCGACAAAAAGTGGACCATTTAGTTTGCTGGTGTTTGGTGGAAGCCAAGGGGCGCGGTTTTTCTCTCAAGTAATTCCTTCAGCACTTGCCCTTATGGAACCAACTCTTCGCAACAGAATGCAACTCACCATACAGGCACGGCCTGAGGATGCAGGAGTGGCGCGTGATGCCTTGAAGAAGTTGAATGTTAGTGCGCAGGTTGAAGAGTTTTTCTTAGACATGCCGCACCGTATTTCACAATCTCATTTAGTAATTTGTCGTTCAGGTGCGTCTTCCGTTGCCGAGTTGGCTTTGATTGGTCGCCCGAGTATTCTTGTGCCATTACCAGGGGCGCTTGATGATGATCAGGGCGCGAATGCAGAGCAACTTGAAAAAGCCGGCGGTGGAGTTCTTATTCGCCAAAAGGATTTGTCCCCTGAGAGACTGGCAAAAGTGTTGAGCAGTGCCATGGCAGCGCCAGAAATACTTGCTAAACAGGCAAAAGATGCGAAAAAGGCAGGAGTGCCAGATGCGGCGCAAAGACTTGCTGAACTTGTGGTCAACCACGTTTAAGATTTAAGGAATTTTCCCATGCGTATGGCAGATGATATCGGCCTCATTCATTTTATTGGTATTGGTGGCATTGGCATGAGCGCCATTGCGGAGGTGCTCCATAATCTTGGTTATCCCGTTCAGGGCTCGGATGCGGCTGATGGCGCAAATGTAAAGCGGTTACGAGCGAAGGGCATTACTGTTCATGTGGGACATAGTGCTGAAAATTTAGGTGAGAGTGAAGTTGTTGTCACTTCGACCGCGATTAAATTTGATAACCCCGAACGTGTGGAAGCTAAAGAGCGGCATTTACCTGTTGTGCGCCGTGCAGAGATGCTGGCTGAATTGATGCGGTTTAAGCAATCTATCGCGGTTGGCGGCACTCACGGGAAAACCACCACAACTTCGATGGTTGGGCAGTTATTGGAAACTGGCGGGCTCGATCCGACCATTATCAACGGTGGTATTTTGAATGCTATCGGCACTAATGCTCGCATGGGCGAAGGCTCTTGGATGGTTGCGGAAGCTGATGAAAGTGATGGTTCATTTTTGAAGCTCCCTGCTGACATCGCTATCATTACGAATATTGATCCAGAGCACCTAGACCACTACGGCACATTCGATAATGCAAAAGAAGCATTTCGTACTTTTGTAGAAAACGTGCCTTTTTATGGCTTTGGTGTGATGTGTATTGACCACCCAGAAGTTCAGGCGCTCGTTGGTCAGATAGAAGACCGTCGGATGGTGACCTACGGCAACAACCCCCAAGCTGATGTGCGGTATCGGAATATCCGAGCCGAAGGAATTATGTCCAAATTTGATATCATCATTCACAATCGCAAAACTGGTGAAGATGTTTTGACGCAAGATCTGGTGTTGCCCATGCCAGGAATCCACAATGTGGCAAATGCGACTGCTGCAATCGCGGTTGCTACTCAATTGGGGATCAGCATGGAATCCATTCGCGAAGGCTTGCTGGCCTTTAAGGGTGTGAGACGCCGCTTTACTCATATGGGGACTTGGCAAGGTGTTGAGATATTTGATGATTATGCACACCACCCGGTCGAAATATCTGCGGTATTAAAAGCGGCTAGAACAGCTGTAAAATCTGCAGGTAAGGGGCGTGTTATCGCGATTAAACAGCCTCACCGCTATACGCGATTGCGGGATTTGTTTGATGATTTTTCTTCTTGTTTCAATGATGCGGATACAGTGCTTGTCGCTCCCGTTTACGAGGCGGGAGAAACTGCAATAGAAAATATTAATTCAACTACTTTGGTTTCAGCCATGAAGGCTAGTGGCCACCGTGATGCGCTGGTAATTGATGGTCCTGAAGCGATAGCGCCGATTATCGGTGAAATCGCCCAAGAGGGAGATTATATCATCTTCCTTGGTGCAGGCGATATCACAAACTGGGCGCAGGCTTTGCCAGATGAATTGGTTACTTTGGCGGGGACTAAATAAGTGGGTGGTAATGCTCTTTTAGACCGTTTGGATGTCTCAGAAATTCGTGGGAGACTGACCCCCGATGCCCCGATGTCTAAAATCACATGGTTCCAAGTAGGCGGTCCAGCTGACTTGCTATTCTCTCCAGCTGATGAAGACGACCTTGCCACATTTTTGAAGATGCTACCTTTAGAAGTGCCTGTTCTTGTTGTGGGAATCGGCTCCAACCTATTGGTTCGTGATGGTGGAATTGAGGGCGTTGTTATACGGCTTTCTGGTAAAGGATTTGGCCGGGTTGAAAGTATTGGTGATAACCGTTTGCTAGCAGGTGCGGCCATCCCAGATAAGCGAGTGGCGGCGGCAGCGCTTGAAGCTGGGCTTGGTGGATTTGAGTTCTATCACGGTATCCCAGGAGCCATTGGTGGAGCCCTACGGATGAATGCTGGTGCAAATGGTACGGAGACAACAGACAGGCTTGTGGAGGTTCGCGCAGTGGATAGGCAGGGCAAGCGTCATGTGTTGAGCCATGCTGATATGGGCTACACCTATCGTCACAGTGCCGCTGATAAAGAGTTGATATTTACGTCCGCCATTTTTGAAGGCGTGTCTACTGATAGAGATGAAATTAAAAAGGCGATGGATGCCGTTCAACATCATCGTGAAACGGTACAACCCATCCGTGAGAAAACTGGTGGCTCAACATTTAAGAATCCTGATGGTCATTCTTCTTGGAAGTTGGTGGATGATGCGGGGATGCGCGGCTTTCAAGTGGGGGGAGCGCAAATGAGCGAAATGCATTGCAACTTTATGATCAATACAGGCGGGGCTACGGGTTTTGATTTGGAGAGTCTAGGAGAGAGCGTGCGGGAGAAAGTTCATAAGAACTCGGGGGTTTTGTTGGAGTGGGAAATTAAACGTCTTGGTCGGTTTGCGAAAGACCGTGATGTGAAAAGCTACACGCCTGTTTAGTCGCTATTGATTCTCTAATAACATCTAGATTTTTAACAGCAGTCTTCAATTCTTGGGTGAGTGTAAAAAAACTTTTTTTACGGCGCATTTGAAATTCGTGAGTCTTTTGAATCTCTTACAGTCGGCTCCTAAAACCTCGATTCAATGCCGTCTTAATTCGTTACCTTAAAAAGACTTGATTGGATTTATCTCCTGTGATTCTGATTGCCGTAAGGGGAATTAGGAGCCGGTTTGAATGACACATGTTGCAGTTCTAATGGGTGGATGGTCGTCTGAGCGGCCTGTAAGTCTCTCATCTGGAAATGCCTGTGCAGATGCGCTTGAGGCTGAAGGCTTTAAAGTGACGAAGGTCGATGTTGATCGCAACGTCTCCGAGTTTCTTGCTAAGTTAAAACCTGATGTGGCATTTAATGCACTCCATGGCCCCTACGGGGAAGATGGTATGATCCAAGGCATTCTTGAGTATTTAGATATTCCTTACACCCATTCTGGCGTAATGGCATCGGCGCTCGCGATGGATAAAGAGCGGGCAAAAACTGTTGTTCGCCGTGTTGGTGTTCCTGTCGCTGAGGCAAAAGTGATGCACCGATTTGAGGCGGCAAAAAAACATGCCATGAAGCCGCCCTATGTTGTGAAGCCTGTCGCTGAGGGATCGAGCTTTGGGGTTTTGATTGTCGGTGAAGATCAGTCTCACCCGCCTCAAGAATTATACTCATCTGAATGGCCGTATGGGGACATCGTGATGGTAGAGCGATTCGTTTATGGGCGTGAATTGACCTGCGCAGTGATGGGGGATGTGGCTCTTGGGGTCACAGAAATCCTGCCAATGGGTGACACATTCTACGACTATGACGCAAAATACAGTGAAGGAGGGTCAAAACACGTCCTTCCTGCAGAAATTTTACCAAATATTTACCAAAAGATTCAGACACTGTCCCTGAAGGCGCATGAAGCCATCGGATGTCGCGGAGTTTCCCGTTCTGACTTCCGTTTGGATGATCGCGTAAACGGGACGGGCGAATTGATTTGGTTGGAAGTAAATACCCAGCCAGGCATGACACCCACATCATTGTTACCTGAATTGGCTCAGCATGCTGGGCATTCTTTCGGTGAGTTTCTTAGGTGGATTGTGGAGGACGCTAGTTGTCGTCGCTAAAAAAGACTGCTGGTTTTGAGGCGTTGCCTGATAAGGGTGTGCATCCGCTTGCTCGCATGTTGCGATTGCAGGGGCGTTCGTTTGTGCGTTTCGTGGAATCGTTGCCGCGTTTAAGGCGTGGTGCAGGGCATTTATTGGCTGTGAGCATTGTTGTTGCTGGTTGGGGCTATGGAGCTGCTATTGGTGGTTCGGGCAAAGTGCTTGTTTCAGGTGCGGCGGCTACGTTGGGCTTGAAGGCTACAGATATAACTATCATGGGTCAGATTGAAACGCGGGAGCAAGAAATTTTTACGGCTCTTGGTGTTGGTCGCTCATTGGTTGGCTTTAATGTGGCGAACGCGCGAGCGCGAGTCCTGGAGCTTCCATGGATCAATGATGTTGCCATTCGTAAAATTTACCCCGGCAGGCTTACTGTTGCGATTGCTGAAAAGCGAGCGATGGCGGTTTGGCAGCATAAAGATCGTTTAACCGTTGTTGAATCCACGGGCGTTCAGATCGCTAAGTTTGGTATTGCAGATTTGATCAGTAATCGGTTTTCGCATTTACCGCATCTGGTGGGCGAGGGGGCGGCTGAAAGTGCCAATGAGATTCTACCTTTGGCTGCAAAGTATCCCGCTTTATCGGGGCGTGTCTCCTCCTATGTGCGCGTTGCAAATAGGCGTTGGGACATGGTGTTGAATAATGGAATTCGTATCAAGTTGCCTGAACATGGTGCTGCCGGCGCGTTAGCGCACGTGGCTGAGTTGGCCGGTGAAAACCGAGTGTTGGAGCGTGAGATCAGTGTCGTTGATATGCGGATATCGGATCGAGTGGTTCTACGGCTTGAAGAAGCCGCCGCAATAACGCGCGCAGAACTTGTGTCGGCTCGATTAAAGGCCATGAAAAAGGCGGACCGTAAGCTGTGAGTTTCTTTAATTTTTCCTCAGATTTACCGCATGTAGGGCGTCTTCCTAAGGGGCGCTCCACGATTGTTTCTGTTTTGGATGTCGGCAGCACAAAGGTGTGTTGCATGATTGCAGAACTGCGCCCTCAAGAGGGTAGTTCAGTTTTACCAGGCCGCTCTCATTCTATAGAGATTGTTGGCTTCGGGCATCAGCGATCGCGCGGAATTAAATCTGGCGTTGTTGTTGATATGGATCAAGCAGAGAATTCATTGCGTTTGGCGGTGGATAGTGCGGAGCGCTCCTCAGGGGTGACGACGGACAAGCTGATCTTGGCCGTGAATGCGGGGCGTATTTCTAGCGACACGTTTTCTTCTAATATTACTCTGGGTGGCCGCGAGGTTGAGCGCGGTGATGTTAAGGCTGTGCTAACGGCAGGCCATGAGCATGCGGAACGGGATGATCGGGCAACCCTACACGCTTTACCTATCGGTTATTCACTCGATCAAGAGCATGGGATCCAAGATCCTGTTTCTATGATGGGCCAAGAGTTGGGTGTGGATATGCATGTGGTGAGTGCTGATATCGCGCCACTTCGAAACTTAGAGAATTGTATCAACCGCTCGCATCTTTCTGTGGCCGGTATGGTGGCTGCGCCCTATGCGTCTGGTCTAGCGGCGCTTGTTGATGATGAAGCTCGCATGGGCTGTGCCTGTATTGATATGGGCGGCGGTACAACATCCGTTTCAATATTCTTGAATGGTCGTTTAGTTTTTGCAGATGCGATCGCTGTTGGCGGTAATCATGTGACAATGGATCTAGCTCGTTGTTTGACGACGCCAGTTGCTGATGCGGAACGGCTTAAGGTTTTACACGGTAAAGCAACGCCCGCTCAGATGGACGATGGTGAAATAATCACCGTGCCGCCGATTGGCGATGATCCCCATGCGATGCCTAACCAGATTTCGGTTTCGCAAGTTTCGCAAATCATTCGCCCACGTATTGAGGAAACTTTTGAGTTTATCCGCGATCGCATCAACCGTTCAGGCTTTGCTGGAGCCGTTGGTAAGCGTATTGTTTTGACTGGCGGAGCAAGCCAATTGCCAGGTGTCAGTGAAGTTGCCACCCGCGTGTTGGGTGCAAACATACGGCTGGGTCGCCCGATGGGTATTGCTGGCTTGCCAAAAACGGCCAAGGGCCCTGCATTTTCTGCAGCGGCTGGGCTCCTTATCTACCCCCAAATTGCTGGCAGCGAATATGTAGCCAGTTCGACGGGTTCTGCAAAACTATTCGCTAACTCTGGCAGTGGCACATTCGCAAGAATGGGGCGCTGGCTAAAGGAAAGTTTCTGACGACTTCATCCCGTTAACGCGGGGCAAATTCACAGCCCAGTAAGGGCAAACGAATACAGATTAAAACCGAGGACTGAACCATGACACTTAATTTGCACAAGCCTGATATCACGGAGCTAAAGCCACGTATTACCGTTTTCGGTGTTGGTGGAGGTGGCGGTAATGCCGTTAACAACATGATCACATCTGGCCTTGATGGTGTGGATTTTGTGGTTGCAAACACAGATGCCCAAGCACTTACAATGTCAAAAGCTGATCGGCTTATCCAAATGGGTGTGCAGGTTACGGAAGGCCTTGGAGCAGGTTCTCAACCGGAAGTTGGCGCTGCCGCTGCGGTTGAATGTATTGATGAGATTATTGATCATCTAAATGGCACTCACATGGCTTTCATCACCGCAGGTATGGGCGGTGGTACTGGAACGGGAGCCGCTCCCGTTGTTGCTCGTGCTGCCCGTGAAGCTGGTATATTGACTGTTGGTGTTGTGACTAAGCCCTTCTCCTTTGAAGGTGCGCGGCGCATGAAGCTTGCTGAAGAGGGAATCATTGAACTTCAAAAGAATGTTGATACGCTGATCGTCATTCCAAACCAAAATCTCTTCCGTGTTGCCGACGACAAGACTACCTTTGCTGATGCGTTTTCTATGGCCGACCAAGTTCTTTACTCTGGTGTTGCTTGCATCACCGATTTGATGGTCAAAGAAGGTCTTATAAATCTCGATTTTGCCGATGTTCGCTCCGTTATGCGTGAGATGGGCCGTGCGATGATGGGAACAGGGGAATCTTCAGGTGAAGGTCGTGCGATGGCAGCTGCTGAAGCCGCTATTTCTAACCCGCTGTTGGATGAAACTTCTATGGCTGGTTCACAAGGCCTGTTGATCTCCATCACTGGTGGTCGTGATATGACCCTCTTTGAAGTAGATGAAGCCGCAACGCGTATCCGCGAAGAAGTAGATGCTGAAGCTAACATCATCCTTGGTGCTACATTCGATGAGAGCCTTGAGGGTATTATTCGTGTTTCTGTTGTTGCCACTGGCATCGACAACGAAGGCAGTGCTGCTGCTTTGCCAAACACTCAGCGGATGCAAGATGCTGCTGAACGGCTTCGCCAATCGGCAATAAGCCGCTCAAGTGCAGAGGTTGTAACCGAAGTAGCGGCATCTCAGTCAGATGATATGAGTGTTTCCGAAATTGAGGACGAGCTCATAATCCCAGCTGCCCCTTCTCTTGAAATAGAACGGACTGCGCATGCAGTGCCTTTTGAGCCAGAAAGTGCCGATTTCACGGACCCAATTTCAGATGCTGAATTCCAATCAGCTTTGGAAGAGCAAATTGATATTCCTGAGATTGAAGAGGTGGCTCCATTGGCTGCTAATGCAGATAAATCATCACGCATGCCTTCAATGGAAGACTTTCCACAGGTAACACAACAACAGGCCGCTCCAAAAGCTCCTCAAAGTGATAATGGACCAATGGGCTTGCTTAAACGTCTGGCAACAGGTCTTGGCGGAGCAACACAGGCTGAGCCTGCAGTTCCAGCCCAAGCTTCTGCCGTTACGGAAGAAAAAATTGTTGCGCCAGTCGCACCATCTGCACCAGCTGCCCGTGAGGATAACAACCCTTATGCGCCGCCACGTAATGGAACCCTTGATATCCATGGGCGTTCGAATACTCAGCCTAAGGTGATCAATGAAGAGGATCAGTTGGATATTCCAGCGTTCCTACGCCGCCAAGCTAACTAAATAGTAACCATACATTACGTTTGATTTTCGCTTCCGCGATTGAAATCACATGGTTTACAAAATAATAAGGCCAGCCCGCTATGCTAGCGTGGTTGGCCTTTTTGCGTTTGATTTTTGCTATAAGGCTCACGAAATATGATGTTTTGTATCAAAACGGTAACAGACGGTAAGAAACTGTGATTTGGTAGAATTAAGACGTGCCTGTACCAATAACTGAGCGCTGGGGAAGGCGACTCGAAAGCGGTTCATCGGGGTACACCTGTTATTGTGTATGGTGAATGTGAACAGCTTTTCTTCATCCCTGACGTTCTGGGCACAACAACAATAACCGTGGGTGTTTAGTAACACGGGAATGGGGTAACTATGGGAACGAAAGTTTCAACATTGCAAAACACGATTGCTTCAAGAATTGATCTATCTGGCGTTGGCGTTCATAGCGGAAAACCCGTTTCTATTTCGCTTCTTCCTGCCGATATAGATACAGGTATTATTTTTCAACGTAGCGACATCGAGCTGTCACAACAGGTCGATATTCCTGCGATTATTTCAGGTGTTGGCGCGACGGACCTTTGTACAGTACTCGGCGATCCGGCTGGTATTCACGTAAAAACTGTTGAACATCTAATGGCAGCGTTGATTGCGCTGCATGTGGACAATGTCATCATCGAAGTTGATAGCGAAGAAGTGCCGGTTATGGATGGCTCATCTGAAGTGTTTGTTGACGCTATTGATCAGGTTGGGCTTATGACCCAAAATAAATCCCGACGGTACTTGCGCGTACTTAGAGAAGTTCGGTTTGATATGGGGCCATGCTGGGGCATGTTTCTTCCCCACGACAGTACTCGTTACGAAGTTGAAATAGATTTTGACGAAGAGATTATTGGCCGCCAGAAGTTTGAAGCCAATTTAACACCTGATGTATTCCGTAAAGAGCTCTCAAGAGCCCGTACCTTTGGATTTATGAAGGATGTTGAGCGCTATTGGGCTGCTGGTTTTGCCCTTGGTTCAAGTTTAGAAAATTCTGTTGTTATTTGCGACGACAATAACATCATCAACCCTGAAGGCTTACGCTATAAAGACGAATTCGTTCGCCATAAGACGCTCGATGCAGTTGGTGATTTGGCTCTCGCTGGGGCCCAAATCCTTGGGTGTTACCGCTCCTATCGTGGTGGCCACAAGTTGAACGCCTTAGCGCTCCGTGAGTTACTGTCTGATACGGCTAATTATGAATGGACAGATTCAGAGCCTGTTGGCCGCCCAGCGGCACGGGTTGAGCTGATGGCCGTTAAAGCGCCTGCGTTCTCTCCAGATAAAAGTTAGCCGTAAAATCTGTTAGGTTGCCACAAAAAAGCAATTATTCGTCGCCATGACAGGGGCTGCGTTGTTGTATCACTGGGGTAATACTAGTAGTAATATACGCAAGCGACCATATCTTATGAATTATCAGGAATTGAAAATGGCAAAAGCTCAGCAGTTGAACATGGCAAAGCTTGGGCTTCTCTGTAAGGGACGGGCCGTTGGGCTAGCAGTTGTTTCCCTGTCGTTGTTTATTTCTGCTTGCGCAAAAGAGAATGATACCAGCGCATTTGTTGACCCGACTGTTCCTGCCGACCAGCTTTATAACGAAGCCTTGGCAAATATTGATGCGGGGGATGTTAGCCAAGCGAAGAAAAAATTTGCAAAACTTGACCGGCAGCACCCTTATTCAAATTACGCGAAAAAATCTGGCGTTATGACGACATATCTAGCTTATCGGGCTAGGGAATATCCAGAAGCTATCGCCCACGGTAAGCGTTTTGTTTCGCTCTACCCTGCCAACAAAGAAGCCCCTTATGCGCAGTATTTGGTTGGCATGTCTTACTATCGGCAAATTTCGGACGTGACACGCGATCAAAAAGCGGCGCGTAAAGCCTATCAGGCGATGAATACGCTTGTGGAGCGATATCCTGACAGCGAATACACTGAAGACGCTAAGCGTAAAATGCGCATCGCAAAAGACCAATTGGCCGGTAAAGAAATGCTGGTTGGCCGCTATTATCAAGAGCGAAGAGAATTTTTGCCAGCGATCAATCGTTATCGTGCCGTAGTTGAGAGCTTTGAAGACACCCGCCACGTTGAAGAAGCGTTGGCGCGGTTGACGGAATCCTATTATGCCCTTGGCTTGACATCTGAGGCCCAAACAGCCGCCGCTGTACTGGGGCATAACTTCCCTGAGAGTAAATGGTACAAAGATTCCTACGCTCTTCTCGAAAAAGGCGGCTTACGCCCACTGGAGAATCAAGGTTCTTGGATATCAAAAGCAGCGCGCAAAATCGTTAGCTCATCGTAAGAACTCCAGAACGACAAATTTCGTAATTTAAATCGAGTACAAAGCGGAAACATGCTGGTTCACAAGGCGTGAATTTGCTAGGGTTGTGCATCTGTTGTTTCATGCGAATCCCTATCTGACCTAATGTTATCTGCCCTTTCCATTCGTGATATCGTTCTTATCCGCTCGTTGGATATAGACTTTAATGCTGGCCTTGCCGTTTTGTCGGGGGAAACGGGGGCGGGTAAGTCTATTTTATTGGACTCTCTCTCCCTTGCGCTTGGCGCACGGGGGGATGGTGATTTGGTTCGAGTTGGTCAGGACAAAGGGCAAGTAAGCGCAATATTTGATGTGCCGACTAACCACGCAGTTTTTGATTATCTGGAAGAGAATGACCTACTACAAGGTGGGCGTGATGAGGGTATAATTTTACGCCGAAGCCAAAATGCAGATGGCCGTACCCGCGCCTATGTTAATGATCGGGCGGTGAGTGTTTCGCTTCTTAAATCCGTTGGGAAGATGCTTGTTGAAATTCATGGGCAACATGAAGAGAGGGCGATGGTCGATCCTTCTGCTCATCGTGAATTGGTTGATGCCTTTGGCGATTTACAAAAAGACGTTCTGCAGGTTGGCGCGTCATATAAACTTTGGCGAGCTGCTGCCCGAGATCTCGATACGCTCAAGGCACGCATTAAAAAGGCGGCTGAAGATGCAGAATACTTACGCTCAAGCGTTGATGAACTATCAGTCTTATCTCCCAAAGAGGGGGAGGAGGAGGAGCTCGCGGGCCGCCGACAAACGATGATGGCTGCTGAGAAAATAGCGACTGATATCAATGAGGCCTATGAAGTGTTAGCGGGGCCTGCCTCTCCCCAACCAACTCTCATCAGCGCCATGCGCAAGTTAGAACGTAAAGCCGACTCAGCGCCGGGCTTGCTGAATACGGCGATAGAGGCTTTTGGCGTTGCGTTGGACGGGCTTTCTCAAGCCGAGAGCGAATTAGAACATGCTTTGCGCCTGTCTGAATTCGATCCACAGGAGCTAGACAATGCAGAGGAACGTTTGTTTGCTTTGCGTGCGGCCTCTCGTAAGTACAAAGTGCCGGTTGAAGAATTGAGCGCCCATGCCGCAAAGCTGACACAAGATTTGGCCGATCTCGATGCGGGGGAAGAAAAACTCGAGCTTTTGGAGAAGGAAGTTGCCGAAAAACGAGCAACCCTCGAAGGCCATGCGCAAGTTCTATCAGCTAAAAGAAAAAAGGCTGGAGAGAGCTTATCAAAGCAGGTGATGAAAGAACTGCCTGCGTTGAAGCTCGACCAAGCAAAATTCTTTGTTGAGCAGGTGGTTCAAGCGGAAGATATAACAGCAGAGGGTTGCGACACGTTGGAATTCTACGTGCAAACCAACCCGGGTACGCGAGCCGGAGCAATGATGAAGGTGGCATCTGGAGGTGAGCTTTCGCGCTTCCTCTTGGCTTTGAAGGTTGCTCTGGCTGACCGTGGCTCTGCACCGACACTTGTTTTCGATGAAATTGATACGGGTGTTGGTGGCGCTGTTGCAGATGCTATTGGTATGCGCCTTGCCGCGCTTTCTAAGCATGTTCAGGTGCTTTCAGTCACCCATGCGCCGCAGGTGGCCGCGCGGGCTGCGGACCATTATTTAATATCGAAAGGTGGCGGTGATGCAGTGGAAACGAAGGTTTGCCCGATACTTGGTGATGAGCGGCTTGAGGAAATTGCAAGGATGCTTTCAGGGGCTTCCGTTACCGCAGAGGCACGAGCAGCGGCCGCCCGCCTGTTGGAAGAATAAACCATGGAAACGCCAGTCAAAGTTTTAGATGAAGCCCAAGCCAAGGTTGAATTGGAACGGTTGGCAAAAGAAATTGCGGGCCATGATGCCCGCTATCATGGGGATGATAATCCGACAATTTCCGATGGAGAATACGACCAGCTTCGCAAACGTAACGAGGCTATTGAAAAGCGCTTCCCAAACCTAGTTCGTACAGATTCGCCATCTCTTACTGTCGGTTCAGTGGTGCAAAGCAAGTTTGAGAAAATCACTCATGTTGTTCCAATGTTGTCGTTGGACAATGCTTTCAACGATGACGATGTTGCAGATTTTGTCGGTCGGATTAAACGATTTTTGAAATGGCCTGAAGGGGTAGCAATGCCCTTTACGGCAGAGCCAAAAATTGACGGGCTATCGCTAGCCCTTCGATATGAAAAAGGCGAGCTTGTGAGCGCTGCTACTCGTGGTGATGGGGCGGTGGGTGAGAATGTTACGACAAACGCTCGCACGGTTTCTGATGTTCCGCGTAAGCTAGAAGGGAGCAATATTCCTGAAGTCGTTGAGGTTCGCGGTGAGGTGTATCTAGGAAAAAAGGACTTTATGGCGTTGAACAAACGCATGGAGGTGGAAGGGAAACCGACCTACGTTAACCCGCGTAACACTGCGGCAGGTTCGTTACGTCAATTGGATTCTCGCATCACTGCGAGCAGGCCGTTGAAGTTCTTTGCCTATGCTTGGGGGGATATGAGTGCCGTTCCTAAGACGAGCCAGATTGATATGGTTGAGCTGTTTGCTGAATGGGGTTTTACTATCAACCCGCTGATGGGGCGGTTTGATGATGTGATTGGGTTGGTAGAGCGCTATCGACTGATCGAAGAACAGCGGGCTTTGCTCGATTATGATATTGATGGTGTCGTTTACAAAGTTGATGATTTGGCTTTGCAAGAGCGACTTGGATTTGTTTCCCGTAGCCCACGGTGGGCCATTGCTCATAAATTTCCTGCTGAACTTGCGACCACCACTTTACTTGAAATTGAAATTCAAGTTGGCCGAACTGGGGCACTTTCGCCCGTGGCGCGGTTGGAGCCTGTGACCGTTGGTGGCGTGGTTGTTTCTAATGCGACGCTCCACAATGAAGACTATATCGCGGGCATTGGCTCTAATGGCGAGGCTATTCGCGAGGGGCGTGATTTGCGTGTTGGAGACACGGTTACAATCTATCGGGCAGGGGATGTTATTCCAAAAATTATGGATGTTGATGTGAGTAAGCGGGTGAAGGATTCTATCCCGTTTGGGTTTCCAGAAATATGTCCCGCCTGTAATAACCCTGCCATTCGAGAAGTGAATGAGAAAAGTGGGAAAGTGGATTCTGTTCGTCGCTGCACGGGTGGGTTTATTTGCCCCGCTCAAGCCGTTGAAGGGTTGAAGCATTTTGTTTCGCGCAATGCTTTTGACATTGATGGCTTTGGTGAAAAGCAGGCCGAAGCACTTTATCAATGGGATTTGGTAAAAAACCCAGCGGATATATTTACGCTAAAAGAACGGGATGCTGAGGGATTATCTCGGTTAGAAAATCGTGATGGTTTTGGCAAGTTGAGCGCGTCAAACCTCTTTGATGCCATCGAAGAACGCCATACAATTGCACTCCATCGTTTCATCTTTGCCCTTGGTATTCGCCATGTGGGTGAGGGCAATGCCAAGCTTTTCGCACGGCATTTTCATACCATCGAAGGCTTTTTAAATGCGATGGACAACAGCGCATCATATGAAGGAGAAACTTGGGATGAGTTGGTCAATATTGACGGGATTGGCGAAACCGCTGCCCGCGCTGTCGTGCATTTCTTTGCTGATCCCCAAAGCCGCAAGGTTGTGGATGAATTGCTCCTGAAAGTTACGCCAACCCCCGCAGAACAAGTTTCTAGCGATTCACCTGTTGCTGGTAAAACCGTGGTGTTTACTGGCAGTCTTGAACAAATGACCCGCGATGAAGCTAAGGCAATGGCGGAACGATTGGGGGCAAAAGTCTCAGGTTCCGTGAGTGCTAAAACCGACCTAGTCGTTGCGGGGCCAGGGGCTGGCTCGAAGCTCAAAAAAGCTACAGCCCTTGGCGTTGAAACAATGGATGAAGATGGTTGGTTCGCGCTAATTGGTCGCTAGGCGGAAGCCGAGGGAAGATCGCTAGAGAGAGGTTTTGTCGCCTCACGGAGCCACTCTGCGACTTCATCACTAACCAATGGCTCTAACTCGCGGTGTACCCAACCATGATAAGCGTTTAGCCAATGCAATTCTGCTCTGCTCATCATTGTTGCGTCAATAAGCCGTTGGTCAATTGGGGCGAGGGAGAGGGTTTCAAAGCCCATCATCGGCTGATCGCCACCACTAATTTCCATAGACTCACGCACGAGTACAAGGTTTTCAATGCGAATACCGAATTGGTCTTTGCGATAGTAACCTGGTTCATTCGAGACGATCATACCTGGCAAAAGTTCCTGCATTCCGCGTTTGGAAATGTTCTGCGGCCCTTCGTGGACGGAAAGGTACGAACCAACGCCGTGGCCTGTTCCGTGGGCGTAATCCATACCGTTTTGCCATAGGGAAATTCGTGCGAGGGGATCGAGATCGACACCGCGAGTGCCTTTTGGAAAACGCGCTTGGGCGATGGCAATATGGCCTCTTAAAACGAGTGTGAAAGCGTGGCGTTCCTCTTCTCCTACAGAGCCAATAGCAATGGTGCGGGTGATGTCGGTCGTGCCGTCGTCGTATTGCGCTCCTGAATCGCAGAGGTAGAGATCACCATCTTGGAGCAATCGGTTTGTGTCCTCGTTCACGCGATAGTGGACGATCGCGCCATTTGGCCCTGTGCCAGATATTGTATCAAATGAAATCTCGCGAAGGGGGAAGTCTCCACCCATTTCGGTGCGGGTTTGCTCAAGTTTTTCAGCGGCAGTTATCTCGTCAATTGTTCCTGTTTGTTGACTATCAAGCCATGCAAGAAAACTCACCATGGCCGCCCCGTCGCGAAGGTGGGCCGTTTTACTACCAGCGATTTCCACATCGTTTTTTAATGCACGGGGGAGCCGCACTGGGTCTTTTGCGCGAACAACAGTGCCGCCAGCATGTTCTACAATGGTGGTGATGGCATGGGCCGCTAGGTCAGGGTCGAGCATAACGCGAGCGTTGTTCGATTGCTCGCGAAGGATGTCATCAAGTTCCGATGGCGCGTGCAGGGTCGCCACTTGGGTGAGATAGGCGCGGGTTTCAACATTGAGTTTCCGCTTGTCGATGAATAAAATTGGTTCGTCGTCAGCCCGCAGGAGTGCATGGGATAAAATGAGGGGTGTGTGGGCTACATCATTGCCGCGAATATTGAATAACCAGCAGACGGATGTTGGGTCGGTAAGAACACATAGATCAGCATTGTTCGCTGCCAAGGCTGCTTGCACTTCTTCAAGCTTATCGCGGGTTAGGCGGCCTGCGAAACTGAAGTCATGAATAAAGGCATGCTCAAGGGGGTGAGGCGGTTGGTCGTCCCAAATTTTGTCGATGGGGTTGTGATTAAGTTCCACCAGTTCTGCGCCCGCTTTATCTGCGGTTTTCTTGAGGCCTTTAACTTGGTTGGAGGTGTGCAACCACGGATCAATACCAATTGTTTGGCCCGGTTGGAGTTGTAACCCTAGCCATTTTCCAAGTGGGGTTTGCTCTATGCTATCGATGCGCCAGTGGTTTGCATCGGTCTGGTCTGCGGCTTGCAATGTGTATCGGCCATCAACGAAAAGTACGGCTTGGTCTGCTGTAATGATGGCGTTTCCTGCTGATCCGGTGAAGCCACTCAACCACGCCAACCGCTCTTTATCGGCGGGTAGGTATTCGTTGTTTTGCTCGTCCGCATGGGGAACGATGAGTGCATCAATGTTTTGCTCACGCATATGATTGCGTAGTTTTGCTAGTCTGGCATCACCAACAACGGGCGCGGCGGGGGCATCAAAGTTTTGAAACATGGGGCAGCCTTCTTTTAGGTATCATCCATAGTACCACGTTTGAGCTATGCGTAAATGTAACTCAATTATGAATTTTGCCATGCAAATACTGCAATGCTAAAATGCGTCAGCCCCCCTTACTCAATCCTACCAATTTACTATCTATAGTTCAGAACTGGAACTTTGGGTTTCAGATTGAATTGTGAAGGATATGTCCGATGAAATTTTTTGACCGTATGATCGCCGCCCGTGAAGCAAAAGCTCGCCGTTATGTTGCAAGCACTATGCTCAACTTTGATGAAACTACATTGAAGGATGCAGGTTACACTTGCGCTGATATGAAGAGCAGAAGCTCAATCGTCTATCCGTTTTAAGCGGAACTAAACTGCGCGCATCAACAATGTGAGCCAGTCGTCTCGAACGTGCCAGCGCTCCATAACCATGTTTTGTGTGGAATAGGCGGCGACAATTCTTGCTCTTTGATGGGGCAATAGACCGGATAAAATTATTTGCGCGCCCGTGTTTACATGGGCGCGCATTGGTTTTGCGAGCGCCTCTAGGGGCCGCGCCAAAATGTTGGCGAAGACTAAATCTGCGGGGCCGAACTGGTTGAATATCGGGTGTTGAAAACCCGTTGCCGTTTCGCACCGCACATGATTTCCAACGCCGTTTAATACGCAGTTTTCCTTCGCTACCTTGGTGGCGATTGGGTCGATGTCGGTGGCTAAAATTGGCACATGGGCAACCTTGGCGAGCGCGATTGCGAGAACGCCGGAGCCTGTTCCTATGTCGTAGGCACGGCGCGGCAAGCCTAAAATCCCCGCACTTTGGCGCAGGCATATTTCCAGCATATCGAGACAGCCCGCCGTTGTGCCGTGGTGGCCCGTGCCGAAGGCTTGGCCGGCATCGATTTGTATCGGCACGCGCTTAGTTTTGGCTTCGTCATTATCGTGGGAGCCATGGACGAAAAAGCGGCCCGCTTCTACGGGGGTGAGCTCGCGCAGCGTTTCGCTGACCCAATCGATATCGCCCAATACTTCCTCGTTGACTTCCATCGTGATGCCATCGGCGGCCAGTCGGTCGGTCATCTGTTGGCGGCGCATGGCTACGTCGTCGGCGGGAACATAAATCGAATAGCACCAGTCGCCATTGTCCTGTTCTGTTTCAAACAAAACCGTGGTTATGGCTTCCTCCTCAAATTGTGGGTCGAGGAGTTCGGCCATGCGCATGGCTTCTGGTTTGTCGGCGTTGAAATACAGGCGGGACTGGCTCATTTTTTGGGCTTCTCTTTTTTTGCTTGAATAGGGGCGGGCGGGCCGAAGGCGATTATTGTGTCGCTCTTATCTGGCTCATTACCGTGGCGGCCTTCTTTGAAAACGATTGTGCCATTGGGCTTTACCCACAGCAACACGCTGTTGTTATCAAGGCGATCGACCATATAGGAATCGTAGTCGTATTCTTCTGTTAAGGTGGTCGATTGGAATGTCCAGCCCATCCACATCTCAGATCGTAAATCGGAAAACTCGCGCCCCGGTTTGAAGGGGGAGCGGCCGCCCAGCGTAAAGCTCAAAGCCTGCCGTTCACTTTCTTCGCGCACTTTGCCGATTTGGAATACATGGCCGCGCCCCATTTCTGGGCCGAACTCGGTGCAGACCAACGCGTTGTAGGCGTCGTTATCTGTGGCGGCTAGGAGGTGGGAATAGCGGTTGAAAATGATGTCGTGGTGGGCGGCTTCCGACAAAACCTCGCCGAAGAATGTTTCGATATCGTCGAGGCGAGCGGCGCGGATGTGGTTCCAATTGCTATCGGCAATCAGCACAGGCACGTCGATATCTTTGAGCTTCGAGGCCAGTGCGTCTGTCCATTTTGAGCCGCCGATAATCAACAAGCCGGGCTTTTCTGCCGACTTCAAACCGAGCCAGCTTGCCATCGGGCCAAGTGTGAAACCGTGCAATAATATTGTCGAGGCGACCACGGCAAATGTGAGCGTGGTGAGCCGTGAACCGTCCTCAATGCCGAGGTCAGTTAGTGCCGTTCCGAACAGGCCAGAGACGGCGACGGCAACAATTCCGCGCGGGGCAATCCACGCCACCAATGCGCGTTCTTTTATGTCTAGCCCCGTGCCGATTGTGGCGGTAAAAATGGCTATGGGGCGGACGATAAACAGAATGAGCGCAACAAAAGCGGCTGCTCCCCAACCGAGCGATTTAAGGGCGTTCAAATCCAGCGACGCGGTGAGCATGATGAACAGGCCAGAGACGAGCAGCACGGTGATGGTTTCTTTGAAACGGCGCAGTTCGGTCAGGCTCGCCATGCGCGAATTGGCCAGCGTGATGCCCATGACGGTCACGGTCAACAGCCCCGATTCCTCCAGCACTTTGTCGGAGAGCGCATAGACGAACAGCACCACCGCCAGCAAAACGGGGGCCTTTAAATATTCGGGCACGCGGCCACCAACGAAGGCGGTGGCAATGGCTTTGCCCGCGAGATAGCCGCCGCCAACAGCGACAACAGCGCCGAGAATAACCGTGCCAAACAGGCTGGCCGCATCGTGGGAGCCGTGGAGCACGAGGTAGGTTTCATAGGCGAGGACAGCAAACAACGCGCCGATTGGGTCGTTGACGATAGCCTCCCACCGCAACAGGGATGCGGGGCGGGGGCCGAGTTGCGCTTGGCGCAGCAGCGGCATGATAACCGTGGGGCCCGTGACCACCAATATAGCGCCCAAAATGATAGCCGCAGGCCACACAAGCCCCGCCGCATAGTGGGCGGCGAGCGCGGACATAACCCACACCATCGGGCCGCCAATAAGAATGATACGGCGCACGGCGAGGGAGGTTTCTTTGATCTCTTTGAAGTTGAGGGTCAGCCCCCCTTCAAACAAAATAATAGCCACCGCCAGCGCGATGATAGGGCGATACAGATCGCC
>JAZGEY010000052.1:0-23450 GCA_036478985.1 Rhizobiaceae bacterium
CAGGAGCCGACCAAGCATCAATATGATTACGATGTTGCGACCGTCTACGGCTTCCTAAAACGCCATGGGCTTGAAAACGAAGTGAAGGTCAACATTGAACAAGGTCATGCAATTTTGGCAGGGCACACCTTCGAACACGAATTAAACTTGGCCAATGCGCTTGGTATTTTTGGATCGATTGATATGAACCGAAACGACTATCAATCGGGTTGGGATACAGACCAATTCCCAAATAATGTTCCAGAAATGGCGCTCGCCTATTATGCCGTTTTGAATGCGGGCGGGTTTACAACAGGTGGGACAAATTTTGACGCTAAATTGCGCCGCCAATCGCTAGAGCCTGATGATTTGTTGATGGCCCATATTGGTGGGATGGATTGCTGTGCCCGTGGCTTAAAGGCTGCCGCGGCGATGGTTGAGGATAAGGCTTTATCTGGTCCGCTTGATGCCCGCTATGCGGATTGGAGCAAAGACGAGCCGACAAGAATGTTAGCGGGGGAATGGTCGCTTGACCAAATCGCTGAGTGGGTAACGAGTGAAAAAGTGAATCCCGAACCCGTATCTGGTCGCCAAGAAATGCTTGAGAATATCGTCAACAGATATGTCTAGCTAAGTTTGTGCTTTCGGCCGATCAACGAAGTAGTCGGTTGCACCGGCCACTAACCACATGAAGAGCAAGGCGACCCATGCAGTAAGTGCAAGCACGGCCCCACCGGTAACGCCTGCGCCTACTGCGCAACCACCAGCCAACATGCTGCCAAATCCCATCAGTATTGCGCCGATGATGTAACGGGGGAGGGGAGCGTTTTCACTGAAGGTCTCAATGTGAAAATCTCCAGCAATGATTGAGGCTAAAAATGAACCAAGAAAAACACCAGGAACCAACCCTAACCCGAAGGTGAAAGTAATATGTGGCTCGTTGATGAGGGTCATTAATGTATCCGCTGATGGCCCCGTAAAACTGACGCTTTGAACTGGCACAACTTCGAATGAATTGCTCGCTAGAATTGCGGTTAGCCACCAACCCAATACGACAGCAACGCCAACACCTACGCCCCCGAAAATTGCCCAACTCGATAGTTTATAGCGTTTTGCAGCATAGGCGGCGACCGCCAATATAGCCAAGCCTATAAAAATGCCTGAGTAAGCTGGCAAAACCTCCATCAGATTGCGAGTTTCTGGGTCGATGATCCATAGGGAGGAAAGCTGGGTGCGAGCGGGGGATAGGGCCCCACGTAAGGACGCTTGCGCGGCAACTGTCAGTATCAAGCCCGTCACAAAGGAGCGGAGGTTGCCTGTTGCAGAAAGAACAAGAAGACGACTTGCGCATCCTCTTGCGAGTATCATTCCAGCGCCGAACATTGCGCCGCCGATGATTGCCCCAGACATTGTTCCTGCGCTGGAGATTTGCCGTACGGATTCCGTTTCTAGTTGCCCGTATGCGAATAAAAGCTGAACACCAAAAAGTGCAACTCCGAAAACTATCAACCAAATTGCAGTGCGTGGTCCTAATGTGCCGCGCCAGAACTCGACGGTTGAGGCCCGGAGGCAAAATTGGCTGCGTTGTGCAAACCCGCCAAACAGCAAACCAACGAATAAACCAATTAACGCCATAACACCGGGATCACCGATGCGTTCACTTAACGCGGCTAGGTACATTTTTATTCCCCAAAAGGTTTGTTAGTTGCTTGCAAGAATTGATGCGATTTTATCTTTTAACAACATACGTTCTTTGCGCAACTGTGTTTGGTGCTCATCGGATGTGGGCTCAATGCCTGTTTCAATTCGATGAATTTCACGATTGAGGGTGTGATACTCATCCGATAGTTTTACAAAATGCTGGTTAGATAATTTTAGATCATGGAGTTTTTGAACGTGCTCTGGAAACTCTTCTGCTAATTCGTGAGGAACATGTGACATTTTATTTCCTTGTGTTTAGTGGGAATTATCGGTCTCGTTTTTGGGTTGGGTGAAGCGTTTTGCCCAAGATATGTTCGCTCCGTCCTATTACATCTCCACTTGAACCAACAATGAGTGGATCTGGTGTGCCAACAATGGATTCATCCTTGCCAGTGTAAGGGAGGGAGGAAAGGAAATGGCGCATGCAGTTTAGGCGGGCGCGTTTCTTGTCATTTGATTTTACAATTGTCCAAGGTGCATCCGCTGTATCCGTATAAAAGAACATCGCTTCTTTGGCCTCTGTGTAGTCATCCCATTTGTTCGCTGACTCGCGATCAATGGGAGAGAGCTTCCATTGTTTTAGAGGGCTTAATTCGCGAGAATCAAAACGCTTTTTTTGCTCGTCTTGGGTGACAGAGAACCAGTATTTGAACAGTACGATACGGGAGCGGACCATCATGCGTTCTAACTCTGGAGCTTCACGCATGAATTCTAGATAGTCGTTTGGTGTACAAAAATTCATCACCCGTTCGACGCCCGCACGGTTATACCATGAGCGGTCAAACAGAACCATTTCACCGCCAGAAGGCAGGTGGCTAAGATAGCGCTGGAAGTACCACTGGGATTTTTCACGGTCAGTTGGTTTATCTAGAGCGACAACACGAGCGCCACGCGGGTTCAGGTGTTCCATGAAGCGTTTGATAGCACCCCCTTTCCCAGCTGCGTCGCGGCCTTCAAATATCAGTACAACTTTTTGCCCCGTTGCTTTGATCCAATCTTGGGCTTTTAGCAGCTCGACTTGGAGATCTGCTTTTTCGCGTTCGTATTGGGACGATTTTATTTTGTCTTGATATGGATATTCACCAATTTCAAAAATGCGTCGAATTTCATCGCGGGTTTTCGGTTGAGCTATTTCGCTATCGCCAGCCTCATTGATGGGGTTTATTGCAGCGTCTAAGGTTGCCAAGTCCAGCGTTGATACCTTCGTAGCATCTTTAGGGGGGAGAGATGGGGGGGTAATGGCCATTACAGGGTCTCCTAAGCAAATGGATTGAGCTAATGGAGACTAGAGTAGCTTGAGGTCGGGAATATTCCTATGATTCAGATCAATAGAATATTGAAGATTCCACTTAAACTTTTCCTCGGCGGCGGATGTAGCGCAGGATGTTCTGGATGACCTGTCTTTGTATCTTTGGAGACTCTTCAACATTGAAGTGATTCATGCCTGAAACATTTGAGAGATCAATGTTTCTTATCGAGCCTCTCGTGCCTCTACCTCTTCGTACAGGTTTTCCCCAACCATTAGTTTTGAAATAATAATTCGTTGTTTTTTGTACGTTGCGTGGGATTGGAGGGGGATTAGTTGCTGCAAATACGACCATGTAGTTCACGCGGATACGCTTTTTCTGCAGCGCTCTAGCGATGTGAATTACTTCATTTGCGCCCCACGAATGGCCGATTAAAATTACAGGCTTCCGGCCATATTTTTTTTGGTGTCTTACTATTTCAGAAACTGTTTTAGATGTTTCAGTGTGCTGCGCTATACGGGAACTTACACCGCGTCTTGCAAGCTTTTTTGCCATCTGATCTAGACCAGTAGAAAATACGTTAAAGCCTCCGCGAACAAACACGACATCGCCAACAAAAGACTTCTTCTTGGCTATTTCAATGGGTCTTTTGTCAACGCTGTTGGCAGATTGCGCAAATGCTGGAGACGATGTTGCTAATAACATCGTGAGGCATGACAGAGAAAATATTTTGCATAAGAAAAATGAGCGCATTTAGAATCGCTTCCCAAAAATTATCGCCCAATTGATATAGAAGAAATAAGAAAATGACTTCGACTGTGCAAGGTGTAAAAGTTGTAATATTGCCACAGTTAGAAGAGTTTTGGCCAAAGCCTTGAGGTCTTTGTGCAATATTGGGTGTATTCGTCATTAAATTGAGCCTGCATCATGGCTTCTTCTTTATCGATACGGCTGAAATATAGCCAAGCAATACTGGCAATCCCTGTTGTCCCGGCAATCCAGTTCGGAATCAGCAGAAATTGAGAGATGCCCCACAGCCAAAACGATGTGTACATTGGATGGCGGATATATTTGTAAACACCGTGTTGGACCAGCTTGTGATCTTCACGAATTTCTAAAGTGACAGACCAGTTTCTTGCGAGGTGTTTGTGACTAAAATAGAAAAATATCAAAAAGCCAATCATGGATATTGTGCCAAGATAAGCTAACAGCGGGCTGAATTCGTAATTTGCGAATCGAAGTACTGGAGTGAGTAAATGGGCTAATGGGATAATCACTAGGCCTATAGTGCAAAACACAAGTGCAAGATTCTCAGTCGTGCTTTTCTTATCAGCAATGACTTTCGTGCGTTTGGCTTTACTGCGATAGGGACGGCGAATAGCCGCCCAGGCTACGATGCCAATTACCCATATGATAGATGCGATATCCAGTGTCATGAGGCGCGCTCTGTTTCTGAATGGCAGTTCAGATTATTCATAAAGAGATGCGGCTCTGTTGCGCGTTTAAGGATGGGTGCTGGACCGAAACATATGGCGGGAAAGTCAAAATGGTTGGGTTTAGTATTTCCAAAAACAAATTGGTAATGAACCCTAAAGAAGTTTCTCTTGATCCGAGCGTAGGTTGTCTTATCCAGCATCTCTTTCACACGGATCGTGCGGATGATGGGTTTGGTGTCCACCCCCATTAGTTTAGCGGGATCGGTACGGAAGAAATTAATCACATCCGTCAGGCATTGATACTCAATCCATTTGTATTTTGGTTGTGAAAATAATGTTTTTACTCTTTGGCGAAACTTGCTTGCCTTTGGATGTAAGCCAATTTTCAAGGCCGTTGATCCTAAGGTTAGGATAGAGATCGCATCGCAATTGTTTTCATACCCCTTGTGCCGTTCGCTAGCGCGCCCAGCAACATCAAGAATGAGAGCGCCGCCAGTACTATGGCCGATGAGAAGGACTTCGTCATAGTGGGTTGAGCTGACTTGCTCTGCAATTATATCTGAATAGCTATCCAGTTTTTGGTTTATGTCTTGGCGATCCCCTTTGATGAAATCGGCAGAGAAACTCCAAAGGTCCATCAAATGCAAAACGTGATACCTATTCCCACCTAGCTTTCCACAAAGAATAAAAAATCCTAAAAATACAGGAATTGCTAGAAGCCAAGCGAATGGAATATTCATATTTGCAACCATCATCGCGGGAACGAGGGAGAGGAGCATCGCAATGAAAATCATTAGCATTGGGTAGAAAAAATAAAGTGAAAACCGCCAAGCATGTTTGATGAACGCAAATGCTGTTCCGCTGAATACATAATTGGCGAGAGTTTTGGTGTAACGCCAGAAACGGGTGAAGAAAGGGCGATTGAAGTCTTTCAGAACGATGTCATCGAGAGTGAGGAAGTGAAAATCTGTTTTCACAGTCCATTGTTCGGATGTGTTGTTAGATTTCGAGTTGTATCGAGTACAGGCAACATCGCTGCTCACACTTTTAATTTCATCAGCTGTAACGGAAACATCCCAGAGCTTTTCAAATCTCTCCGTCTCACGGTTAAGCTTACCGAAAAAATCCTTTGGGGATTTCGGGTCAAAGCCGCCAATAAAAAATATGGCGCGTTTCTTGATGTTTTTGTCGTCTCGTTCAGACAATTTTATTTCACCGAAAACAGGTTTGAACACACTGGTTTATTCCATTGATTCATACCCATTTAATGGAACAATTGAGTCGCGTCCATTGCTGGAACAAATTAGATGTGAGCGTCTTTTGCTCCCTCAAGCAAGTATGCCCAAACATAGGGAGCAAAGGAACGCCAACATTCGATGCGGAATGTATTTCTTGCGGTGCGATAAAGCACGACTTCCGCCTTGTTGAGGATGGTGCGAGAACAGGACCCAACAGGGAAAGCCCTGAGGGAGAGATCGCGTGGACACCCTGCATTTAAAGTGTTCGCTGCGCCATAACCGTTGACAATATACGCGACATTACGGTGGGAAACATCGACCGCAGTAAAGTTTTTATTCGATTGGCGCGGGACCATTGAAGCATCGCCGTTCTTCTCGTCAATCACCATCCATTCGTCAGGACCCAGCCATAGAGCGTGCCTGCTGGTTTTCTTGGTTGTTTCGGTAGGTTTTTTGGGAAGTGTTATCCCAAGCAGTTTTTCTATGCTTTTGGACCCCGCCTTGGTTGCCCGCAAACTTATGCGTGATGCAGGTGGGGCTAACTGAATTGTCACCGCACTGTTGGCAAAATGTGCGCCCTCCATTGCAGGAAGTCTTGTTGCGATTGCGGATTTAGCCATGGAGACGTTCTCCCTTTGGATCGTAAAATGAGGTGTTGGTGACTTCTACTTCGATGGTTTCATCTTCCATCGGCACGTAGAGTGTTTTGCCCATGAGGTTGAAGCCATCCTCGACCACTGCCATGGCGATGGATTTGTCTAAGCTGCCCGACCAGTAGGATGAGGTGACAAAGCCAACCATTTTCATCGGTATTGGTTGATCAGGATCGGCAACGATTTGCGCGCCTTCTTGAAGAACCTTCTTCGGGTCTTTTGTTTTCAAACCAATAAGCTGGCGGCGGCCATCGGCCACAAGATCGGGGCGCGTTAGGCCGCGCTTGCCAACGAAGTCTGGTTTTGATTTTGCGATTGCCCAAGAAAGGCCCGCATCATAGGGGGTGACTGTGCCGTCTGTGTCTTGCCCGACAATGATGTAGCCTTTTTCTGCGCGCATAACGTGCATGGCTTCTGTTCCGTAGGCGCAAGCACCCTTCGGTTCAGCTTGCTTCCAAATAGCTTCCCAAACGGCCCGGCCATAGTCGGCAGGCACGTTGATCTCAAAACCAAGTTCGCCCGTAAACGAAATACGGAATAGGCGGGCAGGGACGCCACAAACTTTACATTCGACCACGCTCATGTGCGGGAATTTCTCGTTTGAAATATTGGCCCCCGTAACTAGCGGTTTGATGATGTCACGCGCCAACGGCCCTTGGATTGCGATTGTCGCCCATTGCTCCGTGGTGGAGGTCAGCCAAACGTCCATCTCAGGAAATTCAGTTTGAACGAAATCTTCCATCATATTCATAACACGCGGAGCACCGCCTGTTGTGGTGGTGACGTGGAAACGGTCGTCTGCGAGTTTGCCGATTACGCCATCATCGTAGATGAAACCATCTTCACGCAGCATGATGCCGTATTTAGCGCGGCCTGGTTTTAATTTGCTCCAGCCGTTGGTGTACATGATGTCCATAAAAGCGGCGGCATCGGGGCCGGTGATTTCGATTTTACCCAGGGTTGAGGCGTCGAATATACCTGCTTTGGTGCGAACAGTTTGGCACTCGCGGTCAACGGCGGCGTGCATGTCTTCACCAGATTTTGGGAAGTACATGGCCCGTTGCCATAGGGCGACTGGTTCAAATTCTGCGCCTTGCTCAACTGCCCAATCATTGATCGGGGTTTCGCGGGTAACGTCGAACAATTTGCCTCGGTTGTGACCAATGAAAGCGGCGAATGTTGTTGGGGTATAGGGGGCGCGGAAGGTGGTGAGGCCGACTTGCGGGATTGGTTTGTCTAACAGTTTTGCAGCAATCGCGAGGCCGTGCATGTTGGACAATTTGCCTTGGTCGGTGGCCATGCCATTGGTTGTATAGCGTTTTACATGCTCGATGGAGTGCATGCCTTCGCGGACGGCCAGCGCAATGTCTTTTGCTGTCACATCGTTTTGGAAATCGACAAAAGCTTTGCCTTTATCAGCGCTTGTTCCTGTCGCGCCGATGAAGCCGCCAGAGGTAGAGACATCGTCGGTGATTTTGACTTTGGATGCTTTGCCACCAACTGCTTTTGCGGCTTCCGTAAACACATCAGCCAAATCGTCAGTACCATTACAGCCGCCAACAGAGGCGCAATTTTGGGGGCTGACACCGGGTAGGAAGCGCTGTGTTGCCTCATCCCATTCGGGTTTGCCGCGTGATTGTGAGTAGAGGTGGAGCGATGGTGTCCAGCCTGCGGACATGATGAGGGCGTCAATGTCGAAGTCTTCGCGGTCGCTGTTGCCTGTGTGCTTGGAAACGCTCATGCCGTTGACGCGGAGTTTTCCGCTCGTGCCAGAAACATGGGCTCCGGTGATAATTCTAATGCCAAATTCATCCGCTTGCTTTTGTATTTCTTCAGACACTTCATCGCGGTGATCGACGATGACGGGGATGTTGATGCCTTCTTCGGCAAGATCGAAGGCGGCGGCATAGGCCGTGTCACAGGCGGTATAAACACCAACATTTTGGCCAACGGCAACGCTGTATTTATTGAGGAATGTTTGGGCGGCTCCCGCAAGTAAAATGCCGGGGCGGTCGTTGTCTGGGAACACCATATGACGCTCGATTGCGCCTTGGGCGATGATAACTTTCCCAGCGCGAACTTGCCACATGCGTTCGCGTGGGCTGTCTGGGTCTGGGCGGGAAAGGTGGTCTGTAACCTGCTCGTTCAGCGCAACCATATTTTGCTGGAAGTAGCCAAAGCCCGTTGTGCGGGTGAGCAAGCGAACATTCGGCATGGCGGTAAGTTCGGCGACCATATCTGCGGCCCATTCAGCACCAGATTTACCATCAATGCGGATGTCCGTATCAGACAAAAGCCAACCGCCCATGGACGGGTTTTCGTCACAAATAATGACAGACTTCTTTTTGTTGGCGGCAGTTTTTGCGGCCATTAGGCCAGCCGCGCCACCACCGATTACCATCACATCGCAATGGACAAAGCGGTTGGAGTAGCGGTCGGGGTCTTCTTCTGTTGGGGAGACACCAAGGCCCGCTGCTTTGCGGATAATCGGTTCGTATAATTTGTCCCAAGCGGCCGCTGGCCATTTGAATGTTTTGTAATAAAAGCCTGCGGTAAGGATTGGAGAAATTAAACCGTTTGCCGCGTTCACATCAAAGGCGAGGGATGGAAAGCGGTTTTGGCTTTTGGCCTTTAGGCCGTCGTAAATTTCTTGCACCGTGGCGCGCACATTGGGCTGGCTGCGGGCATTGTCGCGGGAGATGTCCATCAGTGCATTTGGTTCTTCAACGCCTGCGCCAATCACACCGCGCGGACGGTGATATTTGAATGAGCGGCCCATCAGGTGAACGCCATTGGCAATCAGTGCAGAGGCGAGGGTATCGCCTTCAATGCCCTCATAGGTTTTGCCATCGAAGGTAAACCGAACAGGCTTCGCGCCAAGGCGGGAGCCGCGTCCTTTGATGCGGAAATCTGGGGTAGTGCTCATTTGTTCAACTCCGCAATTTCTTTGTCACTGGGGCGGGGTTCGCCTGCTTTATAGACCTTGAGGAATTTGTCAGTGATTGTATTGCGAACCACATTAAAGAAGCGGCCACAGCCGTGGGCATGGCGCCAGCGTTCTAGGTTCACACCCTTGGGGTTGTCGCGGATGAAGAACATGGTTTCAAATTCTGCATCACTCATTTCTTCCATGTTGGAAGGGCGGACGACATGGGCCTGACCAGCATTGGAAAATTCCAATTCTGGGCGCTCGGCTTTGCAATAGGGGCAATGGATTAAAAGCATCGGATTCTCTTTCTAAACAGACTAATGCGCAACGGCGGCGGCGGCGGCTTCGTCGATCAAGCGACCATTGCGGAAGCGATCGAGGTTGAAACCTGCGTTGATTTTATGGGGTTCGTCTCTGGCGATTGTGTGGGCGAATACGTGGGCGCTTCCAGGAGTGGCTTTGAAGCCACCCGTTCCCCAACCGGAGTTGACGTAAAGCCCTTTAACTGGGGTCTTGCCAATGATGGGGGAACGGTCTGGAGTAACGTCAACAATCCCGCCCCAAGTCCGCAACATCTTCATGCGGCTGAACATTGGGTACATTTCGATGATGGCATCAAGGGCATGTTGAAGAATGTGCATGGAGCCTGTTTGGGAATAGGATAGATAGCTGTCCGTTCCTGCGCCAATAACCAACTCGCCCTTATCGGATTGTGAAACATAAGCGTGCACTGCGTTCGACATAGCGACACAGGGGAACACAGGTTTCACGGGTTCAGAAACAAGAGCCTGCAGCGGATAACTCTCAAGCGGCATTTGTACGCCAGCCATATCCATCAACACAGATGAATGGCCTGAAGCGACGATGCCTACTTGCTCTGCATTGATTGTGCCCTTGGTGGTTTCAACGCCCGTTACTTCGCCCGATGGGGCACGGTTGATGCCGATGACTTCGCAATTTTGGATAATATCGACACCCATAGCTGTGGCTTTACGGGCATAACCCCAAGCCACCGCATCGTGACGGGCAGTGCCGCCTTTGCGTTGTAGTGCTGCGCCCATAATTGGGTAGCGGCTGTCTTTTGAAATGTTCAGTGGTGGGCAATAGTCTTTGGCCTCTTGAGCGGAGAGCCATTGGTTATCAACACCGTTCAAGCGGTTTGCGTGGATGTGCCGTTGGAATGACTGCACATCGTGAACACTATGGGCCAACATCAAAACGCCGCGCTGGGAGAACATAACGTTGTAGTTCAAGTCTTGGCTCAATCCCTCCCACAGCTTCAAGGCGTGGTTATAAAGGCCAGCAGATTCGTCATATAAATAGTTGGAGCGGATGATGGTGGTGTTACGGCCAGTATTACCACCACCGAGCCAGCCTTTTTCGAGAACGGCAATATTGGTGATGCCGTGTTCCTTGGCCAAATAGTAAGCCGTGCCTAGCCCGTGGCCACCTGCGCCAACGATAATTACATCGTACTTCTTCTTAGGCTCAGGGCTGGTCCACTGTTTCTCCCAGCCTTTGTGTCCACGAAGGGCTTCTCGGGCAAGATTAAGGGCGTTGAAATTTTTCATGAGGCCGAATCCATTAGTCGTCTGTTGGGCAGCAATGGCTGTATTTTTCTATATCACTCACAAAGTGGCATAAAGCCAAGCAATAATCTGTTTGCGACATTGAGCGACATGTATGAGCACTGGCGCGACACTGATCGAATACTGTCGTTAATGCAGGATAAAATTGGGTTTTTAAGTGGCAATTTCTTGGTTTGGCCTTGGTTTGGGTTGACATATCTTTCCTGTGGCTTAAACCACACGAAGAATTCAGGTGTGTCCATTGGGGCGCGCTGCTTTTTTGGGTGGTTTCACCCTATGATATTTGTGAGCTTCAAAGCTCCAGACCGATGGAATAATCTGATGAAAGTCAAGAACTCACTGAGATCACTTAAAGGCCGCCACCGCGCTAACCGTTTGGTTCGTCGTAAGGGTCGTGTTTACATCATCAATAAAGTGAACCCACGCTTCAAAGCGCGCCAAGGTTAATTCCGCTAGCGCGCAGGTTAATTCCGCTACGCGTAGGGCTAATCACGCTAATTTGCATTTGACGTTTCCCCTCGTGAGGTTATTCTTGCGATATGCTTAAGCTTGTTCAAATCTCAGTTTTCCTTTTTTCTGCCATGGCGCTCTTTTTGGGTGCAACATTGGGGCAGGAGAATAAGCCCGAAATAGATATTAAAGTTCAGGTCCCAGATACTCCTAAGCCGAAGCCGTTTGAGCTTGCCAAAGGTTTAGACGGGCTGTTCGCGCAATTGAAGCGAACTGGGGATACCAAGCGGGCCAAGAAAATATCAACTCGTATTTGGGAACAGTGGCAGAAATCGGATAGTCGGTCTGTTGATTTGCTGACCCATTGGGCTCGTGAAGCAAGCGGCGAAAGCCGTTATGGGCAGGCATTGGATTTGCTCGATCAGGTTGTTGTCTTACGACCAGATTATGCTGAAGGTTATAACCAGCGCGCCACGCTTCATTATCAAATGAAAAATTTTGGTAAGTCGATTGCAGATATTGAGCGCACTCTTTCCCTAGAACCTCGCCATTATGGGGCGCTTGCTGGTATGGCCTCGATATTGGAGCAGTTGGGTGATAAGAAGAAAGCACTTGCGACTTGGTATCGTGCGCTGGCAGTATATCCAGCTATGCGGAGCGCGCAAAATTCAGTTCTTCGCTTAGAGGAACAGCTTGCGGGTAACGGAATCTAACCTTGTACTCAACCATCATATCCAGAGCTCATTTATGTTAAAAATATTATCCTTATTCGTCCTCACTTTTGCTGTTGTTTTGTTGGGGTTCTTCATTTGGACCAGCTTGCAAATTGAGTTGCTGGAGAAAGAATTTCCACCTAGCGGGAAATTTGCCACTTTGGCTGGAGCAAAATTCCATTATGCTGATGTCCCAGATAGTGAGGGTCGGTTGGCGCCCGTTCTTTTTGTGCATGGGGCAAGTGGTAATTTGAAAGACCAACAAGAGGCCTTCGCCGATGCCTTTCGGGGCAAAGCTCGCATGCTGTTTGTCGATCGGCCAGGTTATGGTTATTCGGAGCGGGCGGGGGCTAATACGCCAGCGAAGCAGGCAGAGCGTTATAAAATGCTGTTGGATGAATTGAACATTAAACAGACTGTTCTGGTTGGCCACTCTTTGGGTGCGGCCTCCGTAGCGGCCTTTGCCGTTTTATATCCTGATCGGGTGAAGGGGATTATATTTTTATCTCCAGCAACACACCCATGGACAACGGGGATTAAGTGGTATTACAAGTTAGCATCAACGCCTATTCTTGGCGAGATATTTACGGAAACCTTGGCTCTACCGATTGGGAATCTCTCCTTGGAGGGGGGAATCAAAAGTGTGTTTGACCCGCAAACACCAGTGAAAGATTACGTTAAGCGAACTTCTACACCTCTCATATTGCGCCCCTCTTCATTTCGCTACAACGCTCGCGATGTGGCTGGTTTGAATGAATTTTTGAGCGATTTCTCTCCTCGCTATAAGGAGATCAAAGCCCCCGTCATTATTATCACTGGCGATAAGGATGATGTTGTTTCTCCTTCCATCCACTCCTTAGGGTTGGAGCGAGATATTGAAGGGGCTGAGTTGGTTGTGCTTCCCGGCATGGGGCATAAGCCAGATTATATGGCAACGGATATTGTGTTGGATGCTATCCGCAAGGTCGGGAAATTATAGCTCGTTCAACCTTAAGAACCAATCTGGTGAACACTGCCTTTTCCATCGTCGTCTATGTGGGCAATGCGGAGCATGTTTGTTGATCCTGGGGTTCTAAGTGGAACACCCACAGTGATAATTACCTTATCTCCAGCCTTCGCCATGCCTTCTCTATACGCAATGCGACAGGCTTTATCGACCATATCATCCAAGTCTTTTGCATCTGGGGTGATGACGCATTTCATACCCCAAGTCAGCGCCAACCGCCGTGCCGTTTCTGGTACGGGCGAGAGTGCTAAAATAGGTTTCGCAGGGCGTACGCGGGCAGCGCGAGAGCCGGTGGAACCTGATGCCGTGAAGCAAATTATTGCTGCTAGATCGAGCGTGTCTGCAATTTCGGCGGCTGCAAATGAGATAGCATCTGCGCCTGTGGCATCAGCTTCTGGGCGCTGGCTGGCAATTGTATTTAGATAGCCTTTGTCTTTTTCTATAGATTCGGCAATGGAGTTCATTGTGCTGACGGATTCAAATGGATAATCACCCGCAGCCGACTCTGCTGATAGCATGACGGCATCAGCTCCCTCATAGACCGCATTGGCAACATCAGAAACTTCTGCTCGGGTGGGAACAGGTGAATCAATCATAGATTCCAACATTTGGGTTGCAACGACAACAGGCGTGCCGGCAGCGCGACATTTGCGGATCATTTTCTTTTGGATCGAGGGGACGAGCTCAAGCGGCATTTCAACGCCAAGATCACCGCGGGCTACCATAATTGCATCTGCCACCTCGATAATCTCATCGAGCTTTTCTACGGCTTGGGGCTTTTCAATTTTGGCAAGAATTCCAACTTTGCCCTGACAAATTTTACGCGGCTCGTCCAAATCTTCTGGCCGTTGGATGAAGGAGAGGGCGACCCAATCAATTTCTTCTTTCAGTGCGGCTTTTAGATCTGCTCGGTCTTTGTCAGTTAGCACGCCTGATGTTAATTCAGAGTCGGGGATGTTCACCCCTTTTTTGTCCGCAAGCCATGTACCGGCCATGACTTCTGTTTTGGCCCAACCATTACCTGTTTCAATAACCTTCAGGTTCACTTTGCCATCGTTGACTAACAGGCGGTGGCCGGGTTTCATTGCTTTTAATATTTCAGGGTGGGGAAGAAAAATTCGTTCGTTGTTGCCAGGTGTTGGGTCGCTATCAAGGGTGATCGTGTCCCCTGGCGCAATATCAATTTCGCCATTTTCAAAAGTACCCAAACGGTGTTTGGGGCCTTGAATATCGACCATAATTCCGATGGGAAAATCGAGTTCTTTTTCAACGTTACGAATGGCTTGCACCGTGGTGCGCATGAGGTCGTGGCTGGCGTGGCTCATGTTGATGCGGAAAACATCTGCGCCCGCGATGGCCAATTGTTTGATTTTGTTTTGGGTGTTGGATGCGGGGCCAAGGGTGGCAACGATTTTCACACGGCGGTTGCGGTTCATTTTGAATCGGCCTCTTTTTTAGATTTTCCGGCTTCGGTCAGACGCACCTGCCAGTTTTTTTGGTCGCCCGTATCAACCTCGAAAAAGCCTGTTCGCTCAAAGCCTCGGGTGAAACAGTCTTTTAATCCACCAATTTTGAATTGCTTGCTAGAGGTGCACATGAAAACTGGCCCACGCCAGCGGCCCCCAGTTTCGGCGTCTTCGGCATGTAGATAAAAGTAGCGGGAATTTAGATCGCCCTTAAAAACGCTGGTGCAGACATTCGCAGGGATACGCCACCAGCCTTCCGTTATCCAACCTTTGGTCAACCGATACCCCACTGAAACGCCGACCATTACGGAGGTGTTGTTACAAACTTTCAAATCGGCATGGGCAGGGGAATACGTCCCCAAAGTGCCGAGCAAAACAACTGTGCTTAGGACATGGAGAGGCGAAAAATTGAAACGATTGAAATGGCGTGTTTTATAGCGATTCATGATGATTCTTTGTTGCCTGTTCGTGGTTGAGTGTCAACGCGTCACATTCGTTTATCGGGTTATCTAGCTGAATTATGACGAAACAACTTCGCGGGGGCGGGCAATCCATATTCCGAGCAATATAAATATACCGCCGGCCATTTGAAGCGGTGATAGATTTTCAGTGAAAATAAGCCAGCCGAATAGTGCTGCAACCAGAGCCTCAATGAAGATCACAAGCGAAGAGAAAGTGGCGGATAATGAACCAAGCGCAATGGCAAGCAGGCCAGTTCCTCCTGAATGGCTGATGAGGCCAAGGGCAAAGAGTGCGGCAACCCCGACAATCGTTGCCGGCCACAGGGTTTGGCCTGAGATAAGGGCAACGGCGAGCAGGATGATCGAGGTAATAACCGTGCTTAAAAATGTTAGTGCACCAGCCCCATGGGTGCGGCGGGCAACGCGGATGGCAAGGAAAAAGAGGCCGAAAAAGATTGAAGTAATCAGGCCGTAGAAATCTCCGAGCAACCGTTCAGGAGCAAAGGCGAAGCTTGAACCGATGAGCATCGCACCCCCGAATAGGCAAACTATCAACCCGATATAGGTGTTGCGTCCGACTTTCTCGCCAATGAAAAGGCCAGAGAAAAGAACCACCCAAACGGGAGCAAGGCAGGACATGAAGGTGGCGTTGGCTATTGTCGTGTTCAAAACGGCCAGATGCCAGAAGATGAGATCACCGGCAAACAAGATGCCTGCAAGGATGATGGCGCGATTGAAAGTGAGGGTCTCAATAAGAGTTCTGCCGCTGTTGCGCGCTTCAAACCACGCCCAGCCGAACAAGAGCGGTAATGCCAGTCCAACGCGCCAAAATGCGCTGGCGAAGGAGCCAATTTCGGCATAGCGAACGAACACAGGTGATATGCCCATCGCAATTGCCCCCACAACAAGGGCAGCGAAAGCGATCGCAAAAGGGAGTGAGCCGTTGTTTTGATTCATGGGGCGTGGGCGCTCATTTAGGGTCTAAACTGCTTGAACCAAAGTGAGGCTTTTGACAAGGTAAACCGTAAAATCCTGTGCCTTGATGTCACTGTTGGCACACTTGTAAAAAGCGGCTAACAATTGGCCAGTAAATTTTGAAGGAAAAGATGATGGATGATAAGACAAAAACCGAACTTGAAGCCGCTGCATTTCGCCGGATCGTTTCCCACTTTCAAGGGCGCACGGACGTTCAAAACATTGACCTTATGAATCTCGGCGGTTTTTGCAGAAATTGCTTCTCGCGCTGGTATCTTGAGGCTGCTCAAGAACAAGGAATTGAGATGGACAAACCCGCCGCTCAAGAAGCCATTTACGGTATGCCTTATTCGGAATGGAAAGAGAAATTCCAAACCGAAGCCACCGAACAGCAGCTTGCAGACTTCAAAGTCAATTTCGCAAAGCTTTAGGGCATAAACTTAAAAAATATTGTTTTATACGGTTGCTCATCACAGAGGTTTGTGGTGAGAAAACGGTTCATTGTTTTAGGAGAATACCATGGCCGATACATCCGTTGCCCGTGACCAATTGCGTTCCATTATTGAGCGGATTGAACGGCTTGAAGAAGAGAAAAAAGCAACCGCAGACGACATCAAAGAAGTGTACGGCGAAGCCAAAGCCAATGGCTTTGACACCAAAACACTACGTACCGTTGTTCGCATGCGTAAGGTAGAAGCCTCCGAGCGCGAAGAACAAGAAGCAATGCTCGATCTATACTTAAGCGCCCTCGGCATGCTCCCCGACACCAGCGGCGACGGCCCAGACATGAGCGCTTCCGCTGATCCAGTTATGGGTGGGGAAGAGTAAAACTCCCACTCACCTTTTGTCATTCCCGCTGTAGCGAGAATGGCAACTGTGGTTGTTGATCTGTTTCTTACCAAAAAAACTTATCCCCGCGCCAACCCCACCCTCCATAATACGTCCACCTAATGAAACGGGGACGTGGGTGCACACCATCATTCATTTCATAAGGTTCGGCTTCGGGGTTTTATCTTCGGTAGAGATATTTCTTCGAGCGCCCTAAAGGATCAAGTGCGTGGTTGGAATACCACTTCGGCTTGGCCGCGTTTGTGGGGTTTTGTAAAAGGAACTCAGTCAGTCAGTGGCGTACAAGCGGTATATGGTAGCGATAAACAATGTCGAGGCGGAGCTTTAGGTTTAGCCGTCATTTTTATTAAAACGTTTATTGGCGAAGCCAATAAGCTCCGCCGTCCCTATCAGGACAGCAGAAAAGTCCTCATCTTTGGGGGCAATGTCTGATGCTTACTCTAGCGGGAAACCGTGAGGAGGGCTTTTGCCTATTTTTTCCTTTGTCATCACTATGAGGACTCACTGCCTCCCCCAAACCCACCACCTTGTCATCCCCACTGTGGCGAGGATGACAAGGGGAGAGTTGGGAATTATCATCTCTAACTTCGGCATGTATTGCCTTGGGCAGACCACCTCTTGCCACAAATCAACAAATCAGATTCAATAGCCAAGAGGAAACCGCGCTAACTGTGCGCAATTCAAAATGGGGCATTTGAACGATGACTGCGACGCTCACCAAATTCTGCAAATCCCGCCTCAGCCCAATCATCGTGGGGACAATCACTCTTTCGTTTCAAAGGCCTGCATCATGAAGATATTCGGCATCGTGGTTTTAGCTATTGTTGTTGTCATTGCTTTTGGTTTGGGGTGGTTTAATACAACCGTTTCATGGAACCAGAAGCTGACAGTTACGGTTGAAACGCCGCAGGGTGTGGTTTCTGCAAGTTCTGTCACCAGCGTCTTTATGAAGGGGAAAGACGGATTTTTGGTGCCGCCTGAGGCAAGTGGTCTGGCATCGAGCTTAAAGGGTGAAGCTGTTGCCGTAGATTTGGGCAAGGGGAAGTATCTGTTTGTCCTGTTGAAGGGAACAATGGGGATTGCCGGGAAAATTTTTCTCAAAGAGTCTGGTTGGAATCAACCCCACGGGAAATGGCCAAAGTGGGCGGAAAATATTGCACGGCTGCGGGGTAAGCGCGAGATACCCATTGATCTTCTCCCCATGCTCGTCACCTTCTCAGATATCACCAGACCAGCCAGTGTGAAGAAGGTAAACCCGAATAACCTGCGTGAGAGTTTTGGCTCGGGATATAGGCTGAAATCTATGACCTTGGAAATCACCGATGAGCCTGTGACCAAGGGTGTGGTTGAGGGGGTGTTGGGGTGGATTTATACCGTCAAAGGACGAATCAAGCCTTATGCAGGGAGAACCAGAGCCTTAGCCGATGTCCCCGAGGTAGAGTTACTTAATAAATATGATTTTGTGATCAAGAAAAGCAGAATACAATGACTGTATCAAAAGATCTCATGTTAGCCATCCTCTCGTTGGATGCCTACAATCAAGGTTACGGTAAGGGGATAAATCACGGTAAGACCCAGATTGGCAGCGCTACCGTCAATGAAGTCCCTTCTGGATTGGACGATTCTCAGTGGGAATCCGCCGATTTCTATGCCGTTTCCTATACACTTAACGCGGATGTTGGTGATATGGCGGCGGACACCAAGATCATTTCCTACCGCGGTACGGATAACCCCTATGATGTAATTAATGGCTGGGTGGGAGCCTTGGGCATTTGGCAAACCGAACAATTACGCATGGCCGCCGAGTTCTACCGATCAGTCACCGGAACAACAACCACCGACCCAAGAACAGGCAACGCCATCCTAACGGGCCACTCCCTCGGCGGCGGGTTGGCGGGGTTTATGGCGTTCTTGCTTCAGGCTTTTTCAAACCCACCCAACTCACTCCGCCAATACAATCCCTTCACGCCTCGGGTCTGCGCCGCCCTCAAGTCCATCTGGTTTGATCACGATGCCGTGCAAGCCAGAATTCATGTCTTTGGTTTTGACGGTGTAGCCGAGGGCTTCTAACGGGGCGACTAGGGCTTCGGCGGCTGTGCCCGCTTCGATGTCGTAGGTCCCGAAGCGGTTGACGAGGTTGGGGGAGGAAATGGCGGCTTGGATATCCATGCCCCAATCTAAGTGGGCGATAATTGTTTTGGCGACATAGCCAATAATGCTACTGCCACCGGGGGAGCCGATAACCAGAATTGGTTTGCCGTCTTTCAGCACAATTGTCGGAGCCATGGAGGAGCGGGGGCGTTTTCCGGGCTCTACGCGGTTGGCAATTGGGTTGCCGTCCTTGTGGGTACGGAAAGAGAAGTCGGTTAGCTCGTTGTTGAGCAGAAAGCCGCCGACCATGAGGCGGGAACCGAAGCCATTCTCGATAGTCGAGGTCATGGAAACTGCGTTGCCGTCTTGGTCAACAATGGAGAAGTGGGTGGTGGAAGGCAACTCAATTGCCTCATCGTCAGCCTGCAAGAAAGCGTGGTCCCATTCGGGTTGGCCGGGGGTAACAGCTTCCAATGCTTTATTGGTGTTGAGCAGGGTTGAGCGGGCTTTGAGGTATGTCGGTTTCAGCAGGCCCTTGGTGGGCATCGGCACATAATCGCTGTCCGCCATATAGCGGCCTCGATCTGCGAAGGCGAGGCGGGAGGCATCGCCAATCAACCGCCAGCTTTGCGGGTTGGTTGGGCCGAGAGTTTTGAGGTCGTAGGGTTCGAGCAGACCGAGAATTTGGCCAACGGTAAGAGCACCAGAGGAAGGCGGGCCCATGCCGCAAACTTGATGACTGCGATATTCGGCGCAAACGGGTGGCCGTTGCTTGATGCGGTAGGAAGACAAATCCGTACTAGATAGTACTCCTTTGTTCTTCTCGAAGCTACGAACCGTCTCGACGATCTTATTCGCAAGCTTGCCGTGGTAAAATGGCTCGACATTGTTGGCGTCATAAAGAGTGCGAAGGGTGTCGGCATAGGCCTTGTTGCGGAGCAGATCACCCTCTTGCAAAGGCGTGCCTTTGGGAAGGAAATAGTCTGCGGTGGCAGGATGATGAGAAAGCGTCTTCACGTTCCGTTCGACCAGAGCCGCTAAACGAGCCGAAACCTTAAAGCCGCGCTCGCTCAATTGCAGGGCGGGTAAGATAAGGTCTTGCCATGGGGTCTTGCCCCAGCGAGTGTGCATGCCCCAAAGCAGGGCAGGGGTGCCGGGTGTGCCGACAGAACGACCGCCGACGACTGCATCGAAGAACTTCAAGGGCTCGCCGTTCTCGTCTTGGAACAACTGCGGCGTGGCGGCCATGGGAGCCGTCTCACGGCCATCAAGGGTGGTGGTCTTGCCAGTCTTGGCATCGAAATAAACAAGAAAGGCACCGCCGCCCAAGCCAGAAGACTGGGGTTCGACAAGGCCCAGCACAAATTGGGCAGTGATAGCGGCATCAATCGCTGTGCCGCCAGCCTTCAAGATGTTGCTGGCCGCGAGAGCCGCATGGGGGTTGGCAACGGACACCATCCACTTTGTGCCCGTAACGGGCTTGCCGTTGTTCTTGACGGTGATGGCGGTTGTAACCTCAGGCGCAACGCTATCCGCAGCGGTTTGACCATGCGCCATTCCTGCTAAAAAGCTGACACCGAGGAAGGGGAAGAGTAGAATTTGGGTAGCTTTGAAAGGTCTCGTCATATGCTTTCCCTTAGGCCGTAAGTGGTTGAGTGCAAACGTATTGTGGTTTGGTAACAATTAGAAAACTACATTCTAGTATATCTGATTCATAGGAAATGTAGAGCTTGAATTTGTAATGATACCGCCGTTAAACAAGCCGTTTGGGAATAAGCGACAACAGGATGTTGCCGTCTTGAGTAAAATGATCTTCGGACGGTTGCCGGAGCGTGTTGCATTCCCAGGTGGGCCAAGCCGCAGTGCATTTGTTGTTGATATGGGGGATGCGGCCTTCATATTCGCCAAACGCAAAAGCGTAGGTGATGCTCGGCTAGAAGCGGATGTATTACAAAGTCTCGGTGAAACTGGATATGTTCCCAAACTGAGGGCCGTTCGTAAGCGCTGGGTGGTGCAGGAGTGCCTATTGGGGCATCGGTTGCCCGTATTGCTAGACCAGATGGACGCAATGGAAGAGCGAAAAGAAACTGTGACTAAAGCTTTGAATTCATTGCTCCATATACAAGAGGCCGCAATGGCTGATGGTTTGCAACATAGGGTTCCCGAAATTGGAATTGCCAAAGACTGGGTATGGAATAGGACAGGGGCCGCAAAGCGCATGTCTAACCAAATCGGTATTCAAGAACCTGCCCTTGACCGCCAATGGCTGACAAAGTGCATGGACGTTGAGCGAACGGAATTTATCAAATGGGATGCGCGTCCCGGTAATGCTCTGGTCGATGGAGAGCGGGCCTATTGGTTCGATTGGGAAGACTGTGGGCGCGGTATTGCCTTAAATGACCTTGCCTTTGTCCTGTGTGATGAGTGGATGAATCTTGATGCTGCGGCGCAGACGAGCCTTGAGCAGCATTTCCTCCCTCTGTTCAACAGAACAAAATCGCCTGATGAGGGGTATGAATATCTGCGCGTATTTGGAGTAACTCATACGGTTATTCGTCTGCGTATGGCTTTGAAATATCGGATAAAGGATGGGCGTTGGTGGGACCGCCAGAAATGCTTGGCTGGGGACAAAGTTGGGGTGACTGAAAGTGAGACTTCTAGGCTTATATCTCGGGGCAAAAGGCTAGCAAATGATGTCCCTCAATTGCGCCCTTACATTGCTTGGTTTGATGAAATTGCTGCGTATTTTGATATCCCGACTTGTTAATAATTGGAAGTTCAGCTGGGTGACGCTTAACCTTTGCAAATAATTTGTTGCTGCATATAGACAAAATAGTTCTAAGTAAAAATTAACTAATTTTCCATCCCCAATTGAATACTGTGGTTCTTTCACACCGAAAGCTTAACAACTTTGAATATTCCCTTAAAATTATTTCAAACAATTTGAATGAAATTTTATTAAAATTTGTTAAGCATTTGAATCTATTTGCTTTTATTAGGGTTAAAGTGGCAATTTTTACACAAGTTTAGCGAAGTATGTCATATGAAAGGCTACCACTAGGAGGGTATTACAATGACTTCGTCGTATAACAACTATTTTGACTGGTATGATTTTAACGGATATTCGGGCTACGGAAACGGTAGCGGTTCAGGTCGCTCAGGAAGTGGCTCAGGAAACGGTTCTTATTGTGAGCCAAGCAACTCAAATGATATATGGGCAAGCCATGATTATGGCCAAGGGGTTCAAACCCTAACTAATGGTGATGATTATTATTGTGGTGTTGGCGGAGTAGTCGATTTGGTTGAAGCCGGTGACGGATGTGATACCTGGTTCACCAGCGATTATTCTTATGGTTATACGATAGTAGCTCTTAACGACGGTATCTTTAGTATTGAAAAAAATGGCTGCTCTATCGGTAAGGGCCGCAATTTCGAGAATGTACAATTCCTAGATAAAACGATTGATGTAACAAGCTTTAAACCAGACGGATATGGCTCTGGTTCGAATAATGGCTCTGGTAGTGGTTCAGGCTCAAATAATGGTTCAGGTTCAGGCAACGGCGGAAGCGGTTCAGGCAACACGGGTTCAGGTTCAGGCAACGGCGGAAGTGGTTCAGGCAACGCGGGTTCAGGTTCAGGCAACGGCGGAAGTGGTTCAGGATCAGGTCATGGTTCAGAAAAAAATAGCCTTAATGCTGTAGATGATGAAGCGAATACTGAGTACGGTCAGACTGTTTCGATCAACGTGATGGCAAACGATAATGACCCTCAGGGCGATGATTTCCACGTTTCTTATGCTGGCAACCCAGCTAATGGAACGGCAACAATCCTTTCAAATGGTCAAATTGAGTACACGCCTAACGACGGGTTCTCTGGAACGGATACATTTGAATATACCATCACAGATGACAAAGGCCTTTCTACAACGGCAACAGTATCTGTGACAGTTAAGCCAGATGATAACAGCGTTGATGCGAATGAAGATCACTCAGATGTTGTCTTTGGCGAAGCTAAAGAGATTGATGTTCGTGCGAACGACAGCGATGAACAGGGCGACGACTTTGATGTGACGGATACAACCAACGGTGCGAATGGTACTGTTACCATCCTTGCTAATGGCAATGTTGAATACACACCAAACGATGGTTTCTCCGGTGATGACAGCTTCACTTACACAATCACAGACGAGAATGGTGCTACCGATACAGCTACTGTTTATGTCCATGTTAAGCCTGATACAAACACAACAGACGCAGTGGATGACACAGCTGATGTTGCAAAAGGCGAAGCTAAAGAGATCGATGTTCGTGCAAACGACACCGATGCTGAAGGCGACGACTTTGATGTTACTGCTGTAACAGACGGCGCAAACGGTACTGTAACAATCTTGCCAAACGGCAATGTTGAATACACACCGAACGCCGGGTTTGAAGGCAACGACAGCTTCACTTACACAATCACAGATGCAAACGGTGCAACCGATACCGCAACTGTGAACGTGACAGTTAAGCCGGATGCAAACAGCGTTGATGCTGTTGACGATCTTGGTCAAGAAGGTGAAATGAACACGTCTAAAACGATCGACGTTCTAGCGAACGATACCGATGCTGAAGGCGATGACTTCAAAGTAACTGGTACAACAGACGGTGCAAACGGTACTGTAACGA
>JAZGEY010000053.1:0-40871 GCA_036478985.1 Rhizobiaceae bacterium
CCTCTTACCTCTACCCCAACATGCAGATTTCATCGTCGGGGGGATCGATGGTAGCGGGAGAGGGACTTGAACCCCCGACACGCGGATTATGATTCCGCTGCTCTAACCAGCTGAGCTACCCCGCCACGGGGTGTCTTTTTAAGACGGATGGGCAAATGTTGCCCATTGTTCACGCTTGCTAAATTCTACTAACGGAACGCGGTGGATATAGGGGCGCAAATGGGCCTATGTCAACAGCTTTTGACTACGCTTGCGCCATTTCTTCATTCTTCGTAGCCGCTCCCGAATATGCCGCCAAATCTCGTTCGGCGCGTTTTATCCAACCACCGCCTAAAACCCGCGATCTGGTATCGCCGTCCGTGTAGAATACGCAGGCTTGGCCAGGTGATATTCCGTCCTCCCCTTCAGCTAAAGTCACGAAGGCAACCCCGTCTTCAACGCTCAATTGTGCAGGCCGTGGTGGGCGGGTAGAGCGCACCCGAACGTGCAGATCCATACCCTCAGCGGATACATCTGCGAGTGAACCATCACCGAGCCAATTCACATCCCGCAATTCGATGCGTCGTGTTGCCAAGGCTTCACGCGGCCCAACAGTTACTGTTGCGCTTCCTGCATCAATATCAACCACATAAATTGGATCGCCAGTGGCCACCCCAATTCCACGTCGCTGACCAACGGTGAAATGAATAATTCCCTCATGGCGGCCAAGTACACGGCCATCGAGATGAACAATGTTGCCCGGTTCGCCAGCTTCTGGTTTTAGCTTGGCGATGATGTCGGAATATTTTCCTTGGGGCACAAAGCAAATATCTTGGCTGTCGCTTTTTGCGGCCACAACCAATTCCATTTCTTCAGCCATTTTACGGGTTTCAGCCTTAGGCGTTTCCCCTAATGGAAACCGTAAAAAATCGAGCTGCTCTTGGGTCGTCGCAAAAAGGAAATAGCTTTGGTCTTTATCAGCATCAGCTGGGCGGTAAAGCTGGCGATGGCCGTCTTCCCCTTCCCGACTAACAATATAATGTCCCGTTGCCAAACAATCCGCCCCCAAGTCCCGCGCCGTCTCAAGCAAGTCTTGAAACTTTACAGTTTGGTTGCAAGCCACGCACGGAATTGGGGTTTCCCCATCCAGATAAGCGTTTGCAAACGGATCTATTACTTGCTCTTTGAATTTTTTTTCATAATCCAGCACGTAATGGGGAAAGCCCATTTGCTCAGAAACTCGCCGTGCATCATGGATATCTTGGCCCGCACAACAGGCCCCCTTGCGATGCACCGCCGCCCCGTGGTCGTAAAGCTGCAAAGTCATACCAACAACATCATAGCCTTCCTTCTTCAACAGGCCGGCAACAACAGACGAATCTACACCGCCCGACATCGCGACAAATACGCGGGTGTCGGCGGGAGATTTATCAAACCCTAAACTGTTAATGGCCATGACGATGGTGCTTTCAAAATTACAATATGTGGTGTGCCATACGGGAAGAAATGCCGCAAGCTTATTGACCAGCCCGGTTTACGTGCTGACGCTCACCTCCCACCCACCATGCTTGGCAATAACAACAAGAATATTCATTTCTATTCTCCTTAAATTTTCACAAGAATGCTATCGAGGCTTCGACGAGTCTTAGCCATGGTTGCGTTGTAATCATCGACGGGGTGGGAATAGCCGATGGCAAGCGCAACTTCGCACCGATAACCGCCCAATTCTTGCTTAAATTCTTCGTTGACCAAATCCATGTCGATCCCCTCCATCGGAGTTGAACCAATTTTAAGCCGCGCAAGCGTATGGAAAGCATTGCCAAGGGCAATATAGAGTTGGGCTTTTGTCCAAGGGGCAGTACTGCCATTTTCATCAGTGTTTAGTTCGGCAAATAAAAAACTTCCGAATGCAGCTTCGCGGTCTTCAGGCTTGGTGCGCCCGTCTGCGATGCCTTTATCAACAACTTTGGCATAGTCATCCCGAGTGTAGCTCGGGTTATGGGCAAGTAAAATGTTTTGAGAAGCACTGTGAATATGGGGCTCGTTGAACTGGAACTTATTGGCAAATGTTTTGCTCATCCGATCTCGCGCAGGGTCACTTTCGATAACAACAAATCGCCACGGTTGCGAATTGATAGAAGAAGGAGAAAGCCGCAGGGCTTCAAAAAACACCTCCAGATCTTCAGCTGAAACCTTCTTAGTTCCATCATATTTTTTAACCGTACGCCGCCATGAAAGGTCTTCTAAGATTGGGTGCGTCATTTCTTTATCCTCTTTATTTATTCGTAAGCTGCTACATTGTTGCTGTTGATTCCATCAAAAAGCATACTCATTTTGTTCGGGCAATTCTACAGGGCACTAGGCTATCAATTCTTGTGAGAATAGTTAGATTCATGGCCAATGGTAACGTTGATACGGATGAGTTCTTTGAAAAATATACTAACTATTTTGGTATGGCTTTGTTTTGCGAACTCAGCTCAGGCCCAAACATGGTCAATTGTCGATAGTGAAGCAACTGTAATTGATAAGAACAATGTTCGTTTTCAGGTTGGATGCGGGCGGTTTATGACACTCTCTTTAAGCAAAGGAGAGATTGGTGAAATGGCGGTTTCCAGCGGGGATTTCATTATCAAGTTGAACGGGGAAATTGCTCTGAAGACGACTGCGTCAATCTATAAGAATGGAGCATTTATTGTAACGGGCAGACAAGATGATAAGGCAATATTCCAACTTGTTCGCAAGCTGGTCTCTGGTTCAGGGTCAATTACTGTGAAATACGATGGGGAGCCCAAAACGACAGACACTTCTTTAGCGGGAACATTTGATCTTACGGGCGCGCCCGAAGCCATTAAAGATGTGGTTGAGTTGTGGTGTTCAGATATCGGTACGAAGCTAGGGTTTTAGTAGGTAGGAATATGAAACGCTCAACCATCAATACAATCATCGCCAAGGCTGATGCGGATATTCGCTCTCATGGTTTTTTTCTACCCCCTTTCGCCTATTTCACCCCCAAGGAAATGGTGTCTCGAAAAGATCAATTGAGCGCCATCACCGAGGCGCGTTTAGGGTGGGATATTACCGACTATGGGGCAGGAAAATTTGATGAAATGGGGCTGTTTTTATTCACCACCCGCAATGGTTCATTAGATGAGTTAAAGCGTGGAGGTGGCATGTGTTATGCTGAGAAATTGATGATCTCGCGCCACAATCAAATCTCTCCAAGTCATCGGCACATCTTGAAAACCGAAGACATTATCAACCGTGGTGGCGCAACACTTGCGATTGAAATGTTTGAAAGCGATGCGGAGGGAAAGATTGACCCAAGCCTTATCGTCCCCGTCATGTGTGATGGCCTGCTACGCACCTTCACAGGTGGCGATACTCTCCATCTTGCCCCCGGAGAAAGTGTTACCTTGCGCCCCGGCAACTGGCACAAATTTTGGGGCGAAGGCGGCGATGTTTTGATTGGTGAGGTGTCCACGGTCAACGACGATCTAACCGACAATATTTTTGCCGAGCCTATTGGGCGGTTTTCAACAATAGAAGAAGACTGCGAACCGACACATCTGCTGGTTTCGGATTACGAAAATTGGGGGCTTATTTAGAAGCTGGCCAATGGCTACATCACAAAAATTTGCACCCACTTGAGTTGCTTGATCATCGCTTCAATGCTTACCTCTGAGGAGAAAAACTGAAGGACAACCCATGACCATTCCACTCCGCCTCACTTCAACCCTTACTTTATGCCTACTGGCAATGGGCATTTTTCTTCAATTTGCAACCGCCAAGACACCCGCTAAAATTGTAGAGATCAAAGGCGAAATGATTGATACTTGGTGCTATTTTTCTGGGGTCATGGGAGACACGGATGCAACACGGGGTACGGCCCATCACACCTGCGCCCTATGGTGCGCGGCTGGTGGCATTCCTGTTGGGGTTCGCACTGAATCTGGTGAAGTATATATGGTGCTCAAATATAAGGGCGAAGATGCCCTCGCCCCCACCGACACAATCATGGAAGTGCAAAGCGAAATCATCACTGCGCGCGGAAAACATTTTATCCGCGATGGAGTGAATTATCTCGTTGTGGAAAAGGTAATCGCCAACGATGGCATCCAATATTTAAGCCACGAAGATTACGATTCCATACCGCCTTTTTCCGCCCCCAAAAAACCGAAGAAAAATTAGGAGGGGATGAAATCATGTTTGATAAAACTTTCATAACCGCAACAATTTCTCTGGCTGCGCTTTCATTGGTATCGCTAGCAACTGCAGCCGATTTCTCTGCAGGTAGTAAAGCCAAGAAATGGAACCTCTATGGTGAAGAAAAAGCAACTTTCTCTGGCAAGGTGGTCGATGTTCTATGTGAGCTCTCTGGCGACTGTCCCGCCAATTGCGGTGATGGTAACCGCAACTTAGGTGTCGTTCGCGCCAGCGACAACAGGCTTGTTCTGGTGCTAAAAAACCGCCAATCCGCCTTCAATGGTGCCACCGAAGACCTACTTCCCTATTGCAATAAAAAGGTTGATGTAGATGGCTTGCTAATCGGTGAAGATGAGGTGGTGAAAGCCAAATTTTACATGGTGCAATTCATCCGGGTTGTTGGCACAGAAAAATGGAATAAAGCCAGTTTATGGACAAAACGCTGGGCAGAAAAGAACCCTGCCGCTAAAGGCAAAGGCCCATGGTTTCGCCGCGATCCACGGGTAAAAAAGCAGCTGGCTAAATCAGGCCATTTTGGGCTGGGCGTAGATTTTGACAAAAAATACATTGAGGAAAATGAATGAAGCTTCCTACCATTTATTTAGGTAAAACAGGCTTCCTGTTCGCCCTCGCCTTAGGGCTGGGGTTCGGCACAATTGCAGCAATTACGTCCCAACCTCAGGCACAATCATCATCGGTACAAGCCAGCTATCAGGTGAGCGAAAGCAACACCGATGGCTTTCCTTTAGTGAAAAGTGGCGACTTCGATCTGATTGATAATAAGGGCCGCCCTCGCACCTCAAAAAACCCTAATGGGAAATACCAGCTAGTGTTTTTTGGCTATGCGAATTGCAAAGCGATGTGCTCGGTTGCATTGCCAAATTTAGCAAATGCGGTTGATTTGCTGGCTGAGATGAATATCCCTGTGACACCAGTTTTGATTACCGTCGATCCAAAACGCGATACGGTTGCGGCGCTCGATAGAGCAGTCGCAGATATCCACCCGAACATGGTTGGTTTAACCGGATCAGAAAAGAAACTCGAAGCTGCCTACAACGCCTTTAATTTGGAAAAGAAATTTCTATTCGAGCACATCGACGAAGGCGCAATTTACTCCCATGGTTCCTTCATTTATTTGCTGGACCCTAAGGGCAATTTTAAAACGCTCTTTGCACCAATTATCAGTCCCGTAAGAATTGCCGAAATCAGCGCTGGGTATATATCCCAAACCCAGTGATATGAGCCCAATGATGTGGGCAATTTTGTTCTCTTGATTGACTAAACAAGGGAACTTCTAAAAGCTCATTCCATGCTCGCTCGCCCAGAACAGAACCTCCCCAGCCCATTACCCCATCAACGGGCAAATGGCATTGGCCGTTTGGGGCTTGTTGAGGCGAATGGGCAAACTCGTATAGACGAGCTGTATCAAGAAGGCTGCGCAAAAATCCGTTGTCCTCGCACTCATCACAACCAACTTGAGGCAGTTATCATCAATTCATCTGGCGGGATGACAGGCGGTGATAAGCTCAATTGGAACTTTACAATTGGCGCCAATTGTAAAGCCTCGATTACTACTCAGGCCTGCGAGCGTATTTATAAGAGTGTCGATGGGTCTGCCCAAACCCGCATCGAAATTGACTTGAACGAAAATTCACAATTTTCTTGGCTTCCGCAGGAAACAATACTTTTCGACCAATCCTCATTATCCCGCACCATTGAAGCAACGCTCGACCCAACAGCCGAAGCACTATTTGTCGAATCGATAATTTTTGGTCGTCGCGAGATGGGCGAAAAAATCACCCTTGGCAGCATCACTGACCGCTGGCGGATACGGCAAAATGGAACACTTGTTCATGCGGAAGATTTTCGGATGACGGGCAATATTGCCGACCAATTAAACCAACCTTTCATCACCAACCGCCGGGAAGCTATGGCAACACTGTTGCTCATTTCACCAAAGGCTGAGGGGCTATTAGAGACCGCTCGCAATATAATAGGGGAAAGCGGTGGCGCTTCTTTCTGGAATGGAAAACTTCTTGCTAGGGTAGTTTCAACAGATGGGTATGCTTTGCGGAAAACACTCATCCCACTCATCAATTTGCTCAACTTTGGAACCTCTGTTCCCAAAGTTTGGTCGCTATAAACGGACAGCTCATGCAACTCACACCCCGCGAAAAAGATAAACTGCTTGTAGCTATGGCTGCCGAAGTTGCGCGGAAGCGCTTGGCTCGTGGCGTGAAACTCAATTATCCTGAGGCAATCGCTTTGATTTCTGATTTTGTGGTCGAGGGAGCCCGGGATGGCCGTCGCGTTGCTGATTTAATGGAAGCCGCCGCCCATGTAGTGAACAGCGATCAAGTAATGGAGGGCATCGAAAGCATGATCCACGACATTCAGGTAGAAGCGACATTCCCCGATGGAACAAAGCTCGTCACTGTCCACCAGCCGATAAGGAGCGCTAAATGAAACCCGGTGAAATCATAACGGCTTCAGGCTCAATAACCCTCAACGAAGGCGCAAAGAGCCTCACATTGAAAGTAGCAAATACTGGGGACCGCCCTATCCAAGTTGGCTCCCATTACCATTTTTTCGAAACCAACCCTGCCCTAGAATTTGATCGCAATGACGCCCGTGGCATGCGCCTCAATATAGCGTCTGGAACAGCGGTTCGTTTCGAGCCCGGCCAATCCCGCGATGTAACTTTGATCGCGATCGGTGGAGATCGCAAAGTCTATGGATTCAATGCTCAAATAATGGGAGAATTATAATGCGGAACTTACTCTTTGCCGTTTTGTTGATCGCGCCGATAAGCAACGCCAGCGCCCAACAGATAGATTGCGCGAAGCGCAAGATGATTGCGGCCAACACCGTACTCTATTGCGCCGATAAAGACTTCGAGGCAGCCGACCACGAACTGAATCAAATTTGGCGTTCGGTCAACACACTCACCAGAACGCAAAAAGAATACTCTAAAGCAATTCTACATTCTCAACGGGCATGGCTCAAATTTCGTGATGCCCAATGCAATGCAGAAACTTTTTCTTCCGAAGTCTTTCGAAAACCCAACCTTCAATACATTCTTTGCAAAACTCGAAAAACCCTAAGCCGTACTATCGAATTAAAATGGTTTGTGGGAGATTTTTAGCCTTGAGCCAATCTAACATCCCCCGCACTGACTATGCCGCCATGTACGGCCCGACAACGGGCGACAAAGTACGCCTAGCAGACACCGAACTTATCATAGAAGTCGAGCGCGACCTCACCACCTACGGCGAAGAAGTGAAGTTTGGTGGTGGTAAGGTTATCCGCGATGGTATGGGGCAATCTCAGGTTAGCCGCGCCGATGGTGCGCTCGATACCGTTATCACCAACGCGCTGATTGTAGATCATACAGGCATTTATAAAGCTGATGTTGGCCTCTTTGATGGACGCATCAAAAAGATAGGCAAAGCGGGAAACCCCGACACCCAATCTGGCGTCGATATTATCATTGGCCCGGGTACGGAAATCATTGCTGGTGAAGGTAAAATTCTCACCGCTGGCGGCTTTGACAGCCATATCCATTTCATCTGCCCCCAGCAAATTGAAGAAGCATTGCACTCTGGCATCACCACGATGCTTGGTGGTGGAACGGGTCCCGCCCACGGCACGCTCGCCACCACCTGTACCCCTGGCTCTTGGCATCTGGGCCGGATGATCCAAAGCTTTGACGCTTTCCCTATGAACTTAGCGCTGGCTGGAAAAGGCAACGCCTCCCTCCCCGCCGCTTTACACGAGATGGTATTGGGCGGTGCTTGCTCACTCAAGCTTCACGAAGACTGGGGCACGACACCTGCTGCAATCGACAATTGTTTGAACGTTGCTGACGAACACGATGTGCAAGTAATGATCCACACGGATACGCTAAACGAAAGTGGATTTGTAGAACACACTGTTGATGCTTTTAAGGGCCGTACTATCCACGCTTTCCATACTGAAGGTGCAGGCGGCGGCCACGCCCCGGACATCATCAAGATTTGCGGGCTGGAGAACGTCCTCCCTTCTTCCACCAACCCCACCCGCCCCTACACGGTAAATACTCTCGAAGAGCATCTCGATATGTTGATGGTCTGCCATCACCTAGATGCGTCTATTCCTGAAGACATTGCCTTTGCGGAGAGCCGCATCCGCAAGGAAACAATAGCCGCCGAAGACATCCTCCACGACATGGGCGCATTCTCGATTATCGCTTCTGATTCCCAAGCCATGGGACGTGTGGGTGAAGTTCTCATTCGCACATGGCAAACCGCCGATAAGATGAAAAAACAACGTGGGCCATTGAAAGAAGAGACGGGTGACAACGATAATTTTCGAGTGCGTCGCTACATCGCCAAAGTCACAATCAACCCCGCTATCGCCCATGGTATGTCGAGCGAAATTGGTTCTGTTGAAGAAGGCAAACGCGGCGACTTGGTTCTATGGGATCCTGCGTTTTTTGGCGTAAAACCTGCGATGGTGTTGATTGGCGGAACAATTGCGGCCGCACCAATGGGGGACCCAAACGCTTCAATTCCAACACCGCAGCCCGTTCACATGCGCCCAATGTTTGGTGCTTTTGGAAAATCACTGACCAATTCATCCGTCACTTTTGTATCAAAAGCCGCCCTCCAAAACGATTTACGCGAAACCCTTGGGGTTGAAAAACAAATGCTTGCCGTAAGCAACACCCGCGGAGGAATAGGTAAATCCAGCCTCATACTAAATAATGCCACCCCTGAAATTGAAGTCGACCCAGAAAGTTATGAGGTGCGGGCCGACGGCGAGCTGCTCACCTGCGAACCCGCCAAAGTTCTGCCCATGGCGCAGCGCTATTTCATGTTTTAATTCACTAATTTTTCTGTTTCAAAAAAATGAACTAATTCACAAAACATTTTTGCCATTCACCCAATTGGGTGATTTCCCTACCCTCCAAATAATTGACAATACATCCAACTAATGACAATAATTTTTTGGGGCCTTAATTGGTTGGGGTAATTTAAAATGCGCTATTCTTTAGCTTTTCTTTCTTTGTTGATAACAGGCTGTACTGCAACACCAACGCCGACATCACAACTTGCTGGAGCTCCCGAAATAACCACACTTTCGTGTAATGGCAGGTCAAGCAGCCTTTGCAACTTTCTCAACACACCCGTAAAGTTTGACGATAAGGTTATTGAACTACCGGGCAGAGACTTTCCTTTCTCTCTCACGTCCGAACCGCTAACCTTTGTTGATGCAAAGAAAAAGCAATGGGTGGCCCCTCGCGGCACTATGACCGACGGCGCTTCTATTCCGACAATGTTTGTTGGCATTATGGGGCATCCACGCAGTAAACAATTCCTCAATGCAGCGGTTGTCCATGATGCCTACTGCGCTACAGGAAATGAAGATGGCGGCTACTACCACACCGCCACTTGGCAAAACGTGCACCGCATGTTTTACGATGCCATCCGAGTAAGCGGTGTTCCAGCCGTAAAAGCAAAAACCATGTACGCGGCACTCTATTTGGGTGGGCCTCGATGGTCCGGTTCTAAACGCCCAAGACGCCAAGCGGCGCTGACAACGAACTCGAATACTATGCAATATGGAAGTGTTCTAACGCCTTCCCTTTTGGATAGCTTAGATAAGCCAATGATCGAAAGTATTCTTACCCCACAAACAAGTTCGGCGATCAAAATCGCCCTTCGGAGTAGCCAATCAAACAGAGCGTTACCAACCCGCGTATCAACCGCAAAATTGAAAAGCAGTTTGAGAAAAGTTAAAGCGTTTATTGAAGCCACCAACCCCTCGATTGATAAGGTGGAGAGTTATCTCACCCGTGAGGAAGCTGGTCTGACAGGAAGAAATACAGCCCGCAAAAAAGCTGTTCCACAAAGGTCCTATGAAAATAATGGCGGTGGCGACGGCGGCAATGACGGCGGTAGCAGTCACTAGAAAACTATAGTTACGCTTAAACTCATGCCATCAATCTAACAAATCAGTGATTTGAGTTTATCTCAATGACGGCCTATCCCTATTACAAGTTTCAATAGGGATTAGCCCATGCCTACTTCTTCAAATACGCTCACCCGTAAACTCAACATCGGACTACTTCTCATTCGCCTTGGCGTTGGGGCTTTCCTTGGGGTTTGGGCCTCACTTAAGTTTTATCATCCCGAATGGATGGGAAATGTGTTCCGCGGGACCTACGGCCTTACCTGGTTAAAAAAAGATGTTGGGCTGAATTTTTTGGGCATGGAATTTGGCTTCAATGATATCGCCTATACTGTCGGAGCCCTGCAAATGATAATCGTCATACTCTTCTTGCTTGGCATATTCCGCACCCCTGTCTACGCCATGGTAACAATCATTCATGCTACCGGCGTAATTGGCACTGCTTTTAGTGGCGCTTTGTGGAATTGGACAAGATTTCCAAACAATCTGCTTTGGACAGCAGTGGCTACTTTGGGCGCTCTGCTTGCCTTGTTCATCCTGCGCCACCATGATGGTTTCACAATTGATGGAATGAGAAACCGCACCCCCCATGATAACGGCCACGATAGTTCTACCCCATAGCCAAGATCCAGCGGATACGATTACCCTCGACGAAACCGCGCGCCACCGCCGCCGTATCAAACTCACATCTGATAACGGCATCGAGTTTTTACTCGACCTCCCCCAAGCCCGCCTTCTTCTCCATGGCGAGGGATTAGCCTTAAGCGATGGCCGTATTATAGAGGTGCGCGCAGAGCCTGAGGCCCTTTATCAAATCTCCGCAAATGACAAACGCCATCTGCTTGCACTTGCTTGGCAAATTGGTAATCGCCATTTGGCCGCAGAAATTACCGCTGACAAAATTCTTATTCGGCAAGACCCCATTATTAAAACCATGCTGAAAGGCTTGGGGGCAAATGTGGTTGAAGTGATTGCACCCTTTTCACCAGAAGGTGGAGCCTACAGCCGTGAACATGGTCACAACCATGTCTAACCAATCCCTCATCCGCCTACTCACCTGGCTTTCCCCAGCATTCCCCATCGGTGGTTATGCCTGGTCTTCTGGCTTAGAGACCGCGTGTCAAAATGGTTGCGTAACAGATAAGCTCGGCCTGCAACGATGGATTTTAACAAGCCTCAGCCATGGCAATTTACGCAATGACGCTATTTTTCTTGCCGCCGTCTATAGGCAAGAACAACCAATTACCGAACTCAATGAACTGGCCTTGTCCATGGCTGGTTCTAAAGAGCGCTACGAGGAAACGACTGGCCTTGGGGGAGCGTTTATCGAAGCAAGCGAACCTTGGCGTTCAAGCAGCCCTGATAGTTTTCCAAACCCAATCGCCTATCCAATAGCAATTGGTTGTATGGCTTTGGAAAATGAAATCCCATTAGGCGATACTATGACGGGGTTTTTTCAGGCCAGCACGAACAACCAAATTCAGGCGGCCCTCAGGCTGATTAAACTTGGACAAAAGGCTGGTGTAGAACTTCTTGCGGAGCTGGAAGCAGAAATACAACGGGCGGCCTTAACGGCTGAAAACTCAAATCTTAGCAAGCTTGGGGCCGCAGCTATTTCAATGGAGATCGCCGCTATGAACCACGAAACACTTCCCTCTAGGATCTTCCGATCATGAACAATCATGGCCCACTCCGTATCGGCATTGGTGGCCCAGTTGGTTCTGGTAAAACAACCCTCACCGAAAAACTGTGCAAGGCAATGAGCGCCAAGTTTTCGATCGCTGTCATTACCAATGATATTTACACCCGTGAAGATGCCGAGGCACTGGTGCGTATGCAGGCACTATCTTCCGATCGGATTATCGGAGTTGAAACTGGTGGGTGTCCTCATACAGCAATCCGAGAAGATGCCTCTATCAATCTGCGCGCCATTGATGAGCTGAACGCGCGCCACACAGACTTAGACATCATCTTCATTGAATCCGGCGGAGATAATTTGGCGGCCACCTTCTCTCCTGATTTAGCAGACCTCACAGTTTATGTAATATCGGTCGCTCAAGGGGACGACATTCCCCGTAAAGGCGGCCCCGCAATTACCCGTTCTGATTTATTACTCATCAACAAAACTGATCTCGCTCCCCATGTCGGGGCAGACTTAGAATGTATGAAAAATGACGCGGCCACTGCGCGCCCAAATAGCCCTACACTATTTACAGACCTGCGGGGCGGCAAAGGAGTTTCAGAAATTGTACAATTCATCTGCAACCAAGGCGGTCTTAGCGCTTGAGTGTCGAGCCAGCTAATGCAATGTTTAATCTATAATTTTTGGGTGCTGCGTAGTAAAATGAATAATCAACGGGCAAATATATACAATTCCAGTCAACAGGAGAGGCAATAATGGCCGCTCCTGCTAGCGATTCAAAAAGTGCCATCAAGGTTGAAGGCTTGCATAAATCCTTCGGCGACCTTGATGTTCTCAAGGGGGTCGATCTCGATGCAAAGGACGGGGATGTTATCTCCATCATCGGAGCATCTGGTTCTGGTAAGTCCACTTTTCTACGCTGTATAAACCTATTAGAGTTGCCGTCTGCTGGACACATTTCCATTGCTGGTGAACCAATAAAATTTGCACCTGCAAAAAACGGTGTGATGCAACCAACAGACAAAAAACAAATACAACGAATGCGTTCTGATCTTGGCATGGTGTTCCAAAGTTTCAACCTGTGGGGCCACATGAGCGTCTTACAAAATGTTATGGAAGCCCCTGTCCATGTGCAGGGGCTGAGCAAAGCCGAAGCGCGAGAAAAATCTGAAGCTATGTTGCATCGCGTTGGTCTCTACGAAAAACGTGACCAATATCCAGCATTTCTTTCGGGTGGTCAGCAACAGCGCGCCGCTATCGCCCGCGCCTTAGCAATTGAGCCGCAAGCTATGTTGTTCGACGAACCCACCTCGGCACTAGATCCAGAACTTGTGGGTGAAGTGCTAAAAGTTATTCGCGGCATTGCCGAAGAAGGCCGCACAATGATTCTCGTTACCCACGAAATGGCCTTTGCCCGTGATGTGTCGAGCAACGTAATTTTCTTGCACCAAGGTTTGGTGGAAGAAGAAGGAACACCCGAGCAGGTGTTCAACCAAACCACCAGCGAGCGCTGCAGGGCGTTCGTCAAATCAGTTCACTAACTTTTATTTTCAACAAGGAGAAACCCCATGAAAATTCTTAAATCAATCCTCGCCGCCAGTGTATTTGCCGCAGGTCTTGGCATTACGGCTGCATCTGCCGAACTTCGTCTCGGCCTTGATACATCGCCCTACCCGCCATTTGCTGACGTTGATGCGTCTGGTAAGCGTCTGGGTTTTGAAATCGAGCTTGGCGAAGCAATTTGCAAAGTCATGAAAGAAAAATGCGTTTGGACACCAATCGCTTGGGACGGCATCATTCCGGCGCTTCAATCTAAAAAAATTGACGCAATTTTTGCGTCCATGTCGATCACCGAAAAACGCATGAAAGTCATCAGCTTTTCGAACAAATACTACAACACTCCAGCCGCATTGGTTGCCGCTAAAGACAGCGCGATCACAAAAGATTTGAACAGCCTAAAAGGCAAAATCGTAGCTGCCCAAGTTTCGACAACTCACGCCGACTACGCCAACAAGCATATAAAATCCATTGCCGGTGAAATCAAAACCTACCCTGCATTCGACGAGCACAACAACGATCTTGTTGCTGGCCGCGTAGATGCCGTCGTTGGTGATTCACTTGCATTTGATGCTTTCTTCAAATCTGAGCAAGGCAAGAAATTTGAAATCAAAGGCTTTCTTGCAGACGATGCGATTTTCGGCGCGGGTGCGGGTGTTGGCCTTCGTAAAGAAGACAAAGAGCTAAGAGAAAAATTCAACAAAGCCATCGCACAAGTGCTTGAAGACGGCACATATGACGACATTGCGAAGAAGTATTTCAACTTCGATATCTACGGCAAATAAGCCAAGTTAATCCAATAATGTCTCGGCCCATATCTCTTGGGCCGAGACAAATTACGGGGAACAAACATTGTTCGAAAGCCTTCAGCTTTTATGGATAAGCCCACCCGGGCGCGGCCTGTCCTTGCTACAAGGGCTTGTCAGCACCGTTCAAATTGCCTTGGGCGCTTATGGGCTTGGGTTGATCATTGGGCTCTTCGGAGCGCTTGGTAAATTACACGGTGGCAAGATGCTGCGCAGTTTTCTTGCAATCTACACCACCATTATTCGCGCCGTCCCTGAGCTCGTTCTTATTCTCCTACTTTATTATGCTGGGACAGATGCGCTCAATAAATTACTCGAGAGTTTTGGCTATCGGCCCATTGATATCTCTGGTTTGGTTGCGGGTATCCTAGTCTTGGGGTTTGTCCAAGGAGCCTATTCCACCGAGGTTATTCGCGCCGCTATGCAAGCCGTCCCGAACGGTCAAAAGGAAGCCGCAGTCGCCGTTGGAATGTCATGGAGTAAGGTCTTGCGACGCATCACCATTCCCGCCATGATCCCCTTTGCTCTGCCCGGCCTTTCAAATCTGTGGCTGATTGCAACGAAAGACACAGCCTTGCTTGCTGTCGTCGGATTTTTTGAATTGGCAACCGCCACCCGTGGCGCGGCAGCCAGTACCCGCCACTACCTTTTATTTTATGTCGCAGCAGCCGTTATCTATCTGTGCCTCACCCTCGTTTCCAACATGATTTTTCGCAAAATTGAAGCGCATTACCGCCGTGGACAGGCAGCTGTTTGATGGATTGGTCATGGCTTCCAGAATATGGTCCCCGTTTGATTTCAGGCTTCTGGCTGACAATCCAACTGCTCGTTATTTGTGCGACCCTTGGGATGCTGCTGGCGATACCTATCGGTCTTGTGCAGGTAACAGGGCCAAAGTTCTTGGCCTCTATTGCGCGCGGATTTTGCACCTTCATTCGCGGCACGCCTTTGCTCATACAGCTATGGCTGATCTATTACGGGTTGGGCGAGCTATTCCCCCAATTCCCAAGCATCAGAGAAAGCTTCCTTTGGCCACTACTACGCGCTGCATTCCCCTATGCCGTTTTCGCTTTCTCCATGTCAGTTGCGGGATATGTGGGTGAAATCATGCGTGGCGCATTTGCTGGCGTTCCAAAAGGAGAGTTAGAGGCCGCCCGCGCCATGGGCATGAGTTCTTTCAAAGTAGTATGGCGCATATGGCTCCCCCGCGCCTTGCAAAACGTCTTTCCCACACTTGCTGGCGAACTCGTTCTCACTCTAAAAGCCACCCCCCTTGCCGCAACTATTTCACTAAAAGAACTCTTTGGTGAACAAACAGCAGTACGCCAAGAAACCTTCCTAACCTATGAGCCACTACTACTCGTAGCAGGCATCTATATTTTGCTCACAGGTGTTATCGTCACAATATTTAGTTGGCTGGAGAACCGCATACCCGCACCACCCAGAGTATAATTAGCAACAACGAGGAACCGATATGACCCAACACGCACAGCCCCGCGAAATTTTTGGCGCAACAAAGGATGGCCAATCGGTCTATCGAGTTCAGTTAACGGGCGGCGGATTAAGCGCCAGCATCATCACTTGGGGTGCGGCACTTCAGGATTTGCGTTTGGACGGCCACAAAGCGCCACTGGTATTGGGCTTTGATAATTTCGACGATTACCCCGCCCACTCACCCTATTTTGGCGCAATTCCGGGCCGCGTTGCAAATCGTATTGGCAACGCAAAATTTAAGATCGACGGCAAAAATTATAAAGTCGATGCAAACATCAACGGCAAGCACACATTGCACGGTGGCACTAAAGGCATCGGTAAACGAAACTGGCAAATTGCTGATCTCGGCACTTCCCATGTAGATCTAACCCTCACTGATCCAGACGGCACGATGGGCTTCCCCGGAACCTGCGAGATGACCTGCTCATACGTCCTGAAAGATGATGGTATTTTACATATCAGCCTCACCACCCGCAGTGATGCTCCCACAATTGCTAATCTCACCCACCACTCCTATTTCAATCTTGATGGTGGTAGCGACAATCGCGATCACACGGTGCAAATCTTTGCTGATAACATTACGGAAGTTGATAGCGATTACATTCCAACAGGAAAGCTCATTCCTGTTGAAGGGACAGCCCATGACTTCCGCACTCCAAAACGCATTGGCCAAGATTTAACGGATGACACTATCTACGACCACAACTTCTGCCTCGCCAACGAGCGGCGCAATCTGCAGGATGTTGCCATGGCCCATTCCGATAAGTCAGGCATCACCATGAATATCGCCACCACGGAACCGGGCTTGCAATTTTATGCGGGACACAAAGTAAGCACTCCTGCAGGGCTGATGGGGGAACCCTACAAAACCTATTCTGGTTTTTGTTTTGAAGCCCAAAACTGGCCTGACGCGATAAATCAAAAAGATTTTCCAAACGCGATTTTACGGCCCGATGAAGAGCTACGGCAAATCACTGAATATCGGTTTTCCAAAAATACTTAACCGTTGACCGTTAAAGCGATCAACGGCAGGGTGCGGCTCACAAATCAATTTGGAATTACCCCATGAAGCTCCAAGGCAAAACAGCAATCATTACAGGCGGAGCACAAGGAATCGGCTACGCAATCGCCCAACGCTACTTGCAAGAAGGGGCTGAGGTTGTCATCGCTGATGTCAATGACAACAAAGGGGAGCAAGCACTCGAGGAATTAAGCAAACTTGGGGAAGTGCGTTATGTCAGCGCAGATGTCGGTGAGCGACTAGATGTGCATAATCTAATCGCCGCCACCATTGATGCCTTTGGTGACATCGACATTCTCGTCAACAATGCAGGTATCGCCATTGGTGGCGATTTTCTAACCTTAAGTGAAGAAGACTTCGATAAAGTCCTAAGGGTAAACCTAAAAGGCTCGTTTCTTTGCTCCCAAGCTGTTGCAAGACTTATGGTCAAGCGGGTTGAAGCTGGCGGCCCTGCAGGATGTATTATCAATATGTCGTCTACAAATGCGGTGTTGGCGATCCCTGCACAAATTCCCTACACTGTCTCCAAGGGTGGTGTGCGCCAATTAACCAATGTTTTAGCCCAATACCTCGCTCCCCATGGCATACGTGTGAACGCCATTGGCCCAGGCTCCATTGCCACTGAGATGTTAGAGTCTGTAAACAACAACCCCGAAGCCAAGCGTAAGATGCTCTCACGCACCCCAATGCTACGGGTAGGAGAACCAGAAGAGATTGCTGGGATTGCCACTTTTCTTGCAACTTCAGACGCAGGCTACGTGACTGGCCAAACCATTTACGCCGACGGCGGAAGATTGGGTCTAGCCTACACAGTCGATGTCAAAGATGAGTAACACGCTCGATCCAAAAGATTGGCAACAAACCCGCAATGCCGCCCATAAAATGCTCAATGCGGCCCTTGATAAAGTAGAAAACTCAACCGAAGGCCCCGTGTGGCAAGCGCTGCCTGATACGCTAAAACAAAGTTTCAGCTCGCCACTCCCGATTTCTGGTTCGCAAACCGAGGCACTGCAAGCTCAATTACAGGCCTTGCTGCCCTATGGAGTGGGAAATACCCATCCTCGATTTTTTGGATGGGTGCATGGTTCGGGTACAACAACGGGCCTAATAGCTGACATAGCCGCCTCGGCCATGAATGCTAATCTTGGTGGCCGCGACCATGGCGCGATGTATGTGGAACGGCAGGTCGTTTCTTGGATGCGCGAGATGTTCAGCTTTCCAGATCAGGCTTCAGGACTTGTGGTTTCTGGCACTTCAATGGCAACAATCATCGCTCTAAAAGCTGCTCGGGACGCAAGGATCACGACTGCAAGAAAAGATGGCATCACCTCCTCAAAACTCGTTGGTTATGCCTCCGTTCAAGCTCATAATTGCGTGGCACGCGCCTTCGACATTCTTGGCCTTGGTGAAACAGCCCTAAGAGCTGTTTCTGTAAACGATAACTACGAGATGGACTTAAACGCCCTCACCAAGATGATAGACGAAGATCGTGCTGCTGGGCTTCTGCCCTTTTTATTGGTTGGCACGGCTGGCACAGTTAATGTTGGGGCAATTGATGATCTGGATGGGCTGGCTACTATAGCTGCAACCCAAGATCTGTGGCTACATGTTGATGGAGCATTTGGCGCTGCAGGCATCTTATCAAAAACCCTCCAGACACGACTAAAAGGCATATCCAGTGCAGATTCTTTAGCCTTTGATTTTCATAAATGGTTACATGTAAATTATGATGCGGGATTTGTTATGATCCGCGACGAAGCAGCTCACCGCGCAGCTTTTTCAAGCCGACCAGATTATTTACAAGCAGCTTCGCGTGGATTAGCGGCAGGGAACCCGTGGCCTGTGGAATACGGCCCTGAACTCTCGCGTGGTTTTCGTGCCTTAAAAATTTGGGCGCAGTTTACGGAGCATGGCACAGAAAAGCTGGGCAAGATGATTGATAAAAATTGCGCTCAGGCCAAGTTGTTAGCGAGCCTTATCAAAGACCATCCAAAACTCACCCTTCTCGCCCCCGTAGCCACCTCTGTTGTGTGCTTCCGATATGGGGACAAAGATGAGATAAACCGCGAGATTGTCATGCAGTTGCAAGAAAGCGGCATCGCAGCCCCTTCCATAACCACATTGAACGGCCAAGCCGCAATAAGGGTTAACATCACCAACCACCGCACCCAAGATAACGACTTGAAAGTGCTGGTGGATGAAATCGTTACAGTGGGCGCAAGATTATAAAAATAACCGCCGATGGGGCGGTTATCAAAATTAGCTGCCTTCCGCTTCAGGTGTTGTGTCAGAACCTTCACCCAATGAGGCAAAGTTTTTGAACACGTCATCAGCGCTCACGTTTTCTTTAACTTGCGGATCAGCTTGCGGTTCAACAATCTGAGTTTCTGAAGCAGGAAGCAATCCATCCTCAGTCGCGCCTTCTTCCACCTTAGGAAGATATTTCGCCGCTTTAGTCACTTCAAAGTCCATATCAATCTGACTACAAATACCAAGCGTCACTGGATCAAGCGGTTGTAAGCTGGCAGAATTCCAGTGGGTACGGTCTCGAATTGCATTGATCGTATTCTTGGTTGTACCAACAAGGCGGATAATTTGTGCATCACGCAGTTCTGGGTGGTTGCGCACCAACCACTGAATGGCATTCGGCCGATCTTGGCGGCGCGATACAGGCGTATAACGCGGGCCCTTCTTTTTAAGCTCTGGCACTTTCACCTTAGGTTCAAGAAGCTCAAGTTTTTTATCTTCATCAGCTTCACATTCCGTAATTCCCTCGCGGCTCAATTGGCCATTAGAAATAGGATTCACACCTTTAATACCTTGGGCAGAATCGCCATCCGCAATTGATTTCACCTCAAGCGGATGCAAGCTACACAAAGTAGCTATTTGATCAAAGGTAAGGCCCGTGTTGTCCACGAGCCATACTGCAGTAGCTTTTGGCATAAGTAGAGTGGTTGCCATAATATTCTAATCCTCTCGTCAGCCGCCAAACAGTTTACATTTTTGCAAAGTGTCAAAACGGCACAAAAAACAATTCTTCCCCGTTCGCTTGTTTGGGTTTCAAACAAGCCGTGGAAAGTGCCACGTTGTAGGGAAGTTAGCGCTTACATACGCTCGACAACACCAGATTGCAATTCTTGTTGCCGTAAAAAAGTAAATAGGTTTAGAATATCCCCACCAGTGAGGAGAAAACCAATGTTTGACGAGAACGAGCCCCAGGCCGCCAAACCTAACGACATTTCGGTGAACTGCGATTTATCCACATTTTCAGTTGGCGATCTTGACGATCGCATTACCCTTTTAGAGCGCGAAATCAGCCGCCTCAAAGAAGAACGCAAGAACAAGACAAGTAGCCTTGAAGCAGCTCAGTCTTTTTTCAAAACATAATTGGGTTAAAACGGCTCATATTAACCCTGTTAATCTTTTATTAAGCTTTATGGGCGTTAATGATGAACATTCGGTTATCCGAATTTCGTTGATATGATCTCCTTTCATGACAACGAGCCTCCCTGTAAACTTTCAAGAGCCGCTTGCGGCTCTTTTTTTTGCTTTAAATTACCTCCCAGTCTAAATCTTATGCTTGAAACTGACGCTCATTCGCGCCTATTATGATTTTGCTTAGGTGGAGAGTATTTCAAGTATGGACAACGAACAGACAGTACAAAGCGCACAATCGCCTGTTCGCCTTGCCCAGCACTTTGCTGATTCCAATAAATTTCGCGAACTTTTTTCCTATGGAATGGACCTCGTCGAAGAAACAGCCACCTTTCTTGATACAGATGGCCGTCAAGCAGCTAAAACCCTCTCTAAGCCGGCCCAGAGTGTCTATGGAGCTGAATCCATGCGCCTCACCACACGCCTTATGCAACTCGCATCATGGCTGTTGCTTCAACGGGCTGTAGCTGAAGGCGAAATGACCGTCGAGCAAGCAATCAGTGAAAAGAAAAATGTGAAACTCAACCAGCTTCAACCCAGAAAAGGTGGCCCTGGTTGGGACGACTTACCAGAAGATTTTTTGAGCCTCGTAGATCGCTCAGTTGCCCTACAAAGACGCATTAAGCGGCTTGATGACGAAATATATAACGCCGACAAGGTAGAGGTTGAAGCGCCTAAAAATCACGTCGCTTCCCAGCGCGCCCTGTTAGAAACTGCTTTTGATCGCCGTTTTGGTAGCTAGATTTTGGGCTGACTAAGTTCTGCCATACCCTCCTTCATTGAAATTATTGGCTTATAGCCAAGCTCTTTTTGTGCCTTGTTGATATCGAGGGTCACCTCAAAACCCAATGTCGCATATTCTTGTTGGCTCATTGGCCCATTTATTTTTCCACGGGTTAAACGACTAAGGAGATCACCAATGCGAACTACAGAGGCAACCAACCAGCGCGGAATACTGCCTTTTGGAGCCTCAACCTTTTTGGTAGCCAATAAATCGCTCACAAATTGCCGAAATACTACTGGGTCACCATCGGAGATAAAGTAGGCTTCCCCTGCCCTCCCATTTTCAAGAGCCAACATGATGCCGTGGACAACATTCGCAATATGGGTGGTAGAAGTCAGATACATTCCCCCATCAATCCATGATAATTTTCCAGTTTTCGCCGCCTTTATCAGTTGAGGTAACGCCGTAGTGTCATCACGCCCCCAAATAAAACGAGGGCGAAGCGCAACCACTTCCATTTTTTCGCCCGAGCACGAAAAGGCAATTCGTTCGGCCTCAGCCTTAGTCTTTGAGTACCCGCCTGCAGATTTGTTCGGGTAAGGTAGGGCCTCAGTCGCCATCACGAGCGGATTACCATCCAGTAAAACGGCTTCCGTGCTTAGATGGAGGCAACGGACAATACCGACTTCCTTGGCCGCTTGATATACATTATCTGTTGCGATTTCATTTTCTTGTTCCGCAGCTTCAGAGATGATTCCATGATCGGTATTTGCAGCAGCATGAATGAGGTATTGCGCCCCTGCCATGCCCTTTTGCAATATTTCTCTATCACTCATATCACCAAGAACAGCCTTGGCCCCAAGGTCAGTAACAATGGTCGCGGACTTTTGGCTACGCACCAATGCACGGACCTCATGCCCTTTGCTAACCAACCAGCGCACAATATTGCGGCCAACATAACCGCTGCCGCCAGTGACAAAATATATAGAAGGTGTTTCAGGTTTGAACATTGTTTGCACTTGAATCAGCTGCTTAGACAGCTCCACTCAATCACAAATCAATTATTCTGTCCAAAGTGGGCAAAAGCTACGCGGGTTAATGAACGTCCGCTAAATCTATCTGCCCGTAGGGGGGAGCGAACAAAGGCAAACCCTACAGAAAATACGGATGCGGGTGCAGCGCGATTTGTGCTACGCTTATATACAGGCGCTCTTAAATTGGCGGATAGCCCAACGCGGGTGGAGCGGGCTACTGCCCATTTCTTCACGGTGTGACCGTCCAAATTTCCCAGCTTCAATTCGCTCTGCATTTGGCCAGGCGCACCAGTTTCAAGTGCGACAGTACCATCTTGAGGCCGGGCCGTTGGAGTGCTGCTTGGCACAGGAACTTGCGCCGCATCGGTTGAAGCACGGTAGGAAGGTTTCGTGATTGGTTGATCAGCAACAACGGGCGCTTGAACAGCTCTAGCTTGCTCAGGAGAAAGAGCTGCAACAATCAATTCTTTTGGAGGTTGCGCTCTCTTTGCGGCCGTTGGCATTGGTAACCTAGTCAACTGCTCCGTTAGATTTGTTGCGGTCTGCTTGGCAGAGCCTTGTTGTGCGGCCAATAGCTTACGCTGGCGCGCTAATAGAGCAACGGTGCGGGAACTCAACGCATCAACATCGCTTTGATTGGAAGAAACGGTTTGTTTTGGTTCTGCTAGGGCAATTTCAGTAGCCTTATCAGCTGAAAGCACCGCAGGACGTAATGAGTTTGTGCCTGCGCTTGGGGCGAGGGCTAACTGCGTCGAAGCTTGTAATGCCGGGCGGCGCGTTGGTAGGGCAATGCGTGCCGTTGCAGCTGGCGCTAACGCAGCAAGCTGCGTTTGTGTAGCAACCTTTTTCGCCAGCTCTTCAGCAGCTTTTGCTTTTGCTAAAAGTATTTCTTTTGCAGCCGCGTCTTTTTCGGCATTGGCATCAGCTCTTGCTTTATCAGCAGCCTTTGCCGCAGCAATTGTTTTTCTGTCTGTTGCTTCTTTCAACTTACGTTTCAGTGCAGCAACGCGTTTTGCTTCTGCTTTTGAATCTTTGCTAAATGGATCAACGCCTTTAACCTTGGCGCGTACAGGCTTTGGTTTCGGCTCTGGTACTTTTGCCGCAACCACAACAGCCTTCGGTGTTTTTTTCTTAGGCTTTGGTGTTTTGCGCTGTTTCCGAGAAGTTCTAGCCCCCTCTTCCTCATCCGCCCGACTTCCACTACCGCCCGGTGTAAAGATACGCGCAAGAAGAGAGCGCCGCACTGATGTGCTACGTTTACGCCCGTCAGCGTTTAAGCCCTTTTTCAAATTAGCCATTGCGACTTTGTACCCACGAAGAGGCCGTCCATTGGATGGTACATGAATGGTTTTACCACGCGGGAACACCCGAGATAGTTGGCGTTTGCTCATACGTGGCCAATGGCGCACTTTGCCTGTGTCTAAGTGAACAAATGATCCGCGATAGTAACCAACGCCGCCACGATGAGCTTTCAAACCCAAAGCCCGCAGTTTTTTTACGCTCACATCAGGTAAGAAAAAATCTAATGCTTTCCCTTTGGTGTGCTGAGAATGGCGCGCAACTTTACGACCACGGCGGCGCAACATTTTATTTGTGCGCGGCGAACGATAGCCCGAGATAACTTGAATTGGCTTACGCGACCCACTGCGTCGATAGACCTCCCACACCAGATCCAGCAAAGCTGGGTCCATACGGGTTGGTTCTTTACGCCGCCAATCACGAAGGAAACGGTTGGCCTTGCGCAAACCGCTTTTTACATAACGACCATTGCGCTTAAATGTAATCGTCGCGCTTTCCTTGCTGTGCCCATAATACATTCGAAGAGTACGGGTTTCAGCATTGGCATAACTCGTAGCAAAAATTGCGACAAAGAAACTGACGAGCAGAAAAAGCACAGCAGAACGAGCCACCAATATTTGGGGGAGCTTGATTGCTGTTTCAGGAAAAGCCGCCAAATGCATATCGGTAAACACGCCTTAAAAACTCGGTAAATAGTCAATACCCTGCCCTCATTCCATGAGCAAACTAGGTATATTCGACCTGTCAAGAATTCACAATAAATTGCGTTTAATTCATGACACGGCCGATAATGACCAATTCTTAGTTAATATAGGGTTTCAATTCGACTTTTTCAAACAATTTTAAGTAATGTTCCCCCAGTTTTACTGAAATTTCTTCTAGGGTAAAACCTGCTTATTTTACGCTTTCAGTTTCTTCAAGGTCATATTCTTTTAATTTCCGATAGAGAGTTGAGCGGCCAATACCCAAACTGCGCGCAACTTTGGTCATGCGCCCCTTATGATGGTCCAGCGTATATTTAATCAATTCTCGTTCCACGTCATCCAGCGTCCGCACGTCTCCACCTTCATTTATCAAATCCAAACGGCTTGTTAAATCCAACATATCAGGAGCCATTGGTGCGACCTGCGATAACAATGTCACCCGATGATTTTCTTCCCCAAGCCCAGCCTGTTCCTCGACTCCCTCATCAACTCCCATAGCCATGGCGACTTGAGGAAACTCTTCAATGGTTAGCTCCTCCCCGTCGCATAAAATAATGGCGCGAAAAATGGTATTTTCTAATTGGCGAATATTCCCTGGCCAATCATAGGCCTCCAGCATCGCAAGCGCATCCGTTCGAATACCAGCAATATTCCGCCGTCCTTCTTCAAGACAAATACGCGCCGTAAAGTGACGCACCAAAGCAGCAATATCACTTTTGCGCTCGCGCAAAGGCGGAACATGAATTGGGAATACATTGAGCCGGTAAAACAAATCTTCCCTAAATTCGCCAAGCTTCACTTGCTCAACCATATCGCGATTAGTAGCCGATATCAGCCTGAAGTTAGTTTTCACAGGGTGCTTTGCTCCAACAGGATCTATTTCACCCTCTTGAATTGCCCGCAGTAGTTTTACCTGAATATCAAGGGACAACTCCCCCACTTCATCCAAGAACAAAGTGCCGCCATCAGCCTCTTTGAACTTGCCTAAATGATTGTTTGTCGCTCCGGTGAAGGAACCTTTTTCGTGACCGAACAAAATACTTTCAACAAGGTTTTCAGGCAGCGCTCCGCAATTGACCGTAATAAACGGTTTGCCCTTGCGCTCTCCAGAACCTTGAATAGCTTTGGCGATAACCTCTTTGCCGACCCCAGATTCTCCTTCGATGAGAATTGGAATAGTAGACCCCGCCGCCCGTTCACCTAATTTAGTGACTTTCTCCATTGCCACGCTTTCGGCAATCATGTCTTTGAAAGTAAAAACCCCGCCCACATTTTTGCGAATTTTTTTAACCGCATCTTCCATCGCCCCAAATTTCATGGCGTTTTGAATGGAAACCTTCAGCCGTTCCATAGAAACAGGTTTCACACAAAAATCTTGCGCGCCGGCCCTAATGGCGCTGACCACTGTATCAATTCCACCCTGCGCCGTTTGAACAATAACAGGCCGCTCGAGACCAAGCTCCTGCATCTTCCCCAAAACCCCCATGCCATCAAGCCCGGGCATAACCAGATCCAAGATAATCAAACCAATAGCAGGCCCGTCCACCCCACGAAGACGATCAATCGCCTGCTCACCATTTTCAGCCAAAACTGTGCGATAACCCATTTTTTGGATAGTATTTTCCAACAAACGCCGTTGTACTGGCTCGTCGTCAACGATAAGAATTGTCATACTCATTATACTATCCACCTAATTTACCCACCACGGGCATATCGAATATCTTTCTCAAAATGACACAATTCGCTAAAAGGTAACTTAACCACAACGGTGAATGAACGCTTAATTATTAAGGTCAAAAACAATGAATAAACCAACCTGGTCCCCCTCTTCTTCAGCCACCGCCCCTAAAGCTGAAAAAAATGAATTCGGATTTTTACCAGAATGGAACCTCGACGATCTTTACCCTGGAATGGACTCCAAAAAATTCAAACGCGACTTTGACAAAGCGATTCCCGATGCAAAAGCATTTGAGGAGAAATACAAAGGCAGACTGGCCGACGGCCTAAGTGATGGTGGCGCGCAATTGGCAACGGCGATTTCTGCCTATGAAAATATAGAAGAAAGCCTTGGCCGTATAATATCCTACGCGGGACTTTTATATGCAGGCAATTCCGCCAAACCCGAAAATGCAAAATTTTATGGAGACGTACAAGAACGGCTCACAACGGCGGGAAGTCATCTGCTATTTTTTAGCCTTGAGCTAAACCTCATTGATAATGCCAGTATAGATGGCGCAATTATCGGGAATAAAAAACTTGCCTATTACGCCCCTTGGCTAAAAGATCTGCGCTTAGACAAACCCTACCAACTTGATGACAAGCTAGAGCAGCTATTTCTTGAAAAAGCCGCAACCGGTCGCGGGGCTTTTAACCGTTTATTTGATGAAACTATGTCGAACCTTCGGTTCCATGTTAAAGGCGAGGAATTGGCCATTGAGCCAACCTTGAACATGCTTCAAGATAAAGAAGCCAAGGTTCGCAAGACAGCCAATGATGCCCTCTCCAAAACCTTCAAGGACAATCTGCGTCTTTTCACATTGATCACCAACACCTTAGCCAAAGACAAGCAAATTGGTGACACATGGCGAGGTTTTGAAGATGTCGCCGATGGTCGCCACCTTGCCAACCGTGTGGAGCGCCCCGTTGTGGATGCCCTCGTTACCGCCGTTGAAGAAGCTTTCCCACGCATTTCCCATCGCTATTACGCTATGAAAGCGAAATGGTTGGGGGTGGAAACCATGAACCATTGGGACCGTAACGCCCCTCTACCAACAGGCTCCCAGCGCATTATTGGTTGGGATGAAGCGCGCAGTACTGTTCTTAACGCCTATTCAGGCTTTGCTCCAGAAATGGCTGATATTGCCCAAGACTTCTTTGATAAAAACTGGATAGATGCCCCCGTTCGCGCCGGTAAATCTCCAGGAGCCTTTGCCCATCCAACTGTTCCCTCGGCCCATCCGTATGTTCTCCTGAACTACCAGGGCAAGCCCCGCGATGTGATGACGCTGGCCCATGAATTAGGCCATGGGGTGCATCAGGTTATGGCTGGGGGACAGGGTGCACTCATGGCCTCCACCCCACTCACACTAGCTGAAACTGCCAGCGTGTTTGGTGAAATGCTGACCTTCCGCTCTCTTCTTGAAGGGGCAACGAACCCACAAGACCGCAAAGCACTTCTGGTCGGCAAGGTTGAGGATATGATCAACACTGTTGTTCGCCAAATCGCTTTTTATCTATTCGAGCGTAAGGTCCATGAAGAACGCCGCAAAGGCGAACTCACAAGCGAACAATTGGGCGAGTTTTGGATGTCGGTGCAGGAATCCAGCCTTGGACCTGCTGTCAAAATGGGTGAGGGCTACGAAAACTTTTGGACTTATATCCCCCATTTCATCCATTCGCCATTTTATGTTTACGCCTACGCGTTTGGCGATTGCTTGGTTAACTCACTTTATGCAGTTTATCAAAATTCAGAAACGGGGTTCCAAGAAAAATACTTCGATATGTTGAAAGCCGGCGGCTCAAAGCACCACTCCGAGCTCTTAGCTCCCTTTGGGTTGGATGCCAGCGACCCAGCATTTTGGAACAAAGGGTTGGCCGTGATTGAAGGTTTGATTGATGAAATCGAAGCCATTGATGCGGCCGCTTAAGATTTAATTCAAATTTTAACCATTATTGAAAGCAATCTTTCACTTATTCTGTAAGACAGGCTATAAACCTGATATATTATTGTAAATATTTGACGACCACTTGGAGCATACCATGCGTAATTTCAAAACCTTAGCCAGCGCCCTCGCGGGCAGCCTACTACTGGCAAGCTGTACAACTCAAGCACCTGTCGTGGCCCCAGAAATCGCGGTAGCTCCTGCTCCTGTTCCCAAGCCGGTAAAAGTCAAACCAGTTAAACCCAAAGTGGCCGGTATTAACGGCAAATGGGTTCCAACCAACGAAAGCAACCGTAAGATTTACTACAATCGGTTTCGCAACGGTAAATTTGTTTCAAAGTCACCCGATGGTAAAAGCACCCTCGCAGCGGGAACCTATAAAACCCTCCCCAATGGTGACATTCAAATGAACTGGTACAGTGCAGCGCGTAACAGCAATTCAACCGCAATGTGCAAGCAACTTTCCAAACGAGAAATGCAATGCACATCCAACGGATCAGTATTCAACCTGCGCCGCGCGTAATTCCCGTTGAATTATCTTCCATCAGCCTTGCAAAAACCTGCTTATCTGGTGTAGCTATCAAGCAACGGTAAATCTCGGGGCTGCCCGTATAATGTTGAGAAAATCTCATGGCTGATGTAACTTACGAAATCGATGACCACGGCGCTCCTATGGACTACCCTGAGCACGAGCAAACTTATTCAAAGTTTCTTTGGCTGGCTAAATGGGGCGTTCTTGCCAATGTAGCCTTTTTAATCGCCATGGCGGCTGGCTTTTTCTTAGGTGCTGGCCTTTTCGGCGGTATTGCCGTCTTTATCGTTTTGATGGTTATCGCTAAGTTTCTCGCTTAACCCAATCAATCTACTTATCTGTAAAACAAATCGCTAGCCACCACGGGTGCGCGACATGCCATCCCGTGCTGGTGCGTACGATGGCTTAAGAGCAGCTGCGCGGGCATAGGATTTGAAGGCCCGTTTTTTCTCGCCCTTTTGCTCATAGACTAACCCTTGATTAGTCCAAGCTTCCGCATATTTCCGGTTAATTTTCAAAGCAGTATTAAAGTCGTCCAACGCATTTTGTTGCGCGCCGGTCGCCAAATAAGACAGCCCCCGTGCGTTATAAGGTTCTGCTTGCCGATCCGCATAGGAAAGCGCTTTTGAAAAATCTTCAATTGCTTGTCCATGCTGTCGAGCTTGTTGATACAGCAAGCCACGACGATGGTAGGCACGCGGGTTTGTCGTCCCTAATTCTATGGCACGGTTATAATCTTGCAAAGCAGTCTTATTCTGCCGTGCCCTGGCATAAACATCCCCCCGCCCAATATAAGCTTCAGCATATTGGCCGTTGATGGTAATTGCCGAATTATAATCGCGAACGGCCTCTTGGTATTTACCCGTTCTTTTATACATCAACGCGCGGTTGGAATAGGCTTGATAAAACCGACCGTTCAACGAGATTGCAGTTGAAAAATCTTTTACCGCCGCTGAATAACGGCCAGCGCGGCCATAGGCTGAACCTCGAACATTATAAGCTTCAGGATTGCGAGGGTTGGCATTGACCACCTGAGTAAGAGAACCAATGTTCTCATAAGATCCCTGCGCCTTGTCGACCTTCAAACCTGCGACAGGCGAAGCGCCGTTACAGGCAGCAAGCCCAAATCCAGCAATTAACACAGCAATCACGCTGCTATTCGAATAATTAATAATACCGCGTTTCATGACCCATCCCAAGGTTCGCACAAAATCCTGCAAAACGTCAGGATAGATAAGTTACTGCGTACCATCATAACGATTTCCCGATACGCGAAAAGGGCGCCCGATCATATCATCGGTCGCCCTTGCAATTATGGTTAATCCATAAGTTCGGCAAAAAAACGGCAAGCATTCAAAACTTGGCCATTTAATTAAATTTCTTAGCGACCTGCTGGCGGCTTAGCACCAGGGATAAGACCTTCACGTTGAGCGCGTTTGCGGTTCAACTTACGGGCACGGCGTACAGCTTCAGCTTTTTCGCGAGCGCGCTTTTCAGAAGGTTTTTCATAAAAATTCCGCAATTTCATTTCGCGGAAAACACCTTCTCGCTGCAACTTCTTTTTAAGAGCGCGGAGGGCTTGATCAACATTATTGTCACGTACGACGACTTGCACGGGCTATTCCCATTCTAACGGTTAAATTTTATCGAGATAGAAACCTGATTCCTATTTAGGAAGCCTTAAGAAAGGCACACAAATCTCACGCTCGGCCCCACGGATGGAACCAATTGAGGGTGGAATAAGCGAAGTTTAAGCGTTTGTCTAGGGTCAAAACCCTGCTTTCTTACCCTTATGCGCTCCCAAACGGGTTACATGCCCCATTTTTCTACCACTCCGCGCTTCCGCTTTACCATAAAGGGTCACATGAGCGGAATTATCTGCAAGCAAAGCCGCAATGCCGTTGACCTCATCACCCAGCAAATTATCCATCTCGCAGGTTTCCACCAGCAGACGCGGGTCCCCAAGAGGTAGGCCCGTAATGGCACGAATATGTTGCTCGAATTGGCAAGTCGCACAAGCTTCAACGGTCCAATGGCCCGTATTATGTACCCGTGGCGCTATTTCATTGACCATCAGACCACTTTCAAGTTGAAAAAACTCAACCCCAATGACTCCTACATAATCAAGCTGTTCTAAGACATTAGCGACCCGCTGCCGTGCCGTTTCGCGAACCGTAGCAGTTTCGAAATTTGCAGGCACGACTGAACGGCGCAATATCCCATTTTCATGTATATTACTTGCAGGGTCATAACACTCAACACGCCCATCCAGCCCCCGCGCTCCAATAATGGAAAACTCAGAGACAAAATCAATCAGATCCTCCAAGACGTAACCAAATCCGCCGCCAGTGCCTAAGTCGCTTAATACTTTTTCAAGCCGCTCATCATCCATTGTATCGCAGGCTCTAAAAACGTGCTGGCCTTTTCCATCGTACCCAAAACGACGCGTTTTCAACACGCCTTTTCCAAATTTACCCAAGCCAGCGCGCAAGTCATCGAGGTTTTTAATCGCCACGAAAGGCGCAACTTCAACGCCGCACCCTTGCAAAAATGTCTTCTCCGCGATCCGGTCCTGCGCCACTGCAAGTGCCCGTGCAGGTGGGTAAAGCGGTTTACGCTTATCCAATAAATCAGCCGCACTCAGTGGAACATTTTCAAATTCGTAGGTAATCACATCGCAAACCCTTGCGAGTTCTTGTAATGCGGCTTCATCATCATAGGCCGCTACAATTTGATCATTACAAACTTGCGACGCGGGGCAGTCTTTCCCCGGTTCTAAGACAATTGTACGAAAGCCGAGCTTTGCGGCAGCAACAGCTAGCATCCGCCCCAACTGCCCACCACCGACAATACCGATTGTAGAGTTGGGAGCTAAGGCCCCGTTCAATTGAACAAGGCTAGACATTAGGTGTTTCCGCTATTTTTTCACTTTGAGCTCTGCGCCAATCATCCAACCGTTTAGCAAGGCCATCATCTGAAAGCGCCAATACGGCGGCCGCTAACAATGCAGCGTTTGTAGCCCCTGCTTTGCCAATAGCTAATGTACCAACAGGAATACCAGCGGGCATTTGAACGATAGATAAAAGGCTGTCTTTTCCTGAAAGAGCTGCCGATTGAACAGGCACGCCAAAAACTGGAAGCGGTGTCATTGAAGCCACCATTCCTGGTAGGTGCGCCGCACCACCCGCACCGGCTATCACCACTTTAAAGCCCTCGCCTTTTGCCCCTTTGGCAAAGCTAACCATTCGATCTGGCGTACGGTGAGCAGAAATAATCTTGGCTGCAAAAGCAATGCCAAGAGCTTCTAGTGTTTCGGTGGTATGGCGCATGGTTTCCCAGTCAGACTGGCTACCCATAATAACGGCGACTTCTGCGTGTGAAGCACTCATGCGATGATATCCCGAATAACCAAAGAGCCAACCTTCTCGATACGGTCTTTTAATTCAAGCTTTTTCTTTTTCATTCGCTGAATTTGCAACGGGTCACATTTTTGCATTGTCATCGCATCAATAGCAGCATGGAAGTCGTCGTGTTCCAGTTTTAGCCGTGCATATTGCATCTTTAATTGGGCCTGATCTTGATCGTCGTTCATTATTATCTCGCATCCATATTCTTCACAGGCGTTCTAACCCCATCATCCACAAAGCGCAATTTTTGACCGCAAAATTCTCGACACATCCAAAAAATTATGACACCGTGGAGATGTAGGAGTAAGCAACACAAACGAGAGGTAACTCATGTCTGTTAACGCACACATCCACCAATTGCAGGAACGGCATCAAATATTGAAGTCCGAACTTGCAGTTCTTTCCTCAAGTCCATCTGCATCAGATAGCGAGCTTGCGGCGGTAAAACGCCAAAAACTGCGACTAAAAGACAAAATCAACCGATTACAGTCTGAACACTAGAACCGAGTAACGCCATTTGTCGTGTGATACCATCCGTTCATGACTGGATGAATGTTTTGCTTTGCGCTTAGCACTGTTTCGGCTATGTCCAATCCATGAGCAAAAAAGCAGTTACAGATCAAGACAGTGATCAAGTTAAGGATGTAGAGAACAGGTGTCGCCTTGCCCTCGTGCTGAATGGCGACCAAGCCGCAGCGCTGGATGCTGGAACACTTGGTGATATTCTACGAGCTGGCGATGTTTCCAGTATTATTTTCACACCTCAAACGAGTGACGGTTTGATGGATGAGGCCCAATGGCAACCACTTGTTGAGCCCCTGGTTGAAATGGCCCAAAAGAGTGGAACCGCTGCAATAGTAACTGACTACTCCCGCACGGCAGGTCGCATTGGGGCCGACGGCTTTCAAACAGGGCAAGACCCAACTGAGGTCGGCGAGGCAATCGAAAAATACACGCCTAAAATGATGGTTGGGGCTGGCAACGTGAAGACCCGCCACACCGCTTTGGTGATAGGAGAGTTACAACCCGATTATCTGATGTTCGGAAAACCAGGTGGCGATACCCGCGAAGAACCTCACCCTAAGAACGTTGAACTCGGTGGCTGGTGGGCCGCTATGGTGGAAATTCCAGCCATTGTTCTTGGAGGTACTGCTATCGAGAGCGTCGTTGAGGTGGCTAAATCGGGTGCAGAATTTGTTGCTTTAGGCACTGCCATTTTTGCGCCCCAAGATAATGTAATAGATATAAAAGGGGCGGCAGAACGTGTGCGCCAAGCCAATAAACTACTGGACGGTCATGCACCTAACTTTCAAACCAATGAAGATTAAACTTTGCATCTTTTGTTTGAGTGCCTCCTCCCTCCTTATTGCTGGGGGAAGTACCGTGTTTGCTGCCAATAAAACAAAATTCACCAAGCCTATGGAAGGCCCGTTGTTAAGCGGACCAATTGTAAAACCTGGAACCCCTCTTTCTCAAGATGCAAATTTATCAAGAAAAAGCCCGCCAGATTTAGCCTATGGAGCCTATCAACGGGGTTATTATTTAACCGCGCTAAAACTCGCTCTTCCCCGTGCTGAAACTGGCGATCCTGCAGCCCAGACCCTAATCGCTGAGCTGTATTGGAAAGGCCTTGGGGTTGGCCGTAACCGCAAAAAAGCGACCGAGTGGTACGGCTTTGCGGCCAATGCGGGGAACCGCCAAGCACAGTTTTCATACGCCAATATTTTGATCCGTGGCAAAGAAGCCCCGCTTGATAAAAAACAAGGCGAAGACTTCATGGCCAAAGCCGCCGATGCTGGTCATAAACAAGCGGCCTTTAATCTGGCTCAAATCATCACCTCCCGCCGCCCCACTTGGGCAGGCTTCAAACAGGCTCTACCTTATTACACCAAAGCCGCAAAAGCTGGTATTCCAGACGCCCAATACGCGTTAGCTAATATCTATGCGGAAGCCCAAGGCGTCGCATTCAACGATGAACCCAAGGCTCGCCTTTGGTTGGCAAAATCTGCTCAGGGCGGCTTTGATACAGCCCAAGTTGAATATGGCATTTGGTTAGCAAATGGCCGTGGCGGCACAAAAGACATTCAACAGGCCCGTCAATGGTTCTTCAAGGCAGCAGCTCAAGGAAATATCATCGCCAAAAATAGGCTAGCTCATATTTATGCCTCTGGCCTTGGTGTAGAACGCGATGTGATAAAAGCAGGCGCATGGCACATACTTTCGCGGCGAGCAGGGTTTAGCGATTCCAAAATGGACAGGCTTTTTCAATCCCTCTCTGGTATTGATAAAAAGCGCACCTTAGAAGCAGCAAACCAGCTGACAATACGCTTAAATTTTTCAAAGCGATAGCAAAGCCCCCTTGAGGCAAGAGCCAAAGTGTGGTCAACGATGGCAAGCCTTTTTCCAAATAATTAGGCAAGTAATGAAGATCGGTAAGAACCCATGAAAATCAACGGCAACGAAATCAAGCCCGGCAATGTTATTGAGCACAAAGGCGGCCTTTGGGTTACGGTTAAGACCAATGCGGTAAAACCTGGTAAGGGCGGCGCCTTCAACCAAGTTGAGATGAAAAACCTCGTCGATGGCACGAAGTTGAACGAACGCTTCCGCGCCACAGAGACCATCGAAAAAGTTCGCCTTGCGCAAAAAGACTACCAATACCTCTATGCCGATGGCGACATGCTAGTCTTTATGGACACCACAACTTACGAACAGCTTGAGCTACAAAAAGATTTTGTTGGCGAGCGTGCAGCTTTTTTACAAGATGGAATGACAGTTACCGTAGAAATGTATGAAGAAGAAGATAAGCCAATCGGTGTAAAACTTCCAACTTTTGTGACGCTAGAAATCATTGAAGCAGACCCAGTGGTCAAAGGCCAAACCGTTTCCTCATCCTATAAACCTGCAGTCATGGATAATGGCATAAGAGTAATGGTTCCGCCCTTCATCAACGCGGGTGAAAAAATAGTGGTAGAGACGAACGAAATAACCTATGTACGCCGTGCTGAAAGCTAAACCCTCTATTCATCTAACTCCCACCAGTCAGGATTTTCCATGGCCCGCTCTGCCCTTCTTAATGTCATGGTTTTGGCAGCCACCAAAGCAGGGCGTTCGCTCACCCGCGACTATGGCGAAATTGAAAACCTACAGGTCTCGCTAAAAGGCCCCGGTGACTTTGTCTCCGAAGCTGATTTAAAGGCCGAAACAACCCTGCGCGGAATGCTCAACAAAGCCCGCCCAGGCTATTCATTTTTACTCGAAGAAGGCGGAGTTGTGGACACAGGTTCCGATCATCGCTGGATCATCGACCCTCTAGACGGTACAACAAACTTCCTCCATTCCAACCCATTTTTTGCCGTTTCACTCGCGCTTGAAAGCTACGGAGAATTGGTTGCTGGAGTTATTTACAACCCAATCAGTGAAGAATTATTCACCGCCGAAAAAGGCCGTGGCGCATTCGTCAACGACCGCCGTATGCGTGTGGCAAACCGTACTGCAATGGATGAATGTCTGATCGCGAGCGGTGTTCCTGCTCTCAACAGAACTGGCCATGGGGTCTATTTGCTTGAACAACGCAATATCATGACCCAAGTTGCAGGTGTACGGGCCACGGGCTCTGCCGCCCTCAATTTAGCCTATCTGGCCGCTGGTCGCTTTGATGGTTACTGGGAAGAAGGCTTGTCACCTTGGGATATTGCGGCCGGAATGTTGATGGTTCGAGAAGCTGGCGGCTATGTCACAGAGCCAGATCCTGATGCCTCTATCTATCAATCTGGACGCATTGTTGCTGGAAATGAATTTGTCCATGGCAAGCTTCGGGAGATCATCAACAGACCTTTACCCGAAGGCATGAGCCGTAAATCCAAATAAGCGCCTTTACCTTCATTCCTCATTTTATACGCATTCCTGTTTTCAAGTGCCCAATGATTTGCAATAGTTAGTGCAAAGGGTGATTTGATTGTCTTGCAATCTCATCCATTAAGGCCTCAGCTGTATTGCAGTGGCGACAATGGCGTGCGTAAGCATTTCGACAAAGTGAGTGAATAAATGGCGCGTGATTACGACCCTTTCAAACTAACCCCTCCCCGCATGTATTTAGTGGCAATGCTGGTATTCATCGCCCTGATTGCCTTTTTGGGCCTCATTCTATATCGGCAAATTTGGGAAGCGTTTGCGACCAACCCAGGGCTAAACGGTCTTATACTAGGGGTATTGGTAGTTGGCATACTGTTAGCCTTCATGCAGGTTGTCCGACTGCTACCAGAAGTCTCATGGGTCAATTCCTTCCGCCGCGGGCAAGCGGGCGAGCAAAAGCGAAAGCCTGTTTTACTTGCCCCGATGGAGGCTATGCTCGGGGGTAAATCGCAAGTAGCACTTTCCACCGGTTCCACCCAATCCATTCTAGATTCAATCGGCAATCGCCTTGATGAACGTCGCGATACATCGCGCTATCTCATTAGTCTATTGGTGTTTCTTGGCCTGCTCGGTACTTTCTGGGGCCTACTTGGAACCATTAGCTCCATCGGCGACACCATTGGCTCCCTTGACCCCAGCTCTGGTGATACGGGGGATGTTCTTGACGCCCTTAAGACCGGCTTGAAAGCCCCGTTAGATGGAATGGGAACAGCTTTTTCATCCTCCCTATTTGGCCTTGCAGGCTCGCTTGTTTTAGGATTTCTTGATCTACAATCGGGACAAGCCCAAAACCGTTTCTATCTCGAGCTAGAAAACTGGCTGTCCTCTGTCACCGATGTTAATTCAGATTTCGCCAGTGCAGCAGCTGGCGGCCAAGATGTAACGCAAGCGATGGAACGCATTGCTTCGCAAGTACGTGATGGCGGTGGTGGCGCTCGCACAACAGCGGCGATGGCAAGCCTTGCAGAAGGTATTCAAGGGCTAGTCAAACACATGCGCAGCGAGCAACAACTCATCCGCGATTGGGTAGAAACACAAGGCCGCAACCAAGAAGAAACCAAAAAATTACTCGAGCAACTAAATCGAACTATGGCGGCAAAGCCAACCGCAAAGGCTTCAACCAGCAGATCAACCAAACCGCCAAAAGGCGGCTATTGATCCATGGCATCAGCCCGTTCACGCAGACGCAGCAGTGAAGCGGTTAGCTATTGGCCGGGGTTTGTTGATGCCCTTTCCACATTGCTGCTCGCTATCATGTTTTTGCTTTCAGTATTTGTGCTGGCGCAATTTCTGCTTAGCCGCGAGATATCTGGAAAAGACACGGTTCTCAACCGCCTAAACAGCCAATTGAACGAGCTAACGGAATTGCTCGCTTTGGAAAAATCAGGCAAGCAGGATTTAGAAGACCAACTCAGAAACCTATCCTCCAGCCTTTCCATCAATGACGAAGAGCGCTCCCGCTTGCAGGCTCTTCTCGACAGCGGTTCAGGCGCGGCAAAAAGCGCTGAAGATCGCGCTGGAACACTATCTAAAGGTCTAGATGAACAACGAAAAGTGAGCCGCCGCGCCCTTTCTCAAGTGCAATTGTTAAACCAACAAATCTCAGCTCTCCGCAAACAAATTGCCGCACTGGAAGACGCACTGGATGCCTCTGAATCGAAAGACCGTGAAAGCTCCACGAAAATTGCAGACTTGGGCAAACGCCTTAACGTAGCGCTGGCCCAACGGGTTCAAGAATTAAACCGCTATCGCTCCGATTTCTTTGGCCGTCTACGTGAAATACTCGGCAACCGAGAGGATATACGTGTGGTTGGCGACCGTTTTGTCTTCCAATCTGAAGTTCTCTTTCCCTCTGGGGGCGCACGGTTAAACCCAGACGGATTGGGCGAAATGACCAAACTGGCAAAAGCACTTGTTGTGCTAGGCGGCGAAATTCCAGATGAAATTGATTGGGTTTTGCGAGTTGATGGTCACACCGATAACATCCCAGTAACTGGCGGTCGCCGTTATAGAGACAACTGGGAGCTTTCCTCAGCCCGTGCCACCTCGGTGGTGAAACATCTCATTTCTCAAGGCGTTCCTGCGAAACGTTTAGTCGCCGCAGGTTTTGGTGAGCACCAACCCCTCGACAAAGAAGACAGCCAAAATGCACGGAATAAAAACAGGCGGATTGAATTGAAGCTAACAGAAAAATAAGTGACAAGGCTTAAAGCGCGCCACTCTTCTCCGTTTCAAATTGCAACTTTGCAAGACGGGCATAAATGCCCTTCTTTTTCACAAGCTGTTTGTGGTTACCTTCTTCGACAATCTTGCCGCCATCCATAACCAAAATACGATCGGCCTTCAAAACTGTCGCTAGCCTGTGGGCAATAACAATCGTTGTGCGACCAACCATCAAACCATCAAGTGCCTTTTGGACAAGCTTTTCGCTTTCTGCATCCAGCGCACTCGTAGCCTCATCGAGCAGTAATAATGGCGCATCTTTTAATATCGCTCTCGCAATCGCAATACGCTGGCGTTGCCCGCCGGAAAGGGTAATCCCGCGCTCCCCTACACTGGTGTCATAACCGTCTTTCATTTTTGAGATGAACTCATCTGCGAGCGCTAATCGCGCTGCTTCCCGCACCTGCTCGTCACTCGCTTCAGGCGAGCCAAAGCGAATATTGTCCATCGCCGTCATCGCAAATATTGTTGTGTCCTGTGGTACTAACGCGATGCGTTTACGCACCTCCTGTGGGTCGGCTTTGGTGATATCTACCCCATCCAATTTAACGCTGCCCTTGGTTGGGTCGTAGTAGCGTAAAATCAAATTGAACAAAGTACTCTTACCTGCCCCAGATGCGCCAACAACCGCGACCGTTTCGCCGGGCTTAATTGAAAGCTTCAACCCCTTAACAATATTTTCGTCCAGGCGAGTGGGATAAGCAAAGGCCACATTATCAAAAGCAATTGCCCCCTTTGCCGGCTTAGGTAATGCAATAGGGTTTGCAGGCGTCTTTACAGCAGGTTCAGTTGCCAATAGTTCGGCCAACCGTTCCGCAGCACCAGCAGCTAATGATATTTCTCCCCAAGCCTCAGACAAGGCCCCCAATGCACCAGCCGCCATGACCGAGAACAATAAGAATTGACCAAGGGCGCCAGAGGTCATTTTACCCTCCAAGACATCGCCAGCCCCGATCCACAACACTGCGACGACGCTTGAGAAAATCATGAATATTGCGAACGCGGTAAGAAAAGCACGCGCCGCAATAGAAGCGCGTGAGGCTTCGAATGATTTTTCGACAGAGTCAGAAAACCTCGAAGACACCAGTTCTTCATTGGTGAAGGCCTGCAAAGTTTTAACCGAAGAAATACTCTCAGAAGCATAAGCCGTTGCATCTGCCAGCATGTCTTGGGCATGGCGTGAGCGGCGACGCACGTTGCGACCAAAAGCAAATATCGGCAAAATGATAATTGGGATGGCCACAAGAACAATGAGCGAGAGGCTTGGGCTTGTATAAATCATGCCTGCAATTGCACCGATAATCAAAAGAACATTGCGCAACGCCACCGAAATGGTTGCCCCTGCCACCGATTTAATTTGCGTGGTGTCCGCTGTAAGTCGTGAAATCAACTCACCCGTTTGCGCCGTATCAAAAAAATCTGCCGAAAGCCGTGTGATGTGAGAAAAAACATCGCGACGCAGGTCAGAGACAACTCGCTCTCCCATCCAGATAACAAAATAGTAGCGAAGCGAACTTGATAACGCCAAAAGCCCTGCAATCGCAAACAATGCATAAAAATAACTATCGACGAAGGCGCTATCGGCTTTTGTAAAGCCATTGTCGATCATAGAGCGAACAGCCAAGGGCAAAGACAAAGTTGTAAGTGCCGCTAGGAATAAAAAGACCGCAGCCCCCAGTAAATGGCCTTTATAGCGCAGAACGTAGGGAATTAGATGGCCGAGTGGTTTTAACCCTGAGCTGGATTTTTTTGCGTTATTATTATCTTTTGTCACGATAGACATTCGCCTTCTTGTCTTGTTAGCAAGCTTCATGTATATCCTCGCGCAGGAAAATTAAAGGCAGTAAATAAGCCATTCACTATTCAATGGCATAATTTCCCGCTTATTCTTACTTTTATAACAGTCCGGCACACATACTCTCGTAGTGAGAATATGGTCCGGCTTTGAAATCAGGACGACGACTATGAAAGCCGACACACATCCAGACTACCACACAATCAAAATTGTGATGACAGACGGAACAGAATACGAAACCCGCTCCACATGGGGCAAAGAGGGTGACACGATGAACCTTGATGTTGATCCAACATCGCACCCAGCGTGGAACGAAGGCGCAGGCCAAATGCTCGACCGTGATGGTCGTGTATCAAAGTTCAACAAAAAATTTGCTGGCTTGGGTATCTAACCCAACCGACAAGACTGAATATAAAAACCCGCTCGGAATTCCGCAGCGGGTTTTTTGTTGTTCAAATTCGATGATCAGCCTATAGGATGAGCATACAATTGGGGATTTGGGGACAACTCTCATGAGCGATAAATGGTATCAAATAATCGGGCTGGTTGGGTTCATCATCGCTGGACTGATCTTCATTGCAGTAGGTTGGCGCAGCGACGACATGCTCACCGTATCTGGCAGTGTGATATGGACAATTTCCTGTTTGGTTTGGATTATCCCGCTGGTAAAGCAGCGGTAGAATGATATCGCTGGCAGTGACTAGCATTTCACATCACGATCACGTTCATATCGCTTCGACCCAGGAAACTGCGGCAACCAAGACTCTCGCCTGATTGTCCAGAGCTCGTAAGTCGGAGACAATTGATCGGGTTCATCCAGAGCCCCCAGATGTACTTCCACTTCGTTTTCGCTGGTTGAAAAAATAGATGAACCACACCTTGGGCAGAAGAAACGCCCTTGGTACTCGCTCAACTCGCCATCTATGTTTACCGCATTTCGCGGGTATATTGCCGAAGCATGAAATATTGCTCCGTGATGTTTGCGACAATCAAGGCAGTGACAAATTCCGACCCTAATTGGTTTTCCTGAGGCCGCAATCTGGATTTTTCCACACAGGCAACCGCCGGTGATTTTCTTCATTTCAATTCTCCACTCGTATAATTGGATCTGCAAGTTACAGATCAGAATACCATTAGGCGATTATCATGATACACATTCAACTTTCGGTACATCCATATCATTACATCTGTTGTCATTCCTCTCAAATTATTGTGGGATAGCCTGAGACAAAATTTGCTGTAACTAAAAATCAAAAACAATTTTCAAAGGCCGCCTCCATGCCCTCTTCCCTAACTGGCGCAAGCATAATTGCGGATAAACTCAAACAAGCTGGCTGCAAGCGAGCCTTTGGAATTCCCGGCGGTGAAGTGCTTGCTATCATGGGTGCGCTTGATGATGTCGGTATTGATTTCCATTTGGCCAAACACGAAAACCCCGCAGGCTTTATGGCTGAAGGAAGCTGGCACGCCGAAGACATTGGCTCCCG
>JAZGEY010000054.1:0-28202 GCA_036478985.1 Rhizobiaceae bacterium
GTCCAAGGCGGACTTGCGGCCCAAAGACCATCGGGTATCCATGCTCCGTTCATTCTAGGCCAAGTATTGAAGGCCATTCCCGCATCCAGCCCTGCGACCAATCCGCCTAAGAAAATTTGCACTAAAACCAACGCAACCAGCAGTCCGCCCTGTAGAGTTCCGCTCAATGCATTGTCTTGGGTATGAGGCGCGATGGTACGAGCCACCCAAATCACAGCCGCAAACAAAATACACGCTGTTACGAGGTGAACAGCAAGGCGTATTTGACTAACATCAACCCGATCGACCAAACCAGATTTCACCATCCACCATCCCAGAAAACCTTGAAAGCTGACAAGCAAGAAAAGAATGATAACGGATACTTTTAGCCAAGAGTTTAGCCGCCCAGTTACCCAAAAGAAAATCATCGGAAAGAGAATTGCTAGGCCAATGATACGGCCTAAGAAGCGATGCCCCCACTCCCACCAGTATATGTGCTTGAACTCTTCAATTGTCATCGCACTATTTTGTTGCTTGAACTCGTCTGTGGTTTGGTAAGCCAAAAACTCTCCCAGCCAATCGGCGGCTGAAAATGGAGGGACAAACCCGCGGATGGGGGCCCACTCCGTAATGGACAAACCTGAGTCTGTTAAACGTGTTGCACCACCAACAAGAACCATAATCGCGATTAATATAGCCAAGCCATAAAGCCAAAGGCGAACTGCGCGAAATTGGTCTTCCTGACTTGAAACTGGTTGGGTTGTCATGATTTTACCATTGGGATGGAATTTTACTCGTTGTGATACTCGAAACTCAAAATGTAAAGAACCTTAAACTGAAAGACTGGCTTTTATCCATTGAATTGCCTACACCACGACGAAGAATAAATGGCACGCTAGTTAATCCTATGAGAACCACCCTTCCCCTGCGTACAAAAAAGCTCATCGGTACAATATTCATTATTGTATTGGTGGTGATTTATGCACTTGTTGCCGTAGCTATTGCCTCTGCTACCCTTGTTAATGCTCCGTGGTATGGACATCTCGCCTTCTTCGGATTGAGCGGCCTGCTATGGGTACTTCCCGCTATGGTAATCATCAAATGGATGTCGAAAGAGAGCGTGTCTTAGGAGCTACTTCTTAAGAGACATTGAGCTTCTTCATCTTCGCACTCAATCGAGTCGGCAGCCCGCTGGTTAACGGTGAGAAGTGGCGCATTGATTGGAACAGGCCGTTAACTGAAAGTCTGGGCAAAGCAGTTAGATGTTCTCTGTGTTCAGGAAATATCATCCCCGGCCTTGTTGTAACTGCAGTCTGAAATCCTGCCTCACGGGCAAGCTGGAAATCACGAGCATTTGCAGCTGCTAAATATCCGTATGGATAAGCAAAATGGGCCGGCCGGAGGCCAAGCTCCATCTCTAGTATTGAGGCTCCCTGTACCATTTCATTCAACGCCTGTTTTGGTTCCAAGCGAGCAAGCGCTCTGTGATTAAGAGTGTGAGCCCCTACTGTGCAAAGCGGATCTTGAGATATAAGACGCACTTCATCCCATGTCATCATTTGCTCACGCAGCATTGCACTCATATCAATCTTGTAGGGCCAACATATTTCGCGAACGCGACGGTGCTGGTCAAGTTCAGGCGTATCATTTGTTAAATAATGTAATAGGTACTGAAAGGTCTTATGTTTCTTGGATAGGCTGGAGCAGTCTAGCTCAACTGTACCTTCTTCTCGTTGCAAGAATAACCCATCCTGTTGACGCACCAAAGATTCAATACCTTCCCACCATAGATCGGCAGTTCCTTCAATAAACCCCGGAGCAAAGTAAACGGTGTAAGGCACTTTGTATTTAGCCAACACGGGAACTGCATGTTCTAGGGTGTCTCTATAACCGTCATCAAAGGTAAATACCGCAAAGCGCCGTAATTCTTTCGGATTGAGTATCCGTTGTTGAGCTTCATCTAATGAAATTATCTCAATGTTACGCCCCCGTAGAAATTCAATAACCTTAGCTAAAAACTCAGGGTGGATAGAAAGATGGGCGTTAGGTGAAAACTTTGGTATCGGGTCGGGACGCACATGGTGAAAAGTCAAAATCATCCCCAACTCAGTATCGAGTTGTTGATAGATACGATCCAATCCAGTCAGATTCATACCCGTTAGAATTTTACGGGTAGCAAAGGTTTTAAAATTGCTCATAACACCAAAACAAATTTTCATCAGCAAACACCTTAGCTAGAAATTGTTTAGAAATTCCTGCCATGTTAATATGAATCCATTGTAATTATTTACACCTCAGACGGTAAATCAACTCATTCATGAACACCGAAGCGATCATAAATAATCAATACCAGACAAATGGCCTAGGTGCGATTGATATTCAGATATATGATGAATTAGAGCCGCTAAAAGAGACATGGAAAAATCTAGAATCTAATGGCGTTTGCTCTCTCTATCAGCGCTTTGAGTGGATGCAGGGCTGGACAACAAGAGTTGCAGGACCAGCGCGAATAAAGCCACGATTAGTCTTGGGTTCAGTGGGTGGGACACCCCTGTTCATTTTTCCCCTTGGATTACGCAAACGTGGACCATTCACTGTTGTTTCTTGGCTGGGTGATAGCCACACAAATTTTCACATGGGTTTATCCAGCAAGGAATTTCTACGAATGATCACCCCAGCTGATATGCGCAAGCTAATTGACCATATCATTACAAGCTTTGGGCGTGTTGATATTTTAGAATTGTGTTGCCAGCCTGTTGTTTGGGAACAAAGAACTAATCCATTCACCTATTTAAAGTGGCAGGAATCGCATAACCACGGTTTCGCTTTGAAGTTGGAAGATAGTTTCAAAGCGACATTGGATAGGAAAAACGGATCGCGAAAACGAAAAAAATATCGCTGGCAAAGGAACAAGCTTGAGGCAATAGGCGGAGCAAAACTCAGACTTGCTGAAAGCCGGGACGAGGTAAACGAATTCCTTGATGTAGCTTTTCAACAAATGGGCCGTCGTTTCAACAAATCAGGGATTTGGAATCGATTTCAAGATGAAGGCGTTGCCTCCTTTATGCGTGAATTAGCGATTGTCTCACTCCAAAATGAAGAGCCAGCATTACAAATTTACGGCTTGGAAATAGATGGGAAATTGCGGGCAACCTTCGCAGGCGGTGTGCGAGGCAAGCAATTCTCTGGATGCTTTATTTCACTTGCCAACGATGAATACTCCTACATCTCCCCCGGTGAGATGATAATCTATCTGGTCATCGAGGACTGCGTTCATCGTGGATTTGAATTCTTTGATCTTGGTAGAGGTGAAGAGCGATATAAAACCTCATGGTGTGACAGCACAATTGCTATGTTTGAAACAAACGTTGCCTTCACAAAATTTGGCGTCTCATATGCCCTTTATGAGCGGGCGAAATTGTCGCTCAAACGGCTTGTACGCAACAATAAAACGCTTTGGAAAATTGCTAAGAAAATTCGTTCAAAATTCTATGGCCGCGTATAGAAACTTAAGCCGCCGCTGTCTCCAATAACTTCAACTCTTCTGCCGAAGTATGAATGAGCAATGGTGTTGCATAGCCATGTTCGACAAGCTCCGCACAAACCAAATATGCTTCATCATTATTACTCTCATTAACACTGATGATGTTCATCGTGTGCTCATTTGATACACGCTTCAAACCACTTGCGCCAACTTTACCACAATCAATAATCACAAACTCGTAGGCGTGATGAAGCGATGCCAATATAGCTGGCAGCTTCTCACCACTTTTGGCTTGGATAGAAACGCTCGCGTCCCCCGTAGGCATGATGTGAGCGGATGAAAGAGTATCGCGGTGAATGGCTTCAGCGAATGAACACTCACCATTAAGCAGCTCTTTTATGCCTGCAAGCTTAGACTGCGCCAGCATCACATTGGTTGCTGAACTGTTCACAGTCATGTCGAGAACAATCACGGATGCACCTTGGTCAGCCAAATAACGTGCTAATATCACGGTTCCCTCAGATCTCCCCTCACCTTGTGGGGTGATAACAGCAACCCTACCACGGCCAAGAGATTTGATAGACTTGGCCGCAATGGCAACATTACTTTTAACAGGCTTAACCTTCGTTGTGAGATTTTGCATGTCGGGGGCCAATGATGGGGCGCTAACAGATACCCCAACTTCGCGTGCGAGTTCCGGGGTCAGAGTTTCAGCCTGATCAGAAATATGCCGATCCATGTAAGCTGCACGTGCAGTTGTGCCACTTAGTACGCTGCCTATTAAAGCAAGCATTGAACCCAATAGAAAAGTGCCAAAGAAAGTACCTGCTAAGATTGGTAACTTCTTCGGGAAGTACGATTTTGCCTGAACCTGCGCTCTGGAGAAAATATAGGCATCGGCAGGCAGAAATTTTCGTGCTTGGCGTGATTGCGCGGCCTTCAATCTTAACGTGAACTGACTCAAGAGTTGGCGCTTCGCGACTAACTCCCGCTCCATTTCTTGTAGTTCAACTTGCTCTCTATCAACGCGGGCAGCCTCTTTCTTCAATCCAGCACGGCGCGTAATCAAGTCTTTCTCACGCGCCTGAGCTACCCGTGCTTGTTGTTGCAGAGAGCTTTCAATTTTGAGGGCCTCACGAGAGATTTGCTTCTTCAATGTTGCCATTTGAGAGCGAGCGCCTTGGATACGCGGATGATTGGGTAGCAAAGTTATAGAGAGCTCTGAAAGCTGCGTGCTCAAATTGACCTGCCGTTCACGCAACCGTTGAATAAGAGGCGATTGCAATACACTGACAGCTGTATCAAGCGAGCCTGAATTTAGTGCTTCGCGTACAGATGCGGCATTGGCCTTGGCGCGGGACAGTTGCGAGCGGACCCGCCCCAGTTCTGTTGCCAATTCAGATAGCTCTTGGGTCGCTAAAGTATTATTGTTACTTCCTTGAAGCAAATCTTTATCACGGCGAAAGTCAGACATTGCTGCCTCTTCAACTTTAACAGCACTGCTTAAAGCGACCACTTCAGATTGAAGCTTATCCAAATCTTCAGGAGTAGCTCCACGCTTCAATCTCTCCTGTAAGGCCATGTATTCGTCGGCAATCATGTTTGGAATTTCAGCTGCTAGTTTTGGGTTTGTTGATGAAAATTGCACGACAATAACGCGAGAACGCTCGGCTTGAAAAACTTTGAGTTTTTCATAGTAGCTCTCCATCACCCTATCATCTGATGCTAGACCACCACCGTTTTCAACCAAGCCTAATGAAGAAAGTATATGGCCAATGGGGGAGCGATTTAATGTACCATCAAATTCTGGGTCAGCCTTTAAGTTTAAATCACCAATAATTTTTCGTGCGATTTCACGGGACTGGATGAGTTGAATTTTACTCGCAATTCCCTGATCGTCTAAGTCTGACTGGTTTGGATTTGTGGTAACCCGAGGAGTAGAGAGAACCGGTTCTGCGGCCCGAATAAGAATATGGGCCTGTGAACGATATCGCGGAGAGATAGATTGCAACACTACAAAAGCCAACACTGTCATCAACAGGCTAGCGATCAGCAACTTAAATTTGTTGCGCCAGATGCTGGCAAAGATGCCACCAAGGTCGATGTCAATATCTCGGTTTAACTCGTCGTTAGCGGCCATAGAACAAATCACGCTGAATATAAGGGTCATACTTGTGCGCGATGATGTGGGTTTATGGTAACCAACCCGTTAACTTTCAGAGAATAATCATGCTTTCTTAATACTTACCCAGTGCCCATGGGACATAGAATCGGCAGGTGAATTTACGTGGTGTTAACCATAATGGAGTTCTATCCCACAAACGGTGAAGTGTGTTTGCGCTTCAACAATGAAATTCTTGCCGATGATTGTCGGCCTAAGTTTGTGTAAGGTCTTAAAATGAACAGGCGCGCGTTTCTCGTATCATGCCTATCTACTGTTGCATTGGGGGCGGCCATGTCTGGTTGCGCCACTTCATACAATCCAGCTCCTGCTGCATTCCATGAAGCAATCCAACGGCCATATCATCTTGATGCTGGCGATCGTCTTCGGGTAACCGTATTTGAGCAGGCTGATCTAACAAATACTTATGTTGTCGATAAAGCTGGCTACATTGCCTTTCCGCTTGTCGGCGCTGTAGCTGCCCGCGGGCGCACAATAAAACAAATTGAAGCGGCCATTGCTCAAAAGCTAGCCAAAGGCTTTTTACGAGATCCAGATGTATCCGTTGAAGTGGATCGCTACCGCCCATTTTTTATCATGGGTGAAGTCGGTACACCCGGACAATACACATATGTCCCGGGCATGACGGTTCAAAATGCTATTGCAATTGCAGGGGGGTATTCTCCCCGTGCCTTCCAAAACAATGCGGATATCACTCGCCAAATCAACGGCAAGGTGATGACAGGGCGTGTGCCCATTTCTGACCCCATTCTACCAGGCGATACAATCTATCTACGCGAGCGGTTGTTTTAAGTTGTGGCGAAGACCCAAGGGGCAAAGGTTGACAGCTTACGAATAATCCATTGCTTCCGCTCTCCCGTTGGCGGAATATTTCGTCATGTCCGCGATCTTATTCACGAGCAGGTGAAACAGGGCCATGAGGTTGGCATCATTTGCGACAACAATACTGGCGGGGCCTTTGAAGAACAGCTCCTTGAAGAAATAACGCCACGGTTAGCTCTAGGATTACATCGTTTTTCTATGCAACGGAAAATTGGGCTTGGCGATATCAAAATTACCTGGAATTTGTATAAAAACATCAAACGACTAGATGTTGATGTTCTTCATGCTCATGGCGCAAAAGGCGGGGCCTATGCTCGTATCATAGGCACTTTCTTGGGAACGCGTACAAAACGTCCAGCACGACTCTATTGCCCCCATGGTGGCTCGATGCACTATGATGGCAACAAGTTATCAGGGCGTATTTATTTTAAGCTAGAACGGCTGTTAGAAAATGTAACAGACCGACTGATCTTCGTCAGCGCGTACGAGCGGGACGGATATTTCTCTAAAGTTGGGAAGGCGCGCTGCCCTCATACTCTAGCCCGAAATGGTTTGACTAAAAAAGAATTCAAGCCTTTGAAAACAAAAAAAAATGCTACAGATTTTCTCTTCATTGGCATGATGAGAGATTTGAAAGGGGTAGACTTATTCCTTAACGCCCTCCCCTTAGTTGCGCAGAAAACCAATAGAAAAATCACAGCTACATTGGTTGGTGATGGGCCGGATCTGGAAGAATACAACGCGCTTGCAAGCACCTTAGGCGACAAGGTCACCGTAAAATTTCTCAAACCAACACCTGCGCGTAAGGTTTTTGGCATGGGTAAATTCCTGGTTGTCCCCTCAAGAGCGGAAAGCATGCCTTACATCGTACTCGAAGCAATTGCGGCACAGCGCCCGACTATTGCTACCCGCGTTGGCGGAATACCCGAAATTTACGCAGAATATTCCCAAGCTCTTGTCGAGCCTGACAATCTGGAAGCCCTTGCAACGGCTATGGCTGGTAATTTAGTCGGCACTCTACATTTACCTGCGCCCAAAATTTTTGCAGAGCGCATCCAAGAGAATTTCTCAGTAGCTGTTATGGCGCAAGATATCATGACAGCTTATCAGGCCTGCATCGCGGCAAAATAGCGCAATAGCGCTCCAAAAATAAAGAATTTCTTAGCGGCTTGCGGATAGAATTTAGAACAAATTATCTACACTCTTTTTAGACATTGGTTGTTCAGATGAGCGTTCGTGATCCTCTCGATCCAAAACAGGCCTTTAATGCTGACGCTGTCATAGCTTCTAGCATTTCAAAATCCAGTGACCAGCCACGGGAAAGTGTGCGGTTGAGTGAGCGGGCTGAACAGGTTGCATCACAATTTGCACAAAATGCAATTTCTCCGTTTGTATTAGCCAGCATCCTACGTATTGTTGAATTCTGTGCGGTTCTAGCTATCGGACTTGGGGTTTATTACTTTTATGTCGACCCCCAAAACGGGGTGAAGACGAACTACCTTTTGACTTGCTTTATCAGCGCAACTTTGACTGTCGTTGCTCTACAAGCGGCTGACACTTATCAAGTCTCCTCACTACGAACCAATATTACCCAGTTGGGGCGCGTGTTCTTAGCGTGGACTTCTGTGTTTGCTATTCTTGCACTCTTTGCTTTCTTTATGCGCGTTTCGACTGATTACTCCCGCGTTTGGTTTGGTAGTTGGTATCTCGGAGGCATCTTATTCTTCACCGTTTTCAGATCAGCTATCGCTGTGTTGGTACGCCGGTGGGGACGTGATGGACGCTTAGAACGTCGCGCGGTAATTGTTGGCGGCGGACAAAACGCAGAAGACCTCATCAAGTCACTCGAAGCTCAAGCTGACAATGATATTCGTATCTGCGGTATCTTTGATGACCGCACTGGAGAGCGCTCGCCCCCAATGGTCGCGGGTTACCCTAAGCTTGGCACAATTACTGAGTTGGTGGAATTTGGCCGTCGGGCACGTATTGATATGCTCATTGTTTCCTTGCCAATTACGGCTGAAAACCGTGTTCTGGCTTTGCTTAAAAAAGTTTGGGTACTGCCGGTTGATATTCGTCTTTCTGCCCATACAAACAAATTACGCTTCCGCCCTCGCTCCTATTCCTATGTTGGGTCGGTTCCATTTCTTGATGTTTTCGACAAGCCTATAGCTGATTGGGACTCCGTCATGAAACGCGGGTTTGATATATTGTTCAGCATCTTAGCACTTATCTTGCTCTCCCCCATTATGCTTATAACGGCCATTGCCATACGCTTGGAAAGCAATGGATCCGTTATCTTCCGTCAAAAGCGGTATGGATTTAACAATGAGGTGGTTGAGGTCCTAAAATTCCGCTCCATGTACACAGACATGGCAGATCAGGACGCTAAGATTTCGGTAACAAAAAATGACCCGCGGGTAACGCGGGTTGGGCGCTTCATTCGCAAAACATCAATCGACGAGCTGCCGCAGCTTATCAATGTTCTCAAAAGCGAGTTGTCGTTGGTTGGGCCTCGCCCCCATGCGGTTAACGCCCACACAGAAAACAAGCTTTGGGACGAAGTTGTTGATGGTTATTTTGGCCGCCACAAGGTCAAGCCAGGAGTTACGGGCTGGGCGCAGGTCAATGGCTGGCGTGGGGAAGTTGATAGCGAAGAGAAAATCCGTCGCCGTGTAGAGCACGATCTTTATTACATCGAAAATTGGTCGGTCCTGTTTGATCTGTACATTTTGATGATCACGCCATTCAAACTGATAAATACGGAGAATGCATATTGAGCGACACGCTCAACAGTACTGGAATACTAAACCAGGGGAGCGCAGTTGCGGCTCCCCTATCGATTCCTAACGCCCTCCCAAAACCGCGCTATACAATTTCAAGTAAGAAGATCGCCCGAGCATTGATCGGTTTCACAGCCTTCCTTGGCGCGTTCGTTATTAGGGAACCTGCACCTTACGAAGTATTCCTCGCCGTCGTTATGGCCGGATTCTTGTTGTTTGGAATGAGGCTAAGCCGCTTGTCACTTACCCTTGCAGCATTGTTCATGCTGTTCAATGTCGGCGGGCTCATTTCCATGTTCACCATGGATGACTTCAAGAATATTCCGCTTTACCTCACCGTCTCTTTGTTTTTGGGTTTCTCCAGCGTGTTTTGGTGCGCGGCTATTGAAAGCGATATGGGCCGTTTGCGAACACTCATGCGCGGATATGTACTCGGAGCTTTAATCACCTCACTCTTGGGCATTGCTGGATACTTCCATTTATTCCCAGGGGCTGGCGTATTCACCCTCTACGATCGAGCCATGGGGGCATTTCAAGACCCTAATGTGTTTGGTCCATTTCTGGTGATGCCCTGCATCTATCTTCTCTATGGTTTGCTTTACCGTAGCGCAGCACTCGCCCCTCTCCGCTTGGCAGTTCTAGCCATATTACTGCTCGGTATATTTTTGTCATTCTCCCGCGCGGCTTGGGGATTGATCGTGATTGCAGGCGTCTTGCTCTATTCATTTGTGTTGATGACAGAGATCAACAACAAGAAACGCCTTAGCCTCATCATCTTGGGTGCTCTTGGTGTTTCCGCCGTGGTGATTTCGCTCGTGGTGGCGCTCCAATTCGACGCTGTGTACGATATGTTCATCCAGCGGGCTAAGGTGGTACAGGACTATGATGGTGCACAGCTAGGACGCTTTGCCCGCCATGCTATTGGCTTCCAATGGGCGCTTGAAAATCCGCTCGGCATCGGCCCTATGGAATTTGGCCTAACGCTTGGCGAAGACACCCACAACATTTGGGTGAAGTCTCTGATGGCCTACGGTTGGCTTGGATTCTTTGCCTATCTCACAATGACTGTTGCAACCCTTGTTGGCGGCGGCAAGCTGTTGGGCCGCGCGCGGCCTTGGCGGCCTTATCTATTTTGCGCCTATGCCACATTCGTCGGCCATATCATTATTGCTTGGGTTATCGACATTGACCACTGGCGGCACGCCTATTTGCTAATTGGAATTATTTGGGGCTGCATGGCACTAGAAGCCAATTACCAAACCGCCAAGGTTCGCGGCTTTGTTGCTAAAAGCAGCGCTGATGCAGAGGCATCAGCGACCCCTTAAACTTCGAAGCATATTGAAAAATGGTCGGAGTAGCAGGATTCGAACCTACGACCCCACGCCCCCCAGGCGTGTGCGCTACCGGACTGCGCCATACTCCGACTGAGTGATGGTTTAGTCGTGTGTCTGCAAAATATCAAGCAAGGTTTTCGATAAATTATCGTACCTGGTCGAGCAGACGCTTACATTCCAATAAATCAGTGAGTGCGGCTTGGAGTTGCGCACGGTCGTTCCCTGTTTCGGCCTTCGGGCGCGGTTGGGCTTTCACCTGTGAAACCGGAACAGCCGTCTTCATTGCAATATCGTCTTCAACTGCGAGCATGGCTCCACCACTCGCAACGGCAACCACAAAACGGTTGCCCTGATCCTTTAATATGCGCTGAACACCCTTGATGGTGTAACCTTCAGAATACAACAAATGACGGATACCCTTGAGGAGTTCAACATCATCAGGGCGATAATAACGGCGGCCACCGCCGCGTTTCATTGGTTTAATTTGTTTAAATCTAGTTTCCCAGAACCGCAAAACGTGTTGCGGGAGGTCTAGCTCCTCAGCGACCTCAGAAATAGTTTTGAATGCGTCGGGGCTTTTCGGCACGTTTCAATTCCTTGGGACAACCAAAGTGATTCGGACTTGTAGTCTAATACGAGAGAAACAATCTAGGAAGCGTTACGCTTCCTATTGCTCTCCAACACTTTGTCTTTCAAGATATTTGATGGTTTGAATACCATGACGCGGCGCGGCGTAATTGGAACCTCTTCGCCCGTTTTGGGGTTGCGACCAATGCGCTCGGCCTTTGAGCGAGTGCTGAAAGTGCCAAATGAGGAAAGCTTTATTTGCTCCCCTTTGATGGCCGCCAAACAAATTTCTTCAAGAACTGATTCCACAAGCTGTGCAGATTCAGATCTCGAGAGTCCTACCTTTTGATAGACTACTTCGCATAAATCTGCGCGAGTCAGTGTATTATTCGCCATTTTCGTCTCCCCAAGTAATGAATCAAGTAAGCCCTAGCTTGAATCTCATTCAGAACTAATAGTCGTTAGACGATAATGTCCAAAGGACAATTCGTCAAATCAATTCAAACAACAAAGTGTTACTGTTCGGCCACAGCGCGGGAAAACAACGCCGTTAGAATCTACCATCTAACCAGAACAGCGCCCCAGGTGAAGCCTCCGCCCATTGCTTCTAGCAGGACGAGATCGCCTTTTTTTAAGCGGCCATCTTTTACTGCTGTATCAATTGCGAGAGGTATTGAAGCTGCAGAAGTGTTGCCATGCTGATCAACAGTCATCACGACTTTAGCTGGGTCAATTTTCAATTTCTTTGCGGAAGCATCAATGATGCGTCGGTTGGCTTGGTGTGGAATGAACCAATCAATATCATCCGCGCTCAAGCCAGTTGCGTCAAAAGCCGCTTCAATCACATCGGTAATCATTGCAACCGCATGTTTAAAAACCTCACGGCCTTGCATCCGCAAATGACCCACAGTTTGGGTGGTAGAAGGTCCGCCGTCGACATAAAGCTTGTCTTTATGTGACCCGTCCGAACGCAGATGACTGGTCAAAACCCCACGGTCGTTTGAAAGGCCGATGCCTTCTTGGGCTTCAACAATAACGGCCCCTGCCCCATCGCCAAATAGAACGCAGGTGGTACGGTCGGACCAATCGAGTATCCGAGAGAAAGTCTCAGAACCAATAACCAGCACCCGCTTTGCTTGGCCAGACTTTAAATACGTGTCAGCAGTGGTCAGGGCGAAAACAAAACCTGAGCAGACGGCCTGCAAATCAAAGGCGGCTCCATGCTTCATGCCCAACCGGTTTTGAATATCAACGGCACTTGAGGGGAACGTATTGTTAGGAGTCGAAGTTGCTAAGATGATAAGATCAATATCATCAACGGTGACACCTGCATCCGCCATTGCCGCGCGCGCAGCAGCTTCACCAAGGCTTGCCGTTGTTTCATCTGGTTCAGCGATATAGCGCTGTTTGATACCAGTACGTTGCTGTATCCACTCGTCACTCGTTTCAACACGTTTCTCAAGATCAGCATTGGTGACGACTGTACGAGGTTTGGCAGCACCTGAGCCTATGACTACTGAACGGATCATCTACTTATTTCCTGCCTCTTCTAAGTCGCCAAAACGGGTTCGTTCCAAATCGGCCGCAATTTTTTCTTGAAGTGAATTTCGCACCATATTGTGCCCCACATCAATAGCACTAGAGAAACCTTCAGCGTCGGTTCCCCCATGGCTTTTGATAACAACACCATTCAAGCCAAGGAATACAGCACCGTTGACCTTACGTGGATCCATCTTTTCGCGCAGGCGATTAAATGCTTGCTTTGCTAAGAAATAACCAATTTTTGCCATTAACGTGCGGGACATGGCTTCGCGCAGGTATGATCCAACCTGTTTAGCTGTTCCCTCCGCGCTTTTTAGAGCGATGTTACCTGTAAAGCCTTCGGTTACTATCACATCTACACCACCGCGACCAAGATCATCGCCCTCAACAAACCCCACATAATTCATGCCTTCGAGATTGATCTCTCTCAATCGCGCGCTTGCGGTTTTTATTTCCTCAAGGCCTTTGACCTCTTCAACACCAATATTGAGCAGTCCAACGCGGGGCTTTTCTAAATCGTAAAGCGCACGGGACATAGCGCTGCCCATTAAGGCGTAATCAACCAGTGCCTCTGCGTCCGCACCGATTGTGGCTCCGACATCCAGCACAATGCTTTCGCCTTGCATGTTGGGCCACACGGCTGCCAAGGCGGGGCGTTCGATGCCCGGCATCATGCGCAAACAAAACCGAGCCATTGCCATCAGCGCGCCAGTGTTGCCCGCCGATATCATAACATCGGCCTCACCCTCTTTCACAGAATCCAAAGCTTTCCACATACCCGAAACACGCCGCCCGTGGCGCAGTGCCTGGCTGGGCTTGTCGTCCATCGTTATGGAAACATCACAGGGATGAAAAACTGATTCTTCTTTGAGACGAGGGTACTTGTCGAGCTCCGGTAATACGGCATCCACTTCTCCATGCAAAATAAAGCGAACCTCAGGATAGCGTTTTCGTGTTAGCTCGGCCCCTGCCAACACGACAGATGGGCCGTGGTCGCCCCCCATCACATCAAGAGCAATCGTTATTGTATCAGCGTGTTTCGACATGGAAGCTAAAGCATGCTTTCGTGTTGTGCCCATTGGTATCGAGCAAATAAAATATAAAGGGGACTCCCCGTCACCAGCTTATAATTACACAAGCAAAACGGTGATTGCGAGAGAGAATACCATAATTTCAAGGTTTTTTCAGCCCCGCCAAGGCTGCGAAAGGGGAGTCGGGCTTATCGCCCCCCTCTACACCATCCTCAACTGGCTCAAAAGCCGCTCCATTTTTGCGGGCGAACAAATCGATTCCCAAGCTAAAATACTCGAGCCAGACAGCTGCAACATCTATTGAATCGCCAACGAATGTTTCTGGAAGTTCATTTCCCTCAACATCAAAGACCCACTCCCCCTCTTCATTGGTTCTAGGCTTGGCTAGTTTAGAGCCATCGGGAACGAAAAACATTTCAACTGTTTCATCAACAACGGCCGTCAATGGCTCTGACGATATAGCACAGGGCTGGGTGATATTTGCCTTAATATGCCCCGTAACCTGCACGCCATCGCGCTTCCACGGTGCAAGTAATGCCTTGGCTTCAAAACTTTCTACGCTGACCAGCTCATATGTTGTTGCGATTGCTTCGCGCGCATCTTCAGGTGCTGAATACTTCACGTGCTGCCCCTTCTTTGAAAGGGTCCGTATATTTGCTGCAAATTCAAATGGGGCAACCTCGTCTAACTTGGTGTTCATTATGATGTCACTCCATATATTTCGTGTTTGTGGATGATTTGCTCAACCGTCTTTTGCGATAAATCCTGTACCTGAGAAACCATATAGTCCGCCAGTAGTTCTGGTTCGCCTCCCGCACAGCCTTCGGGGAATAGGTTGCGATCAATTACCTCTGCTAATATTTTGATAGGCGTGGAACTTTCTAATGCGGTCTCAAAGGCTCCCGTGCGGCCATAAAACACTTGCGTCATCTTAGCAATTCTCTTGGGAACGCTTTGATCGCCCACACCAGCTTCACGCAAAGCGCTATCCATATCGTCGATGAAATTATCGAATACCAATTGTGAAATTTTCCGCGTGGCAGTTTCCTCATCCTTCAAACGAGAATGAAGCATGAAAAGATGAATCACGAGCACTTCGAAACGGCCATCTAATGTGTCGGGGACACCGTAGGTGTGAAAAAACTGCGCATCACGTGATCTTGCCACAACCGCGCCATAAAGTGCGTGTGCATGACGTTTTGAGTGGTTTTGGCTAAACAGGGCTTTGAACATTGCGACCAACCAGTTAATGAGGGACATCTTATCCGCGCTCTTGTTATCGTCGATATAGGTTTTTATGGTTCACTAGAACAGGGGCCCTGATAAATAATTGGCCAAATGATTGGAATAGCGGTGGAGAATTTATATATGCGAAGTACGCCAACAACAATAAAGTCGAAAACTTTCCTGCGGACAAGCATTCTTGCAGCAGCATTTTCTGTCCCAATGTTACTAAGCGGGTGCAATTCTACGAAAGAAGTTTTATCGCACGGCTATCAAATGAACGAAGACACTTTGGCACTTGTCACTGAAGGGTCTTCTCGCGAGCAAGTACTGCTGGCATTGGGATCCCCATCTACAACTCAAAAACAACAAGATGGAACTCAGACGTTCTACTACATCAGCCAGCAAAAATCGCGCTCCGTTGCATTTATACGGCCCACAGTTGTTTCTCGGCGGATCCTCGCCGTTTACTTCGGAGCCGATGGAACCGTAACGCAAAAGGCTAACTATGGCTTGAAAGACGGCAAGGTATTTGACTTCGTTTCCCGCGTTACGCCAACAGGTGGTAAAGACTTGAGCTTCATCGGCCAATTACTAAGCGCATCACCGAATCCAGGTGGCCTGTTTAAAAAGTAAGCCCCCTCACCTTTTTATAATAATAAAAAACCCCGCGCTCCGATTTGGAACGCGGGGTTCTTTTTTTGTCTTATGTACTTTGGTTTAGTGAGCCAAAACAGCCAAGAGGAGCAAGGCCACGATGTTTGTGATCTTGATCATTGGATTGATGGCTGGGCCAGCTGTATCCTTGTAAGGATCGCCAACTGTGTCGCCAGTGATAGCAGCTTTATGAGCTTCTGAACCCTTGCCACCAAAGTTACCATCTTCGATGTATTTCTTAGCGTTATCCCAAGCACCGCCACCGGCAGTCATGGAAATCGCAACGAACATGCCGTTGACGATAACACCGAGAAGCATCGCACCTAAAGCTGCGAAGCCTTGGCTTTTGCCGGCAATTGCGTTGATCGCAAAGAAGCAAACGATTGGAGCCAATACTGGAAGCATTGACGGAATAACCATTTCCTTGATTGCTGCTTTGGTAAGCATGTCCACCGCACGGGCATAATCAGGCTTAACAGTGCCTTTCATAATACCAGGCTCAGCTTTGAACTGACGGCGAACCTCTTCCACAACAGCACCCGCTGCGCGGCCAACAGCTGTCATACACATGCCTGCGAACAGGTAAGGCAATAGACCACCGAACAGAAGACCAACAACCACATATGGGTTGGCGAGAGAGAAATCGACTGCAACGCCTTCAAAGAAAGTGCCTGGTGCGGCCTTTTCGGCGAAATACTTCAAGTCAGCTGTGTAAGCTGCGAACAGCACAAGAGCACCAAGACCAGCAGAGCCAATAGCATAACCCTTTGTAACAGCCTTAGTGGTGTTACCAACTGCATCCAACGCATCCGTTGTTTCACGAACTTCAGCAGGGAGCTTTGCCATTTCAGCAATACCGCCAGCGTTATCAGTCACAGGACCAAAAGCGTCGAGGGCAACCACGTTACCAGCCAAAGCAAGCATCGCTGTTACGGCAATTGCGATACCAAAGAGGCCCGCTAGTGCGTAGGTAACAAGAATACCAACAATGATGATGATCGCAGGAATAGCCGTTGCTTCAAGAGAGATAGCGAGACCTTGAATAACGTTTGTACCGTGACCAGAAACTGAAGCTGCAGCAATTGACTGCACGGGACGGTAGTTTGTGCCCGTGTAGTATTCTGTCACCCAGATGATCAGGGCTGTAATAGCCAAACCAGCAAGCGCACAATAGAACAAGTCCATACCCGTGAAGGTTTGACCCACAATGTCGCCAGTACCGATCAACCAGCTGATCATCACGTAGATCGCTGGAATGGACAGAAGCGCCGTTGCAATAAAGCCTTTATACAAAGCACCCATGATTGAGTTGTTTGCACCAAGCTTCACGAAGAATGTACCGATGATTGAAGTCACCACACACACGCCACCGATTGCCAATGGCAAAGCCATGATCGGGTGAAGGATGTCTGTACCTGCGAAGTAGATCGAAGCCAAAACCATAGTTGCGACGATAGACACCGCATAGGTTTCGAACAAATCAGCGGCCATGCCAGCACAGTCGCCAACATTGTCGCCCACGTTGTCCGCAATAGTTGCAGGGTTACGTGGATCATCCTCAGGAATACCGGCTTCAACTTTACCAACAAGGTCACCACCAACGTCAGCACCTTTAGTAAAGATACCGCCGCCAAGACGGGCGAAGATGGAAATAAGCGAAGCACCAAAACCAAGCGCGACAAGCGCATCAATTACGGTACGGCTTTCTGGGGCAAAGCCCAGTGGACCAATCAACACATAGTAATAAACTGAGATGCCGAGAAGCGCCAAGCCAGCTACGAGAAGACCGGTGATTGCACCAGACTTAAACGCAACAGCAAGACCAGCGCCGAGGCTTTGGCTTGCGGCTTGTGCTGTACGCACGTTCGCGCGGACCGATACCAACATGCCAATAAAGCCTGCTGCGCCGGAAAGGATTGCGCCAACAAGGAAGCCAATAGCAACAAGGCTACCGAGCAACCACCAAACGATGGCGAACACAACAACGCCAACAACGGCGATAGTCATATACTGACGCGACAAATAAGCTGTTGCGCCTTCTTGAATAGCGGCGGCAATTTCTTGCATACGCTCGTTACCTGCGTCAGCACTCATGACCGACTTTGATGCCCAAATGGCATAGACAATCGAGAGCAGACCGCAAACGATTGCTAGATATAAAGGTTCCATGATTGGATTCCCCAAAATAGTAAGATGTGTCCTGATAATCCCGCTTCAGAATTTGGCCGGGTAGCGCAGAACGTTTCACAAATTGGAGGACTGGAAAGCCTCCCAACTTTCGAGGCGGAAAATACAATTCCACACGCTCACGTCAAGGTTTTGTTCACAATTGGTTGAAGAAAATGCTTCACGCCCGAAAGAGGCCAGGTTACTCAGTCTCTCTTTTTTCCTGCATCTTAAGCCAATACAGCGACAACAAACAAATTGTGATCACAGGGAACACAACATAGTTGATGGCATTCCATCCATCTGCACCAAAAGCATTTAGGGTTTGTCCTGACATGAACGAAGCAAACGCGGTCATAGAGAAGAGTATGAAATCATTGGCTCCTTGGGCTTTTGCCTTCTCTTCAGGTTGGTATGTTTCAGTTAGCAAAGACGTTGCGCCAATGAATCCAAAGTTCCAACCAAAGCCCAGTAAGATGAGCGAGCCATAAAAATTTGCTAGGGCGATACCTTGCAATCCAACAAGCGCACAGAGGCCTAACAACAGCAGGCCGATTGACATAATCCGAATTTTACCAAATCTGGAAATCAAGTTACCTGTGAAGAAACTAGGTCCAAACATCGCCATAACGTGCCACTGGATACCCCAAGTCGAATCATCTGGAGTGAACCCACAGACCATCATGGCCAATGGCGCGCCAGTCATTACGTAGGTCATTAGCGCATAGGAACCAACGGCACAGAGAACCGCCACCATGAATTTTGGTTGCGCCATGATCTCTTTTAACGGGCGACCCGAATTTTCAGATTTGCGCTCTGCTTTTGTCGCCGGTGCATCGAATTTTAGGAACGAGAGCGCAATGATACCTGCGAGCAATAAGAATGATCCCGCAAAATACGCTCCAGCAAACTCAATTGGTGCGAACATATCGCGGAAATTAATAGCCGTTTGCGGGCCAATGATCGCGGCAAAAATACCGCCAGCCAGCACCCATGAAATTGCTTTTGGCTTGAAGTCTGCTGTGCCCTGGTCAGCGGCGGCAAAACGGTATTGTTGGGTGAATGCACTGCCGCAACCAGATAACAGCATACCAACACAAAACAGGGCGAAGCTACCAGTGTATATGGCATAGCTTGAAATTAAGGTTCCAACGATACCAACCACTGCACCAGAAATAAAACCAAGACGACGGCCAATGCGAGCCATCAACATTGCAGCGGGAAGTGCCGCAAGTGCGATGCCGAGGTTGTATCCGGTGACTGGAGCCGTTGCGAGAGACTTATCAGTCCCCAGCAAATATATTCCAGCCAGACCACCTAACGCGATAGAAATAGGGGCTGCCGCGCCGCAAAGCGCTTGAGCAGTGGCCAGTATCAGCGCATTTCTACGGGCTGAAGCGTTTGGATCCGCAACGGTTGCTGTCGTCATGACGGGGCCTAGAAGTGAGTGAAGGATTCTACAGTCTGAGATAGTGGCACACCGCTACCTGTTAAGGAAACACTTGTCTCCCCTTCCCCCGTAATTTTTCCAATTTCAGTGAGAATAATCCCATCCGCACGTGCAGCCTTTTGAAAGGCTGCCCATTCCTGTGGTGCTGCAGTGCACAGACACTGATAGTCATCACCACCACCTAGAACTGATGACCAAAGCTTTGGATCAAGGCCAATTTGTTTTTCAACTGCAGTTGAAAGTGGAATTTGTGAGCGCTCTATTGTTGCCGAAACACCTGACGCTTCGCATAACTTTCGGCAGTCCCCCAATAATCCATCGGATATATCCATTGATGAGGTCGCAAATTTTGCGATTGCCTTTGCTAACCGCAATGGTGGATTAGGCAATCTGTACGAGCTCAGATGACTGTCGGCCTCACCTGCGGCCACCTGAAGTTTGCCTGTTGCAACTTTCAAACCAATGGCTCCATCGCCGATCGTACCACTCACAACCAGCAAGTCGCCCGTTTTTGCTCCAAGTCGACTTTTGTAGCTCCCTTTCGACACGGCCCCAAACATCGTAATGGCAATACATAGCTTGTCGGGAGAACGGTAAGTATCTCCGCCTGTGAGTTTAAGGCCGTATCGTTTTTGATCTTCCTCTAGCCCATTGGCGAAGCGCAACATTTCGTGGTCTTCCCAATTGTCGGGAACACCTAAGGCCATTGTATAGGCAAATGGTTTTGCGCCCTTGGCAACGATGTCTGAAATATTCACCCGCAGAGCCTTTTGAGCCACTGTATCAACAGGGTCATCAGGCAAGAAATGTATATTTTCTAAAATCGCATCTTGGGTAACCACTAGTTCCATGCCATCGGGAACAGTTAGAAGTGCCGCATCATCCTTTAGATTAAACGAACCATCCCCTGCCAATGGAGCTAGATAACGGGCGATCCATTCGAATTCACCCTCGCGGCTCACTCTTTTGACTCTGAAGCAGACTCTGGTGCAGCTTCCGCTGTAGGCTCGTCTTCTGCGGCGAGCTCTTTAGTAGGCTCTACCTTTGGAGTCGCCTCTAATTCTGGTTTGTCGTCTAACTCACCTGCACGCAATTGACGGGCAACGCGATCCAACACCCCATTCACCATCTTAGGTTCTTCAGTTTCAAAGAAAGCTTTTGCTACCTCAACATATTCGGTGACCACAACACGGGCATCAACGTCGGGACGTTTGGTTAGCTCGAACACGGCGGCACGAAGGACCGCCCGAAGAGTGGAATCAATACGGGAAAGCGGCCAGTCTTTGGTTAGTGCTTGGTGGATAATAGGGTCAATTTGCTTTTGGTCTTTAACGACCCCCGCAACAATTCCACGAAACCAAGAAAGGTCTGCCTCAAGATAAGTTTCCCCATCAATTTCTCGACCAAGGCGAAAATTCTCATATTCGGCAACAACTTCCGTCAATCCTGCGCCACTGATGTCCATCTGATACAGGGCTTGTACGGCCGAAAGACGTGCTGCCCCGCGTTTATTAGCTGGTTTGGTGTTGGTTGATTTAGACAAGAAATTTCTCACGTAATTTTATCATATCAAGAACGGCGGAGGCCGCGTGGCCACCTTTATTCAACTCATTTTTGTTAGCACGGGCCAATGCCTGAGCTTCATTTTCTACAGTTTGTATACCATTACCTAGCGCTAAACACTCGGCTATTGTTAAATCCATAATCGCACGGGCAGATTCAAAGGCAACCACCTCATAATGAGTGGTCTCTCCACGAATAACGCAACCTAGTGTGATAAATCCATCATAATTCGTTTTACCGCGTTCCATGCCCTCTAATGCCATAGAGATGGCCGCAGGGATTTCCAACACACCAGGTACTGAGATGTAGTCCCAAGTTGCCCCTTCCCTCGTCAATACATCTTCGGCCCCTTCCATCAGGGCCTTTGAGATGTGTGTATAGTATGGAGCATCAATAATCAGAATATGAGGCATGGGTTCTTCTGGGGTTTGGCTTTGTTGGCGTCTGGTTTATGGCACAAAACATGGGTGCGCTGGGAGTGCAAGATAATTCGGCTAAGTTGATGGAAATTCTGCCAATCGCGCTGCGTACCGCGCCATAGTATCAACTTCAATGTTAATCCAATCGCCCACTCGCGCCTGCCCCCAAGTGGTTACTTCTTGGCTATGCTTGATGAGCAGGACATCAAAATCAGGACCATCGACACCATTTACCGTTAGTGATGCGCCGTTTAGGGCTACGGATCCTTTTGGAGCGATAAACCGAGCCAAATCTTTAGCGGCGCGGACTGTATAGCGACTGGCCTCCCCTTCTTGTTTAATCTTTATAATTTCTGCCATGCCATCAACATGGCCAGAAACAATATGCCCGCCCAATTCGTCGCCAATTTTTAAGGCTCTTTCGAGGTTTAGCCTTGTTCCCATTCCCCAAGTATTCGCATTGGTGAGCCGAAGGGCTTCCTCCCAAGCTTCAACTTGATATTGCCCCTGATCTTTTGACACAACGGTCAGGCAAACCCCATTGTGGGCAATGGATGCGCCGATATCAATTCCGTCCAAGTCATAGCTGGAAGCAACACTATAGCGCTTGCCCTCAGCCAATTGTTCCACTTTCTCAATAGTGCCGATATCTGTAATAATTCCAGTAAACATAGATCAAGCCTTACGATATATATGGAGCGTATCGTCAGCCAATTTCAGCTTACGTGTGAGCTTAAACTCCTTAGGCATTATATCACAGCTCAATGGGGATGGGATACCCGCCTCTCCAATCTCGATCGCACCCGTAAACAATGCAATCTCATCTACCAATCCAGCATCAAGGAATGAACGGGCGGTCTCAGCCCCCCCCTCAACCATGAGGGTCGATATTCCCGCAGCCCCCATATCTTCGAGAACTTCTGGTAATGCCAACCTACCATCGTGGGTTTCCGCGGCAAAATATCGAACGCCCTGCTGGGTTAACTCATCTTCAAGCGAAGACCTTGCGGTGATTACTGAAACAGGCACATCATTAGCAGATTGGGCAAGCTTTGAGGTTGGAGAAAGAGTCGCGTTTGTATCGAGAATATAACGATGGGGCGAGCGGACAGTTAGCCCTATTAGACGACAAGTCAGCTCTGGATCATCGCTTTCCACAGTACCACGACCAACAAGAATTGCTTCATATTCCGCACGCATCCGATGAACATAGCTTTTTGCACGTGCCCCTGTCATAGCAACTTCATGGCCCGCTATTCCAAGTTTTCCATCCTTGGAAACAGCAAGCTTTAGAATCACTTGCGGACGATTGTTCTGTTTTCGATTCAAGTATCCCGCAAGATCAGTAGCGGCGGTTTCTGCTACGCATCCACATTCAACGGCAATTCCAACCTCGCGCAGCATGGCGTGGCCTTTCCCATCAACTCGATTATCTGGGTCTGTCCAAGCGGTCACAACACGGGTGACACCTGCATTTATTAAAGCCTGTGCGCAGGGCGGGGTTGCGCCGTGGTGGGCGCAGGGTTCTAGGGATACATAGGCTGTTGCGCCCTTAGCCGATCCGCCTGCTTGATCAATTGCGATCCGCTCAGCGTGAGGCCGCCCACCCTTTGCGGTGATCCCTTTACCAAGAATTACGCCGTCCCTTACCAGCAGCGTTCCCACTGCAGGGTTTGTTCCCGTCAGTCCCCTATGCCGGCGGGCTAAGCGCAGGCACGCCGCCATATAATCTTGGTCAGCCGGTTTTGTCATTGCCCTCTGCCTTGGAAAGCTCACCAAGTAGCTCTTCAAAATCACGCGCCTTTGTGAAATCTCGATAGACGCTGGCGAAGCGCACATAAGCGACATCATCAAGGCCTTTCAGCCCTTCCATCACGAGTGCACCAATAGCGCCAACTTCTATTTCTGCTTCGCCAGAGCTTTCCAGTTGACGCACAACACCACTTATCATGCGTTCAATTCGCGCCTCATCAACATCGCGCTTTCGTAGGGCAATATAGACCGATTTGGCTAGTTTTTCGCGATTAAATGGGACCTTACGGCCCGATTTTTTCATAACCATCAATTCTCGTAATTGAATACGCTCAAAAGTAGTGAAGCGGCCACCGCAATCTGAACAGACACGGCGGCGGCGGATAGTCGTATTGTCCTCGGAGGGACGACTATCCTTCACCTGCGTATCATCACAATTACAAAACGGGCAACGCATGGTTTATACCTTACTCTGAGCTATCCGGTTAGCGCTGAACTGAGTAGATTGGGAAGCGATCTGTTAGTGTAATCACTTTTTTAGCAACCGCAGCTTCTACAGCGGCATTGCCTTCTTCGCCATTGGCTTTTAGTCCTTCGACAACTTCTAGAATGTGAGTACCAACCTCTTGGAATTCAGCAACACCGAAACCACGTGTGGTTGCCGCTGGAGTTCCCAAACGAATACCTGAAGTGATTGTTGGTTTTTCTGGATCAAATGGCACACCGTTCTTGTTGCAGGTCATGTTAGCGCGACCAAGGGCAGCTTCAACAACTTTACCAGTCAGGCTTTTGGGACGCAGGTCAACAAGCAGAACATGGGTATCCGTGCCACCAGATACCAAGTCCAAGCCGCCAGCTTTAAGTGTCTCACCCAACGCTTTAGCGTTTTCAACGACGCTTTTTGCGTAGGCGGTAAACTCTGGCGTAAGTGCTTCACCAAAGGCCACAGCCTTTGCGGCAATAACGTGCATCAACGGGCCGCCTTGAATACCGGGGAAGATAGCTGAATTAAGCTTTTTTGATAGAGCCTCATCGTTTGTCAAAATCAATCCACCACGGGGGCCGCGCAAGGTTTTGTGGGTTGTTGAGGTTGCAACATGGGCGTGGGGGAATGGGCTTGGGTGAACACCCGTTGCCACAAGACCCGCTATGTGCGCCATATCAACGAACAAGAATGCGCCAACCATATCAGCAATCTCTCGGAATTTTGCGAAATCAATTTGGCGCGGATAGGCTGAGCCGCCAGCAATGATTAGTTTTGGCTTATGCTCTTTGGCTAAAGCTTCAACTTCATCAAAATCAATCTGATTGGTGTCTTTGCGAACGCCGTATTGAACGGCATTGAACCATTTACCAGACTGGTTTGGAGCAGAACCGTGTGTCAGGTGACCACCCGCATCAAGGCTCATGCCCATGATAGTATCACCTGGCTTAATCAACGCTTGGAACACAGCTTGGTTTGCCTGCGAGCCTGAATTAGGCTGCACGTTGGCAAATTCACAACCGAACAATTGCTTTGCCCGATCAATAGCCAATTCTTCGGCGATATCAACAAACTCGCAACCGCCGTAGTAACGACGGCCCGGATAACCTTCGGCATATTTGTTTGTCATGATTGAACCCTGAGCTTCAAGCACTGCGCGGGAAACGATATTTTCGGAGGCAATAAGTTCGACCTCATGACGCTGGCGGCCTAATTCACCAATGATTGAAGAGAAGAGCTTTGGATCAGTATCAGCCAGTGTACGGCCAAAAAATGTTTCAGTTGTCATGAAATAGAACCCCAAATTGTTTAGAAACGGGTGGGTTTTATCCAAACCCACGCGCCCAGCAGCTTATAGCCGAAGATGAATAGATATGTTGCCTCTTGGCATTGAACAGGCGCACTCTGGGACTGCTCAATACCGCGTTACAGGCTCTACTTACTGACTTAAAGCCAATTCGTCCACACCGTCACGCTGGTAAATATCATCACGGAATTGGACAACACCATTATCCGTGGACCAGGCGCTGATATAGGTGAAGTACACAGGTACAGCAGAAGCCAACCTCAAGTCGGTACGTTCACCTGATCTGATGATACCTTCTAGTGATGAACGCGAACCACCCGCCGTGTCTTTTGCAAGCCAAACGAGTAGATCACGAATGTTTTTCACCCGAACACAACCGGATGATTCAAACCGCGTCAGCTTGTTAAACAAGCCTTTTTGAGGCGTATCGTGCATATACACCGCATGGGGGTTAGGGAAGTTTATTTTTGCAGAACTCATGGCATTGATGCGGCTTGGCTCTTGGCGGAACCGCAATTTCACCGCTTCATCGGTACTCCAATTTACTGCAGAGGGAGGAACCTCCTTGCCATTGCCATCAAACAGCAGGATTTTATTACGCTTTAAGTAAGTTGGATCTTTGCGCATCAAAGGAATGATATCCTTCCGAATGATTGACTTCGGCGCTGTCCAATAGGGATTGAGATTGATCTCATAAATTTTAGAATTGAGAATAGGTGTTTGGCGGCTCGTACGACCAACAATAGCGGTGTGACGCTGGGCGACACGGTTGTTCTCAACCGCTTCAACTTGAGCTGCGGGTATATTGACCATCACATAGCGCTTGCCCAAAAAACCGGACATGGATTTCAAACGAACCAGGTTTGTGCGCAATTGTCCAAGTCGGATATTTGCAGGCACATTTAGAGCGGCGAAGGAATAGCGACCCAACACACCATCAGCAGGAAGGCCGTGGCGGCGCTGCATACGCTTAACAGCCGCATCTACATAGCTATCAAATTGGTTCGAAGACCCTGCCCCACGGGACAGGTCACCAGAAACGATAAGGCGACGGCGCAACACGCTCACTGCGCGAGAAGAAACACCAAGTTTCATCTTTTTGTCAGCAGGGACCACAGGCCAACCGCCTGATGCAACAATATTTTGATATTCAGCAATTGCCTGTTGAATGTAATCAACCGTAGCGGGTGCGAAGATAGGAGTGTTAGACGAAACTTTTGCGCGAGCAGTCGAGCGCGAATCAAACTTATCACCCCAGGTATCGCGGCCTTGGGCATTGATGATTTTATCAATAGCCGTCTGCGCATTTGCAGAAGTGGCAGTTACAGCACCACCCACCATTAAGGTGGTTGCCATGCGACCAAATGATCTTCGGGTGTGGCTGCGGCCATTCATATTTTTCTGGCTCATAACCTGCATCTCCATTCCATAAATACTTAAGTGCGCTTTGAACCAAGTGAGGTTCAAATCCTATTAAACAGGAAGCTGTCGTTTTTTGGCTAACAATAATTAACCTATAACACTATTGTCGTGCCAATTAAGGCATCACATACTTCCCTGCTAATGAGAAGTGACTACTGAATGGGGCGAAAATAACATGAAAACAAGCGAATTCACTAATTTATTGTCGAAATCATCAAATTGTGATGGATGGTTTACTGCATGGCCTTTCCTACCTCTAAGCCTTGGAAACTAAAATGAACATTTTTTCATACATCCTCGTTGTATTCCTCGTACTGACTGCGTCGGTGAGTAATTCATCAGCTCAAACCTTACCACTGGGTAGTTCTGATTCTGTCATAGAACAAACGGTCATTTTACCAACGCCGCTAACTCCTGAGGCTGTTAGAGGGTTGGTTTCAACACTTAACGACGAGCAGGTTCGCAAGCTTTTACTAGAGAGGTTGGATGCCGTTGCCGCCACTGAAAACGCTAAAAACCCTGACTCTGAAATAGGCCTGGTTCAACTATTTGGGATTTGGGGAAAGAGTATTGCTAACAGCTTTACAACTGCAGTGGATAAAGTACCTCGCATTTGGGACGGCTTGAAGACCAGTACATCCACTTTCGCCGAGAGGCATGGAAGCTCTGGGTTGTTGAAACTCCTTGGCGTTATCATCGGGTCGATCGGTGCTGGATTAGTTGCCGAATATATAGTCAATAAACTCACCCGTAAGAGGCGAGAAAATATTCAAAGTTTTAGTGATGCCAACACTCTTGGAGCCACATTAAAAATTCTTGGCTCAAGGCTGTTTTGGGATCTCATAGCACTTTTCATTTTCTTTTGGGTCACACGATTTGTTGGCCAATTGATAGCACCTGCAGACCTTGTTCCAATCATTCTTCTTTTCATGGGAACTATGGTGGTTGTACCAAGGTTGGCATGGGCCTTTTCAAGGCTCTTGAATGCTCCCAACAGTCCAAACTTGCGTCTCATCAGCATTCCAGACGAAACCGCAAAATATTTTCACAGGAATGTAATCGGCCTATCTCTTCTCATAGGTTTCATGGGTTTCATCCTTCAATTCCATGCGATGTATGGCGTAACGGTAGGGGAAACGCGCTTGGGTTATTGGATCAACATGGCGCTCTTTATTTGGTTGATCGTCATTGGTATTCAGGCAAGAGAGGGTCTTACACAAATCTTGATCGGCTCAAGGCCTGAGGAAGTTACCCCAACCGAATTTCGCATTGCGAAAATCTATCCCTGGCTCATCATAGGGATCACGATCCTCATGTGGTTAATTGTTGAAATCATCGCTGGAATGGGGCGTTTTGATTTGCTTGGTGGGCGGCAGTATATCGTTTTGACTTTGATTACATTCTCACCAGCAATGGACGTTGGTGTTCGCGGTTTAGTGCGCCATCTCGTGCCGCCAATACAGGGGGAAGGCATGCTCGCCCATCAAGCCTATCACTCCACCAAACGCAGTTATATCCGCATTGGGCGCGTGTTGTTATTCGGTTTGGTCATTTTAACAATTGCCAAGCTGTGGGACATTGATTTTATCAACTTGGCTAGCTCAGGTGTTGGGCTGGGTGCGCAATTCGTAGGTCGCTTCATCGAAATGCTCATGATAGTGGCGATCGGATATTTTGTTTGGGAAGTACTCACACTCCTCCTCAATCGTAAGCTGGCGGCAGAACAGACTGCCGAGGGTTTAACTGAAGAACCCGGAGCTGGTGGCGAAGGTGGTGGTCAGGGGGGCTCACGCCTATCGACGGTTCTCCCGATGATCCGATTTACACTACAGATTATCGTTGCCACAATAACTCTACTTATGGCGCTTAGCTATATTGGTGTGGACACCACGCCTCTACTCGCTGGTGCTGGGATTGTTGGTTTGGCTGTCGGTTTTGGTGCACAAGCGCTGGTGAAAGACGTCGTCGCCGGTATATTCTTCCTCGTTGATGATGCTTTTCGTGTGGGCGAGTATTTGGTTATTGGAACTACTGT